>NZ_AUEV01000008.1:0-407174 GCF_000426165.1 Streptomyces sp. TAA486 | reverse complement strand
GGCTTCATCGTTCGACTTGCATGTGTTAAGCACGCCGCCAGCGTTCGTCCTGAGCCAGGATCAAACTCTCCGTGAATGCCTTCAAAAAGACAGACCACAAAGAGCGGCACAACCAGGAGGAATAATCCCGGTCGTGCACAGCGTCCTCGCTGTCATCAAAGAAATCCACACCCCCAAAAACCCGGGGATGCGGGGTATCAACATATCTGGCGTTGACTTTTGGCACGCTGTTGAGTTCTCAAAGAACGGACGCTTCCATCACAACCCTCACGGGCCACTCCGGGCGCTTCCCTCTCGGTGATCCCGACACTATCAAAGTCCTTGCCCTGCAATCGAATTGGGGCTTCCGGCCGAGCAGTCGGGCTCTCGGTCGGCCTCCGCACAGTACCGGGCAGTAGGAGCGGAGGCAAATTGTTTTCGCCGCAGGGGTCCGGGGCGCACGCCCGGGGCGCGGTGGGGGACGCACACGCCACGCCCTCTCGCACGCGCTGAGCGGGCGGTTTCCATGACTTACGCTTCTCAACGAGGCGCCGTCCAGGTCAGGTCGGGGACGGCGGACGTTCCGTTCCCTCACCGGGAGGCACCATGACCACCGTTACGTCCCCGTTGGCCGGAGTCGCCGTCGGACTCTCGGCGGTGCCCGACCCTGTCTTCTCCGCAGCGATGGTCGGTCCCGGTACCGCGGTGGACCCGGAGCGGGGGCCCATCGAGGCCGTCTCCCCCGTCGACGGGATCATCGTCTCGCTGCATCCGCACGCCTTCGTCGTCGTCGACGCGGACGGACGCGGTGTGCTGACTCATCTCGGGATCGACACTGTGCAGCTCAACGGAGAAGGGTTCGAACTCCTGGCCTCCAAGGGAGACACGGTGGAGCGCGGACAGCCGCTCGTGCGCTGGGACCCGTCCGTCATCGAACAGGCGGGGAAGTCGCCCATTTCCCCCGTGATCGCTCTCGAGGCCTCCTCGGACTCACTCGGTGCCGTCCTCGAGGAAGGTGCCGTCGACACCGGCACGACGCTCTTCAAGTGGAAGTGACACCCCTACGAACTCCCTCGCAGAGCATCGGTGCCGGTGACGTACAGCGGTGCCGGGCTCACCGCAGCAACCGGAGATGAGTGAGATGGACACAACCCTTCGAGGCGTCGGCGTAAGCCACGGAGTGGCGATCGGCGAGGTACGGCACATGGGCACGGCCGTCATGGAGCCGCCTGCCCGGCAGATCCCCGAATCCGAGACGCCGCGGGAGCAGCAGCGGGCGCAGCGTTCCGTCGAGGCTGTGGCCAACGACTTGATGGCACGGGGAAATCTCGCGGGCGGCGAGGCACAGGCCGTGCTGGAGGCCCAGGCCATGATGGCCCAGGACCCCGAACTGCTGGCCGACGTGGAGCGCCGCATCGCCGTCGGGAGCACGGCGGAACGTGCCGTCTACGACGCCTTTGCCTCCTACCGTGCGCTGCTGGCCGGGGCCGGCGAGTATCTGGCCGGGCGGGTGGCGGACCTGGACGACGTGCGCAATCGCATCGTGGCGCGCCTGATGGGCGTGGCGATGCCCGGCGTGCCGGACAGCGACCAGCCGTTCGTGCTCGTCGCTCGCGACCTGGCCCCCGCGGACACCGCACTGCTGGATCCGTCCCTCGTGCTCGGCTTCGTGACGGAGGAGGGCGGGCCGACCAGTCACAGTGCGATTCTCGCCCGGGCCCTGGGAGTGCCCGCCGTGGTGGCACTCGCGGGTGCGTGTGACGTGGCCGAGGGAACCGTCGTCGCCGTCGACGGCAGCTCCGGAACCGTGCGTGTCTCGCCCAGCGAAGCCGAACAGGCCGAGCTGGCCCGGGAGGCCCAGGAACGGAGGGCGGCGCTGGACGCGGCCAAGGGGCCTGGAGCGACATCCGACGGTCACAACGTGCCACTGCTGGCGAACGTCGGCGGGCCCGCCGATGTGGGTGCCGCCCTCGAGGCCGGGGCGGAGGGCGTCGGGCTGTTCCGTACCGAGTTCCTCTTCCTCGACGACAGCACGAAGGCGCCCTCCGAGGAGAAGCAGGTCACGGCCTACAGGCAGGTGCTCGAGGCGTTCCCCGAGGGACGTGTCGTCGTGCGCGTCCTGGATGCCGGGGCCGACAAGCCGCTGGACTTCCTCACCCCTGGCGATGAACCGAACCCGGCTCTCGGCGTCCGTGGTCTGCGTACGCTGCTCGACCATCCCGAGGTGCTCCGGGGGCAGCTCACCGCGCTCGCGAAGGCGGCCGACGGGCTGCCCGTCTATCTCGAGGTGATGGCCCCCATGGTGGCCGACCGCGCCGACGCCAAGGCCTTCGCCGCCGCCTGCCGGGAGGCGGGCCTGGAGGCCAAGTGCGGCGTGATGGTGGAGGTGCCGTCGGCGGCGCTGCGGGCCCGGTCGGTGCTGCAGGAGGTGGAGTTCCTCTCTCTGGGGACGAACGATCTCGCGCAGTACACCTTTGCCGCGGACCGTCAAGTCGGTGCGGTCTCCCGGTTGCAGGATCCCTGGCAGCCCGCGCTGCTGGACCTGGTGGCGCTCGCCACCGAGGCCGCGGCGGCGGAGGGGAAGAGCTGCGGCGTGTGCGGCGAGGCTGCCGCGGATCCGCTGCTGGCCTGCGTGCTGACGGGGCTTGGCGTGACCAGCCTGTCGATGGGTGCCGCCTCCATTCCGTACGTGCGGGCCACGCTCGCCAAGCACACGCTGGCGCAGTGCGAGCGTGCGGCCTCCGCGGCGCGGGCCGCCGACTCCGCGCAGGATTCGCGCATCGCCGCCCAGGCCGTGCTCTCCGGCGAGTGAGCCGGACGAGCGGCGGCGCGGGCGAAGCATCCTCGCCGTCCTGAGAGCACTTGCGAACACCGGCTGCTCTGCCGGCATCGCCTGACGGGCCCGAACATTTCCGAGGCGGCCGACGGACCGGGTCAGCAGTGCAGTTCACCTCCGGGGTGCGGAAGGTCATGGCCAGGGGCATGCTCGACGCCGGGCTCGGGGGCGACGGGCTCTCGGGTCGCAGGGTCCGTGCAGTACGCGGCGAAGACCTCGGCGGCGCTCAGCGGCCGTAGCCAGCATGCCGAAGGGTCCAGTTGCCAGCCGCGCACCACGTCACGCACCGCATGCCTGTCACCGCCGGTGCCGGCGGCGGCCGTTGCGGCCTCGCCCGCTTCCGTTCGCGGGCCGGCTGTTTCCGTACGCAGCACGAGACCTCCGTCGCTGCCGGTGGCGATGCCCGCGGCGAGGGCGGTGGTCAGTGCCAGCACCGCGGACTCATTGGCGTCGAGGGCGCCTTCGCCGGTACGCCGCACGTCCATTGCGGTGACGAGGGGTGAACCCGCGACGGCGACGCTGACGACCAGGTGATGGACGCCGGAGCCCGCGGCGTCGAGCACCGCGCTCACCGCCCGCGCGGCCCTGTCGAAGGCCGCCCTCCCGATGTCGCTCCCGCAGCGTCCGCACGATCCCACCCGGGCCAGGATCTCCACCCCGGTCTGCCAGGTGAGACGGCAGGCGTGTGCGTCGCGTAGCTCGGGCAACAACCGGCCCAGGGTCTGCCCTCCGTACGGCACTGTGGTGCCGGCAGCGGCGACCTCCGCGACGTACCGGTTACGGCTGACCGCGGTGTCGGGGTCGAGCGCCTGTTCCTGGCAGAACAGCTCGTAGTCGACAGCGTCGAACAGCGCCAGTCGAGTGTGCACATGATCTGCCGTCAGCGAACGCAGCAGTTCCTCGAGTTGGCGCAGATAGCTCCGGTGATCGTCGAAGGCGAAGGACCCGTAGGTACGCATGCGGGCGAAGTGCACCTCGTCGGCCAGGACCGGCACGATGCTCGGTGCTTCGCGGCGCAGGATGCGGCGACGGCTGCGCTTGCGGCTTCTGGTGTGTGCCATGGGCTCCCCCTCGGACCGTACGGATCACTTGCTCACTCACCGTAATCAGGGGGTCTGACAGTGGCGCCCTGGCGGGCCCGGTCAGCCGTTGCGCTCCTGGGCCAGCCGTTCGTAGAAGCGCAGCAGTTCGACGTCGTCGACGGAGCCGGGGTTGACGGCCTTGTCCAGCCGGGTGCCCTGGAGAAGGCGCTTGACCGGTACTTCGAGGCGCTTTCCGGTCAGGGTGTGCGGCACGCCGTCGATCTGGATGATCTCGTCGGGCACATGGCGCGGTGAGAGCCCTTCACGGATGGTGCGCTTGACGCGGTCACGCAGCGCGTCGTCGAGCTCGGCCCCCTGGGCGAGGTGGACGAAGAGCGGCATCCAGTAGCCGCCGTCGGCCTGCTCGACGCCGATGACGAGGGACTCGCGGATCTCCGGCAGACGCTCGACGGCCTCGTAGATGTCGGCCGAACCCATGCGGACACCCTGGCGGTTGAGCGTGGAGTCCGAACGGCCGTGAATGACAACGGTGTTGCGGCCGGTGAGCGTGATCCAGTCGCCGTGCCGCCAGACACCCGGGAACATCTCGAAGTAGCTGTCCCTGTAGCGAGAACCGTCCGGGTCGTTCCAGAAGTGGATGGGCATGGACGGCATGGGGCGGGTGACGACGAGCTCGCCGACCTCGTCGGTGAGGGGCTTGCCCTGCGGGTCCCAGGACTGCAGATCGGTCGCGAGTGAGGGGGCCTGCAGCTCACCCGCGTGCACGGGGAGCGTGGGGACTGCGCCGGCGAAGCAGCTGCACACGTCGGTGCCGCCGCTGACGGAGGCGATCCACATGTCGTGGGAGATCTCGTCGTGGATCCAGCGGAAGCCGTCGGGCGGCAGCGGCGAGCCGGTGGTGGCGACGCAATTGACGCCGGAGAGGTCCAGGTCGCGGCCCGGATGGATGTCCGCCTTGCCGCAAGCCATGATGTACGCCGCCGACGTACCGAAGAAGGTCGTGCCGGTACGGGCGGCCACGTTCCACTGGGCGTTCATGTCCGGGTATCCGGCGCTGCCGTCGTAGGTGACGACGGTGCAGCCTGTCAGCAGGCCGGAGACGAGGAAGTTCCACATCATCCAGCCCGTGGACGTGTACCAGAAGAAGCGGTCGCCGGGGCCGGTGTCGCAGTGCAGTCCGAGCTGCTTGAGGTGTTCCAGGAGGATGCCGCCCTGCGACTGCACGATGGCCTTGGGCAGCCCGGTGGTTCCCGACGAGTACAGGACCCACAGGGGGTGTGCGAAGGGGACCTGCTCGAAGACGGGTTCGCTGTCCTGCGAGCCGGTGAGCGCGGACCACTCGAGCATTCCCTCGGGCGCGGGCGTGCCGAGCAGGGGGACGTGAACCACCGCGCGCAGACTGGGCAGTTCGCGGCGGAGTTCGGCCACGGTCTCGCGGCGGTCGTGTTCCTTGCCGCCGTAGCGGTATCCGTCCACCGTGAACAGGACGGCGGGCTCGACCTGCTGGAAGCGGTCCAGGACGCTGCGGGCACCGAAGTCGGGCGCGCACGACGTCCACACCGCGCCGACGGCGGCGGTCGCGAGCAGGGCGACAACCGCCTCCGGGATGTTGGGCAGGTAGCCGCTGACGCGGTCGCCCGGGCCCACGCCGATGCGGCGAAGCTCGGCGGACAACGAGCCCACCTGGCGCCGCAGTTCGCGCCATGTGACGGGGCGGGGCTCGTGCTCCTCGTCGACGTGAAGAAGGGCCGGATCGTCCGCGCGCGCCGGGTCCTCCGCAGCGCGCAGTGCGTGCTCGGCGTAGTTGAGCTTCGCCCCGGGGAACCATTCGGCGCCGGGCATCGCGGAGTCGGCGAGCACCGTCTCGTACGGGGACGAGAAGCGGACGTCGAACCACTCGGTGAGCGCCGTCCAGAACGCCGTCAGCTCCTCCACGGACCAGCGGTGCAGCGCGGCGTAGCTCGCCTCCGGGTCACCGGGGACGGCGGCGGGCGCACCGTGGTGTTCGGCCGCCCACGCCTGGAAACGCGTGATCCGTGCGCCAGCCACGCGGTCCGCGTCCGGCTGCCAGAGGGGTTCCGGCGTAACGGGCTGCGGCTGCGGTGTGCTGTGCGCTGTGGTCATGGCGGCTCCCGGTCCGTTTGGGCTGGCGGCACGCCTGGCGGGCGTACGTCTGACTGATCAGGACGATGCCATGCGGCCATCCCTCACGCCAGGGCGCACACCACATGCCGGGCTCGAGGCGAATGTGGCGGGACCATGCTCCGACTGTGAGAGGCACGGGCGCGCGCACCACACATCGACGGGGTGTACGTGGAGGCGCAGGGGCGCACGACAAGAGCGGATGGTCCCTGGATGAACTCCAGTTGAACGCCGATGACGGCTGCCGCACCCCGCTGGCACCCTGAACAGCATGGATGGGCGTGGCCTGGTGGGGACGGTGAGGGCGGCGGGCGCGGCCTGGCGGGCGCGGTCCGGGGGCTCCTCGTGGGGGCGCCGTCGTACGGCCGCCGGCCGGGAGCAGCCGCAGGGGGCCGAGAGGGCGCGCGTGCCCGGGTCGGCGAGCGGGGCGCTGGCGCGGCCGGGGGGCGGACTGATCCAGTTCGGACGTTCATCGCTCCTGGTGCAGGTGGCGACGGGCGGAGCAGTCTTCCTGGGCTGGGACGGGGCGGAGCCGTGCCCGTCCTCGGCGCTGCCCGGGCCTGCTCCGACGCCGGACACGCGGGCGGTGCTGGAGCCGGACAAGGACGGCGGGTGGCGGGTGGTCTCCGAGCGGCTGCTCGTTACCGTCACCCGGCACGGCACCGTGGACGTGTGCACTCCGGGCGGCGAACTGCTCCGCAGGGACCTGCCGCCGCGCTGGTGGGAGGCGACCGGAGGGCGAGGGCCCTACGCGCAACGGCAGCTCGCCCAGCGGAACGGGAAGAACGGGGAGGCGGGCGCGACGGCTCAGGATGCGGCGGGCGGCGGGTCCACCGAGGGCGGGGAGCCTGCCGCACCGCGGGAGCGGGTGGCGGAACCATCGGCGTCCCCCCGGGCCGGGGGTGGCCGCTGGATGCACCGCTCCCAAGTGGCCGCCGACGCCCGCTTCTTCGGCCTGGGCGGGCATGCCTGTGGGCCGCCGCTGCCGAACGGCTCGTACCGGTTGCGCAACTGGGAGGGTGCCGCCCCGGACGCGGCCGCGGCCCCGGACGACGGCATGCCGCACATCACCATGCCCGTGCAGCTGGTCGTGGCGGACGCGGGCACGCACCTGGTCTTCCACGACAACCCGGGAGAGGGCCGGGTGACGGTACGGGAGGGCGTGGAAGGCAGAGGGTCGGGACACGACCGGCCGGGGTCAAGCGAGATCCGGATGGACGGCGGGCCGTTGCGCTACTGGGTGATCGCCGGGCCGCCCGCACGCGTGCTGCACAGCTGGGCGAGGCTCACGGGTGCGCCGTCACTGCCGCCCGGCTGGGCTCTGGGCTATCAGCACTCGGGTCAGTTCTCGGGGTCCGCCCGCCGGGCACGCGATGCGGCCACCGGATACCGCGAGCGTGAACTGCCGCTGCGCGCCCTGCGCTTGGACGAGGACAGGCATGCCGGACACCGGCTTCTCAGGGGAGGGCGGGGAAGGACGGCCGACGATCTGCCGCGCCTTTCCGCCGAGTTGAGGACCGATGGCGTGGAGCTGGTGGCGCCCGGACGGGCCGGGAGAGCGGTGACTTCCGCATCGGCAGGCAGGGACGTGACCGACGCCGACACAGGCGACGCGCCGGTGACCGGCGGCGCCGCGACCGGCGAGGCAGCGGAGAACGGCACGAACACCAGCACAGGCACGGACTCCCGCACCGGCACCGGCAACGAGTTCGTCCTCATGTCCTCGGGCTGGGCGGGCATGCAGCGCGGCGGCGGCACCTGGGGCGGGGAGGTTCCCACCGGGTGGGAGGGGCTGCGTGCGTCGCTGTCCCTGGTCGTCGGAATGGGGCTGTGCGGTGTGCCGTACTCGGGCCCAGGGATCGGCGGGACGACCGGCTCACCGTCTCCGGAGCTGTATCTGCGCTGGTTCCAACTCGCCGCCTGGTACCCGCACTTCCACGCGCACGGCGCCAAGGGAGCCGGTTCGCGGGAACCTTGGGCGTTCGGCGGTGAGGTCCTGGAGGGCTGTGCGGCTGCGATGGCCGAACGGGAGCGGCTTCGCCCGTACTTCACGACACTCGCTCATGTGGCCCACCGCACGGGAGCTCCGTATGTACGCCCCCTGTGGTGGCAGCACCCTCGCGAGCGTTCGCTGCGCGAGTGCGGTGACGCCTTCCTGCTGGGGGACGCGCTGCTGGTGGCGCCCGTCCTGGAGGAGGGCATGCGCCGGCGTCCGGTGCGGCTGCCGTACGGGCGCTGGTACGAGACGGTCACCGGCGAGGTGCACGAGGGGCCGGGCGAAGTGCTGCTCGACGCCCCTCTGTCGCGCATTCCCGTCCTCGCGCGGGCCGGTGCCGCCGTGCCGGTGAGCGGAGCCGACAGAGGCACGGAACTGGAGGTGTGGCCGCCGGCACCAGGACGCAGGGGCAAGGGACTTGTCATCCGCGACACCGACGAGAGCGGCGCGGATCATCCCGCACCCGCCGAGCGGTTCACCGTCGTGCGACGCGACGACACCACCGTGGTGACCCGTGAAGACGGTGCTCCCGCGGGCTACCCGGTACGGGTGCGCGGCTGATAGACGAATGGCCATGGCAGCATTCAGAGGATCATTCAGCCGCACGGCACTCACCGCCGCGCTGCTCGCCCTGGCCACACTCGTGCCCGCCGCGCCGGCCGCCTCGGCCGCGACCGGCACCGATCCGGGCGCTCCCGGTCCCGGGAAGCACCAGGACCCCTCCGCTCCTGAGGAGTTCGTCGCGCTGCGTGACGTCGCGCCCTCCGTCCTGGAGGAGATGCGCTACCGGACGCACCACAACTTCGTCGGCGACCGGGTGCACGGCTACCGGCAGGGCATGTGCATCGTCACCCGCGACACGGCCGAGGCGCTGAAGACGGCGCAGCGGTCCTTCCTCAAGAAGGGCTACTCCCTGAAGGTGTACGACTGTTACCGCCCGCAGCGGGCCGTCGACCACTTCGTGGAATGGGCCAAGGACCTGGACGACGAACGGATGAAGGACGAGTTCTATCCGCGTGTGGAGAAGGACCGCCTCTTCGAGGACGGCTACATAGCGGAGAAGTCCGGCCACAGCAGGGGCAGTACGGTCGACCTCACCCTCGTGCGCCTGCCGGCGCAGCCGACGCGTCCGTACAGGCCTGGTGAACCGCTGGTGTCCTGCTTTGCACCCAAGGACGTGCGCTTCCCCGACAACTCCATCGACATGGGCACCGGTTACGACTGCTTCGACACGCTCTCGCACACCCTCGATCCCCGTATCAAGGGCAAGCAGCGGGCGAACCGGATGCTACTGAAGGACACGTTGGAGAACGCCGGGTTCACCAATCTCCCCGAGGAGTGGTGGCACTACACGCTCACCGAGGAGACCTTCCCGGAGACCTATTTCGACTTCCCCGTCTGGCGCCGCGCGCTCAACGGTCACTGAGCGCCTGGCAGTCGGGCGGACGGCCGTCCGGCAGCCCTGTGTCCTGCACAGTCGTGGCGGACGGCGGCACGGCACCACCCCCGTGGATCCCCTGCCTCCGTCCTGTCGTCGTGGACGGCCCTGGCCCCGGTACGGTTCGTGCCCGGGGCGGCCCGTACGGGCGTGTGTTCGTCCGGTGACGCGTCCGTGACATCCGGGACCGGAGTGAGGTTTTCGGTGCTCAGAACGGGTAGTGCGCGTGCCGGGCGGCCACGGTGACCCAGCGGGTGTTGCTGAACGCCTCGATGCCCCAGCGGCCGCCGAACCGGCCGTAACCGGAGGCCTTGAAGCCTCCGAACGGCACCTGCGGCTCGTCCGCCACGGACTGGTCGCCGACGTGCACGATGCCGGTGCGAATGCGGCGTGCGACGGAGAGACCGTGCGTGCCGTTCTCGGTGATGATGCCGCAAGTCAGGCCGTGCTCGGTGTCGTTGGCCAGGGTGACGGCCTCGTCGTCGCCGGTGAAGGTGGCGATCGCGCAGACGGGCCCGAACGCTTCACCGTGGTACAGCTCCATGCCTGGCGTGACGCCCGTGAGCACGGTCGCCGGGTGCACGGCGTTCTCGGGCGCGCCTCCCCCGGTGAGCACGTCGGCGCCCTTGCCGACGGCGTCCCGGACGAGCGCCGCAACACGCTCCGCCGAGGCCGCGCTCACCATCGGCCCGATGACGGTGGTGGGTTCCTCCGGCCCGCCGTGCGGCAGCGCGGCGACCTTCGCGGTGAACTTCTGGGTGAACTCCTCGGCCAGCGACTCGTGTACGAGGATCCGGTCGCCCGACATGCAGATCTGGCCGGCGTTCATGAAGACCGCGAACGTCGCGGCGTCCACCGCGTAGTCCACGTCGGCGTCGTCGAGGACGATCACCGAGTTCTTGCCGCCCAACTCCAGTACGGCGGGCTTGAGATGCTGCGCCGCGAGGTTGCCGATGAGACGGCCGACGCCCGTCGAGCCGGTGAAGTTGACGGCGCGGACAGCGGGTTCGGCCACCAGGGTCTCGGCGACGTCGGCGGCGTCCTCCGGAGCGTTGCTGACGACGTTGAGCACACCGTCGGGCAGGCCGGCCTCCCTCAGCACGTCCGCCACGAAGTAGCCGCAGGAGAGCGGGGCGTCCTCGCTGGGCTTGACCACGACGGTGTTCCCCGCGGCCAGCGGAGCGGCGACGGCTCGGGTGCCGAGTATCACCGGGGCGTTCCACGGCGCGAACGCGGCGACCACTCCGACCGGTTCGCGAACCGCGAGGCTCAGCCTCTCTCCGTCCTGCGGGGTGAGCACCTCGCCCCGGGGTGCGCTGACCGCGGCGGCGGCCTCACGGAGCATGCCGGAGGCCAGGTGCACGTTGAACAGGGCCCACGGACGGCTGCCTCCGGCTTCCTGCGCCATGTAGGTCGCTGCCTCGTCGGCCCGGGACTCCAGGATGTCGGCCGCCTTGAGGAAGACCGCACGGCGCTCGGCCGGCCCGGTGGCCGACCAGGCGGGGAACGCGGCGTCGGCGGCAGCCACCGCCCTGCGCACGTCCTCCGGACCGCCCGCCGCGACCGTGGCGTACACCTCGCCGGTGTACGGGTTGCGGTCCTCGGCCGTGCGCCCGGAGACGGCGGGGGTCTCCTGTCCGCCGATGAGCAGGTCGCGGTGGATGGTCATGGCGGGTCCTCCCGAGGTGAGAGCAGTCCGGGTGCCAGGTCTCACCGCCGGGGCACGGGCGACGGGGCCGCCGGACGCCGCGAGCAAGACCATGTTCGCCAGACGAACTTTCGTTCATAGTCGCTGGCGGGAGTCTCCGGCTGACCTGCACCGGTGTCAACGGTCCTGCCTCTCCGCCCCGGCATCATCCGGGCATCTTGAGGGCGGAGGCCGGGCTTCGTCCGGGTGGCGCACGGCCGCTGGACGATCGGCCGGGCCCCGGCTCGCGTCCGCACCCTCCCCGCGGACCCCGCGGACCCACGCGCTCGGTCCGGGCCGACTGCCCGCTGCTGCCCGACTGGGTTCCATCACCCGCGCGTCGTGAGGCCAACGGCAGCGGGCGGAACCGCCCACCCGCACGTCCTCTCACCGTCGTCAGGGAAAGCCCGGAATCCGGGGGAAATACGGAACCGATCACTCCGACACGGCGGCGATGTCGATGACCTCTGCGCCCCCATACGTCCATGATGTCAGTGCCCTTGACGGTCCCTCAGCTGCGATGAACACTGCCGACACGCTCGTCACGGAGACCGGGCGGGGTGGCGCGCCGGACCGTGATCAGCGGCCCTCTGCCCTGGCGCCGGCTCCGTGCCAGATCAGCACCATCCCGGAGGATCGTCCGGGGCGTCTGCCCCGGCCAAGGGACAAGGAGCCGTCATGAGCCAGTTCTCCAACACGGACATCTTCGCGGGCGAGGTCATCGGAACCGCGATTCTCATCCTCTTCGGTGCCGGTGTCTGTGCCGCCGTCAACCTCCGCTTCTCCAAGGCCGCCGCTTCCGGCTGGGTGGTCATCGCTTTCGGCTGGGGCTTCGGCGTGCTCGCCGGTGCCTACACGGCGCTGCCGCTCTCGGGCGGGCACATCAATCCCGCGGTGACCGTGGCACTCGCCATCGACTCCGGCGAGTGGAGCAAGGTGCCGCTCTACATAGGCTCGCAGATGATCGGCGCCGTGATCGGCGCCGTCCTGGTGTGGGTGGCCTACTACGCGCAGTTCGCCGCCAACGCCGATCCCGAGTTCGCCCAGGGCACGCTGGGCAACTTCTCGACCATCCCCGAGGTGCGCCAGCCGGCCGCCAACATGGCCACCGAGATAGTCGCCACGATCGCGCTGGTCCTGCCGATCCTCGCCTTCGGCGCGACCACGGCGCTCGCCAAGACGGGCACGCAGGTCCTCATCGTCTCGCTGCTCGTCGTCGGTATCGGGCTCTCGCTCGGCGGCCCGACGGGGTACGCCATCAACCCCGCCCGTGACCTGGGACCGCGCATAGCCCACGCGCTCCTGCCGATCCCCAACAAGGGCGGGTCCGACTGGGGTTACTCCTGGGTCCCGGTCGCCGGGCCGCTCGTCGGGGCCGTCATAGCCGCGGGCATCTACAAACTCGCCTTCTGATTCCCGGGCCCCAGGCCCCGGGAATCTCACCAGCACTCCGGTTCGGACAAGGGACGCGATCATGTCGGACAAGTTCGTCGCAGCGATCGACCAAGGCACTACCTCAAGCCGCTGCATCATCTTCAACCAGGACGGCGCCCCCGTAGCCGTCGACCAGCGCGAGCACCGCCAGATCTTCCCCAAGCCTGGCTGGGTGGAGCACGACGCCACCGAAATCTGGTCCAAGGTGCAGGCCGTGGTGGCCGGTGCGATCGCGAAGGCCGGCCTTCGCGCCGACCAGCTGAGCGCACTGGGCATCACCAACCAGCGTGAGACCACCGTCCTGTGGGACAGGAAGACCGGACAGCCGGTACACAACGCCGTCGTCTGGCAGGACACCCGCACCGCCGCCCTCTGCACCGAGCTGGGCGGCTCGGACGGCCAGGACCGCTTCCGCGACCGTACGGGCCTGCCGCTGGCCAGCTACTTCGCCGGGCCCAAGGTGGCCTGGCTGCTCGACAACGTGCCCGGACTGCGGCAGCGGGCCGAAGCCGGGGAGATCGCCTTCGGCACCATCGATTCCTGGCTGATCTGGAATCTCACGGGCGGCACCGAGGGCGGTGTACACGTCACCGACGTCACCAACGCCGGCCGCACGATGCTGATGAATCTGGAGACCCTCCAGTGGGACCAGTCCATCCTCGACGCGATGAATGTGCCGGCGGCCGTGCTGCCCGAGATCAAGTCATCGGCCGAGGTGTACGGGACAGCCCACGGTCAGGTCGCGGGGGTGCCGGTGGCGTCGGCACTGGGCGACCAGCACGCGGCCCTGTTCGGGCAGACCTGCTACGCCGTCGGCGAGGCCAAGAACACCTACGGGACCGGGTCCTTCCTGCTGCTCAACACCGGGCACCGGCCGGTTCCCAGCAAGAACGGCCTGCTGACGACGATGGCCTACCAGCTCGGGACCGAAGCCCCCACGTACTGCCTCGAGGGGTCCATCGCCATCACCGGTGCCCTCGTCCAGTGGTTCCGCGACCAGCTCGGCATCATCAAGGAGGCTGCGGAGATCGAGACGCTCGCCGCGAGCGTCGAGGACAACGGCGGTGCGTACATCGTTCCCGCCTTCTCGGGGCTCTTCGCACCGTACTGGCGCTCGGACGCACGCGGCGTCGTGGCAGGGCTGACCCGCTATGTCACCAAGGCGCACCTGGCGCGGGCCGTGCTGGAGGCGACCAGCTGGCAGACGCGTGAGGTCGTGGACGCGATGTACCAGGACTCCGGCGTCCACATCACGAGTCTGAAGGTCGACGGCGGGATGACGGGCAACAACCTGCTGATGCGGCATCAGGCGGATGTGCTGGGAGTGCCGGTGATCCGGCCGGTGGTCGCGGAGACGACCTGTCTCGGCGCCGCGTACGCCGCGGGGCTCGCGACGGGGGTCTGGTCGGACCTCGACGAGCTGAGCAGCCACTGGAAGCGTGACGCGGAGTGGACCCCGCAGATGGACTCGGAGACGCGGGACCGGGAGTACCACAACTGGCGCAAGGCGGTGGAGCGCAGCTTCGGCTGGCTGGAGGACGGCCAGTGACCGGCTGAGACCGACGCACCACTGCCGCGGCGCCACGCAGGAGCAGCACGGCGCGGCGCACTGGCGCCTCGTTCCGTCCCGGTGGGTTCAGCGCACCGGGGCGGGGCGGGGCGCCGCTTCCTGGGCGGCGACGGCACGGCGCATGGCGTGCTCGACGACCGAGACCAGTACGTCCCTCACGGAGTCACGGCGCCGGGCGTCGCACACCAGCACCGGCACCTCCGCGTCGAGGTCGAGGGCCTCGCGGATGGCCTCGGGAGGGTAGACCTCGGCGTCGTCGAAGTGGTTGACGGCGACGGTGAAGGGGATGCCGCGGCGTTCGAAGTAGTCGATGCCGGCGAAGCTGTCCTCCAGCCGCCGTGTGTCGACGAGGACGACGGCACCCAGCGCGCCGTGCGCCAGCTCGTCCCACAGGAACCAGAAGCGGTCCTGTCCGGGCGTGCCGAACAGGTACAGCACCAAGCCTTCGTTGATGGTGATGCGGCCGAAGTCCATCGCGACGGTGGTGGTGGTTTTCGCCTCGACGCCCGCCGTGTCGTCCACCGGGCGTCCCGCCTCGGTGAGTGTCTCCTCCGTGCGCAGCGGCTTGATCTCGCTGACGGAGCCGACGAGGGTCGTCTTACCGACGCCGAAGCCGCCCGCCACGAGCAGCTTCAGTGTCACGGGTTCGGCCGGCGACGCCGTGGCGGCGCCTCGCTTAGAGCGCCCGAAGGCCATCGATTACCTCTCTGAGAATGCTTTCGTCCGGCAGTTCCGCCGGAGGGACGGGCCGGCTGACGCGGACCCAGTCCGCGTCGATGAGGTCCCCGATGAGAACACGTACGACGCCGACGGGAAGGTCGAGTTCGGCGGACAGTTCCGCGACGGACTGCGGAGCACGGCGGCACTGGACGACGATGTCGACGTGCTCGGGAGCAAGCGAGTTGTCCGCGAGCACGTCGGCGTTGTCCTGGGAGCCGCCGCCGTTCTCCTCACCGGCCGCGCCCTCGTGATTCTCGCCCTTGCCGTCACCGTTCTCCTGCGGCTTCGCGTCCCCTTCACCGTCCCGGCTCTGGGCGATCACGAGTGCGATGAGGTCGAGTCGTGCCTCGTCGGAGCTGCTGCGGGTGCGGCCGCGCGTCATCGCGTACGGCCGCACCACAGGCCCTGCGGCGTCGTCGAACCACCGGTCCGTCATCACTGTGTCCCGTTCAGATCCCGTCAGTTCCCACCGGCGTGGCGGGACGGGTTCGACCGGGGGGCAGTGCCCAGGTGCGCACCGACCCGCTTCACCAGCAGCGTCATCTCGTATGCGATCAGTCCGACGTCGGCGTCGGCATCGGCGACGACCGCGAGGCAGCTGCCGTCACCGGCGGCCGTGACGAAGAGGAATGCCTCCTCCAGTTCGACGACGGTCTGCCGCACACCGCCCACGTCGAAGTGGCGGCCGACGCCCTTGGCGAGGCTGTGGAAGCCGGACGCCACCGCGGCCAGGTGCTCGCCGTCCTCCCGCGTCAGGTCCAGGGAAGCTCCACGGGGCAGCCCGTCGCCGGAGAGTACGAGAGCCTTGCTGATGCTGCCGACACGTTGGACCAACTCGTCGAGGAGCCAGTTGAGTTCACCGCTCCCAGAAGCGGTGTTCTCCGTGCCTTTCGGTGCGGTCATCGACCGTCCCCCTCCGGTGTCGTTCCTGGTGCTGACTCCGTCGCCTCGTCCCCCGATGCGCCGGCGTTCTGCTGGCGACCGCGCTGCCAGCCGCGCTGGAGCGAGGCCATTCTGCTGCGTACCTCGTCCGCGTCGCGGTTCGCCAGATCCTCGGAGCGCGAACCGTGATCGCCGCGCCCCGTCGTGCCTTCGGCCGAATCCTGTTTGAGCTGGGGTGCCAGGTTCGCCTGACGGACCCTGCGGGGCAATCCGGCGACCGTGGCGGACGGTGCGGATGCGCCGGGGTTCGTCGTACCCGATTCCGCGTCCGTGGGACGGTGCTGACGGTCGCGGTGCCCGCGTCCCTCGGTCCGCTCCTCGGCTTCGTCCGTCTCCTGTCCCTCAGCCGTCTCCGGGCTGCCGACGGTGCGCCCATGGTCCGCGACCAGCACGGGTGTACGGGGGCGGCGCCGGGGCAGCGGGGCGAGTCGGCCCTTGCCGTCTCCCTGTGGCGACTTGGGCCGTGAGGAGCCGTCTGCCTCGTCGTCGGCCTGCTGGTGCTGCTCGAGTCCGGGCTTGGGGCCGCCCAGAGCAGGCGGACCGGCGCTGTGCAGGGCGGTGCGGGGCACGCCCGCGTCCTCCCTGCTGCTGTCGCGTCCCGGTCCTTCCTCCAACTCGCCGAGCGGGGCCTCCAGTTCGACCGGTCCGTCCAGGGCGGCGCGCTGCCGCGGCGTAGCCGGGGAGCCGGGTCCGGAGGGGCCGCGGGTGAGGGCGTCGAGCCGTGTGCCGGAGACACCGTTGCCGGCGGATTCCCGCTCCAGGCGGTCGTCGTCCTGGCCGGTGGTCTCGGTGAGGATCCTGCCGGGGAGGAGGACGACGGCGGTGGTGCCGCCGTACGGCGAGGGCTGGAGCGAGACGCGTACGCCCTGGCGCTGGGCCAGCCGGGAGACCACGAAGAGACCGAGGCGGTCGGTGTCGGAGAGTTCGAACTCCGGTGTCTCCGCGAGCCGCAGGTTCGCCTCCAGGAGCGCGTCGGCGGCCATGCCAAGGCCCCGGTCGTGGATCTCCAGGGTGTAGCCGTTGGCCACGCGTTCGCCGAGCACCTGGACCGCGGTGTGCGGCGGTGAGAACACGGTGGCGTTCTCCAGGAGTTCGGCGATCAGGTGCGTGATGTCGGCGACCGAGCCGCCGTCGACGGCGAGCCGCGGGAGGCGGCGCACCTCGATGCGCTCGTAGTCCTCGACCTCGGCGACCGCTGCCCGCACGACGTCCATCAGCTGCACCGGCTTGCGCCACTGACGGGAGGGCGCGGCCCCGGAGAGGATGACGAGGCCCTCCGCGTGGCGGCGCATGCGGGTGGTGAGGTGGTCGAGGCGGAACAGGTCGGCGAGTTCGTCGGAGTCCTCGGTACGCCGCTCCATGTGGTCCAGGAGGCTCAGCTGACGGTGCAGCAGCACCTGGTTGCGGCGGGCGAGGTTGACGAACACCTCGGAGACGCCGCGGCGCATGTCGGCCTGCTTGACAGCCGCTTCGACGGCCGCGCGCTGAAGGGTGTTCACCGCCTGGCCGACCTGGCCGGACTCGTCCTGCGGGTACTCCAGTCTCGGCGCCTCGGTCTCGATGTCGACGGTCTCCCCCGCGGCGAGACGGCGCATGACGCTCGGCAGCCGCACTCCCGCGGCCTCCTGGGCCTCCCTGCGCAGGGTGCGCAGATCCCGTACGAGGCCACGGCCGACGCGGAAGGAGATGATGATCGAGGCGATGACGGCCGCGGCGCCCAGGACGACGGAGGCGCCAGCCTGGATGAGCACCATGGTCGCGTCCGGCTGCACGCGCTGCTCGTAGCGGTCGCGGGCCTCGAAGTTCATGCGCTCGAGGTCGGTGAGGACGGTGGAGGTCGCCGACTGCCAGCGCTCCACGTTGACGACTCCGTCGGTGCCGCGGCTGCCCGCCGCGATGACGGCGTCCTCGTAGCTGCGCAGTGTGCGGCCGTCGGTGCCGTTCCAGTACGTGTCGAAGTTCTGCCGCTCCTCGGCGGGCAGTTCCGAGAGCGTCGTCTGGTAGGTGAGGTTCCGCTCGGCGACACGGTCGGAGAACGCACGCCGGTCGCCCTTGGTCATCGTCCCTGAGGCGAGCGCCGCGGCCATCAACGCGTCCTCGCGGGAGAGGTATTCGCGGGCCCGCTCCAGGCCGACGAGGGCGCGTCCCTGCTTGTCCAGGTCGACGTCGTCGAGGCCCCCGAGTGCGCTGAGGAAGGTGTAGCAGGGATCGATGAGTTCGTTGTACGCCTGGAAGGCGCCGCCGCGTGTGAGCGTGTTCTCGCCCGCCTTGCGGACCTTCTCCAGGCCGTCGAGCTTGTCCAGCATCGTGTCCAGGCGCTGGTGCGCGTTGCCGGTCAGGTTCGAACGCAGCCCGGGCGAACGGGCGTTGTCGCGCAGCTTCGCGATCTGCGCATCGGTGTCCTTCTGCTGCTTCTTCAGCTGGGTGAGTGCCTCGGAACCGCGCGGGTCGGCAAGGTAGACCATCACCTGCCGACGCTCACGCTGGAGCGCCTGGGCTGCGTCCTGCGCCGGATCGCCCACCTTGTCCACGGTGTTGACCACGTTGAGCAGGTCCTGCGCCTGACGGCCGGTGACGTACGTGGCGAAGGCCCAGATGGACACCAGAGACAACAGCGGCACCAGCAGCAGCACCACGATCTTCCGGCGGATCGACCTACC
The DNA here is from genome assembly GCF_000426165.1 of Streptomyces sp. TAA486. NCBI lineage: Bacteria > Bacillati > Actinomycetota > Actinomycetes > Kitasatosporales > Streptomycetaceae > Streptomyces > Streptomyces sp. TAA486. The sequence goes on along the minus strand of NZ_AUEV01000008.1, from coordinate 388,727 downwards.
GCGCAAGCGCATGGCCTCCCCTAGTCAACCCCCTCCGTCCGGGGGTGAGTTCCGACAGCAAACGGCGTGAGCCTACTACTGACGCAGGACCGAGTCGTAGATGTGTCCGAGCGGGAAAACCGGCCGTCCAGGGTGCCTCATCCTGAGATGTCCGGCGATGCCCCACACGCGTCACCGGATTGTGGCGCAAGCCACTGACGTGGAAACGTGAGACGTGTGGGGGATATTGAGGGGGGAGTGAAAGGATCATGTACGCGAAGCCCAGACTGCCGGATCCGGTACGTTCTGCGGCGGTGCGGGCGCTTGTGATAGTCGCTGTGACGCTCGTGCAGTTGATGGTCGCGGTGCTGTGCTCACTCGCGAAGGTGTGGCTGGCCTTCCCCATGGTGATCTCCACCGTGGCGAGCACAGTGGTGGCGACCTGGGCGGTCCTGGATGTGTGGGTGACGCGTCAGGTGTGGCGGCAGCGGCACGGCGTGCTCTCCGAACCGAGCAGCGCCGCCCGCGAGCGGGCGGTGGAGAAGGCCAGGTCGCGGACGAAGCAGGGGGCAGACCACAGCGGCCGGGTCCCGCGGGCGCGGACACACGGGGAGCACGTGAACGACCGCGGGCGGTGAACCCGGACGGACAACGGCAGTACGGGGTTGCTGCCGAGATGCCCTCGTCACACGGCGGCACAGGCCCAGTTGACGCGGGGCCAATCGGACCGGTCAGGACTCCCGGCGGGGGCCGTCGGCCTGTGCCGGGACGCGGGGCTGCCGGCCTCCGCCCTCGGGCCTGCGGAACATGCGCGTCGCAGTGATCTCGCCGTGGACGGGCTCCTCCTCGGGGTCCTGCTGCGGCAGTCCGGGGCGCAGATGCTCCTCGACGCTGATGTACTTCAGCCCCGCCCGCAGGTCGGCGTCGTTGCGCAGGCGGATGACGAGGGGGAACTCGGCCAGAGCTGTGGTGTCGAACAGGCCGGTCGTGTACAGCAGTTGGACTCCGAGCGCATCCGCGACGGCCCGCTGCAGCTCCAGGAGGTAGGTGGCGTTGGCGCGGCCGATGGGGTTGTCGAGGAAGAGCGTCCCGGCGTGACGGTCCCTCTCGTGGCCGCGGTCGTTGCCGCGCAGCGCCGCCATGGTGCAGTAGAGGGCGATGGCGGCTGTCAGCAGCTGGCCGCCGGAGAAGACGTCTCCCATCTGGCCGACGGGCACCCGCTCGGCGCGCAGCACTGAGTCCGGTTTGAGGATCTCCACCGAGACCCCGCGCGGCTCCAGGGCGGCGTGAACTCCCCGCAGCAGCAACGACATTCCGTCCCGCCGCAGGTCGGAGTTCTTCGCGACGGCGGTGCGGGTGGCCTCGTCGATGACGTCGCCCAGCCGCTCGGACAGAACGGCCTGGTCGGGGTCGTCGAACCGGATGCGCAGGAACTCCTGGCCCGACCACTCCCCCAGACCCTCCGGCAGCCGGGAGAGGCGCTGGGCCGAGCGCAGCGTCGCCAGTGACGACTCCACGAGTCCGCGCAGCCGGTCGACGATGCTCTCGCGGTTGCGCTCGAGTTGCTCCAGCTCGTCGCTGAGCACACGGAGCCGCGGCGCGAAGGCCTCGGCCCAAGCGGAGGCGTGGTCGGGCAGTGCTGAGGCGGGCAGTTCGCGGATCTGCTGCCGGGCCGGCGTGCGGACCTGCTCGTACCGGGAGGAGTTGGCGTGCCGTACCAGCACGTCGGACGCCTCACGCACGGCCTGGTCGGCAGCGGACAGGTCGGCGGCGCAGCCGCGCAGGGATCGGCGTGCCTCGGCGGCTGCCTGGCGTGCCTCGGTTGGCGTGCCGGGATAGGGCTCGGGGGCCTCGGCGCCCTCCGCCGCCGCCTGCTGCGGGTCGCGCAGCAGGTCGCGCAGGAGCACCGCGGTCTCGTCGAATCCGTCCGCGGCCTCCTCGGCGGCCCGGTGCGCCCGCACGAGAGCGGCGTGTGCGCCGCGGGCCTCGTCCCATTCGTCGCTGTGCGCGGCCAGTTCGACGTTGGCGGTACGCAGCAGGCGCTGGGCCTCCTCGACGTCGCCGGGTTCCATGCCCGCGGCGAGTTCCGTGTGGCACTCGCCCTGCGCCGGGGCCAGGCGCTCCGCTTCACCGCGCAGTCTGCCGAGTTGTTCGCTCGCCGCGGCGGCGCGGGACTCCAGCATCTGCACGCGTGACTCGGCGCGGGCCGCAGCGGCCTGACGGGCCGGCCCGTCCGCGCCGTCGGCGCCGTCCAGGAGCTGCGCGGCACGCGTGCGGACCTTGTTGGTCAGCCGGTCCAGGGCGGCCCGCGACGCGGACTCGTCACTCTCCGCGTGAGCCTGCTCGGCCCGCAGATCCGCGCCGACGCCGACCTTGTCGTACAGGCTGGAGGCTGATCTGTACGCCTCGCGCAGTGCGGGCAGCGACGTGCCGTCCGGCGGCTGGAGGGTTTCGTCGATGTCGTCGGGGACGCCGGCGATCTGGGCGCGCTCCGCCCGCAAGGCACGTGCGGTGCGCCGGGCGTCGTCCGCGGCACGCTGGGCGGCACGCCTGTCCTCGTCGGCGGCGCGGGCGCGGACCAGGCAGACCTCGGCGCGCTCCTCGGCCTCCACCGTCTCCTCGGCCAGAGCGCGCAGCCGGCTCAGCCGGCCGCCCCGCTCACGCAGTCGCGAGGCGAGGCCCGCGAGGGCGTCGGCGCGGCGATGTGCCTGTTGCGCCTGCTCCTGCCGCTCGTCCCGCACGCGGCCCGCGTCGACGGCGGCCTCCTCCGCCTCTTCGTGCGCCGTCCGTGCGTGCGCGAGGTGTTCGCGGGCGGCTGCCGCGGCGGCGCGGGTGTCCTGTGCGGCGACGGCAAGTTCGGCGAGGCGCCCGGGAGGGCAGCCGGTGCGCCAGGAGGCAAGGCGGGCGGCGAGCGTCCGGTCCTCGGAGAGCCGGGCCGCGACGGTGCGGATCTCCTCGTCGCGGGCGAGCGCCCTGGTGCGCAGCTGACGGCGCTCCTCGTCGGCGGCGTGCTCGTCGTGCATCGCCGGGTTCGGCGGTACGAGGAAGACGTCGTCGCGGCGGGCGGCGGAGCCCTCGCGGGGCACGGGCGCGAGGAGGGCCGCGGCCGTGCCGACGGCCACCGCCGACCGGGGCAGCAACGCCGCACCGGACAGGGCCTCCTGTGCACGTACGTGGCTGGCCGGGTCGGTGATGATGACGCCGTCGACAAGCTCCGGGCGGGCGGCGAGCACGTCGGCGTGATCGGCGGGGTCGACGGCCTGGGCGAGGTACCGCCAGCCCGGCAGGGCCGGGATGCCGTGCTCGCCGAGGAAGTCGACGGTCGCGGTCACGTCCGGTGCGGGTGGCAGCAGTCCCCCGTCGCCAAGTGCGCCGAGCATGCGGGAGTCCTCTGCCGCCGCGGTGCGCAGCTCGAACAGCTGGCGTTCGCAGGCCGCGACGGCGTCGTCCAGCAGCTCCGTCAGCGACTCGCCTCCGGCGTCCAACTCCTCGGCGGTCAGCGGGCTCGCGGTGCCCGGTGTGCCGTCGCCCGTGCCGCCCGGGGACGCGCCGGCCGCTGCCTTCTCGTCGCCTGCAGGTGCCGTGCGCGGCGAGGGCACGGCGGGCGGGGCGGGCTCCCCGTCGTGGGACGCGCCCGGGGTGGCATGCGTACCGGCGTGCGGAAGGCCGAGGAGCTCGGCGAGGCGTTCCTCCGTGCCCAGGGCCTCCGCGGTGCGGCTTTCCGCGCTGTGCGCCGCGGAAGCCGCTTCCGCTGCGTCTTCTGCGCGGGCGGCGGCGAGTTCGGCACGGGAGAGCTCGGCGCTCGCCTCCTGCGCACGCTCGGCAGCGCGGCGTGCGGCCTCGCGTGATTCCTCCCAGGCGGAGGTGAGACTCTGCCCGGCGTCCTCGGCGGCAAGCGCGGCGGCGGCAGGGTCCGCCTCGCCGTCGTCGTCCTTCGCCGCCTCGATCCAGCCGGCGCGCACTGCCTCCTCGGTCTCCTCCTCCACCTCCGCGAGACGCTGGCGCAGATGGTCCGTCTCGCTGCGGGCGCGCTGTGCCTCGGTGGCGGCCGCGGTCGCGTCGCGGTGTGCGGCCTCCGAACCGGCCTGGAGCTGTGCCGAGCGTTCCTCCTCTTCGGTGGCGACGCGTTCCGCGTCCTCGGCGGCGGCGTGCAGAGCTCGTACGAGACCGGCGGCGGCCGTGGCGCGGGCGGCGAGGGCCGGAGCGGCGTCGCGTTCCGCCTCGCGGATGGCGTCGGAGAGCCGGGCGGCCCGGTCGGCGGCTGTGCGGTGGGCCAGAACCGTCTCGGCGGCCTGCCAGGCCGAGTGCAGAGTGCGGGCCTCAGCGAGTTCCCGGCGCTGGGCGGAGGCGGCCTTCTCGGCGCCCTCCAGCGCCAACGAGGCGTGTCTGTAGGCCAGTTCGGCCGCGATGAGGGACGAGCGCTCACATGTGTCACCGGCGCGCGTGACGGCCTGCTCCGCCTCGGCGACCTGGCCCGCGAGTTCGGTGCCGCGGTCCCGCTCCGCGCCGCCCCGGGCCGCGAGGCGGCGCACCAGGGTACGGGCGCGCCCTTCGGCGGCGGCGTGGATGGCGCGGGCACGCTCGCGCTGTTCCGCGGATTCCGCGATGCGGCGGAGCAGGTCCAACGAGCCGGCGGTGAAGTCACGTTCGGCGGTGAGTTCGCTGCGGCGGCCGAGCTTGTGGGCGAAGCCGTGGACCAGATCGGCGAGTCCGTCGGTGTCGCGGGTGTCGGTGACGGCGCGCAGCAGCAGGTCGGTGAAGTCCGAGTCGTTCTTCACGGCGAAGAGGCCGGCGGCCTCTCCCTCGTCCGCATTCATCTCCCGCTGGTAGCGGAAGAGTTCGGGGTCGAGGCCGAGGCCCGTGAGGCGTTCCGTCCAGCGCTCGTGCACCTCTTCCCAGGCGACGTCGAGGTTCGGGTACGCCTTCCCCGTCTCGGTCAGCACGTCGCGGAAGCCCTTCATCGTGCGGCGGCGCCCCCGTGCGGACGAGGTGCCCTCGGACGGCGGACGCAGCGCGGCGGACTCGGCGACGGGCAGCGAGTCCAGGCTCATCCCGGGACCGGGGCGGAAGGAGTACCACGCCTCGGCGAACTTCCTGGGGTCGCTGGAGACCTGACGTCCGCGCCATTCGCTGACCTTGCCCACGACGACCGTCTCCCCTGTGCGCGTGTGCTGCCACTCCAGCGCCACGTGCCCGCAGTCGTCTGCGAGGAGGAACTTGCGCAGCACGCCCGAGCTCGCACCGCCGAGCGTGTTGCGATGGCCCGGCAGCATCACGGAGAAGATCAGCTTGAGCAGGACGGACTTGCCTCCGCCGTTCTCCAGGAAGAGCACCCCCGCGGGGGCGGGACGGCAGGGCGGCCCGCCCGGCTCTTCCTCGAAGAAGTCGGCCTGAGCGGGAGCGGGGCTGGGCACCGGGCCGCCGACTCCGCGCAGATCCAGCACGGTGTCGGCGTAGCGCGCACCGGCGGGCCCGATGGAGTAGAGGCGGATCCGGGACAGCTCGTACATGGTGGCGGGCTCTCGTGGTCGTGGTCCGTCAGGGGTGCCGCACGGCGCTGCGCGGCGCCCGCTCACGCGGACGGGCGGGTACGGGGCAGAGGTACTGGTCACGTGCTCGGTGTGGCGGGCGGGGAGGCGGCAACGGGGTCACGTCGGAACCGGTCGGCCCGGTCAGGTGTGGAACGGAAGGGCGGCGTCTCCCGGGACCCCCAGCTCCTCCCCGTCGGGGGACGGCAGGAGCGTGGCACTTCCGTCGCTGACGGGGACGACGCCCAGCTCCAGCAGTTCGGACATGGCAGCGCTGCCCGCCATGTCACGGACCTGGAGCTGATAGCGGGGCGTGGTGCGGTAGGTGCCCCCGCCGTCGTCGCTCGTGCGCTGCAGGAACCCGGAGTCGGCGAGAAAGGCGACGGCCTTCCCGATGATGCCCGTCGTCGAACCGGCAAGCCGGCGGGCGTCCTTGGTGGCACCGGTGGTGCTGCGTCGTGCGTAGACGCGCCAGGCGCCCTCGAGCCCCGGGGCGTCGACGGCCGGGTCCGCGTTCTCCCCCGCCTCCTCGGCGCGCTCCGCCAGCCGGCGGCAGGCCTGCCGTACGAAGGAGTCCACCCCGTTGACCGAGATGCGGCCGATGTAGGCGTCGTCGGCCAGGTCTTCGGGACGGGGAAAGGCCATGGCAGCCACGGCCAGATGGGCCAGCCCGTGCAGGAAGCGGTCGGCTGAGTCCGCGGTGGCACGGCGTGAGTAGTCGCCCATGCGGACGGCGAAGGCCGACTCCTCTCCGGCGGCGAGCGCCATGCCCGCCCTGGTGGAAACCTCCAGGACGACGAGGCCCAGGCCGGTCGCGACGGCGTCGGCGAGACGGGCGAAGGCTGGTTCGTCGCGGTAGCGCCGCAGCAGGCCCGCGTATTCGGCGTCACGGGCGGGGAGCAGCTTGGGGTGCAGCCCGAAGGAGACCAGGCGCGCGGCGTCGGCGGTGTCCGCGGGTGTGACGGCGGCCTGCGAGCCACCGGCCGGTGAGCCGGCCTCGGCGCCCGCGCTCTCCTGCGCCGCGAACGGGGCGGGGGTGGCGGACATCGAACCGGCGCCGTCGTCGGGGTGTTCGGTCAACGGTGCGTCACTCCTGCGCAGGGGTCGGATGCGGGAAACGGCACGGGGAGAGGGCGGCCGGATGTGCGGCGGGGCGGGCGCTCCCAGGTGAACGGGCCTGCCGTGCACCCTTGTTGCCCCGCCGGCAGGATGCATTGGACGAGCCCGGCCCGCCTCGCCCCAGTGCGTCCTGCCTTGCCTGCGGCTCGTACCTGCGGGCCCTCATGCGGCCCCCTCGCGGCTCGGGCGGGCGTCGCGGCCCGACGCCACCCCTCCGGCGTCCAGCTCGGCCGTTCCGACGATCAGGTCCGCTCCCCCGAACTCCTCGTCGTCCAGCTCCTCTCCGTCGTCCACGGCGAAGAGAAGCCTGCGTTCGCCCTGCCGGCAGGCGGTGCCCACGGGCGGGCTCGCGGCGTGCACCGCCAGGAGCGCGACCAGATACGGTAGTTCGGGGTCGAGGCGCCTGGCGTCAGCCAAGAGCCCGGAGAGCCTGCGAGGCGCGTCCGCGGGCAGGTCCAGCAGCTCCGTCGCCGACTCCAGCTGCTCCTCGCTGAATCTGCTGTCGTCGGGGGTGGCGATCAGATCGGGCTCGGGCATCTCGGCGCCGAGGTGCTCACGGGGTGCCGGCGGCGTGAGCAGCATCTCCGTCAGGTCACCGAGGCGCACGGCACCGGGGGTGCGGAATCCCGCTCCGCCCGCGAAGAAGGCGTCCGTGACCGCACCGGCCTGCTCCACGGCCAACGGCAGCAGTGGCGCGAGCAGTTGACCGTACAGGTCCAGCCCGGCCCGTGCGGCGGGCGGCGCGAACGCCTGCCTGTCCTGCTCGGCGCGGAAGAGCGGCCCGGCCGCCAGCAGCCGCGACTGGAGCTGGGTGTGCCGGCGGATGCAGTCCTTGACGATGTCGACGAGCTCGGCGGCACGGCGCTTGTGGTCGGGACCGCGTTCCGACGCCGCCTCGTCGCGCGCGCGGCGGATGTTGGTGAGGATCGCGTTCTCGTGGCGGTAGCGCTCCGCGACGTGCTCCAGAGCTTCGGTGATCATGTCCGGGACGGTGCGCAGCCAGTCCACCGCGCGCACGTCGCGCCGCGTGGCCTCCAGCGTGCGGCGGAGCGTCTCGGCGTACTGCACCGTGCGGTACCGGGCCTGTTCGGCCGCGAGCTGGGCGTCGGCGAGGCGCCCGCGGCTGATGAGGACCTCGAGCTTGACCTCGGCGGCGATCTGCGCGCTGGTGACATCCGTGTCGAGGGCGCCCACAAGGACGTTGACGGCCTCGTCGGTGGTGCGCAGATACACGCTGCCGCCGGGGCCGGGCACCTCCTCGATGAGCTTGAAGTCGTAATCCCGGCGGACGTACGAGCCCTCCGGCCCGAACGTGCCGTACACGGCCCGGAATCCGCGGTCGACGCTGCCGACGTTGAGCAGGTTCTCCAGCACCCAGCGGGCGACGCGTTCGTGCTCCGCGGCCGGACGCCCCGGGGTCTGGGCGGAGATACGGGGCAGCAGTCTCGCCACGACGTCCTCGTGGTCGGCGCCCGTGTCGAAGTCCATCTGCAGGGTGACGAGATCGATGGCGCTGAGGGCCACCTCGGCCATCGCGTAAGTGCTGTACTCCCCCGCGAGGTTGGCCTTGCGGACGTCGAGGTCGTGCAGCGGCGCCGTGCACGCCAGGGCGCGGAGCCGGCGCGCCAGCCCCTCGTCGGCCGCGGGGCCGGGGGCCGGGGACGGCAGGGTCGGCGGGGCGTGCTCAGTCACGACAGACACACTATGCGGTCACGGTGACAACGCCCGGAACACCCCTTGATGTCGCTTACGTCGCCAGCGCGCGACTCTCTTCTGCCCGCCCCTTAATGGCAGTTCACGCGGTGCGGACCCAATCGGGAACGCCGGAAGCTGTGCTGGCTGGCCCGTGCCCGACCTCTCGGACAGCCGGTACGCGACGTGTTGGAGAGTCGGTGCCCGACGGGCAGGGGTGCCGGATCCACCGTGCCCGGTGGCCGCCCGCGTCTGAGCGCCCCCGTCCAGCCGTGCCTCATCGCCCCGACTCCGGACTGAGCCTGCCGCGCACGGCGCTCTGCACCCCGGCTTCCTCCGCGGGATCGGACGCGAGCCTCCGCAGCCTCTCGACGACCCGCTCGTCCCCCGTCGCCGCATACTCGGCGGCCAGGGTCCTCGTGGTCTCCTCGCAGTCCCACAGGCATTCCACGGCGAAACCCGCCGGGAACGAGGGGTCGGTGAGGGCGAGCGCTCCGGCCGCGCGGCCACGCAGCTGGGAGGAGGCCGTCTCGCGGTAGATGTGCCGCAGCACGGGAGCAGCGGACTCCACTCCGAGCCGCCCGACGCCGTCCACCAGCGGCCACAGCTCGTCGCTGTCCGGGCCCTCGTTGCGCACGGTGCGGCGCAGCGCCCTCAGCACCGCACCGGCGTCCTGAGCCCCGCCGCAGCAGGCGAGCATCTCGGCGGCCACGGTCGTCAGGCGTTCGGGCAGCGAACCCTCGGGCGCGGCGGCCCATTGCCGGGCACGCACGATCGCCGCCGTGCTGCGCATCCGCGCGAACGCGCACAGTGCGGCCTCGGCGACGGTCTCGCACGGATCGGCGGCGGCCGTTTCGATGAGGTCGAGGGCGTCTGGGTCACCGCGGTCGGCGAGATGACGGAGGGCGGCGGCACGGGCGGCATCGCGCTGACCGCAGGCCGCGGCGATCAGCTCCTCACGGTCCGCCGGGCCCGCGACGGCGGACAGGCACCGGGCTGCGGCCGCCTCGCGAGAGGCCGGCGGGTGCTGCTCGTGGCCGTCCTGCGCCCAGTCCAGGACCTCGCGCACGCTCCAGCCCGGGCGGGGGCCCTGGCTGTGCAGCTGGCGCTGCCAGCGGTCGAAGCACCCTTGTTCCTGGACGCGCCGCAGCCGTTCCGCCTGGTCCGGACGGGCCGGGTCCTCGGCCCACAGCCGCCAGGGCCGGGGCTCGAACGCCTCACGCGCGGCCGCGGCCAGGTCGGCGTCACCCTGCTCGGTCCCCGGGAAGCGGGCGAGAACGGCGGGGCCCAGCCGGCGCAGCCCGGCGTCGTCGTCGCGTACGGCCAGCTCGTCCAGCGCCCACTGCCAGTTGGCGCCCGAGGTGGCGTACTTGCGCAGGAGCTCCGTCGCGGCGGCGTTCTCGTAGGAGGCGAGGTGGCCGAGCACCGACAGCGCCAGCCCGGTGCGGGCCTCGCAGTCGCCGCCGGGCGGGAGTTCGTCCTCGGGTGCGAAGAGGTGTTCCTCGATGTCGTCGAGCGAGGCGTCCAGCTCCATGTGGAGCCGGGCGTAGTAGAGCGAACGGTTCTCGATCTGCCAGTCCCGCCGGGGATCGTGGAGCACACACTGCCTCAGCGCGGCGAGCGCCTCGGCGCGTGGCGCCGCCAGAGCGTGCAGCGTGCCGTCGCCGCGACCCCTCTGAAGGAGGCCGAGCAGCGTACCGCTGGGCGCTATGTCTGAATCGACGGAATCGACGAACATAAGGGTCAGCATCCGGTGCGGGGTGTTCGACTGGCAACGGGATTTCCGTTGACCAGCATCCTTGCCTCTGCGAGTCGTTCTACTCCTGGCAGGGGAAGGACGTACAAGCGGAATGGACGGACCGCCCCGCATACGGGCCGGGAGCCTACCGGCAATCCGCGTCCGGCCCGACCTCGCACCGGCCGGCAGCCCTGTGACCGGCGAGACCGGCGACATATGTCCGCAGCACCACCGGATCGGGTATCGCGAAACCACTTACGGCCGGTCGCAGCCTGTGCAACAGTCGTAACCGAGCCCTCACTTCCCGTATCGGAGACCTCGATGCCCTCCCACGTCGATGCGGACCGTCCGGCCTCCCAGCCGCCCGAACGCGGTGCACTGGACGCCCTCATCAGACAGGCGCGGCATCTGCGCGGCGGGATCGACGCCGTACGTCCCCACACCGCCGACGAGGACACACAGGGAGTGGAGGATCCGGCACGGCGCTGGCAGCGCGCGCTGTGCGATCTCGCGGCCCACCAGCTGGACGACCTCGGTGAACATCTCGGCCGGCTCCGTGCGGGCGCACCCTCCCAGCCGGAGCCGCACGAGACGGACCCCGGACCGGCCGCGGCGTCCGCCGCCTCGGAGCCGTCCGCGCTCACCAGCAGGGTGGGAAGCGCGGAGTGGAACCTGCTGACCGACGAGGTGTCCTGGTCGGAGGAGCTGTACGGCATCTTCGGGCGCGCACCGCAGGACGGCCCGCTCTCCTTGGACGAACTCCCCTCATGCGTGCTCCCCGACGACCAGCCCCTGCTCGCGGCCGCCGTGACGGACTGCCTGGTGGACGGCAGGCCGATCGACCAGGAGTTCCGGATCATGCGCCCGGACGGCGCCCTGCGCACTCTCCATCTGCTCGGCGAACCGGTACTGGACGGGCAGGGCGGCACCGCGGCCATGTGGGCCGTGCTCCGCGACGTCAGCGAGCTGCGCCGCAGCGAACTCGCCGTGCGCGAGATCCATGAGACGGTGCGCCGCGAACGTCACGCCGCGCAGGCCGAGCGCAGGCTCGCGGTCGAGCTGCAGGAGACCGTGCTCCCGCCGTGGCGCGGCTCGCAGCGCATCCCGCACGGCGCCCCCGGACGCGCCCGTGACGCCGGCCCCGGAGGGGCCCTCGACATCGCCTCGCACTATCTGCCCTCCACCGGGAGCGCCATGATCGGCGGCGATTGGTACGACGCGCTGGAACTGCCCGACGGCTCCACCCTGCTCTCGGCCGGGGATCTCACGGGGCACGGAGTCGCCGCCGCCTCCGGCATGGCGATGCTGCTGGGCGCGGTCCGCGGCATGGCTTTCGCCGGGGTGGGGCCCGGCGCGCTGATGGGACATCTCAACCAGCTGCTGGACATCTCGGCCCAGCCGGCCCTCGGCAGCGCGGTGTGCTGCCGGTACGAGCCCGGCGACCGCAGCCTCACCTGGTCCCAGGCGGGCCATCCCTCGCCGGTCGTCTTCCGCGCCGGTACGAGCAGGGTGCTGCACCCGCCCCGGGGTGTGCTGCTCGGCGCGACTTCGGGGAGCGCCTACGGTCAGAGCACCGAAGTTCTGGAGCCCGGCGACTTGTTGGTGCTGCACACGGACGGACTGGCCCCACGCGCCGAGCGGATGGGCACCGCGGACCCCCAACACACCGCTCCCGAACGGCTGCTGGAGCTCGCGGACCGCTTCGCCGGTGCCCGGTCGGCACAGGAGTGCCTCCGCCTGGTCGTCGAGGAGTTCGGCGGCCGGGACCGCGAGGACGATGCCTGCGTGCTCATCGCCCGGGTGACCGGTTGACGTCAACTCCCAGCATTCGTTGGACTGTTGAGGGACGCGGAGCTAGCACCACATGCCGGACAGCATGGAAGAAAGCACCCTTGTGCGTTCATTCCTTGGAGTCACAACACTCACTCTTGACGTCACGTTTCTCCAAGGCGAAGCTTTCGCTCACCTGAGACGTGGCCGTCCGACCCAACGGCTTCACGTGGTGAACTCACCGAGGCGCGGCCGGTGCCGCCCCCTGTTCCTCTCCTCAACTGGAGGATGCGTGCGTACCAATTCCCGTCGGAACTTCCTGCGAGCAGCGCTGGTCGGTGCGTCGGCAGTGGCCGCGCCCGTCCCGCTGGCGGGCGTGGCCCGGGCCGAGTCCGCGGGCGCAGGCACCGCTGCGAAGGCCACGGGAGAGGCGCCCGGCGGACCTGGGACGAGCGCGGCCTTCGCACCCGCCGACAAGACCGGCTTCGGCACCTCCCGTACGACGGAGAGCCCCGTCTGGTTCACCCTGCAGGGCGGCAGGATGAGCGAGACGTACTACCCGGACCTGAGTACTCCAGCCAGCCGCCAGACGCAGCTGGTGATCACGGACGGGAAGACGTTCGTCGAGCGCCTCAGCGACGGCGAGGCACGCACCGAACCCTGCCTTCGGGGCGGGGCTCCCGGCTACCGGCTCACCAGCAGGGGAACCGGCTGGAGCGCGGTCACGCGGTACGTCACCGACCCGGAGCGCGCGAGCGTGCTCATCGACGTCGAGGTGCGTTCGGAGACGGGCGCTCCGCTGCAGGTGTTCGTCCTGCACGACCCGTCGCTGTCCGGGGAGGGCAACGACGACAGCGCGTTCCCGCAGGACGGGACGCTTGTGGCGAAGGACAAGCACGCAGCGAGCGCGCTGGCCGCCCAGGACGGCTTCACCGAGTCGACCGTCGGCTACCTCGATGTGAACGACGGCTGGACCCAGTTGTCCGAGAACAACGGACGCCTCAAGCACCACTACGCCACCGCGGGCCCGGGCAACGTCGTGCAGGTCGGCCGGCTCCGGATGGACGGATGCACCCGGACCCGGCAGACGGTGGTGCTCGGCTTCGGCGAGAAGACCGCGGAAGCCGTACGGACGGCGAAGCGCTCGCTCCGGCGGGGATTCGACGCGGCCGCCGGCGCGTACGAGCGCGGCTGGCTCGAATACCTCGGCGGCCTGCCGAAGGCCCCCGGATGCCTGCGCACACCCTCCGACCAGGCGCTCTACACGGCGTCGGTCGTGATGCTCGCGGCCAGTGAGGACAAGCTCAACCCCGGTGCGTTCATCGCCTCGCCCTCCATGCCGTGGGCGTTCGGCACCGACCGCGGCATCGCACCCGAGACCGGCTCGTACCACCTGGTGTGGGCCCGCGACCTCTACCACATAGGCACCGGGCTGCTGGCGGCCGGCGACCGCGACGCGGCGGACCGGGCGATGGACCATCTGCTGCGCAGTCAGTTGCCCGACGGGCACTGGTCGCAGAACCACAAGGTCGACGGCACACCGTTCTGGACGAACATCCAGCTCGACGAGACCTCCACACCCATGCTGCTGGCGTGGATGCTCGACCGGCACGACGCCAAGACGTTGCGGCACTTGCGCCGCGGCGCCGACTTCATCCTGAAGTTCAAGAGCGAAGAGGGTTACAAGTCCCCTTTCAGCCCGCAGGAGCGCTGGGAGGAGCAGAGCGGCTACTCGCCCTCCACCATCGCCTCGGCGATCGCGGCCCTGGTGTGTCTCGCGGATCTGATGCGGCGCGGCGGACAAGCGGACGATGCCGCCAAGTACCTCAAAGCCGCCGACACGTGGCAGGAGTCGCTGGACGGCTGGACCGTGAGCACCAACGGCCCGCATTCCTCCGAGCCCTATTATCTGCGGCTCACGAAGGACGGCAGGCCGAACGCGGGCACGGAGTACGAACTGGGCAACAACACCGACGGCAAGGTGGACCAGCGCAGTGTCGTCGACGCAGGCTTCCTCGAGCTCGTGCGGCTGGGCATCAAGCCAGCCGACGACCCGGTGATCCGTAACTCCCTCAAGATCGTCGACCGCGAAATCTCGGTGGACACCCCCTCCGGCCGCCACTGGCACCGCTACAGCGGCGACGGCTACGGCGAGCAGCCCAACGGCGAGCCCTGGAACGTCAACCGTCCCGAGATCAAGACGACCTACGGGCGTGCGTGGCCGATCTTCTCGGGCGAGCGCGGCGAGTACGAACTCCTCTGCGGCGACCGGCACTCGGCCGAAGGACGGCTGCGCGACATGGCCGCCACAGCCGGCGAGACCCTGATGCTGCCCGAGCAGGTCTGGGACGACCGGCCACCGGTTCCGGAGGTTCTGTCCGGTAAGGGCACGGCGTCGGCCACACCGCTCGCGTGGACTCACGCGCAGTACCTGCGCCTCGCATGGTCGCTGGAGCGCGGAACGCCGGTGGAGTACCCGACAGTTGTCGCGGAGCGGTACCTGCACGGCTGACGCCGGCCCACGTCTGCTCGTCCCGACGGACGCTACCGCGGCGCACCCGCGCCGCGGGGCTTCCATCGGCCGCGCACGTGACTGCCCGCACGGGCCGCCCGACGACGGTGACGCGGCCGCACCGGATCAGGGCACCTCCCGGTCCCCCGACCGTCCCGGCCGGGGATTGCTGACGCTCACACCGAGCGCAGCCCCCTGCCCCCAGGCAGCCGGGCCGGCTTGGGCTCCCCGGAAAGCCGGGGCGTCTTGGGCTGCTTGGGCAGCGCGTGCTGGATCTCCTCACGCAGCTCGGCGACCAGGCCGTGGCCCGCATACTGGCCGGTGAGCCGGTACATCTCACGCAGCCTGTCCCATGTGCGGTGCGAGGAGTTCTCACCGACGCTGACGAGGGCGAGGCGCGCGTAGCGGTCAGCCTGTTCCGGCTCGTCGGCGATGAAATAGGCCGAGGCGAGCGAGATCCAGTCGAAGATCTTCGAGCGCTGCCGCCCGTCGGCCCGCAACTCCAGTGCGCGCATGGCGTGCACCTCGGCAGTGCCTGCCGCGGCCGGGTCATGGTCGGCCAGCGTGCGGAACGCCAGCGCCTCCATGCCGTGCAGGTCGGCCTCGTCGAACATCTGCATCCAACTCGGGGGCGGAACATCGCCCTTGTCGGACGCGAACAGCTCCTCGGCCTCCCCGAGCGTGCGCCGCATCTCCTGGCCGCGGCCCATCGCGGCCTGCGCCCACGCCTCGATGGTGTGCAGCATGGCGCGCGTGCGCGGCAGGGTCTCCTCCCCCGAGCCGGACCGGGCCAGCTTCATCAGGTCGAGCGCGTCGTCCGGCCTGCCCAGGTGCACCATCTGGCGTGCGGCGCGCGAGAGTGCCTCGCCGGCGCGCGGCCGGTCGCCGCCCTCGCGCGCCGCGTGCGCCGCGATGACGAAGTACTTCTGTGCGGTCGGCTCCAGGCCGACGTCGTGCGACATCCACCCGGCGAGTACCGCGAGGTTCGCCGCCACGCCCCACAGCCGCCGCTGGAGACGTTCGGGGTGGTGGTAGGAGAGCATCCCGCCCACCTCGTTGAGCTGGCCGACAACCGCCTTGCGCTGAAGTCCGCCGCCGCGTGCGGCGTCCCAGGCGCGGAAGACCTCGACCGAGTGCTCCAGCGCCTCGATCTCCTGCGACCCCACGGGGGCCGCGTCGTACCTGTCGATGGCTGCCTGGTCCGCGTAGCGAGCAAGGCCCGGGTGTCCGGGTCGGAGAACGCCGGCGGCGGAACCCGGGTCGCCGCGGAGCCAGTCGTACATGGCACTGCTGAGTGCCGATCCTGCGGTGAGCGCGGCGCCCGCACCCACCAAGCCGCGTCGGTTGAGCATGAGGTCCATTCCCGTGAATTCGGTGAGGACCTCGGCCGTCCGCTCGGGTGCCCACGGCACTCCGTCCAGTCCGGACTGCTGCCGTGTTGCCGGCTGCCCTGGCTTGCTGAACCCGAGGTCCTCGATGGTCACGACACGGCCGAGTCGCTCGGTGAAAAGGGCCGCCAGCACCTTCGGCACCGGATCGCGCGGGGTCTCCCCCATGTCGATCCAACGCCGCACCCGCGAGGTGTCGGTCGACAGCTGCGCGTGGCCCATGGCCACGGACTGCCTGTTCACCAACCGCGCGAGTTCGCCCTTGGACCATCCGGCGAGGCCGAACAGGTCCGCGAGACGGGTGTTGGGTCCCTTTGTCACGTCAAGCCCCCAGGTTCTCGGCTGAGTTGACAGTAACCCCCGCTCAACTGCGCTGCGACTATTCGCCACGGTTCGCCAGGGTCCGCCAGATGGTGTGCCACCCGCACGCGGGTGTCCTGTAGAAACGCGCCACCCCGGTCCCGTCCGGACGACCAGCAACACGGTCAGGCATTCCCCAGGGTGCCGGGCCACCGTCCGGACGGTCCTGGGCAGGCGCGCGACCCGTCGGCGTACGAAGGGACCCTGCTCACCATGCATCCAGCGACGTCCGCCGTGTCCGCACCGCACAGGCCGTTCGGCACACCGCCCTACGGTGGCGGATCTCCCGCGATTCCCGTGGTTCCCACCGCGGCGCGGGTGTCCGCCCCACGGGCCGGCGCCGTGCGGACGCGGCAACCGGCCGACGCCGGATCTCAATCCGTCAGCGGGAGGCTGGACTTGTCCGGCCCGAACGGTTCGCAGCTGCGGGCGGCCATCGCCTCCGTCCACCGGATCTGCCCGGAGTTCCACCCGGTGCAGGTGCTGCGCCGGGTCGGCCGCTCGATCCTGGTCTCGGGGACGGCGGGGCGCAACGCCGTCGTCGCCAAGTGCCTCGTGGACAAGGCCGAGTCGTCCGTCGAACGCTTCCGGCACGAAATAGCGGCCTACCGGGCCTTCGTACGCCACCGGCCCCCGGTGCGTGTGCCGAGGCTGGTGGCCGCGGACCCCGACGAGTGCGTGCTGGTGATCGAGCGCATGCCGGGCCGTGTGGCGGCGTTACGGCGGCACCTCCTCGACACCCCGCCCCGCGCCGATCTGCGCGCCGCCCTCGGTGCGCTGTGCAAGCTCAACCTCTGGCAGCCGCCTGCGTCCGCGTTCACCCGTCCGATCGACTACCCGTCGCGGCTCGCCCGCTGCCACGAGCAGGGCCTGCTGACGGACCGTGACCTCGGGGACCTGCAGACACTGCTGCACGGAGCCGCCCAGGGACACGGCACCGGCGGAGTCACACCCTGGCAGTTCTCCCACGGGGACGCCCTGCTCACGAACGTGCTGCTCGCCCCGACGGGCCCTGCCTTCGTCGACTGGGAGCACGCGGGCTGGTATCTGCCGGGATACGACCTGGCGACGCTATGGGTGGTGCTCGGTGACGCACCGATGGCCCGCCGCCACATCAGCCAGCTCGCCCAGGCGCAGGGCTCGGCCGCGCGGGACGCCTTCCTGGTGAATCTGATGCTCGTGCTGATGCGTGAGATCCGTACCTATGAGACGGCCATCCAGCGCACCATGCGCGAGCCTGCCCCGACCCCGGGTCAGGAACGCCCGGGCGCCATGGCCACGGGCGAGCAGCAGCGACTGCTGTTGCGCCGGCTGCACGACGACTGCGGCCTCGCGAGGGGCGCGGTGCGTGCTGCCGTGGGCACCCGGTAGCGCCGTCGGGCGAGCGGGGTTTCCGGCGGAACCCCGCTCGCCACCTGCGGGGCGTCACCGGTCTGGACAGGTGACGCCCCCCGGGGGCCGCCGACGCCACCGGCAGGCAGCCGAACTCACCACGCTGACGTGCGAATTCCCCTTCTCCTGCGGTCATTGACGGATGGGTCGGGCAACCGATACCTCTGAGGCCTGCTCGCACTCGCATGCGACGAGCCCAGACCGAGGAGGCCGCCTTGCCCGGATCACCCGGAACTTCTGGCCCGGTTCACGAATCTCTCGACCCACTCAGACGCCTCGCCCGTGGCGCATTCGGAAGGGTCCCCCCGTGCGGACGGCGCTCCCGTGCCCTGTGGGCCGCCGGCACCGGCGTCGCCGCGACGGCCCTGCTGCTCCCGCTGGTCTCCGCGGGCCCGTACGCGACGGCGGACCAGCGCGACACCTCCCGCCTCCAGCAGCAGTTCACCGATGCCGCCGAGGACTACCGCGTCCCTGAGAGCGTGCTGCTCGGGGTCTCCTATCTGCAGTCCCGCTGGGACGCGCACGACGGTGCCCCCAGCGTCTCCGGCGGCTACGGCCCGATGCACCTGACCGATGCAGGCACGGCGCTGGCCCGGTCCGCCGCCGCGCACGACGGCCACTTCGGCTCCGGCTCGGAGGACCCCCGCGGCGACACGGCACGTCCGGCGCTGAAGCCCGATGCGGCCACGGAGCGTGCCCGGACTCCGAAGACCAGCGAGCTGCCGGCCCGGCTGCGCACGGCCGAGCGTGCGGCGAAGCTGACGGACGTGTCCGGGAAGCAGCTGCGCGAGTCCACGGCCGCGAACCTGCGGGGCGGCGCTGCCCTCCTGGCGGCCGCGCAGAAGAAGCTGGGACGTCCCCTCAGTTCGGATCCGGCGGACTGGTACGGCGCGGTGGCCTCCTATCCGGCCGCGTCCGAGCCCGGCACGGCCACAGCGTTCGCGGACGACGTCTTCGCAGTGATGCGTTCGGGCGAGCAGCGCACGACGGACTCCGGCCAGCAGGTGCGTCTTGAGGCCGACCCCGGTCTGCGTGCCGACCCCTCGCAGGCGGACGGAATCGGGCAGGCCCGGCCTCGCTCCTCCTCGGGTGAGAAGCCCGAGTGCCCCCGCAGCGTGTCGTGCGAGTGGCTGCCCGCCCCGTACGAGGAGTACACGGACGACAACGGCAACCCGAACTACGGCAACCACGACAAGGCCCGCAGGCCCGGTTCCGCGTCGGTCGACTACATCGTCGTGCACGACACCGAGGGCAACTGGGACACGGTGATGGACCTGATCCAGGACCCGACGTATGTGTCCTGGAACTACTCGCTGCGCTCCTCCGACGGCCACATCGCCCAGCACGTGCGGGGCAAGGACGCCGCCTGGCACGCGGGGAACTGGTACGTCAACGCCAAGTCGGTCGGCCTCGAACACGAGGGTTTCCTCACCGACCCCGACGCCTGGTACACCGAGGCGATGTACCGCTCCTCGGCCCGCCTGGTGCGGTACCTCGCCGCCAAGTACGACATCCCTCTGGACCGGCAGCACATCCTGGGCCACGACAACGTGCCCGGCGTGACCACCGCCAACATCCCCGGAATGCACACGGATCCGGGTCCCTACTTCGACTGGCAGCACTACTTCACCCTGATCGGGCGGCCGTTCGTGCCGAAGGCCGCACCCGACAGCAAGCTGCTGACCATCAGGCCGGACTATGACAAGCACCGGCCGGAGTACACCAAGTGCGACGACTCGGGCGACCCCTGCCCGGCACACGGCTCGGGCGCAGTTCGCCTGCACAACGCGCCGGACGCGGACTCGGAGCTGGTCCAGGACGACGGGCTGCATCCCGGCGGTAAGTCCACCACCGGCGTCAACGACACCGGTGCCCGGGCGAGTACGGGTCAGCAGTACGCCGTGGCCGACCGCAAGGGCGAGTGGACCGCCATCTGGTATCTGGGGCAGAAGGCCTGGTTCCACAACCCGAAGAAGCAGCCCACAGCGGTTCCCGCGCGGGGCAAGCTGATCGTTCCCAAGGCCGGCAAGGACGAGATCCCGGTCTACGGTCGGGCCTACCCGGAGAAGGAGGCATACCCCGAGGGCATTCCGGCGCAGGAGCTCTCGCCGCTCCCGTACAAGATCAAGGCGGGCCAGGCGTACGCCGCGGGGCTCAAGACGCGGGGTGAGTATCTCTACGCCAAGGAGTTCGACCCGGAGGCGGAGAAGTTCAAGGTGGTGCGCGGCGATCTCACGTACTACCAGATCCAGCTGGGGCACCGCGTCGCCTTCGTCAAGGCGGACGATGTGCGGGTGACCGGCTCCTCCTCGTA
Source organism: Streptomyces sp. TAA486 (assembly GCF_000426165.1). Lineage (NCBI taxonomy): Bacteria > Bacillati > Actinomycetota > Actinomycetes > Kitasatosporales > Streptomycetaceae > Streptomyces > Streptomyces sp. TAA486. Next base: position 368,935 of record NZ_AUEV01000008.1, on the reverse strand, counting down.
ACGCGACCCGGCCTGCGAAAGGGGCCCGGCGCCACGGCCGGCACCTACAGGTGCCGGCCGGCGGTGCCGGGCCCCTTTCGCGCCAACGGGCTCGTCAGTGCTGGAACATCTCGGCGGGCAGCGGCTTCAGCAGCGCATAGAGATCGCTGGTGATGGGCCGGTCCCAGCTCGCGATGGTGACGAGCACCCCGTCGCTCCGGTCGAACTGCACGCACGAGATGCGCTCCTCGGAGCACTTCACGCGGCGCACGATCAGCAGATTGTCCTCGTGCATCACCGGGTCGTCCTCGACGCCCGTGACCTCGACCTCCTCGTCGTTCTCCAGCGCCGCCATCAGCTGTGCCACCTCGAAGGGCACCTGGTTGCCGGTGACCTCACGGGCCGGTGAGCCCTCCGGCAGATTGCCGATGATCATCGCCGGGCCGCGGCCGCCGAAGAGGTCGTAGCGCAGGAAGACGCCCTGGCAGGTGCCGTCAGGTGCGGGCAGCAGGCCCGCACCGAGGTTGCCGGGCCAGTCGGTCGGGTCCATGGCCAGGACGTCGAAGTCCGGACCTGCGGGGACGGACGCGCTGCGACGGCGGAGGAACGACATGCGGACATGGTACGTCCCGCTGCGTACCTCTCCTCCGGGACGCCTCATCATGGTCACGGACCCGTCACGGACACGGGGGTGGGAGCGCCGCCGACGGCCGGGCAGGACCCGGATCGGAGTGACAACTGGTGGCGGCCGGACGTGCCGGCCGCCACCCCGGCCGTGCTGGGCCCCTCCCCGGCGGAGGGTCGAGTTCGAGGCCCCCGACCTGGACGTGGCGCTCACACGGGCCATGGCAGGCCTCACGTGCTCATGCGAGGTGAACTGCCCGCTTCTCTCGGGCAGTTGAGTACCGCGGAAGCGCTGGTGTCAGGTCAGGTCGAAGCGTCCGCTGCGCGCACCGAGCACGAACGCGTTCCACTCCCCCGGCGAGAAGATGACCGCCGGGATCTCGGGTGTGCGGCCGTTGCGCATCGCGATGTAGCCCTCCACGAACGCGATCTCCACACCGCCCATCTCCTGGGTGCCCGACTGCCAGCGGGCGTTGGTGAGATCGAGGTCGGGCCTCGTCACGGTGCTGGTGGTGGTGCGCTCGGCCACGTGCGCTCCTCCTGTTTCGCTCATCGGAAAGGGCTTCAGCCTAACGACCGGTGAGGGGCACCGGACAGTGCTGGGCCGACGTGGATTGCCCCGGCGGCCGGGCGCACAAGAGCCCTCAGACGATCTTCTTACCGTTGAAGATCCCGAGGCGCTCGCGGTACAGCTCGACCGGCACTCCGTTGGGGTCCTTCAGATACAGGCTCTCCTCGACGCCGCGATCCGGGCCCGCGTACTCGAGGCCCGCGGCGTCGAGTGCGTTCCGGGCGGCGGAATGCGCCTCATCCGTCATCGACAGGGCCAGGTGCTGTACGCCGCCGACGGTCTCGGCGAACTCCGGGTGGTCGTGGCCGGGAAAGTCGAAGAATCCGAGCAGGTTGCCGTTGCCGATGTCGAAGAAGAAGTGCGTGGAGCCCCGGTAGTCGCGGTTCTCCACGAGTTCGACGAGGGGGAAGCCGAGCAGCTCCTGGTAGAAGCGGATGGTCTCCTCCACGTCCCGGCAGATGAAGGCGACGTGGTGGACACCGGCGGCTGCGGTGGCGGGCCGGTCGGGGGCGGCGAGCAGATAGCGGTCCCGCAAGGTCTCCCGCCGGGCACGCAGTTCCTCCAACACCGATCCCTCGGGCTCAGCCATCACGGACCTTCCTCCAGAAGTGCTTTGCTCTTCAACAATCACTCTAGAGGTGTCGAGTACCGCTTTGCGAGCCGCCACGGGCGTGGCCGGGGTCACCGTGCCGGGGCGTCGCCCGCCAGGAACGTCTGCACGGCTGCGGCGAATTCCTTGGGCCGCTGCTCGTGCACCAGATGTCCGCCCTCCTCGACGGTGACGAACGTGCCGAGCGGAATGCACTCGGCCGTGGCAGCCATGTCTTCCTGCGGCAGATGACTCTCCGGCCCGCCGCCGACGACGAGGGTGGGCGCGGTGATGTCGCCCAGCTTCCGCCTCCAGCGGGGATCGGGAGCATTGAGCTGCCTGTTGAGCTGCTTTCTGACATCGAAGTCGAACAGCGGCTTGCCGGGCGGCGGTTCAGGGTCCTCCTCGCGGGGCGGGTCGACCGGGAGCAGCGTGGCGGTCTCCTCCAGGACGAGGCGCTCCACGCGGGCCGGGTGCTCTCCGGCGAAGATCGCCGCGACCATGGACCCGAGTGAGTGCCCGATGAGGACGACGCGTTCCAGGCCGAGTTCGTCCAGGAAGGACAGCAGATCCTCGCACAGCAGGTCCAGCCCGTACTCGCCCGGCCAGTCGCTGTGGCCGTGGCCGCGGAGGTTCGGTGCGTACAGCGGGTGATCGGCAGCGAGTTGAGCGATCAGCGGCCCGCGCCAGTCCTCCCCGTCCTCGCCCAGGCAGTGCAGCAGGACGACGGGCGTGCCCTCGGTGTTCTCCGTTCCCCAGGTCCGGTAGGCGATCTCAATGCCGTTGGCCCGCACAGTTCGGACTTCATCACTCATACGGGCGACGCTACTGCACGTCCTTCCCGGATTCGTTCTCCTGACGGGCGAGTTCCGAACGGCCCTAGGAGTAACCGAAGTAGATGACGAGGCCGATCAGGAACCAGACGGCGAAGCGCGCCCACGTCTGCCACGCGAGGAACGTCGTCGGCCACAGCGAGAAGACGATCCCTATGACCGGAACCACCGGCATGCCCGGCGTGCGGAAGGTGCGAGGCAGGTCGGGACGGCGCGCCCAGGCCCACGGGCTGGAAGGCGGAGGAGAGTCCGCTCGCCTTGTCGATGTCGGTGAACTTCTGCATGCCCGTCAGTACGAGACAGACCAGTACGTACAGCGTCATCGCGATGATCAGCGAGCAGATGATCGCCTGGGGCATGTGGCGCTGGGAGCCCTTGGACTCCTCTGCCGCGGTGCTCATGGCGTCGTAGCCGACGACAGCGAAGAAGACGGTGGCCGCGCCGGTGAACGCCCCGGAGACCCGAACGGGAGGAACGGTTGGCAGTTGGCGATGTCGACGTAGAAGAAGCCGACCACGATGACCAGCAGGACGAACGAGGTCGACGCCGTGCCCTTCCCCGGTGCCCGGCGCCCCCAGCATCCAGGCCGGCGCGCCCGAGCGGCCGGCGGAAGCACCTTGCTTGCCACCTGTGGCAAGCAAGATGACCACCCGGCAGAACCCGGCAGCGACTGCTGCTGCTTGTCTGCCTCAGCGCACCGGCGCCGCTGCCCGGCCGCCTTCCGCTTCCAGCGCGGCCATCGCCGCGTTGTGCCCGCCGATGCCGCTGACTCCGCCGCCCCGCACCGAACCGGCGCCGCACAGCAGCACGTTGGGGTGCGCCGTCTCCACGCCCCAGCGTCCGCCGCCCTCTTCGGCCCACGGGAAGGACAGGTCTCCGTGGAAGATGTGGCCGCCCGGCAGGCGCAGTTCGCCTTCGAGGTCCCTGGGCGTCTTGGCCTCGATGCAGGGCCTGCCGTCGACGTCGAGCGCGAGGCAGTCGCCGACAGGCTCCGTCAGGTGGCGGTCGAGTTCGGCGAGCGTACGGGCGAGCGCCGCGTCACGCACGGCGTCACGCTCGGCTGCGCTCCCGGCGTCGAAGCACTCGGCAGGGGTGAGCAGCCCGAACAGGGTGAGCGTCTGGAAGCCCTGGGCGGCCAGTTCCGGAGCCAGGATGCTCGGGTCGGTGAGGGAGTGGCAGTACAGCTCGGAGGGCGGTACTCCGGGCAGGTCCCCTGCCTCCGCCTGCCGGTGGGCCTCGGCAAGCTGCTCGTATCCCTCGGCTACGTGGAAGGTTCCGGAGAAGGCCTCGCGCGCGTCGACGGCGGTGTCCTTCAGCCGGGGAAGTTGCCGCAGCAACATGTTGACCTTCAACTGCGAGCCGCTGACGGGGCTCTGGCCACCGCCCGCCGCGGGCAAGGCAGCCTCCCCCTCGCCGAGCATCTGCGACAGCGCCTGCGGTGAGGCGTTCACCAGGACGCGGCGCGCGGCCACGGTCCCCTCGCCGTCGGCGGTGCTGTAGCGCACCTCGGCCGTCGTGCCGTCGGTGTCGATGCGCTGCACCGTGTGGCCCGTACGGATCCGGGCGCCGGCGGAACGAGCGGCGTCGGCGAGGGCGTCGGTCAGTGCCCCCATGCCGCCGACGGGCACGTCCCAGTCGCCGGTTCCGCCTCCGATGACGTGGTAGAGGAAGCAACGGTTCTGCAGCAGTGACGGGTCGTGCGCATGGCTGAAGGTGCCGATGAGCCCGTCGGTGAGCACGACTCCCCGGACCAGGTCGTCGGCGAAGTACTCCTCGACGGCCTCGCCGAGCGGGCGCTCGAACAGCGCCTCCCACACGGCGTCCTCCCCGATCCGCGCCTTCAACTCCTCGCGGGTGGGCAGCGGTTCGGTGAGGGTCGGAAAGACACGCTGGGCGACCCGCTGCGTCATGGCGTAGAAGTGCTCCCACGCCTCGAACTCCCTCTCCCCTCCGGTGAGCCGGGCGAAGGACTCCCGCGTGCGGGTTGTGCCGTCGCCGACGAAGAGACCGGTGGCCCGCCCGTCGCGCACGGTAGGCGTGTAGGAGGAGACACCGCGCTTGCGTACGGCGAAGCGCACGCCGAGGTCGTCGATGATCTGCTGCGGCAGCAGGCTCACCAGGTACGAGTAGCGCGAGAGCCGGGCGTCGACGCCCGCGAAGGTCTGCTCGGAGACGGCGGCCCCGCCGGTCCGTCCGAGGCGTTCGAGCACCAGGACACGCTGTCCGGCTCGTGCGAGATACGCGGCGGCGACCAGGCCGTTGTGGCCACCGCCGACGATGACGGCATCGTAGGCGGCTCCGTCGTCAGAGATGTCGTCGGAGGCATGGGCGGATGTGTTGTGGGAGGCGGCAGGCATGCCTCTTCGTAGCATGTCCCGGGCTCCCGGCACAGGTTCATTCGTCCGGATCGGAGTCCGTCGAGACCTCCATGCCCAGCACTCCCTCGGTGCCGAAGATCTCGGAGGCCAACTCGCGCACGTCGGCCGTGCCCTCCAGCCGGAGCGCCACCCGCGCCGTGGTCTCCGCGCCCGCACGCTCCACCACGGCGCCCTCCTCGGGCCGCGGCACTCTGTCCACACTGACGCCGAGGATGCGGAATCCTCGGTCGGTGCAGATCTCCATGAGCCGGGGCAGCAGGGACTCCCCGGTGCGGTAGCGCAGCCGGACCGTGGACTCCCTGAGCGTGGGCCCCGTGGAGAGCCGGGCGGCGACGAGGGGATAACCGCGGATGACGACGAAGTGCAGTGCGGTGGTCACCGCCGCCAGCACGCCGAGTCCACCGCCGCAGGCCATGCCCACGGCACAGGTGAGCCAGACCGTCGCGGCGGTGGTGAGGCCCCGAACGGCGTCGCGGCGTACGAAGATCAGCCCACCGCCGATGAAGCCGATACCGGCGATGATCTGCGAGGCGACCCGGGAAGGGTCGAAGGAGACGTCCTGGGTGCCCAGCACGCTGCTGAAGCCGAACTGGGAAATCTGCATCATCAGGGCGCTGGCGATCCCGACGAGCGCGTGCGTGCGCAGCCCGGCGCTCTTCTGCCGCGAGCCCCGTTCCCAGCCGATGAGGGTCGAGAGCACCAGCGCGAGGCCCAACTCGCCCAGCTGGGACCAGCCCTGATGGTTGTGCACGTCCCACAGCGGAGCCGCCAGCCCCATCACGCGCCTCCTCTTGCTCCGATAGGCCCGGAAAATACCAGGAAATGCAGGTTTTCGGACTCTCCCGACACAAGGCCGAACCGGCCGCGACACGGACGCACACTCCCGGCAGCCGCCTTCCGCCTCCAACTTCCTTGGGAATCAAAGCAGTTCGGCATTCAACGTGCTGCTTTCCAGGGCGCGTTCTTCGAACAGACCTTCCGGAGAGAGGGACTTGAGGAACACCTACGGACCTCATCGGCCAGGCCGGCCGCACAGTCGCATGCGACGTGCGTTCAACCCCGGAGGGACCCCTTCCGCTCAACACAAATAGTGTCGCGAGGGGCTGACATATGCTCAGCACATACCCTCCCTCACCCCTGCGGTGGCAAAGCAAGGGTGGAACGGGCAGGAAAGAGGACTTCGAGACCGGAGTGATAGGGAATAGTGGTTCCGGTCGGTCATGACGCTGAGTAGGGTGTGCGTTGCTGCCGGGCACCGGACGCGTTCCGGTCGAATTCGGGTTGCCCGAATTGTGCACATTGGGATGGCATCGGCAGAGAGAGCAGATTCGGCAGGAGAGCATGACCGCTGGCTTTTTCGAGGGGCAGTACGTGTGGCACCCGGCGGCCGATGACCGTCAGCTGGCACGAGCATGCGTGGACGTGCGCGCGGGCCGCTACCTCAGCTCGCACGAGGTGCTGAAGGACGCTCAGAGGGACTTCGGCCTGCGCGCCCACCGTTCACTCGTGCTCGCCTCCGAGGCGTGCGACTCCGACCTCGCGGAACGCTGGCTGGCCGAGGAGCCCAGCAAAGAGGCGGCGCTGCTGTGGGCGCGGGTCTCCTCGCTGCGCGCACTGCGCGCGGCGGACACCGAGGACCGCCACGCCGGCGACCTCGGCCGTATCGCCTTCGCCGCATGTCAGCGTGCGGCGCTGATGGCACCGAGGGACCCGACGCCGTGGGTCACCCAGCTCTCGCTGGCCCGCCTCCAGCGCCCCCGTGACCCGGCACCGCAGGGTCTGCTCACCTCTCCCGAAGGCCCCTGGTCGCTTTTCTCGCACATCCTGCGGCTCGACCCGTGGCACAGGGAGGCCCATCACCGGTTCCTGTCCTTCTTCTTCGCCCGCTACGGCGGTTCCGGCAAGGCCGCCTGGGACGTTGCCGCGTTCCTCGGTCAACGGGCCCCGGCATCCTCCGCGTTGAGACTCCTGCCACTGGTGGCCCTGATCGAGGAGCACGACCCGACCTCGCTCCTGGCCGACCGCACGTGGGAGCAGCCCCAGTGGAAGGCCACCGCACTGGGGGCGTACCAGCACTGGCTGCCGGAGGTCGCGGGCTACGAGTTCACACCGGTGCTGGACCTGGCATACCTGGCACACGCACTGATCATGGCGCACTGCGAGTTCGAGGCCCGTCCCGTCTTCGCGGCGATGGGGCCCTACGCCTCACGGATGCCGTGGAGCGCCCTCGGTGATCCCGAGGAGCAGCTCAGCAAGGCACGTCTCGCGTGCGGGCTCCCCGTACCGGGCGCGCGCTGAGGTGGCCCGTACTTCCGCGCCTGCGACGGCACAGAGTCCGTGGCCGCCCTTGCCCTGAGGCGCCGCGCACTCTCCGCACCGATCGCGACGAAGCTTTCCCGATGTCCATACAAGAAAGGTCCGCCCGTGTCCGACTCCGCTTTCGCAAGCCGCACGAGAATACGACAGCGCGAAGCGCCTGCCGCTCTCGACGATGATGCCACGTTGCATGCGATGGGTTATCCGCGGAAACTTACGCGCCGATTCCGCGCGTTCGACAATTTCGCGATCTCATTCACCATCATCAACATCATCTCCGGGATTTTCTCCTCGTTCGGTTTCGGGATGAATGCGGGCGGCCCGCTGGTTCTGGTATTCGGCTGGATCGGCGTCTCGGTGATGGTTCTCTTCATCGGTGCGTCGATGGGCGAGATCGCTTCCGCTTATCCGACCAGTGGTGCCCTGTATTTCTCCGCGGGAAAGCTCGCCAAGAAGCACAAGGGCGCATGGTCCTGGTACACGGGCTGGCTCAACTTCGTCGGCCAGGTGGGAGGCACGGCGGCGACCGGGTACGCGGCCGCCACCTTCATCCAGGCGTTCATGGCGATGCAGTGGCCGTCCTACGAGGTCACGGGTCAGCGCACCGTGCTCATCACCGCAGTGATCCTGGTGCTTCAGGGCCTCGCGAACACCTACACGGTGCACCTCGTCGCCGTGCTCAACCGCATCTCGGTGTGGTGGCTGCTGATCGGAATGGTGGTAATCGTCACCGCACTGACAGTGATGCCCGACCATCACCAGTCGGCGTCCTTCGTGACGCACTTCGCCAACAACACCGGTTTCACGAGCGCCCTTTACGGCGGCATGCTCGGTCTGCTCGTCACGAGCTGGACCTTTACCGGCTTCGACGGCAGTTTCCACATGTCAGAAGAGACCGTTCAGGCCACGGTGAACGCGCCGCGTGGCATCATGCGTGCAATCGGTTACTCCGCGATCACAGGTCTCGTCCTCATGCTCGCGCTGGTCTTCGCGATCCGTGACTACGACAAGGAAGCGGCGGCGGACGCTCCGCCCGTGCAGATTCTCCTGGACGCGCTTGGCATGGGCACAGCCAAGCTTCTCCTGCTCATCGTGATCGGCGCGATGCTCTTTTGCGGTCTGGCCAACATGACCAGCAACACCCGGCAGATCTTCGCCTTTTCACGTGACGGCGCGATGCCCGGTTCCCGCTGGTGGCATTCGGTCTCGCCCCGTACGCGTACGCCTGTCAAGGCCGTGTGGCTGGCAGCGGCGTGCTCCCTGGTCCTGGTCGTCCCGGGCTGGTGGTCGGAGACGGCGTTCACCGCCATCGTCAGCGTCAACGTCGTCGGGCTCTTCCTCGCCTACGCGGTGCCCATCTACCTCCGCCTGCGGCTGAGCGACTTCGAGCACGGGCCGTGGCACCTCGGGCGCTGGGGCAAGCCGATCGGGATCGTCGCCGTCGCGTGGATCCTCGTCAGCAACGTGCTGTTCATGCTGCCGCACGCCTCGCCGATCACCGCGTCGAACTTCAACTACGCGCCGATCGCACTGGCCGTGGTCCTGATCATCGCGACGGTGTGGTGGTTCGCCACCGCCCGCAGGCGCTTCCAGGGTCCCGTCAGCTACGGCCGTCCCGACGAAGTGGCGGCCATGGACCTGATCTGACGATGTGCCGGCGGGCCGGCCGTGCCGGCCCGCCGGCCGCAACCATCCAAGGAAAGGACGGACACAAGGCATGGAACCTCTCGGCGACGACGCCTCGCAGCAGCCCTCGGGAGCCGCGGCCACCGCCGCGGCCGGCTCACCTCACGGCGGCGCGGACGGACTCGGCGTCACGCTCGCCTCGTCGGAGGAATGGCTCCAGGTCGAGGAGTGGGCGGCCGAGGAGCAGTGGAACCCGGGCCTGGGCGACACGGCCTGCTTCCACCCGACCGACCCCGACGGCTTCTTCCTGGGGCGCCAGGACGGCCGGCTCGTCTCGGCCGTCTCCGTCGTGAACTACTCCGACGACTTCGCCTTCCTCGGCTACTACCTCGTCCATCCCGATCTGCGGGGAAAGGGACTGGGCATGGGCACTTGGCGGGCGGCCGTCCCGCACGCAGGCGGCAGGACCATCGGCCTCGACGCGGTCCCCGCCCAGGAGGACACCTACCGGCGTTCGGGCTTCACCGCCGCATACCGCACGGGTCGCTACGGCGGGCGTCCCACTTCTCCGGGCGTCCCGTCGCCGTCCGTCGAGCCCGTGACGGAGGATCACCTCAAGGCGATCGCCGCCTACGACGAAGAGTGCTTCCCCGCACCCCGCAAGGCCTTCCTCGGCCGGTGGCTGAGTGCGCCCGGACACCGTGCGCACGTCTACGTACGCGACGGTGAACCGGCCGGCTACGGCGTGATCCGGCAGGCCAGGGACGGCCACCGCATCGGGCCTCTCTTCGCCGGCACCCCGGAGGTCGCCGAGGCTCTCTTCGACACGCTCATCGCACACCTCAGCCCGGACGACGAGGTCCATGTCGACATCCCTGAGACACACGAAGCGGCCGTCTCCCTCGCCACGAGCCGTGGCCTGGCGCTCGGCTCCGGAACGGTGCGCATGTACAAGGGCGAGCCACCCGTCATTCGGGCGGAGCGCGTCTTCGGTGTCACCAGCCTCGAACTCGGCTGACCGCTCCGGCACTCCCGGCCGCGGGCCGCGCGGGGAGACCCGCCGCAACGGCGGCACGGACCGCCGCGGCGGCCTCCGTGTGCGGCAGGCTGTACGTGTGCAGCCGGACCAGGGCGCGGCTCGAGCCCTGAGAGATCTCCTGACAGGTGGTCAGACAGACCTCTCGGCGCGGCGGCGACCCTCCCACCGGGGCCGTTCCACGCACCCGGGACGACCGGACGACGCAGTCGCGATGTCGGCTCCTACCTGTAGTAATACTGGCCAGAGGGACAGTGTTACGCTCACTCGGAGGTATCAATGAAGATGCTGATCAATGTGCCGGAAAGTGTCGTCGCGGACGCCCTCCGGGGGATCGCCGCCGCGCATCCCGAGCTGACGGTCGACGTGGAGAACCGCGTCGTGCTGCGGCGTGACGCCCCCGTGGCCGACAAGGTGGGCCTGGTCTCCGGCGGAGGCTCCGGCCACGAGCCCCTGCACAACGGCTTCGTCGGCAGGGGCATGCTCGACGCCGCCTGTCCCGGCGCGGTCTTCACCTCCCCCGTTCCCGACCAGATGACGCGCGCCGCCGCAGCCGTGGACAGTGGCAAGGGCGTCCTGTTCGTCGTCAAGAACTACACCGGCGACGTGCTCAACTTCGACATGGCCGCCGAGCTGGCCGAGGACGAGGGCATCCAGGTGGGCAAGGTCCTCGTCCAGGACGATGTCGCTGTCACCGACAGCGAGTTCACCGCCGGACGTCGCGGCACGGGCGCGACGCTGTTCGTCGAGAAGGTCGCCGGAGCTCTCGCGGAGGAGGGCGCGCCGCTGGAGCATGTCGAGGCGATCGCCCGTCAGGTCGCCGACTCCTCCCGGAGCTTCGGTGTGGCGCTCGCCCCCTGCACGACGCCCTCGAAGGGCAGCCCCACCTTCGACCTGCCCGCAGGTGAGCTGGAGCTCGGCATCGGCATCCACGGCGAGTCCGGCCGTGAGCGCCGCCCGATGATGACCTCCGGAGAGATCGCCGACTTCGCCCTGGACGCGGTGCTCACCGACCTGGAGCCGGACGGTCCCGTGCTGGTCCTCGTCAACGGCATGGGCGCCACCCCCCTGCTCGAGCTCTACGGATTCTGCGCCGAGGTCCGGCGAGTCCTGGACGAGCGCCGGGTGCCGGTCGCCCGTACCCTCGTCGGCAACTACGTCACCTCGCTGGACATGGCGGGAGCCTCGGTGACACTGTGCCGGGCCGACGAGGAGATCCTGCGGCTGTACGACGCCCCGGTGAACACGCCGGCGCTTCGCTGGGGTTGCTGAAGATGAGTCATGAGCATCGGGCCGGGCCGCGGTCGCCGTTCCGGGATCGGCCCTCGGTCCTGAAGAGGGAGTTGTCTTGACCGACCTGACCGATGAGCTGGACGCCGGTACCGTCTTCCGCTGGCTCACCACCGCAGCCGCCTCCGTGGAGCGTGAAGCGGACCTGCTCACCGAACTCGACTCGGCCATCGGCGACGCGGACCACGGCAGCAACCTGCAGCGCGGATTCGCCGCTGTGGTGACTGCTCTGGGGAAGGAGTCGCCCTCGGCGCCCGGGGCCGTACTGATCCTCGCCGGACGGCAGTTGGTCTCCAGCGTCGGCGGTGCGTCCGGCCCGCTGTACGGGACACTTCTGCGCCGTACGGGCAAGGCCCTCGGCGACGCGGACCGGGTGACGGGCAGCCAGCTGGCCGAGGCCATGCGCATCGGCGTCGACGCCGTGGCACAGCTGGGCGGTGCCGCCCTGGGAGACAAGACGATGCTGGACGCGCTCTACCCCGGCGTGGAGGCCCTGGCCGCGGGCGGGCCCCACCCCTACGGCGCGGCCCGCACCGCCGCCGACGAGGGCGCGCTGGCGACCGTGCCGATGCGGGCGCGCAAGGGGCGGGCGAGCTATCTCGGCGAGAGAAGCATCGGGCACAAGGACCCCGGCGCGACCTCCTCCGCGCTGCTCTTCACGGCTCTGGCCGGGGCGGTCGCCGATGAGTGAGCAGCAAGACGCTTCCCTCGCCGGCAGGGAGGCCACGGCCCGGTCCTCGGCGGGGAAGCAGCGGCCGAAGGTCGGGATCGTCCTGGTCTCGCACAGCAAGGAGGTCGCCGACTCCGTCGCGCGCCTCGCCGTCGGGCTCGCAGCCGGAAGGGACAGCGCGCCTGTGGAGGGCGCGGGCGGCGGGCCGGACGGTGGCCTGGGCACCAGCGCGGAACTCATCAGCGCCGCCGCACACAAGGTCGACACGGGGGCCGGCGTGGCCATCCTGGTCGACCTCGGCAGCGCGGTGCTGACGGTGAAGGTATTGCTGGCCGAAGGAGACGAACTGCCGGAGAACGCCCAGCTGGTGGACGCTCCGCTCGTCGAGGGAGCGATCGCCGCCGTGGTCGCCTCCGCGGGCGGTGCGGATCTGGCGGAGGTCGCGGCGGCCGCCGAGGAGGCGTACCACTTCCGGAAGGTGTGAACGCGCTGCGCCGCGGGCCGGTTCAGCCCTGCCCGCGGAGCCTCGGAGCCGTCGGCTTGCCCGTCGGCGGCCCGTCCGTGTTCTGACGGCTCGCCTGGTCCGCGCCGTCTGCGGTGGTGCGCGCCCAGTCCGCGAGTCCCGCGACGTCGATGCCGTGAGGGGGACTGCCCCGGTACGGCTCGACGCCCTCGCCTCCGCGCAGCAGCAGCCGTGCGCCGCCCTTGGTGTTTCCGCGGGCGAGGTGGGTGATCCCGACGGCGAGTTGCGCCAGGCCCTTCCACAGCGGCGCTTCCGCCTCGGGCGCGCTCTTCCAGGCGTCCTCCAGCACCTCGTGTGCGTGGAAGGGCATGCCGTCGTCGAGCAGCCGCTGCGCCTCGTCGAGCGTCCGGTCCGGGGTGCGCACCACGCCCTCGGGCTGTCGGGGGACGCCCTGCTCCCCGTAGGGAAGCGGCCGTCCCAGTCCGTCGCGCGGCCGTGCGTTGCGGGCCTTGCCCTCGGGGTCGCGATCGCGCCGGCGCGAACCGGTGCCGCCGTCCGGCGCAGCGGCTGCCTGCGGGTCGTGGCCGCAATTCTCGCAGTCAGGCCGGGAGGGGTCCTCCCGCACCCGGCCGCACTCCTCGCACACCTGGTTCAGGAAGCACGCCGGCTCCCCGCCCTGCTGCTCGTGGCTCTCCTGCACGTGACGCTCTTCTCCCTCGCTGCGCATGTCCGTCGTCGCTCATCCGCCCCACCGCCGCGCAGCGCCTCCGCGCGGTCCGCGGGCTCCGTCGTCACCCTTCCGCGAAGACCTCGGTCAGGGGAACGCCCACATCTGCGAGTCTCGATGCTTCGACGGGCAGACGGGAAGTCACGAGCGTGCGGATCGGGTCGGTGACGTCCCAGACGTTGACGTTCATCCCGGCCAGTACCCGGCGCTGGTCGAGCCAGAACGCGATGAACTCGCGGTCGGCGGTGCTTCCCCTGACGACGACCTGGTCGTAGGTGCCCGCTCCCGCATGGCCCGTGTACTCCATGCCGAGGTCGTACTGGTCGGTGAAGAAGTACGGAAGCCTGTCGTAGCTCGCGTCCTCCCCGAGCATCGACCGGGCAGCCGTGGCGGGCTGGTTGAGTGCGTTGGCCCAGTGCTCGACGCGGATGTGCCTGCCGAGCAGGGGGTGGAGGGCGCTTGCGACGTCGCCGGCGGCCCAGATGTCCGGATGCGAGGTGCGCAGGGCGGCATCGACGCGGATGCCGTCCTCGACCTCCAGTCCGGCGTCGACGGCGAGCCCGGTGTTGGGTGTGATGCCGACGCCGACGATCACGGCGTCTGCCTCGATGCGCTCGCCGCCGTGCAGAAGCACGCCGCTGACGTGGCCGTTCTCGCCGGTGATCTCCGTGACGTGTGTGCCGCAGCGCAGATCGACGCCGTGCTCCGTGTGGAGGTCGGCGAAGACCTGGGCGGTCTCGCGTCCCAGGACGGCGAGCAGCGGCAGTTCCGCCGCCTCGAGAAGCGTGACCTGAACGCCTGCCGTGCGGGCGGCTGCCGTGGTCTCGAGCCCGATCCAGCCGCCGCCGATGACGACGACCCTGGAGGCGGTGCGGAAGGTCTCCTTCAGGCGGTCGCTGTCGGCGAGGCGCCGCAGGTAGTGCACGCCGTCGAGGTTCTCGCCCCCCACGGGCAGCCTGCGCGGGGAGGAGCCGGTGGCCAGCAGCAACTTCGCATACGGGAGGGAGCTGCCATCCGCGAGAGTCACCGCGTGGCCACCGGGGTCGACCGCCGCCACGGGGACGCCGAGGCGCAACTCGACGCCGTTCTCCTCGTACCAACGTTGTGGGTGGACGAAGACGTCCTCACGCGGCGATGTGCCCTGGAGGTACTCCTTCGACAGTGCCGGACGTTCGTACGGTTGCTCGTCCTCGTCGCCGACGAGGACGAGGGGCCCGCCGAACCCCCCTTCGCGCAGGGCCTCTGCGGCCTTCGCTCCGGCCAGTCCCGCTCCGGCGATCACGAACGGTGGGTTCGCGGCCATGTTCTGCTCCTCGGGTGGCGATCGGTCGGCGCCCCGTCAGCGCCTCGCGGCGGGCGTCTCTTTCCGGGCCCTGGCGGCTGTGCCGCACCGTGACGAGCCCTCAGGCTGACCGGCTCCTGGAGGCGGCGGTACGCAGCTCCTCGTCCAGGGTGCCGAACAGGTCGCGCCATGAGTCCGAGAATTTCTGTATGCCCTCTTCTTCGAGAGTCGTCACGACATCGTGGTAGGAGACACCTGCCACGTCGAGGTCGTCGAGGATCTGCTGGGACTCCGCGTACGAGCCGTGGATGGTGTCGCCCCTGATCTCTCCGTGCTCCTCGACCGCGCGCAGAGTCGCCTCCGGCATGGTGCTCACGATGTCGGGCGCCACGAGCTCCACGACGTAGCGGGTGTCGTCGAAGGCCGGATCCTTGACACCGGTGGAGGCCCACAGCGGACGCTGCGGTTTCATTCCGGCTGCCTCGAGTGCCCGCCAGCGCTCGCTCGCTCGGGCCTGCTCGAACTGCCCGTAGGCGAGCCGGGCGTTGGCGATCGCTGCTCGGCCGCGCAGGGCCCGCGCCTGTGAACTGCCTATCTTGTCCAGGCGGTTGTCGGTCTCGGTGTCCACGCGGCTGACGAAGAAGGACGCCACCGACGCGATGGAGGAAAGGTCGTGCCCGGCGGCCTGCGCCCCTTCCATTCCGGCGAGGAAGGCGGAGACGACCTCGGCGTAACGGTCGAGGGAGAAGATCAGGGTCACGTTGACGCTGATGCCCTCTCCCAGGGCCGCGCTGATCGCTCCGAGGCCCTCACGGGTGGCGGGGATCTTCACGAAGAGATTGGGCCGGTCCACCTGCCACCACAGGTCCCGCGCCTCGGCCAGGGACGCCATGGTGTCCCGGGCCAGCTGCGGAGCCACCTCGATCGACACGCGTCCGTCCACGCCATGGGTCATCTCGTAAACGTCGCGCAGGGCATCGCACGCCCAGCGCACGTCGTAGGCGGTCACCAGCCGGGCGGCCTCGGCGACACCGACGCCCCGCCGGGCGAGATCCGTGATCTGCGCGTCGTAGTGCAGCCCTGAACCGATCGCCTTGTCGAAGATCGTCGGATTGCTGGTGATTCCCACGACGCCCTGCTCGCTCACCAGCCGGGACAGCCCGCCGCTCGCGAGCCGCTCGCGGCTCAGGTCGTCCAGCCAGGGAGCCACCCCTTCGTCCGCGAGCCGTTCCAGGGTGCCGGTCATGCTCGTCTCCTCGGATCGTCTCCCCCGAGCGGCCCTCTACTCCAACGTAACGCCACGCCTCCGCGCGCCCGTGACCTCCGCCTTCGCTCGCGGCCGGGAAGGCGGTCCGGCCGGCTCAGTCGCGGCCGATCCCCTCGAACCAGGTGGGACCGTCCCCGGTGGCCTGTTTGATGCGGGTCACGACGGACTCCCCCATGGGCGGCAGCGCGTCCAGCCCGAACCAGCCCACCTCCAGCGACTCCTCGTCGTTGACCCGGGCCTCTCCCCCGGTGACGCGGCAGCGGAAGCAGATGTCCATGTACTGGCAGATGTCGCCGTTGGGGTAGGTGATCGGCTCCTCCAACGCCTGTACGAGGACCACCCGTTCGGCCACGCACCGGACGGCAGTCTCCTCCTCGACCTCGCGCTGAGCCGCCGCCGCGGGCTGCTCGCCCGGCTCGGGGATGCCGCCGATGATCGACCAGTGCCCTGTGTCGGCCCGCCTGCCCAGCAGCACACGGCCGTCCTCGTCGAACACGACGGCACTCACACCTGGCAGGTAGAGAAGCTGATGACCTGCGGCGGCGCGGATCGTGCGGATGAATTCGGGTGTCGCCATGATCCCGAGCCTACGCGGTTCGGGACACGTCCCTCGGCCGCCCACCGTTCACCGGAGGCACATCACTCGCGTACGAGATATCCACAATCCGCCTGTCACGCATTACCGTTGAGTCGCGAAGTCGCAGCCCGCGCCGCCGGCCGACCGGCCGGGGGTACGGGATGCGCCGGTTTCGGGGGGTCGCAGGGGATGACGTCACCGGTGCTCGGTCCGTCAGCGGTGCGTGAACGGGAGAACGGTACCGCCGACGTCACAGGGGTGCTCGTGCTGGGGGCCTGTGCCGCGTGGGCGCTGGTCACGGCCGCAGGGCGTGACGCCCGGCCGGAGGGGCTGCTGCTCGCCGTGCTCGCGGTGGGCGGCGGATACGCCACGGGACGCATCCTGGGTTCACTACTGCCCGCCGGTGCGGCGGCGGGAGCGGGAGCCGCGGGGGTCTTTCTCGCGTTCTTCGGCCCGACGTCCTCGCATGTGATGCCGGGCGGCATCGACTTCGCGGGCCCGGCGGGGCGTTCGGGCGTGACGGCCGCGCTCCTCACGCTCGCCGTCGGCGCGTTCTGCTGCGCCGCATGGGCGGCACCGGTGGGTGCCGTGCGCAGCGGCCTGCGGCTGGTGGCGGCCGGGACAGTGGTGTGCGCCCTGCTCGTGGGCACTCCGGTCGGCTTCGCGGCCGCCCTGGGCGTACTGCTGTGCTCCCTCGTCGCGGGACGGATACGCCGGCGGCCGGTGTTCCTGGCGGCTCTCGCACTGGCCGCCGCGGCCGTCTCGGGCGTCACCTTCGTCGTGGCGCAGGAGGAACAGCCGCGCGGGACACCGGCCGCTCTGCACGAGCAACTGACGGCCCACCGGGTCGAGTTGTGGCGGGACGCCCTCGCCATCACGCAGGACAACCCGCTCTTCGGCACCGGTCCCGACACGTTCCGGGATCTGAGCATCACGGCGGGAGGCACGGGTACCGGCACCGCGCCGGCTGCGTACACGGCACAGGGCACCCAACCCGAGGAGGCAGCGGCACCTTCCGACGGCAAGCCGCACTCCGCTCCGCTGCAGGTTGCCGCCGAGCAGGGCCTGCCGGGGCTGGCGCTGCTCGCCTGCGCCTTCGGGTGGCTGCTGTTCGCGCTGTGCGCCTCGTCCAGACCCACACCTGTCGTGCTGACGGCGGGCGCGGCGCTCTCGGCGCTCGCCGCCCTGGCGGCGATAGGCAACGCACTGAGCTTCACTCAGGTGACGGCGGGCGCGGGACTCCTCGCAGGCATCGCCTGCGCGAGGCGGCTCAGCTGAGCCGGGCGCCCTACGAGAGGTGACCGTGGATCGCCCGCACCGCCGACTCCGCGTCGTCCACGGTGAAGGTGAAGGTCTGCCCGTCCTGAAGCCGCAGCCGCACGCCTTCCCCGCGCCGCACGACGACCGCCGTGCCCTTGCCGGGTAGCCATCTGTAGCCCCAGCCGCCCCACTGACGTGGCGTGACACCGGGGACGACCTCTGCGGCGAGGACGTCGGAGAGCGGGATGCGGCGCCGCGGCACCCCTGCGTGCCCGCAGCGCAGTTCGAGCGCTTCGCTGTCGACCGTGACGCGCACATGGACGAACGCGAGAGTGCCGAAGAGACCCAGCAGCCCGGCGGCGAGGCAGCCCACGACGGACATGGCCAGGGGTGCGCTGTTCAGCTCCCACGAGGCACGCGCACCCAGCACCAGACCGAGACCCGCGCATGCGGCGCCGATTGGCGCCAGCAGCCATTGCACGCGGTTGGCCGCGCCGCCGGTCCAGACCCCGGCAGGCCCCGGTGAGACTTGCGGGTGCTCGCTCATGGGACGCAGATTACGTCCGGCCGGCCGCGGCCCGGATCAAGGCGTGACGGGGGCGCCGACGAGAAGCCGGCCCTCGGCGTAGGTGTTCGCGACCTCGGGCAGCGGGGACGTACGCCCCGCGAGGAGCACGGTCAGCCCGCCGGTCGGGGCGGCGCCCGGGTCCGGGCCGGCGCCGATCCTGCGCAGGGCCTGGGCGGCCACCGCTTCGGCGGAGCCGAAGAGCACCGGCGGTGTGCCGTCCGCCTCCGAGACGGCGGCGCGGATGCGTGCGCCGACGAGTTCGTAGTGCGTGCACCCGAGGACGACGGCACGCACACCGCGAGGCGTGAGCGCGGCGGCCGCACCGATGGCCACGTCGACGGCGTGTTCCTGCGCCGTCTCCACCGCGTCCGCGAGGCCGTGACAGGGGACCTCCGTGAACTGGGCGTCCTTGCCGAAGTCGGCGATGAGGCGGCGTTGATAGGGGCTTCCCGTGGTCGCCGGAGTGGCCCAGACGGCGACGGGGCCGCCACTCTGTGCGGCCGGTTTCACGGCGGGCACCGTCCCGATGACGGGGAGGTACGGCTCCATCTCCTCGCGGAGCGCCGCCAGGGCGTGTACGGAGGCGGTGTTGCAGGCGACGATCAGGGCGTCCGGTTCGTGGGCGCCGGCGGCCTTCGCGCAGGCCAGGGCGTGTGCGGTGATGTCGTCGGCGCTGCGCGGACCCCACGGCATGCTGTCGGGGTCGCTGGAGAGGACGAGATCCGCGTCGGGACGTGCTCTGCGTACTGCCGCCGCCGCCGCGAGAAGGCCGATACCCGAGTCCACCAACGCGATCTTCACGGCACGCCACTGTAGTCGATGAGCCAAGCGGGCCAAGCGGCCCCATCCGGCCTACCACGGCCCCGGCGTACCACCCGCGCCGCCCGCGGTGCGGCAGACTGCGGCGGATGAGCGCTCTGACCTGGATCGCCTCGGGATCGCTTGCCGCCTGGCTGTGGCTGCTGCTGGGGCAGGCCCGCTTCTGGCGTACCGACATCCGGCTGCCGCCGCGGCCGGAGCCGGAGGAGTGGCCGGCGGTGGCGATCGTCGTGCCGGCGCGGGACGAGGCGGAGGTCCTGCCGCTGAGCCTTCCCGGTCTGCTGGTCCAGGACTATCCGGGGCGCGCAGAGATCTTCCTCGTCGACGACGCCTCCTCGGACGGTACCGGCGAACTGGCGCGGCGCCTCGCGCGCGAACAGGCGCCGCAGGGCCTGCCGTTGACCGTCACCTCCCCCGGTGAGCCCGAACCCGGCTGGACGGGCAAGCTGTGGGCGCTGCGGCACGGCATGGCACTCGCGCGGGAACGGGCCGGAGCCGAATTCCTTCTGCTCACGGACGCGGACATCGCTCACGCGCCCGGCTCGCTGCGGGACCTGGTCAGCGCGGCAACCGGCGCCCGTCTCGACCTGCTCTCCCAGATGGCGCGGCTGCGGGCCGACAGCGCGTGGGAGCGGCTCATCGTCCCCGCCTTCGTCTACTTCTTCGCGCAGCTCTATCCCTTCGGCCGGGTCAACCGGCCCACGTCCCGTACCGCCGCCGCGGCCGGCGGCTGCGTGTTGCTGCGCTCCGAAGCGGCCGTGCGCGCACACATCCCGGAGAGCATCCGGCACGCCGTCATCGACGACGTGACGCTCGCACGAGCCGTCAAACGGAGCGGTGGGCGGATCTGGCTGGGGCTGGCGGACGGCGTGCAGAGCGTGCGTCCCTACGAGCGGCTGCCGCAGCTGTGGCGGATGGTGGCGCGCAGCGCGTACGCACAGCTCGGGAACAACCCGCTGGTGCTCCTGGGCACGGTGGCAGGGCTGACTTTGGTGTATCTCGTGCCGCCGCTGACCGCGCTGGCGGGCTCGCCTGTAGGCGCGGCGGCCTGGGCGGTGATGGCACTGACGTACATCCCGATGCTGCGCTACTACCAGCAGCCGCCGTGGCGGGCGCTCGCGCTGCCCGTGACAGCTGCCCTGTATCTGCTGATGACGCTCGATTCGGCGCTGCGTCACCATCGCGGGCGCGGTGCCGCCTGGAAGGGCCGCACCTACGCCTGAAGGCGAATGCCGTGAGGCGGACGGCAGTTCACTTGCGGCCCGGAGTCCACTGCATGCCCCAGCCGTAGGCCACGTCGACGGTGCGCTGCGGGCTGCTGCCGCGCTCGGTGACCAGGTATCGGGCCTCGCGGTGCACGACGAGGTCGCCGCTTTCGTTGCTGATGAGCGCGAGCGCGCAGACGTTGGACGGGACGGTGCACTCGTCGAGCGAGAACTCCACGGGGGCGCCGTGCTGCGGCTGGAGGGTGACGGTGCCGTGGACGCCGTCGAAGCTGCGTGCCCCGGAGTAGATCGTGACGAAGACGAGGATCCGCCGCAGGTCCGCCGCGTGGTCGAGATTGACGGTGAGGTTCTCCCCGGAGGCGACCGAGCCGGTGCGGTCGTCGCCGTCGAGGTGTATATACGGGGGCTGGTGCAGCGAACCGAAGGCGTTGCCGAGTGCCTGGACGGCGCCCTTGCGGCCGTCGGCGAGTTCGAAGAGGGCGCACAGGTCCAGGTCGAGATCGGAGTATCCGGCCACGGCCTTCCCGAGCTTCCGGCCCCAGCCCGAGAACTGCTTCTGCACCTGCCAGTTGAGGTTGATCCGCAGGGCTCCCCCGGTGCCGCCCTGCTTGGTGAGGGAGACCGAGGGGGCCTGCTTGGTCAGCGTGACCTTGGTCAGCCGCACGGGTTCGGGCGCGGCCGGTGCGGGAGTCGCGGGCCGATCCTGCTGCGGGTCAGCAGAAGCGGCCGGTGGGGCTGCGGGCGCTGTCTCGCGCACCGGTGCGCCTGTGTCCGTCCCCTCGTCAACACTGATCCCGAAGTCCGTTGCCAGACCGGCCAGTCCGCTGCCGTACCCCTGGCCGACGGCACGGAACTTCCAGCCGCCCTGCCTGCGGTAGAGCTCACCGAGGACGAACGCCGTCTCGACCGTGGCATCGGTGCTGTCGAAGCGGGCGATCTCCGTCCCGCCGGCCGCGTCCACGATCCGTACGTACAGCCCGGGGACCTGCCCGAAGGTGCCTCCTTCGGCGGAGGCAGCGACGACGATCCTGTCGATGCCGGGCTCGGCGCTGGCCAGGTCCGCGCTCAATACGTCCACGACAGCGGCGCCTTCGGACCGCTTGCCCTCGTGGGTCACGGCGCCGGAGGCGTGACGGGGCTGGTTGTAGAAGACGAAGTCGTCGTCGGAGCGGACCTTGCCGGAGGCCGTCAGCAGCAAGGCGGAGGCGTCCACGTCCACGGGGCCGGCTCCGGAGTCCCGCCCGAGCTCGATACGTACCGACGCTGCCGCGACCGGGACGTTGGTGCCCTTCCGCATCGTCATGCCTCTCCACTCCCCCTCGTCCGCCGGTGCAGGTGCTCCGCCCACCGCATGCCTGCGGGTGACGCTTCCCGTTACAACATCTCGACACGTCTTGGTGACCGATTTTCCCCGTTTTCACTCGGATTGATGACGGGGAGTCATCGCAAGCACGAGAAACCGCTCCTTGACCGGGGTCCCCAACGGCCACATTTTGGGCTTACCTTATGGGCATGACCTCCCCCCGCTACTCCCCTGGCGGCTACTACGCTGGCCCTTCGTACCCCGATACGCCGATCTACGACATGCTCGTGAACGAGCGTGGCACTCCGCAGATCGCGCCCATCCGGGTCCCGTCGGCGTACGACGCTCTGCCTTCCCTCGCCGCGCTTCCCCCCGCGCTTCCGGCGCTGCCCGCCGGTCCGAGCCACCAGCAGCAGTACACGCCTCAGCAGGGGTACCCGGGGATGGGCAACCAGCCCCCGCAGCCCGGCATGGCCCAGCCGGCGCCCCTGCAGCAGGCTCCGCTTCAGCAGGCGCCCGCACCCTACATTCCGCAGCAGGCACCGCCGCAGCGTGGATACCAGGACCCGCGGCAGCAGCCTCAGCAGTACCAACAGCCGCAGCCGCCGCAGCAGATGCGGCCGGTCGCGCCGCCGCGGCCTGCCGCTCCCCGTCCCGCCGCACCGCGTCCCGCGGCGCCCCGGCAGATGCCGAACGCCTACGAGGACCCGTACGGAGGCCAACAGTACCCGGGCCGCGGTTACTGACCGGATCCGGCACCTTCGGGTGACGGCGCGGGTGGCAGGATGGCGGCATGGCGTCCCCGAGACTGGCATCGCTCCACCTCTACCCGGTGAAAGCACTGGCGGGGGTCACGCGTGAAGAGCTGAGGGTCGAGCCCTGGGGGCCGTCCGCAGACAGGCGCTGGATGCTGGCGTCTCCGGACGGAAGCCAGGTCACGCAGCGGGAGCAGCCGCGCCTTGCCTTCGTCCGGGCCGTACCGGTCCTCGCGGGCGCTTCCGGGGGAGGTCCGGGAGAAGCGGCGCTCGACGTGACGGCTCCGGGGAGGGAGCCGATCGGGATCGGCGTGCCGCCGGCGGACCGGGACACGGTCCCCGTCCGGCTGTTCGGGACGAAGCTCGACGTGGTGCCCGCCGACGCGGAGGCGAGCGACTGGTTCTCCGCGTATCTCGGTACGCAGGTCTTGCTGGTGCACCTGGACGCCCCCGGACGGCGACGCCCCATCGACCCGCAATTCGCCCCGGACGGGCAGACGGTCTCGCTGGCCGACGGCTTCCCGCTCCTGCTCACGGCGGACTCCTCGCTGAACGCGCTCAACTCGCTGATCGCACAGGGCGATCACGCCAACGAGGGTCCCCTGCCGATGAACCGCTTCAGGCCGAACCTCGTCGTCGCGGGAAGTGCTCCGTGGGCCGAGGACGAATGGCGGCGGCTGCGCATCGGCGAGGTCGTCTTCCGTGTGGCCAAGCCGTGCGGGCGCTGCGTGGTGACCACCACCGACCAGACGTCGGGCGTACGCGGAAGGGAACCGCTGCGCACCCTCGCCCGCCACCGTCGCTTCGGGGACCAGTTGGTCTTCGGCCAGAATCTGATCCCCGAGCGCACGGGCAGGGTGCGCAGCGGCGACTCGGTCGAGGTGCTCGCCTAGGCGGTGCCTGTTCGGCACCTGGGAGGTGCCAGAGCGAGCGCCCCTCCACCGCTGTTCCGGCGGCCCGGTTCCCCAGGGGGAGGAGCCGAACCGCCGGGAATCCGGCGGCAGTTCAGCCGCTCTCGTCCATCAGCCGCGAGCGGATCAGGAAACGCACACCTTCCGGCGCCTCGAGCGAGAATCCGCTGCCGCGTCCCGGAACCACGTCCACCGTCAGGTGGGTGTGGCTCCAGTACGCGAACTGGCTCGATGACATCCAGAACGGCACCGGTTCGTCGACGCCCTCCACCGCCAGCCGCCCGAGCAGCACGTCCGAATCTCCCGTGCGCAGCTCGCCGAGCTGGTAGCACATCGGAGAGCTGCCGTCGCAGCAGCCGCCGGACTGGTGGAACATCAACGGCCCGTGCTGGTCCGTCAGCTGCCGGATCATCCGGGCGGCCTCCTCGGTGAGGCCGACCCGTTCCGGTGCCGGTGCCGCCGCCCGGTCCTGTGCCTGCTCCGCCGACGACATCAGAAGAGACCGAGCTTCTTCGGCGAGTAGCTCACCAGCAGGTTCTTGGTCTGCTGGTAGTGGTCGAGCATCATCCGGTGGTTCTCCCTGCCGATGCCGGACTGCTTGTAACCGCCGAACGCGGCGTGCGCCGGGTAGGCGTGGTAGCAGTTCGTCCACACACGCCCGGCCTGGATGGTGCGTCCCGCGCGGTAGGCGGTGCTGCCGTCGCGGGTCCACACTCCGGCGCCGAGCCCGTAGAGGGTGTCGTTGGCCGTCGTCATGGCGTCCTCGAAGTCGGAGAAGCCGGTGACGGCGACGACCGGACCGAAGATCTCCTCCTGGAAGACGCGCATGCTGTTCTTGCCCTCGAGGATGGTGGGCCGCACGTAGTAGCCGCCCTCCAGCTCCCCGCCCAGTTCGGCGCGGCTGCCGCCGGTCAGCGCCTTAGCGCCTTCCTGCTTGCCGATGTCGAGGTAGGAGAGGATCTTCTCCAGCTGGTCGTTGGAGGCCTGGGCGCCCACCATGGTCTCGGTGTCCAGCGGGTGTCCCTGGACGATCTTCTCCGTACGGGCGATGCCCGCGTCGAGGAAGTCCCGGTAGTGGCCGTGCTGAATGAGCGCACGCGAGGGACACGTGCACACCTCGCCCTGGTTGAGGGCGAACATCGTGAAGCCTTCCATCGCCTTGTCGAAGAAGTCGTCGTCGGCCACGGAGACGTCGTCGAAGAAGATGTTGGGGCTCTTGCCGCCGAGTTCGAGGGTGACCGGCTTGAGGTTCTCGGAGGCGTACTGCATGATCAGCCGGCCCGTGGTGGTCTCGCCGGTGAAGGCGACCTTGGCCACGCGGGGGCTGCTGGCCAGAGGCTTGCCGGCTTCCGCTCCGAAGCCGTTGACGATGTTCACGACGCCCGGAGGCAGCAGGTCGGCGACCAGGCTCATCCAGAAGTGGACGGAGGCCGGGGTCTGTTCGGCGGGCTTGAGCACGACCGCGTTGCCGGCCGCCAGCGCGGGAGCCAGCTTCCACACGGCCATCAGGATCGGGAAGTTCCACGGAATGATCTGGGCGACCACGCCGAGGGGTTCGTGGAAGTGGTAGGCGACGGTGTCCTCGTCGATCTCGGACAGCGACCCCTCCTGTGCACGGATGGCACCGGCGAAGTAGCGGAAGTGGTCGATGGCGAGGGGGATGTCGGCGGCCAGTGCCTCACGCACGGGCTTGCCGTTCTCCCAGCTCTCGGCGACGGCCAGTTCCTCGAGGTGGTCCTCCATGCGCTGCGCGATCCTGTTGAGCACCGCAGCGCGTTCGGCGGGCGGCGTGCGGCCCCAGGCCGGTGCGGCCTCGTGCGCCGCATCGATGGCCCGCTCCACGTCGTCGGCGGTGCCCCGGGCGATCTCGGTGAAGGGTGCTCCCGTGACCGGTGTGGGGTTCTCGAAGTAGCCGCCCTGTTTGGGGGCGACGTATGTGCCCCCGATCCAGTGGTCGTAGCGGGACTTGTAGTTCATGACGGCCCCGTCGGACCCGGGCGCGGCGTAGCGGCTCATCACTGCCTCCCCTTGGTGCAGGCGGCCCGCCTCATCCCTCGGCGGGCCCGGTGTTGCGGGAGAGACTAGGGACGGGAACGTTGCCGATACGTTGCGTGCGCTCCCCTATCCTCTGCGTACGGACGGCGCGCGGAGGGCATCCGCGGGCTCTCCAGGCCGTAGGTGCGCCGCAGTTCGCGTACGCGGCGGACCAGGGCGGAGGTGCGGGCCTCGCCGCCCTGGCGTCCGGCCAGCAGTGCCTCCCACATCTCCAGATCGTCCTCACCCCAGGGCGTACGCACCCACTCCTCCAGCAGGCTGGGGTCGCGGGAGGAGAGCAGGGCCCGGCGCAGCCGGTCCTCCAGCCGCCTGCGCAGCCGTACGACACCGGGGGCCTCGGAGAGCGGCAGCAGCGGGCCGCGGTAGGCGGCGATCGCGGCGGGCAGGTCGCCCTCGGCCACTGCCTCGCCGACGGCGTCGTGGTCGGTGTGCGGTGCGGTGCGCAGCCGGTAGGGACGTGAGTCGAGCAGCGGCCCCAGCAGCCCGCGCAGACGGGAGAGTTCGGCGCGCAACGTGACCGGCGTGACGGTCCGTTCTCCGTAGAGTTCGAGGGCGAGGCGTTCACCGGTGAGGCCTTCGGGGTGCGCGGCGAGGAGCACCATGATCTCGCTGTGCCGCCTGCCCAGGCGCACGGGTGTGCCGCGTCCGGCGTCGAGCAGGGCCTCGTCGCAGCCGAGTGCGTTCAGCACGGGTGCGCCGTCGGCGGACGTGCCGCTCGCGGCCGCCAGTTCGGCCAGGTATGCCTCGGCGGCGCGTGCCGTCGCCTGGACGAGCGCGAGGCTCTGGGGCGAGGCGAGATGGTCGCCGCCGGTGATGTCGATCGCTCCGATCAGGCGGTGGGTGCGCGGATCGTGCACGGGGGCGGCGGCGCACGTCCACGCCTGCACCGGCCGGCAGTAGTGCTCGGCGGTGAAGATCTGCACGGCGTGGTCGACGGCCAGCGCCGTGCCCGGGGCGTTGGTGCCGATGTAGCGCTCGGACCAGCGGGCGCCCGGAACGAAGTTCATCCGCTCGGCGTGGCGCTGGACTTGGGAGTGTCCCTCGACCCACAGCATGCGCCCGTTCTCGTCGCACACGGACAGCAGGTGGGCGCCGTCGTCGGCGACCGTGCCGAGGAGCTCGCGGAAGAGGGGCATGACGCGGTCCAGGGGGTGCGCGGAGCGGTACGCGGCGAGGTCGTCGTCCGCGAGGTCGATCCGGGCCACGCTCTCGGGCTCCACGGACGCACCGGCGCAGCGCTGCCAGGACTCGGCCACCACGTTCCGCACCTGCGCGCCGATCGCGCCCTGGGTCACGAACTCCTCGTGCGCGCGGCGTACCTGACCGGTCCGCTCGGCCGCGTCTGCCCCTGCCTCCAGCGCCAGCCATGGATTAAGCACACCGTCATCGTGCCGCGCGTCACAGCACCAGGCAACGCTGTGGACCCGGACAATCCGACACGGTTCGGGATACTCCCCGGCCCGCAGCCACGTGTGTCAGGTGGCCCACCCTGGTACCCATCCGGAATGCACACGTCTCCCCCGCTCTCCGACGCAGAGACCGCCCAGCTGGACGCCCACTGGCGAGCCATGAACTATCTCTCCGCCTGCCAGCTGTATCTGCGGGACAATCCGCTGCTCCGTGAGCCGCTGCGCGCGGAGCACATCAAGCCCAGGCTGCTGGGGCACTGGGGTTCGGCGCCCGGGCTGGGGCTCGTGTACACCCACCTCAACCGGGCCATCCGGACCCACGGGCTGGAGGCCATGGGCATCTGGGGCCCGGGGCACGGCGCTCCGGCGGTGCTGGCAGGAGCGTGGCTGGAGGGGACGTTCGGCGAACTCGAACCCGCACGGCGGCGTGACGCCGAAGGCATGCAGGGCCTCTTCCGCGACTTCTCCCAGCCGGGCGGACTGCCCAGTCATACGGCACCCGACGTACCCGGTTCGATCCAGGAGGGCGGCGAACTCGGCTACGCGCTGGCCCACGCCTACGGCGCGGCGTTCGACAACCCCGATCTGCTGGTGTGCGCCGTCGTGGGGGACGGTGAGGCCGAGACGGGACCGCTGGCCGCGGCCTGGCACTCCAACAAGTTCCTCGACCCGGTGCACGACGGTGCCGTTCTGCCGGTGCTCCACCTCAACGGATACAAGATCGCGAATCCGACGGTCCTGGCCCGGCTGCCGGAGGACGAGCTGGACGCCCTCGTGCGCGGCTACGGGTACGACCCGCTGCACGTCACCGCGCACCCGGACACACCGCCGGCCGAGACCCACCGTGCGCTGGCAGGGGCCTTCGACGTGGCGCTGGAGCGCATCGGGCGGTACCAGCGCGAGGCCCGGGCACGTGCGGGCGACGCGGTGCACCGGCCGCGCTGGCCGATGCTGGTGCTGCGTACTCCGAAAGGCTGGACGGGCCCTGCCGAGGTCGATGGCGTACCCGTCGAGGGCACCTGGCGCTCGCATCAGATCCCGCTGACGGGTGTGCGTGAAGACCCGGCGCGTCTGCGGCAGTTGGAGAACTGGCTGCGCTCGTACGGGCCTCAGGAACTCTTCGACGAGGAGGGCAGGCCCGGCGAGCAGGTCCTGGCCTGTGTGCCGGAGGGAGAGCGCAGGCTCGGCGCCGTCCCGCACGCGAACGGCGGGCGACTGGTGCGTGAGCTGCCGCTTCCCGCGCTCGAACCGCACGCCGTGGACGTCGAGCGGCACGGGCACACCTCGCACGAACCCACGCGCGTGCTGGGCGGAGCGCTGACGGAGTTGTTCTCGGACACTCAGGAGCGGCGCGACTTCCGCCTGTTCGGTCCTGACGAGACGGCCTCGAACCACCTCGACGGCGTCTTCGATGTCACCTCGCGCGGCTGGCAGGCGCAGATGCTCAAGACCGACGAACACCTCGGTCCGCAGGGGCGGGTGCTGGAGGTGCTCTCGGAGCACATGTGCCAGGGCTGGCTGGAGGGTTACCTGCTCACGGGCAGGCACGGGCTCTTCGGCACGTACGAGGCGTTCGCGCACATCGTCGCAAGCATGGCGGGGCAGCACGTCAAGTGGCTTCAGAGCTCGCGTGAGGTTCCGTGGCGCAGGCCGCTCGCCTCGCTCAACTACCTGCTCACGTCACACGCTTGGCGGCAGGACCACAACGGCTTCTCCCATCAGGACCCCGGTTTCATCGACCACATCATGAACAAGAGCCCCCAGGTGGTGCGGGTCTATCTGCCGCCGGACGCCAACACGCTGCTGTGCGTGGCAGATCATGTGCTGCGCACGCGCGACACCGTCAACGTCGTCGTGGCCGGCAAGCAGCAGTGCTTCGACTGGCTGTCCCTTGAGGAGGCCCGCGGCCACTGCGAGCGCGGCCTCGGCGTGTGGGAGTGGGCGGGCACCGAGGCGCCTGACGGGGAGCCGGATGTGGTGCTGGCCTGCGCCGGCGACGTCCCCACGCAGGAGACGCTGGCGGCGGCGTCGCTGCTGCGCGAGCATCTGCCGCAGCTTGCGGTACGAGTGGTCAACGTGGTCGACATCGCGCGGCTGTTGCCGCGCACGGAGCATCCGCACGGTCTGCCCGACGCCGAGTTCGACGCCGTCTTCACCCGCGACAAGCCGGTGATCTTCGCGTACCACGGCTATCCGTGGCTGGTGCACCGTCTCGCGTACCGGCGGGCCGTGCACGACTCGCTCCACGTGCGCGGCTACAAGGAATCGGGCGCCACCACAACGCCCTTCGACATGGTGATGCGCAACGACATGGACCGCTACCGGCTCGTGATGGACGTCATCGACCGCACACCGGGTCTGCCCGTGCGGGCGACGGGCGTGCGTCAGGCGATGCAGGACGTGCGGAACCGGCACCACTCCTGGATCCGCGAGCACGGAACGGACCTGCCGGAGGTCGCGGAGTGGAGCTGGTCCGCGGCCTCCGGCTGAGGTCCCTCCTCCCCGCCCGGCCTGTGTGTCCCCCTCGTCGGTGCTCGTCAGATCTCGACGTCCTCCAGCACTCCGAGTGCGTCGGGGACGAGCACCGCGGCCGAGAAGTAGGTGCTCACCAGGTACGAGATCAGGGCCTTGTCGTCGATGCCCATGAAGCGCACGTTCAGGCCGGGCTCGAACTCGTCGGGGATTCCCGTCTGGTGCAGGCCGACGACACCCTGATTCTCCTGGCCGGTACGCATCGCCAGCACGCTGGTCGTTCCCTCCCGGCTGACCGGGATCTTGTTGCAGGGCAACAGCGGAATGCCGCGCCAGGCCCGCACGGCGGCCCCGTCCAGTTCGGTCTGCTGGGGGTAGATGCCGCGGCTGCTGCACTCGCGGCCGATCGCGGCGATCGCCTTGGGATGTGCGAGCAGGAACTGGGTCTTGCGGCGGCGTGAGATGAGTTCGTCGAGGTCGTCGGGGGTGGGCGGGCCCGTGCGGGTGTGGATGCGCTGGGCCAGGGCGGCGTTGTGCAGCAGCCCGAAGTCGCGGTTGTTGACCATCTCGTGCTCCTGCCGCTCCCGCAGGGCCTCGATCGTCAGCCGCAACTGCTCCTCGACCTGGTTCATCGGGTGGTTGTACAGATCCGCGACCCTCGAATGCACCCGCAGCACCGTCTGCGCCACACTCAACTCGTACTCACGCGGCGAGACCTCGTAGTCCACGAAGGTCCCAGGCAGCGCAGGCTCCCCCACATGCCCCGATGCCAGCTGGATCTCGGCCTCCCCACGCTTGTTCTGCCGTGGGATGGCCCGGGAGAGGTACTCGTCGAGGTACGTGCGCAGCGCGCGCGAGCGGTCCGCCACTTCGCGGAACTCCTCCACGGGAAGCGCCAGTACGGTGCACTTCGTCAGCGCCGTGAGCGTCTGTTCCCATTCCCCCGGCTCCGGTGTGAGGGCCTGGTCGCCGCTGTGATCGCCGCCTGCGAGCACGCCCAGGGACACCTCCTCGCCGTACTTTCCGACGCCGGTGCGCTTCACCTTGCCGTGCGCGATGAGGAGAAGGCGGACCGGGTCGCCGGGTGAGACCACCGTCTCCCCGGCGGCGTACTCCCGCTGCTCGAACCGTTCGGCGAGTGCCCCCAGAGCGGCGTCGTCGGTCAGTCCGCGCAGCAGCGGGATCTCGCGGAGCTCGGCGGGAATCACGCCGATGTCGGCGCCGGTGACGACGAACTCCACGCGGCCGTCGCCCAAGGTGTGCGTCAGGCGCCTGTTGACCCGGAAGGTGCCGCCCGTGGTCTCCACCCACGGAAGGACTTTCAGCAGCCAGCGGGAGGAGATCCCCTGCATCTGCGGGGGAGTCTTGGTGGTGGTGGTCAGGTTGCGGGCGGCGGCGGTGGTGAGGCTGTGCCCGGGTGCGGAGTCGGGCGTCGTGTCGGGCTGGGTGGTCATCTACCGGGAGACCTTCCGTGCTGGGGCCTGAGCGTGAACTGGTTCCGGGAATCGGGCCGGAAATCCCGCTGGGTGCGCGCGGTTTGCTGTGCCCGCGCCGGCAGATCAGTGGCCGATTTCGACGTCCTCGAGGATTCCCAGGGCATCCGGCACCAGTACTGCCGCCGAATAGTAGGCACTCACCAAATAGGAGATGAGCGCCTTTTCGTCGATTCCCATGAAACGGACCGAGACTCCCGGCTGATATTCGTCGGGGATTCCCGTCTGATGAAGGCCGACGACGCCCTGGTTCTCCTGGCCGGTACGCATCACCATCACGCTGGTGGTGCCCTCAGGGCTGACCGGGATCTTGTTGCACGGAAGCACGGGCACGCCGCGCCACGCGGGCAGACGGTGCCCCTCCACGTCCGTGCTGTCGGGCTGGATGCCGCGGCTGCTGCACTCGCGGCCGAAGGCGGCGATCGCCTTGGGGTTCGCGAGGATCACGCTTGGCTCCTTCCACACCGTGGCGAGGAGTTCGTCGAGGTCGTCGGGGGTGGGCGGGCCCGTGCGGGTGTGGATGCGCTGCCCGAGGCCGGCGTTGTGCAGCAGCCCGAAGTCGCGGTTGTTGACCATCTCGTGCTCCTGCCGCTCCCGCAGGGCCTCGATCGTCAGCCGCAACTGCTCCTCGACCTGGTTCATCGGGTGGTTGTACAGATCCGCGACCCTCGAATGCACCCGCAGCACCGTCTGCGCCACACTCAACTCGTACTCACGCGGCGAGAGTTCGTAATCCACGAACGTCTCCGGCAACGCCTCCTCCCCCACATGCCCCGAAGCCAGCTCCACCGCGGATTCGCCGTCGGGCGTGCGCTGTCCGGGCACGGCGGTGGCCGCGGCAGTGGTCTGCGCGCGCAGGCTCTCCGACCGGCCGGCGATCTCCTCGAACGACTCCCGGGCGAGGGTCAGCACGGTGCCGCTGGTCAGCGAGGTGAGGGTGATGTCCCACTTCCCCGGCTCGCCGGTGAGGCGTTCGGATCCGATGTGGTCACCGTCGGCCAGCACGCCGAGGACGCTCTCGCCGCCGTACTTGCCCTCCGTCGTCTTGCGCAGCTTGCCGTGTGCGACGAGCACCAGTTGGTCGGCGGGGCGTCCGGCTTCGATGATCGTCTCGCCCGGCCCGAAGTCGCGCTGCTCGCAGCGGTTCGCGAGCGCTTCGAGCACCGCACGGTCCTCGTAGCCGTGCAGCAGCGGGAGTTCGGTCAGCTCCAGCGGGACGACACGTACGTCGGAGCCGGTCGAGGCGAACTCCACGCGGCCGTCGCCCAAGGTGTGCGTCAGGCGCCTGTTGACACGGAAGGCACCGCCGGGGACCTGCACCCAGGGGAGGACCTTCAAGAGCCACCGGGAGCTGATTCCCTGCATCTGCGGGGGCGTTTTGGTGGTCGTGGTGAGATTGCGTGCGGCCGCTGTCGCAAGACTCGACTGCGCCCGTTGCGCAGCATCCTCGCCACCGGAATTCGTCTCCACCGCAGTCGCCATATGGATACCGCCAATCTCCGTGTCCGCACCGGCAATTCCTCGTTGCGCAGACGAAGCTAATCCGACGCACTCATAACGGGCAATCGCTCAAAAGAGATGGCATTCCATGGAATGACGGACCAAGTGCGTGGGTATCGGGCTCGACTCAAGGGAGAAAACCAGCCACCGAGAGCCCCGCTGAGGCCCGGATGAGACGAAGATGACACCCGGTGCAGCCCCACATCACACCTCCCGGCCCCACGGATCCCGGGCGTTGCAGGTAGGCTCGGTGTTCCACGATGGGGTGGCTACGGGGCCGGAACCATGACCATGTTCCGGTGATTTGAGTCTCTTTGGCCTACTCCCACGCATGTACCTGTCTGCTTGAGGTACTCACGCACGTGGAGAAGGGGGTGAGAAATCATGCGCGCGATCGTCGGCCTGTGGCGCTGGCGCGACAACCCGTTGTGCCGTCGCAGCGACCGCCGCGAGGCTTGGCTGGCACTAGGTGCCATGATCCTTGCCGTCGTCGTCGCTCCGATCATCGGATGGCTCGGTGCTTCCGCGGCACACGGAGCACTGCTGAAGAACGCCGAGGAGCAGCGGCAGGGCCGTCACCAGGTATGGGCGATGGCCGAATCGGTCCAGGACCGTGCGCCGTTGGACTCCGATCCCGAGTCCTCGTCGCATCAGCCGGACCGCCGTCATGTGGTCGCCCACTGGGCCGGGCCCGACGGTGAGACACACAAGAGCACGGTCACCACGGAGCAGCGCGTCCAGCCCGGTGAGCGTTTCCGCATCTGGACGGACGCCGCGGGCACGGCCACGACCCGTCCCATGAGTTCGCAGACCGCGTCCTCGTACGCCGCTCTCGCCGGACTCGCAGCCGGTGCCGGAGCCGTGGGAGCCATGGAGGCCGGACGCCGGCTGACCATGCGGCAGTTGCTGCGCCGCCGGTACGACATGTGGGACGCGGAATGGTCCCGCATCGGTCCCGACTGGGGACGCACCGGCTCCAACAACTGAGCCACGGCCGGGCCGGGCGCCCCCGGCCGCAGGCCGTGCTCGTCCCTGCCGAGTCCCACCCGTAACCCGGGTCCCTCTGGTCCCGCGTTCCGAGTACCGGCGTGGTGGATCCGTGCCGTCCGAAGCCGCGAGCAGCGGACAGACGGTGCTCATCGTGCGCCCGAAGTGCGGACACGTGAATGCGCCGGTCCCCGCGCACGCTACGGTGGTGCCTCTCCGGTGCGCATATCAACGCGCCACAGGAACTTCGAGGTTGGGGCACAACTGTCCATGGCACAGGGCTCGGTGCAGGTGACGCACGCCGGTACGTCGCGGTGGCGGCGCCGCACGGGAGAGTACGGCTCTCTCGCGGCCGCCCTGGAGGCCGCCACCGACGGAGACGTGATCACTGTCGCCCCGGGAACCTACCGGGAGAACCTGGTGCTGGACCGCACCGTCACCCTGCGCGGCCCCGAGCGTGCCGCCTCCGGCTCGGTGCGTATCGCCCCCACCGAGGGCGTCGCCCTGACCGTACGGTCCTCTGCCGTCGTGCAGCACCTGCAGATCGAGGCGCAGGACGCGGCCTCCCCCGCACTGCTGGTCGAGGACGGTGCCGCGGAGCTGAACGGCCTGCGGGTGATGACGCGTTCGGCGTCCGGGATCGAGGTGCGTGGCGGCGCCCGCCCCACGGTGCGCCGCTGCACCGTCGACAACCCGGCGGGGACGGGCATCACCGTCACCGGCGGCGCGGGCGGCGTGTACGAGGAGTGCGAGGTCGTCTCGGCGGGCCAGTCCGGGGTGTCGGTGCGCGACGGCGCCCACCCGCGGCTGGAGCGCTGCAGCGTGCACCACGCGACGGGCGCCGGGCTGTCCCTGCACGGCGAGGGCAGCGCCGCCGAGGCCGTTGGCTGCGAGGTGTACGAGATCAAGGGCAGCGGCGTGCAGGTCGTCTCCCGCGCCACGGGGCATCTCACCGACTGCCGCGTCCACCGCACCTCGGCCGACGGCGTGACCCTGGACACCGACGCGGTCCTCACGCTCGCCGACTGCGACATCCACGACATCCCCGAGAACGCCCTTGACCTGCGCTCCCGTTCGGTGCTCACCCTTACCCGCTCCACCGTGCGCCGCTTCGGCCGCAACGGCCTGTCGGTGTGGGACCCGGGTACCCGCGCGGACGCCAACAGCTGCGAGATACATGAGAGTACGGGCGACTATCCGGCCGTGTGGATCAGTGACGGTGCCAGCGTCGTACTGGACTCCTGCCGCGTGCACACCGTGCCGGACGCCTTGTTCGTCCTCGACCGCGGCTCACGTGCCGACGTCATCGACAGCGACCTGAGCCAGGTCCGGGGAACCGCCGTCTCGGTGAGCGACGGCGCGACGGTGCAGCTCGACGACTGCCGCATCCGGGAGGCCGCGACCGGTGCGTGGTTCCGCGATCACGGAAGCGGGGGCACGCTCGCCAACTGCACGGTGGACGGGGTCGCGACGGGCTTCATCGTCACCAAGGGGGCCGACCCGGACATCGACCGGTGCACCGTCACGGCGCCGTCCGAGGCGGGTTTCTACGTCTCGGCCGAGGGCCGCGGCACCTTCCACGGCTGCCGGGTGAGCGGATCGCAGGGCTACGGCTTCCATGTCATCGACGGCTGCCGTGCGACGCTCCGGCGGTGCCGAACCGAGCGGTGTGCCCGCGGCGGCTTCGAGTTCGCGGAGAAGGGGCCCGTCGTCGAGGACTGCCGGAGCGACGACACCGCCGCCGTGGTGGCCCCTGGGGAGGGCGGCACATCAGCGTCCGCCACCTCGGCACAGGCTCCGGCCGCGCCCGGCGCGCCGGACGCAAACGTGATCCCACCGTCCCTGTTGCCGGCGAAGGCCGCGGTTCCGCAGCAGACCGCCAAGGCGCAGAAGGACTCCGCGGCGGGTGGGGAAGCAGAGCCTTCTTCCGACGTGCCGGCGCGCCCGGCCCAGGAGGTTCTCGGCGAACTGGACACGCTGGTGGGCCTGGAGAGCGTCAAGCGCGAGGTGCGGGCGCTCACCGACATGATCGAGGTGGGGCGCCGGCGTCAGGAGGCCGGGCTCAAGGCCGCGTCGGTGCGGCGGCATCTGGTCTTCACCGGCTCCCCCGGCACCGGCAAGACGACCGTCGCCCGGCTGTACGGGGAGATACTCCACGCCCTCGGTGTCCTCGACCGCGGTCATCTGGTGGAGGTCTCGCGCGTCGACCTCGTCGGCGAGCACATCGGCTCGACGGCGATCCGCACCCAGGAGGCGTTCGACCGTGCGCGGGGCGGTGTGCTCTTCATCGACGAGGCGTACGCGCTCTCACCGGAGGACGGCGGACGCGACTTCGGCCGCGAAGCCATCGACACCCTGGTGAAGCTGATGGAGGACCACCGCGAGGAAGTGGTGGTCATCGCCGCGGGATACACCGCCGAGATGAAGCGCTTCCTGGCCGTCAACCCCGGTGTGGCATCCCGCTTCTCACGCACCATCACCTTCGGGGACTACACGCCGGAAGAGCTGCTGCGGATCGTGGAGCAGCAGGCCGAGGAGCACGAGTACCACCTGGGCGAGGCGGCGACCGAGGCTCTGCTGAAGCACTTCACGGCGCTGCCCAAGGGGCCCTCCTTCGGCAACGGGCGCACGGCGCGGCAGACGTTCGAGTCGATGGTCGAGCGGCACGCGGGCCGGGTGGCGCAGCTGTCCGACCCGAGTACCGAGGACCTCACTCTCCTCTACGAGGACGACCTCCCCGAATCCGTCTGAGCGCCCGTGTCGTCCGCGTCGTCCTCCCCCGCGCCCTGACGCGGGAGATTCGCGGCGGCGCCGGCGTTGTCCTCCGGACCCGTCTCCCCTGCCGCCGCCGGGTTCTGGTCCATAAGGCGGCGTTCGGTGTTCGCCCGCTTCAGTTCCGACACCGCTCGGATCACCGCGGCGACTCCCGTGCAGATGGCCAGTACTGCGCCGCCCGAAGAGGCCACCACCTGAGCCAGGTCCGGCACGTCGAGCACAGCAAGTCGCAGGTTGTCGACGGCGACGACCGTGCACAAGCCGGCGACCGTGAAGGCAAACGCCGCATACATGAGCAGCCACGTGCTCCTGAACGGTGGCCGGGGTCGGCCGTCACCGGTCTTCGCGCGGGCCGCGGCAAGCTGAAATCCTTCACCCGCGGGCGGACTGCCGGACCGGTCCCGGTCACGCTGACCGGGTAGGGGCTCAGCGCCGAACGCGGGGCCAGCACCCGAATCCCGTCCGAGTGCGCCATGCGCCGGTTCGTGCCGTCGCATGCTCAGCAGCAGGAGATCCCTCTCCTCGTCGAAGACGGGGTCCGCCTGGTATTCGCCGTGGCCCAGGATCGGGGCGGGCAGGGGGTGCTGGAGGGTGCGGCCGTATTCGAGGGGGTCGAGCAGTGGACCGCGGTCGACGGCGGCGCCGCCGTCGATGCGGACGGGGCCGCCGATGGGGTCGGTCAGGCGCCACAGGTTCCGCCATCGGTCGACCTGCTGGTGCAGGTCGTGGAGCTGACGCGGACCGAAGTAGGCCGGGAACCAGCGTCCGTAGAGCCTTTCCAGCGGCGAGCCGTAGGTGAGAAGGGCGACCTGCCGCCGGGTGACGCGGTCGAGGTGCCAGACCGCTGCCGCGGCCAGCACGCTGCCCTGCGAGTGCCCGGAGATCACCAGCCGCCCGCCGGTCTGCTCCGTCCAAGTGGCCATCCGCCAGGCCAGGTCGGGCACGGCGCGTTCCGCGTAGCAGGGCGGCGCGAAGGGGTGCGCGGCCCGCGGCCAGAACGTGCCGACGTCCCACAGGATGCCGATGGTGCGCCGCGCGGAGGGGTCCCGGTACGCACGGCGGGCCCAGGTGATGAAGAGGACGAAGACGAGGCCGATCAGCCACGAGCCCAGCACCTGGACGGTGTCGGCGAACCCGTCGACGACGGCGGGCAGTCCGTCGGCGGCCCGTCCCGGTACCTCGCCGCTGAGCCAGGTGCCGAGCACGCCGGCGGCGCCGAGCAGCAGCGTTATGGCCGCGGTGGTGCCCACCAGCCATGGAGTGGCGTCGGTGAGTGCCGCGCGGGCGATGACGGAGGCGATACGGCGTGAACGGGAGGCGTCGGGCAGGGATTCGGGGTAGCCGCGTTCCACGTCGTCGGTCATCTCCCGGCTGCGGCGGGAGACTTGGTGGAGGAACCACAGCCCGAGCAGGAGCACCACGCCGAGCATCACGGGGATGGCCGAGGACTGCCACGTCAGCAGCACCGGCGGCCCCTCGATCAGTCCGTTGCCCATGCCGGGGGTGCCGGAGCCGTCCAGCCAGTCCCCGACCCGCTGCGTGACTCCGCCGGACATCACACCTCCGAGCGCGCACGCGAGCATCGCGACCGAGGCGGAGCCCAGACCCTTCAGTGCGGTGCGCTCCGCGGGACGACGGCGGTGGAGCACGATGCCGAGCACGCCCATCGCCGCCACCAGGACGCCCTGCGCGACGGCGAGCACGCCGAAGGTCTCGTCGCCCGGCAGTTCCCCGCCGTGCGAGACCCACTCCGGCCGGGACCACGCGGCGTGCACGGCCGCCAGCAGCAGCACCCCGGCGCTGATGCCGGGCAGCGCCCGCACCGTGATCTTGTCGACGGCGTCGTCGGGTTCGCTCTCCTTGCGGCCGCGGCGGCAGACCACGTACAGCACCCACACCGCACACGCGACGACGAGGACCTCGGTCAGCCAGCCCACCGAGTCGAGTGCGGTGCTGCCGCCGGGCTTACGGTCGTATCGGGTGGTCGCGGCGGCCACGGCGGCAGCGACGGTGAGGAACCCGGCGGCGGTGTGCGCCGCTCGCAACCGTGCCACGAGCCGCTTGCCGTACCAGAAGCCCGGCAGGCACAGTGCGGGCCGGTGCCGGGCCTCCACGTCGTACTCGTCGACGGGGCGGCGCAGCGGGGGCTGCGATTCGTACGCGGCCCATGTGCGGTGCGAGAGCCACCACAGCAGCAGCGTCACTGCAGCGGGCACCACGGCGGCCAGTGCGAGCCGGCGGCCCGGCTGGCTCCACCAGCCGCCTCCGCCGGACGGTCCCTGCGCCATGAATCCCAGCCAGGAACGCTCGTCGGCGCACCCGATGGAGCCCGCGCACTGCCAGGCGACGAGGTCCAGGGCGACCTCGCAGGCGGCCGCGACCAGCAGCACGGTGAGGCTGAGGGCGACCAGACGCACCAGTACGCCGTGCACGCGCGCCAGCGCGAGGCGGGGACCGTAGTCGGCGGGGCGCATCCAGTGCGCGAGGTTGGCGACCATGAACGGCAGCAGGATGAGCCACAGGGCACGGGCACCGTTGCCCGAGGTCAGGTTCGACCAGGAATACGCCTCCGGAACCGGCTTGTCCGCATAGTCCTGCGGCCGGGCCTCGGCGTCGACGTCGTCGGCGCGCCGGTAGACGGCCGCGGTGGTGTCGCCGGTGATCCTTTCGATGCGCGGATCGCCGAGCATCTCCTGGGGCGTCGTGCCGCCCACCCCGTGCACGAGCAGCTCCAGATTCAGACCTGGCGGAGGCTCAACTCCCGACTCTCCCGGTGTGGTTGGTGCGAAAGCCGCACCGGACTCCTCGTACCCGTCGCCGTACTCGGCCGTCTGCAAGTCTCAGCTCCCCCGGCGGTGTTGCCTGCTCCTGATCTCCCTCCAGGATCCTTCCCGTGGCCGGGCGGCACAGGCCGTCCACACACAAGCCACGCGAAATCGTGACGTGGGCTTCCTCCCGGAGCAGATGGGAGGATGTCCGCGCGGGGGGACGCGGCGGCGCGCGAAGGGACGACGGCACGGTGAACACGATGGGCGACAACCAGAACCTGCTCGCGGAGCAGCGGCGTGCGCTCATCCTGGAGGAGTTGCGCGAACGCGGCGGCGTCCGGGTGAACGAGCTGACGCGGAGGCTGATGGTCTCCGACATGACGATCCGCCGCGATCTGGACGTGCTGGCCCGCCGCGGCACCCTGGAGAAGGTCCACGGCGGCGCGGTGCCCCTCGCCGACGCGAGCACGCACGAGCCGGGCTTCGAGGCGAAGTCGTCGTTGGAGCAGTCGGCGAAGGAGAACATCGCCTGTGCCGCGGCGGTGCTGGCGAAGCCCGGCAGCGCGATCGCGCTCTCCGGCGGCACGACGACGTACGCGCTGGCGCAGCAGCTCACCGAGGTGCCGGACCTGACGGTCGTCACCAACTCGGTGCGTGTCGCTGACGTCTTCCATGCCGCGCAGCACCGCACGTCCGGCGGGGCACGGGCGGGCACGGGTGCGGCGACGGTCGTCCTCACCGGCGGTGTGCGTACGCCCTCCGACTCGCTGGTCGGCCCGGTCGCCGACACGGCGATCCGCACGCTCCATTTCGACGTGCTCTTCCTCGGTGTGCACGGCATATCCCCCGAGGCCGGACTGTCGACCCCGAACCTGGCTGAGGCCGAGACGAACAGGCACCTCGTCGGCTCCGCGCGGCGGGTGGTCGTGGTCGCCGACCACACCAAGTGGGGGACGGTCGGGCTGAGTTCGTTCGCGTCGCTGGAGGAGGTCGACACCCTCGTCACCGACGGCGGCCTGCCGCACGAGACCCGGGAGCGTATCCGCGAGCACATCCGGGAGCTGGTCGTCGCCGGCGGGAGCGGATTCGGCCCGGCGAGCGAACAGGCGGTTTCCGACGGCTGACGGGGGCTCCTCCCGGGCCGGAAGGAGCTCCGCCCGCGGCACCCTCGGCCCGTCCGCCGCGGGACGTACGTCCCTGGCCTGATGCAATCGGCCGACCGCACTGGCATAACAGAGCCATGGACGACCTGCGCATCAGCTCCGCACGTGCCGACGACTACCTCGCCCGCATCGGTTCACAGCGCCCGGCGCAGGCCGACGCGGAGGCACTGCGGGATCTGCACCGCAGGCACCTTCTCACCGTCCCGTTCGAGAACCTGAGCGTGCACCTGGGCGAGGACATCGCGCTGGAAGTGGAGGCGCTGACCGGCAAGGTGGCCGTGGACCGCCGCGGCGGCTTCTGCTACGAACTCAACGGCGCCTTCGCCGCGCTGCTGACCGCCCTGGGCTACCCGGTGACCCTGCTGGCGGCGCGTGTCTTCGGCGAGGACGGGCCCGGTCCGCTCTTCGACCACCTGGCGCTGCGCGTGGAGACGCCTCAACCGTGGCTCGTGGACGTCGGTTTCGGGCGGCACAGCGAATATCCGCTGCGTCTGGACCTGAGCGGCGAACAGGAAGATCCCGGTGGTGTCTTCCGCATCTCTGAGACCCCACAGGGTGATCTGGACGTTCACCGGGACGGCGTCGCGGAGTACCGGCTCGAACAACGCCCGCGCACGCTTGCCGACTTCGAGCTGGGCTGCTGGTGGAACCGCACGTCCCCGAAGTCCCACTTCACGAGGTCTCTCGTGTGCTCCCTGCTCACGGAGAAGGGCCGGATCACCTTGAGCGGCCGCACCCTGACGGTCACCGAAGGCGGGAGCCGGCACGAGGAGGAACTTCCCGAGGACGCGGTGCTCGCCGCCTACCGCGAGCACTTCGGCATCGTCCTGGACCGCGCTCCGGCGCTGAAGGCCGACACGGACCTCTGAGCGCCGCCGGACCCCGGTCCTCCAGCTCCCCCGTCAGCCGGTCCAGTCGCCCGTGGCCAGGAAGGTCTCGATGGTCCGGGCGGGCGGCTCGATGTCGAGGCCCTGCGCGGTGAGCCAGTCGTCGGAGTAGTACTTGTCGAGGTACCGGTCCCCCGGGTCGCAGATCATCGTGACCACACTGCCCGTGCGTTCCTGGCCTGCCATCTCCGAGACGATCTTGAGCGCGCTCCACAGCCCGGTCCCCGTGGAGCCGCCCGCGCGCAGGCCCGTGGCACGCTCCAGCGCGCGGACCGCCGCGACGGCGGCGGCGTCGGGAACCTTCATCATGCGATCGATGGCGGAGGGCAGGAAGCTGGGCTCCATGCGGGGACGGCCGATGCCCTCGATACGCGAACTGCCCTCGATGGACGCCTCGTCGTCACCGCGGAGCCAGCCGTCGAAGAAGCAGGAGTTCTCCGGATCGGGTACGCACACGCGGGTGTCGTACTGCATGTAGCGCACGTAGCGGGCGATGGTCGCCGAGGTGCCGCCGGTGCCGGCGGTCGCCACGATCCAGGCCGGTTCCGGGAAGCGTTCGAGCTTCATCTGCTCGTAGACGGATTCGGCGATGTTGTTGTTGCCGCGCCAGTCGGTTGCCCGCTCGGCGTAGGTGAACTGGTCCATGTAGTGGCCGCCCGAATCCGCCGCGAGTGCTGCCGAGACCTCGTACACCGAGCGGGGGTCGTCCACGAGGTGGCACCGTCCGCCGTGGAACTCGATGAGCCTGGTCTTCTCGCGGCTGGTCGTGCGAGGCATCACCGCGATGAACGGGACCCCGATCAGCTTTGCGAAGTACGCCTCGCTCACCGCGGTCGAACCGGACGAGGCCTCGAAGACGGGCCGCCCGGGGCGGATCCACCCGTTGCACAGCCCGTAGAGGAACAGGGACCGGGCGAGCCGGTGCTTGAGGCTTCCGGTGGGGTGCGTGGACTCGTCCTTGAGGTACAGGTCGATGCCCCAGCTCACGGGCAGCGGGAACGACAGCAGATGGGTGTCGGCGCTGCGGTTGCTGTCGGCCTGGACCTTGCGGACGGCGTCCTTGAGCCACGCACGGTACTCGAGGTCGCTGCGGTCCACGTCGAGCGTGACCGCACCGGACTCCTGGGAACGCGGGTGGTTGATGGGGGGCTGTGCGGGCCCCGGGCCGGAGGACGGGGCTGGTTCGGTGGTGCTCACGCAGCCGATCATAGAAGGGCCCTCTGGTGGAGCCCGCAGCTTGCGTGCACACTTCACACAGGGTATGGGGCGGCCGGCCCGGGGGCTCCCGGGCCGCGAGGACTGGCGGGAGGCGATCGTGGCGGAGCCGGAGTACGACGCGGGCGGGGTCCGGATACGGCGGATGCTTCGCTCACTCACACGCGCGGGTCATGTCCTGGTACGCGACGGGCAGTTGGTGCTGATGACCAGCTACGGGAGCGAGATCGACAGCGCTCCGGTCGACAAGGTCCGCATCAGCGGCTACGGCATGCCGGACAGCGCGCTGGCGACCATCAGCGGCACACGCTATGTGCTGCAGTTCGGCCTGGGCCGCCGTGCCGGCCTGCTGAACGCGGTGCGCACGGCGCGCGCCAAGGTCGCCGCGGAGCGGGGGATCCTCGGGACCTGAAGCCGCATACGACGGCGAGGGCCGCGTGGGGCGTGTACACCCGGGGAATCTCCCGGCATGCAGGTCTCCGGGAAGCCGGGACGCACCGTCGGAGTACGTGTGTAGGCGGGACGTTCCGGGGTGCCCGCGGGCGGGCCCGCTCGCGTTGCGGGAGACGGGTCAGCGCCTCATCCTTATCGTGTGTCTTTCATCACAAATCTCTCGTATGTCACTGTGCGCTCCCTGACCAGTGCGTCCGTGGAGCCGTTGCTGTGACCGCCCGCGCCACCGGGAGGCCACGCACCCACTGCGCGGTGGAGTTCCAGGCACTGCCCTCACGGATCGGGCAAGTGCGCCGGATCGTGACCGCGCAGCTGCGCTACTGGCGTCTGGAACCGCTCATCGACGCGGCCGCGCTCGGAGTGACCGAGCTGCTCACCAACGTCCTCCGCCATACCGGGTCCGACAAACACTGCACCGTCGAGATCGTCTTCCGCAGGGATCACTTGACGGTGTCCGTGCGGGACCACGATCCCCGCCTGCCGCGGGTGCGCACGGCCGAGCCGTCCGCGACCAACGGCAGGGGTCTCGCTCTCATCGCCGCCGTGAGCGCCAGCTGGGGCATGCGTGCGCAGAACGACGGTTCGGGCAAGGTCGTGTGGTTCACGCTGCCGGTCACCCTCGGAGCACCGTCCCAGCGGGCAACGGCCCACGCCGGCGCCGTGCCCGACGAGGCCGCTCTGCCCGCGCTCGCCGGTGCGGCGGGCGCGGGCGGTGAGGCGGGGAACGGGAGGGCCGGGCCGGGGCCCGCGGGCCCGACGTCCTCGGGTACCGGCACACCTGCCCATCCCTGAGCGGCGTCCGGCACCCGGCCGGGGCTCCGCACCCGAGTTGATCAGGGGCTGTGCAAAATGCCGGTGCGGGCGATCTCGGAGTACCAGCGGGCGCTGGCCTTGGGGATGCGGGTGCCGGTCGGGTACTCCACGTAGACGGTGCCGAAGCGCTTGCTGTAGCCGTAGGCCCATTCGAAGTTGTCCAGCAGGGACCACAGGAAGTAGCCGCGCACGTCTGCGCCATCGGCGATGGCCTTGTGGACGGCGGCCAGGTGGTCGCGCACGTAGGCGATCCGGGCGGGGTCCTCGACGCGGCCCGAGGGGTCGGCGTAGTCGTCGAAGGCCGCACCGTTCTCGGTGATGACCAACGGCACCTCCGGGAAGTCGACCGACAGCCGGCAGAGCAGTGCGTGCAGGCCGGTCGGGTCGATGGCCCAGCCCATGGCGGTGGTGTCGCCGGGCGGCTGGTGGAAGGCGACATTGTCGGCACCCGGCCACGGACTGTGGGCGCTGTCGCCGTGTCCGTCCGAGGTGTGTGTGCTGTTGCCGTCGGCCTCGGAGACGACGGTGGGTGTGTAGTAGTTGACACCCAGGAAGTCCAACGGCTGCTGGATCTGCCGGAGGTCGCCGTCACGCACGAAGGACCAGTCGGTCAGGGCACCGGTGTCCTTCACCAGGTCCACCGGATAGGCACCTTCCAGCATCGGACCGGTGAAGACCCGGTTGGCCAGCGCGTCGATCCTGCGGACCGCGTCGGCGTCGGCGTCGCTGCCGGTGAGTGGTCGCACGTGGTGGATGTTGAGCGTGACCGAGCACTGGGCGTCGGCAGGAAGGCGGCCGCGCAGTGCCTGGATGGCCAGGCCGTGGCCCAGGTTGAGGTGGTGGGCGGCACGCAGGGCGGCGACCGGATCGGTGCGGCCGGGTGCGTGCACACCGGACCCATAGCCGAGGAAGGCGCTGCACCACGGCTCGTTCAGAGTGATCCAGGTCTTCACCCGGTCCCCCAAGG
Source organism: Streptomyces sp. TAA486 (assembly GCF_000426165.1). Taxonomy (NCBI): domain Bacteria; kingdom Bacillati; phylum Actinomycetota; class Actinomycetes; order Kitasatosporales; family Streptomycetaceae; genus Streptomyces; species Streptomyces sp. TAA486. The sequence goes on along the minus strand of NZ_AUEV01000008.1, from coordinate 324,908 downwards.
CGTCTGCGGCAAGAGCGGTGTACTCGGCGAACCGTTCGGCCGTGGCACGCTCCGGCCAGCCGCCGGCGGCCTCGAGTTCCTGCGGAAGGTCCCAGTGGTAGAGGGTGGCGACGGGCTGGATGCCCCTGTCCAGCAGCTCATCGACGAGACGACGGTAGAAGTCCAGGCCCTTCTGGACGGCGGGGCCGCGGCCGGTGGGCTGGATCCGGGGCCAGGAAAGGGAGAAGCGGTAGGCGCCCAGGCCCAGTTCGGACATGAGGGCGACGTCCTCGCGCCAGCGGTGGTAGTGGTCGGTGGCGATGTCACCGGTGTCGCCGTTGCGGATCCGGCCGGGTGTGCGGGCATAAGTGTCCCAGATGGACGGCGTACGGCCGTTCTCGGTGGCGGCTCCCTCGACCTGGTAGGAAGCCGTCGCGGAGCCCCAGATGAAGCCCTCGGGAAAGACGCGTGCGGTGTCCGGGGTGGATTCGGGCTGCTGTGCGGTGACCACGTGGGTCCTCTCGAAGACGGGGTCGTTCACGGGCTCGCGAACGACACAGGTACAGGAAGAGCCGGCGGGGCCTCGAGCCGGGCCGGTGCTTGGGGTCAGCCCTTGACGGCGCCGGCCATGATGCCGCTGACAATCTGGCGGCCGAAGACGATGAACATCGCCAGCAGCGGGAGCGTGCCGAGCAGCGCACCCGCCATGATGAGTGACTGATCGCGGACGTAGCCGGCACTGAGCTGGGTGAGGGCGACGGGGACGGTGGGGTTGGTCATGTCGAGGACCACGAAGGGCCAGAAGAAGTCGTTCCAGGCGTGCACGAACGTGATCATGAACAGGACCGCCATCGCGGGCCGCGCCACCGGAAGCACGATGCTCCAGAAGACGCGCAGCGAGTGCGCTCCGTCGACGCGCCCGGCCTCGACCAGCTCGTCCGGCAACGCCTCCGAGAGGTACTGCCGCATGAAGAACACCCCGACCGCGCTCACCAGCGTGGGGAAGATGACGGCGGGCAGCTGCTGTGCCAGCCCGAGTTCGGACATCATCATGAACAGCGGTACGACGCCGAGTTGGGGCGGCACCATCATGGTGCCGATCACCAGCATCAGAAGGATGTTGCGCCCCTTGAACCGCAGCTTGGCGAAGGCGAAGCCCGCGAGGGTCGCGAACATCACCGTGGACAGCGCGACCACCTCGGCCACGATCAGGCTGTTGATCATGGCCTTGCCCATGGCCGCCTCGTCCCAGGCGCGGGCGAGATTGCCGAACAGGTTGGGGCCGGGCAGGAACGGCGGCGGAGTCTGACTGACACGGGTGTTGTCCGTGGACGCCGCCACCATCGTCCAGTACAGCGGGAAGATCGACAGAATCGCCATGATGACGAGAAGGACGTAGGCGAGCGGGCCGGCGTGGTGCTGGCGGCCGGCGCGCTGCCGCAGCAGCCGGCTGCTGCCGCGGCCTGGCGAACCGGAGGGGGTCCGAATCGGGGTGGCCGGCCGCACCGGGAGGCTATCGGTGGTCATGGCGACTCCAGTTCAGGACGTCCCGTTTGCGCAGGCGCGTGAACAGCCGCTGCATGACGAAGACGAGGATGAGAATGAGGCACATCGCCCAGGCGACCGTTGCCGCGCGGCCCATCTGGTAGTTCTTCCAGCCCTCCTCGTACAGCAGCAGGCCGAGTGTCTGGTACTGGTTGTCCGCTCCGCCGGTGACGCCGTTCGGTCCCTGGCCGAAGATGAGTGGCTCACCGAAGAGTTGGGTGGCGCCGATCGTGGAGAGCACGATGGTGAAGACGATCGTGGAGCGGATCCCGGGAGCGGTCACGTGGATGAACTGCTTCCACCGCGACGCCCCATCGATGGAGGCGGCCTCGTACCGCTCGGCGGGGATGGCCTGCATGGCGGCCAGGTACAGCAGCGCGTTGTAGCCGGTCCAGCGCCAGATCACGATCGTCGAAATGGCAGCCTGCGCGGGCCACTTGCCGGTCTCCCAGTTCAGCGGGTCGATACCGACAAAGCCGAGCGCCCAGTTGATCATGCCGAAATCCCGCTCGAAGATCATGGTGAACACGAGTGCCGCGGCGGCCACCGACGTGGCGTAAGGGACCAGCGAGGCGACGCGGAAGAACAGCGACGCGCGCATGCGGTAGTTGAGCAGATGGGCCAAGCAGAGCGCCATCAGCAGCTGCGGCACCGTGGAGATGATGCCGATGGTGACGGTGTTCGACAGTGCGTTCCAGAAGCGTTCGTCGCTCCAGAGATCGACGTAGTTGTCGAACGCCACCCACTGCATGACGTCGAGGGTGGCGAGTTCCACCCTGTGCAGGGAGATCCACACCGTATAGATGAGCGGGTAAAAACTGAACGCGGCGAAGACGACGAAGAACGGCGCGACGAACGCGTATGGCGCGCCCTTGAGGTCCGCCCGGTGAACCAGTGCGCCGCGCCGGCGCCGACCGGTGCCGTCGCCGCCCGTCTTGGGAGACGGTCCCGGAGGCTCCTCGCCGGCCAGGGCCTTGGTGATAGACGTGGCCACCGGACTTCCTTCCTGAGAGCTGATGGGTGAGGCCGAGTCCGGGCCCGTCGGCGGAACGCCGACGGGCCCAGGCCGCTGCAGGAGACATCGGGTCAGCCGACGGCCTTCTCGATGCGCTCCGAGGTCGTCTTCCACGCCTTGTCAGGCGAGGTGCCCTGCTCGACAAGTGCCAGACCCTGGGTGAAGGTGTCCTTGATCGTGCCGTCCTTGCGTCCCAGGACCTGCTCGTCCGGGATCTCCTGGGCGGCGTCACCGAAGATCTGGCCGATCGGCGCGTTGTTGAAGTACTCCGACTTCGTGTTCTTCACATCGTCGCGGTCCAGCGCTTCCCGCGAGGACGGGATGGGGCCGATCTCCTTGAAGATGTGGGCCTGTTGCTCCGCCGCGGTCAGCCACGCCACGAGCTTCTGGGCTTCCGCCTTCACCGGGCTCTTTTCGATCACACCGAGGAAAGATCCGCCCCAGTTGGCACCCATGGGTGCCTTGGCGACGTCCCACTTGCCCTTGTTCTTCTCACCGGCCTTCTCGCTGATGTGGCTGAGCATCCAGGCCGGGCACACCGCAGTCGCGAACGTGCCGTTGGCCAGCCCCGGGTCCCAGCCCGGCTGGAACTGGCGGAGCTTGGCGGTCAGGTTGTCCTCTCCGACATCGGAGGCAAGGTTCCAGGCTTCCTTGACAACCGGGTTCCTGTCGTAGATCAGGTCGCCCTTTTTGTCGTAGTACTGCCGGGAGTGGCCGTAGACCATCGCATTGAACAGTCCGCTGGCCGCGTCCATGTAGGCGACGTCGCCGCCCTTGTAGTCCTTCTTGAAGGTGCGGCCGACCTCGACGTACTTCTTCCAGTCACCCGCCCACAGCTCACCCACCGCTTCTCGGTCGGTCGGCAGGCCGGCCTTCTCGAAGTAATCCTTGCGATAGCAGATGGCCATCGGGCCGATGTCGGTGCCCAGGCCCAGCACCTTGCCGTTCGCGGTGGTGATCTGAGATTCCTTCCATGGCAGGAAGTGCTTGATGCCCGCCGTGCCGGCGAAGTCCGCGAACTTGTCCGACTGGGTATCGACGATCTCCTTGGCCCTGCCGACCTCGATGCCCTGGATGTCCTTCAGGCCGTCCCCGGCGGCAAGCCTGGTCTGCAGCGCCGTGTAGTAAGTCTGCTCGTCGCCGGCGATCTCGGCCTTGATGTCGACGTCGGGGTGCTCCTTCTCGTACTTCTCGAGAAGGCCCGTCTCCTTGATGCCCATCACACCGAAGAGGCCCATGGTGATGGTGACCTTGCCGTCCTTCTTGCTGCCTCCCGTGACCGAGTGGTCACCGCTGCCGCAACCTATGACGAGTGTCAGCGCGCCGACGGCCGCGACTGTCGCCACCGCCGTCCTGCGCAATGAACCGAGAGTGCCCATGGGTCTCCTCCTAGCGACGGACGCTGACACATCGGAGTCACGAGTTCTGCCTGCGATGACTGCAGCGACCCTGAAAGGGATGGGAACGTACCCACTGGAGTGGGCACGTTCCCACCGATGCGTGAAGACTCATGGAAGGGCAATCACCTGTCAATGAGTTGAAAGCAACTTTCCGGCTTCTTCGGACATCCTGCGTTCGTTTTCCTACGTGAACGAGGGCTCATCGACAGGAGCGTCTGCCAGTATCGTCCCTGGTCACGTTCGCGGCTGCTGCCGCGGAGGCAGGGAGGGGAGTACATGACCGAGAATCGCCGCCCAACGATCAAGACGGTCGCGGCGCGGGCAGGTGTGGGCCGGACCACGGTGTCACGTGTGGTCAATGGCTCGGATCTGGTCAGTGCCGACGTGCGATCCAGGGTTCTGGCGGCGATCAAGGAACTGAACTACGTTCCCAACTCGGTCGCCCGCGGCTTGGTGACCAGCCGCACCAACGCAGTCGCCCTGGTGATCCCGGAATCGGAGAGCCGACTCGGTTCGGAACCGTTCTTCGCCGCGCTGATCCGCGGTGTCAGCGGCGCCCTCGCGGAGAGCCGGACCCAGCTCCAGCTGATGCTGGTCCGTGACCGGGCAGAGCGCGACCAGCTGATCGAATCGGTGACAGGGCGCCGCGTGGACGGGATCCTCCTCGTCTCCGTGCATGCCGACGACGGGCTGCCGGGCATGCTGGAGGAGATCGGGCTTCCCACCGTGCTGGCCGGCCGACGTGACGCGGATGAGCAACTGAGTTACGTGGACTCCGACAACGCGGGAGGCTCCGCCGCGGCAGTCCGTTACCTGCTGCACCGCGGCAGGAGAAGGATCGCCACGATCACCGGGCCGCTGGACATGGACGTCGGTCGCAGTCGACTCGCCGGCTGGCGCGTCGCCCATGAGGAGGCGGGGGTGCCCGCGGACGAACTCCTCGTCGAGCTGGGTGATTTCACGGAGGAGAGCGGCAGCAGTGCTATGCGTTTGCTTCTTGAACGTGCTCCGGATCTGGACGCCGTCTTCGCCGCTTCCGACCTCATGGCAGCCGGCGCCCTGGAGGAACTGCGTCGGCATCAACGCCAGGTTCCCGGTGATGTCGCCGTCGTCGGATTCGAGGATTCCGTCCTGGCCCGCCACACCAACCCGCCCCTGACGACAGTGCGTCAGCCGGTGGAGGAACTGGGCCGGACAATGGCCCGCTTCCTCACCGACGCCACTCTGCACGGAGTGCAACGGCAGCAGGTCACCCTGCCGACGGAGCTCGTGGTGCGCGAGTCGGCCTGATACTGCAATGCCCTTGCTCTGACATGCAGTTCAGGGGCCGTGCCCGCGGAGCCTGAAGTGGCTGACTTGGACCTGGCACTTGGCCTCGTCGGCATCAGTTCGGACGGACCGGTCCGGCACCAGGTCCTGGTCGTCCATCACCGGCACGTGGCGACGCGGCCCGCCCCGGGACACCCAGACCGCCGTTGCTCCCGTACCAGGCGGCAGGAAACCCTTCACAACCCCACCGAGCGCCTCCACCTGCTACTTGGGACGTGACGCTCCGAGCGCTCGTCCGATGGCCCCCTGGGACTCCGAGCACCTGTCTTCTCTGCCCCACCGGGCTCCGGTTCTTCACGCCGAAGCCCGGTACGGCGCACGGGCATCGGCTGAGCTGCTCACGGTTCAGGACCGGAGCGGAACCGGTGTGGGGGAACCAGCGCCGGTGAAGCGTCGAGGCGCTTCGGCCCGGTCGCCGGCAAACCGGATACCAAGATCAAGTACTGGCGGGCTTGGTGCTTGCCCCGGCCCTGCTCCTTGCTGTCCCCTCCCCTGGTCGCGAAGCGTTTGCGCTCTCTGTTCCTTCGCTACCGAGAGTCGCTGTGGCAGGGGGTCCGCGTCGTCGTACGGCCAGCCGCCCCTCCCCAACCTCCCGGGGAGTGCCGGCGGCCCGTGCGGCTGCTCCCGGCGGGTGCGGGGCGCCGCCGGGCGACGGCTGTGCGGCGTCAGAGCGTGACGGCGATCCCGACGTGGGGGCGCTTGCCGAGCCTGAGCAGCGCTCCGCCGGAGTCGGTGACACGGAACTGCCAGCCGTACTTGCGGGTCATCGCCCTGCGCACCCGGTCCAGGCCGCCCTCCTCCGTCATCAGCCTCGCGGTGCCCTCGGCGGGCTCTGCGCCCTCGGTCGTACGGCCGCGGGCGTCGCACGGGGTGACGGTGACGCGGGCGCCGTTGCGCACCCGCTTGACCTTGCCGCTGTCGTCGCGGGTCCACACGAGGAGTTCACCGCCGTCCTCGACGGCCCAGACCGGGGTGGCGACGGGTGTCCCGTCGCGCTTGAAGGTGGTGAGGCTGACGTAGCGGCTCGCGGCGATGCTGGATGACGTCACGTGCTGAGGCTACGGCCCCCGGCGCGGGTGCGCGCCGCGGGCCACGAACTGACGACGTCCTGGCACGGACGGCGGACGTCTCCCCCACCGGTGCCTGCCCGCCCCGAACAGCCGTCAGACCGCGCCCAGTTCGCGTCGCATGCACACGCGGGGCCAGTGGTCGAGCCCAGCCCGCGCCTCCTCCGCCCGGATGCTGTGCAGCCCCGGTGTCAGTTCGTACCCGGCCAGCACGCGGAAGCCGCAACGCTCGTAGTAGGGGGCGTTCCACGGCACATCGGCGAAGGTGCACAGGGTCAGGGCGGGCACCCCGGCGGCCTCCGCCTTGCGGGCCACGTGGTCGATCAGCGCCCGTCCTATGCGGCGGTGCGCACTGCGGGGATGGACCGACACCTGCTCGATGTGGACGTTGCCGTCGACGAGTTCGGTCATCACGTAGGCCACCGGCTCGTCCTCGGGAGCCGCCCCGTCCTGACTGTCGTCCACCGCGACCCACAGCCCGCCGGAGTGCGCGTAGCGGCGCAGCGCGGGGAGCGGCGGCGGGACGTCGTCGGCGACCCGGTCCATGCCGAGTTCACGGAAGAGGCCTCCTGCTGCCGTCTCGATCTGCTGAAGACGCCTCAGATCCCTTTCGGCGGCGGCTCTGATCTGCACCGTCGTCATCCTGTCAGTGCCCCCAGCGGGTCGTCGAGAACGGGCTGCCACGCCAGTTCGGCGGCGCCCACGAGGCTGTTGTGCTCCAGTGAGCTGGGCAGCACCGGCACGCTTCCGCTTCTGCCCCACAGACTGCGGTCGGCGATCACCGCGCGCAGGCGTTCGCCGTCGGTCTCCAGAAGTGTGCGGTGCAGACCGCCGAGGATGATCCGGTCCGGATTCAGGATGTTGACGAGTCCGGCGAGGCCCAGCCCCAGCCGGTCGATGAGCGTCTCGACCGCCGTCCGCACGGCGGGGTCATTGTCGTACTCGGTGTTGATCATCTGCTGGGAGCGCTCCAGGAGGGAGACCTCGGGGCCGGGTTCGCGCCCGGCTGCCTCCACGAAGGCAAGCGGGTCCGTCTCGACGTCCAGGCAGCCGCGGCTGCCGCAGTGGCAGGGGCGCCCGTCGGGGTCGACGGTCAGATGCCCGACCTCCAGTGCGAGGCCCGAACTCCCCGTGTGCAGGCGCCCGTCCAGAACGAGCGCGCCGCCGACGCCTCGGTGCCCCGTGCCCACGACGAGCAGATGCTGCGCCCCGCGGCCGGCGCCGTGCCGGTGTTCGGCGAGGGCGGCGAGGTTGATGTCGTTGGCGGCGAAGCCGGTCGCGGTGGCGTCGCCGGGAGGACCACCGATGCGCGCCTCCTCCAGCGCGCGGGTGAAGATCTCCCGTACCGGGGCGCCGACTTCCCAGGCGAGGTGCAGCGGGTTGATCGCCGTCCCCTCCGGTTCGGCGACGGCGGAGGGAACGGCCAGGCCCGCTCCGACGCAGCGGCGCCCGGTGCTCTCCAGGAGGCGGGCGCCCGCGTCGACGACCTCGCCGAGGATCTGCGCCGGGTCCGCCGCCACCGTCCCGCAGCCCGGTGCCGTGGCGACGATCCGGCCCCCGAGTCCGACGAGCGCGGCCCGGAATCCGTCGGCGTGCACCTGTGCGGCCAGCACGACGGGGCCCTCGGGGTCGACCGCGAGCCGGTGCGAGGGGCGTCCCTGTGTCCCGGAGGCCGCACCCGGCCGGGAGTCGACCGTGATCAGGCCGAGTGACTCCAGCTCGGCGGCGACGGCTCCCGCGGTGGCCCGTGTCACGCCGAGTTCGGCGGTGAGCGCGGCACGCGTGGGCGCCCTGCCGGTGTGGACGATTTCCAGTGCCGGACCGAGAGCGCCTCGGCCTCGCTCCAATTTGCTTGTACGCGTCGGGGTCACACCTCTATTCTCGCTTTGTGCCGACACTGAACAAAATACGGTCGGCGCTTGCCGGAGCAACGCGGCCCGGCGGTCACGGCGACGCCGCCCCCCCGCGCCCCGGCCTGCGCCGTCTCCGCATCGCGATCACGGTCTTCTTCGCGCTCGACGGCTTCGTCTTCGCCGGCTGGGTGGTACGCATCCCCGCCGTCAAGGCACAGACGGGCGCCTCCCCCGGCGCGCTCGGGCTGGCGCTCCTGGGAGTCTCCGCGGGCGGCGTGATCACGATGATGCTCACCGGACGACTGTGCCACCGCTTCGGCAACCACGCCGTCACCGTCGTGTCGGGAGCGCTGTTCTCGCTCAGTGCCGCACTGCCGCCGCTGACCCACTCCGCCCTGTCCCTCGGTCTCGTCCTGCTCGTGTTCGGTGCAGCCTACGGCGGTCTGAACGTTGCGATGAACGCCGCGGCCGTCGATCTGATCGCCGCACTGGGACGCCCCGTCATGCCCGGATTCCACGCCGCGTTCAGTCTCGGGGGAATGGCCGGTGCGGGCGTGGGCGGGCTGGTGGCGGGTCAGCTGACACCGACCCGTCACCTGCTGATCCTCGCCGCCGTCGGGCTGCTGGTCACGGCCCTGGCCGGGCGGGTACTGCTCGCGCACCGCGCTCCCTTCGCCGCCGAGGGGGCGCCGACGTCCACCGGCCCGAAGGACGCGGACGGCAAGGACTCCCGCCGGATGACCGGCCGTACGCGGCGGCTCGTCGTCGTCCTCGGGCTGATCGCGCTGTGCACCGCCTACGGGGAAGGCGCGCTCGCCGACTGGAGCGCCCTGCACCTCACGGAGGACCTGGACGCCGGTCCGGGCACGGCCGCCGCCGGCTACTCGGTCTTCGCGCTCGCCATGACCGCGGGCCGCCTCACCGGGACGTGGATGCTCGAACGCCTCGGCCGGACCCGCCTGTTGACGGCGGGCGGGATCACCGCCGGCGCCGGCATGCTGCTGGGGGCGCTGGCGCCGGAGGTCTGGCTCGTCCTCACCGGCTTCGTGATCACCGGGCTGGGACTGGCCAACCTCTTCCCCGTGGCGGTCGCCCGGGCGGGAGCTCTCGCGGGACCGGGCGGTGTTGCCGCGGCATCCACCCTCGGCTACGGCGGGATGCTGATCGGTCCCGTCGCCATCGGGTTCCTGGCCGAGTGGTTCTCGCTGACAGCAGCCCTCACCACCGTCGCGGCGCTCGCAGTGGTCGCCGCAGTCGTGGCCCGGTGCGCGGACACCACGCCGGATGCCGGAGGGGAATGACACGAGAGGCGTCTGCCCCTCCGGCGCGGTCACGGACACCCTCAGGTGAGCGTGAGCGTGGTGTTCTGCTCCGCCTCCGAACTGCCGCCCGCGTAGATCCCGAACTCGCCCGGCTCGACGAGGAGTTCACCCTTCGGGTCGTTGGTGTGGAACCCGAGGTCGTCGGCGCCGAGATCGAAGGAGACCGTACGGCTCTCGCCGGCTTCGAGCGTGACCCTCTCGAAGCCGCGCAGCCTCCGCACGGGCTGGGCCAGGCTGGCAACCCTGTCGTGGACGTAGAGCTGCACGACCTCGTCACCGGCGCGGCGGCCGGTGTTCTCGACCTTCACCGTCGCGCGGACCTTTGCCCCGCCGTCCCGTACGGCCTGCGCGCTGACGCTCTTCTCGCTCAGCCGCAGCTGTGAGCAGGCGAACGTGGTGTAGCTCAGTCCGTGCCCGAAGGGGAAGAGCGGACCGTGCTCCAGGTCGAGGTACTTGGAGGTGTACTTGTTGTCCGCGTCGTAGGGACGGCCGGTGTTCTCGTGCGCGCAGTACTCGGCGATCGCTCCCACGGCGCGGGGGAAGGTGGCCGGCAGCTTGCCTCCGGGGTTGACCTTGCCGAAGAGCACGTCCGCGACGGCGTTGCCGCCCTCCAGGCCGGGATGCCAGCCCTCGAGGATCGCGGGTGCGTGCTCGACGACGCCGGACAGCACCAGCGGCCGTCCCGCGAGGACCACGACGACGAACGGCTTGCCGGCCCCGGCCACCCGCCGGATCAGCTCCTCCTGGACGCCGGGGAGCGTGATGTCACTTCGGGACGCGGCCTCTCCGCTGTGGCTCGCCTTCTCACCGACGACCACGACGACGGCGTCCGCGGCCCGGGCCGCCGCCTCGGCCTCCTTGAAACCACCGGTGTCCGAGCCGGTGACGTCGCATCCGCGGGCGAAGGTCACCTTGGCGTCGGGCGCGGCCTTCTTCACGCCCTCCAGCACAGAGACGGCCGGGAACCTCCCCGCCCCCGGCCCGGCCCAAGTGCCGTGCAGCTCCTGCGTGTCGTCACCGAGGGGGCCGATCACGGCGATCGACGAGGTGTCCTTGCCCAGCGGGAGCGTGTGGTCGTCGTTCTTCAGCAGCACGGCGCAGCGGGCCGCGGCCTCGCGGGCGTGCTTGCGCGTCTCCTTGGTCGGCTTGGCGATCTCCCCGTCCTCGTCGGTGTAGGGGTTCTCGAAGAGGCCGAGTCGCACCTTGATGCGGAGAATGCGTGTGACGGCATCGTCCAGCCGCTGCTGCTCGATGCGCCCGGACTTCAGCAGTTCCTCGCCGTTGTCGGCGTAGGTCGTGCTGACCATCTCCATGTCGACTCCCGCGCCCAGGGCGAGAGCCGCGGCATCCGCGTCGTCGGCGGCGACCCCGTGCGGGATCAGCTCCTGCACCCCGTTGTAGTCGCCGACCACGAACCCGTCGAAGCCGAACTCCTCGTGGAGGATGCCGGTCAGGGTGTGCCGATTGGCATGCGCCGGCACTCCGTTGACGGTGTTGAAGGAGGCCATCAGCGTGGCCACGCCCGCATCGACGGCAGCCTTGAACGGCGGCAGAGCGATGTCCCGCAGCCGCCTCTCGGAGATGTCCACCGTGTTGTAGTCCCGGCCGCCCTCGGGGAAGCCGTAGCCCACGAAGTGCTTGGCGCACGCGGCGATCCGGCCCTCTCCCGAGTAGTCCTCGCCCTGATAGCCGCGCACCTTCGCCGCGGTCAACTCAGCCGTCAGATACGGGTCTTCACCGCTGCCCTCGGCGACGCGGCCCCAGCGCGGCTCACGGCTGACGTCCGCCATCGGCGCGAACGTCCAGTGCACGCCCCACGACGCGGCCTCACGGGCGCTCACCTCGGCGTCGGTGGTCACCACGTCGGGGTCGAAGGACGCACCCTGCGCCAGGGGGACGGGGAAGGTCGTCAGGAAGCCGTGGATGACGTCGAGTCCGAAGACCAGCGGAATGCCGAGCCGTGACTCCTCCACGGCGAAGCGCTGGAGTTCGTTGCACTCCTTGGCGCCGGTGATGTTGAGGACGGAACCAAGCCGGCCCTCGGCGGCGGCCTCGCGGGCCTTCTCGTTCTGGCCCTCCCCCGGGCCGGTGTCCGGGTTCCAGGTCAGCTGCTGCAGCTGCCCGAACTTCTCCTCGACGGTCATGCGTTCCAGCAGCTTCCGCACGCGCCGCTCGGTCCTGGCGTCGACACGCTTGCGTTTGGCGGCAGTTGCGCGGCGCACGGAGCGGGTCGCGGCGCCCTGCGCCGCTGACCGGGCTGCCGGAGCGGCGGCGGCCGGGGTGGCCGACAGCGCCGGAAGGGACGTCGCCGAGGCGAGGACCGCAGCCCCCGCTGATGCCCTGAACACGCTGCGACGGCTGAAGATTCCGGCCACTCGGGTCTCCTTCGACGTGCCTGACGACTGCCCACATGGATCTTGACGGAGGGAAGTCAATCCGCCGGACCATGGGCGGTCAAGGGACGAAAAGGATGCAGGCCCGAATTGTTGGAAGCGCATACATGACTGCTTCGCGCTCGTCCCGGAACCACCCGCGGACCGGAACGCGTGTGCGTATGCACGTACCGGGAAGGGAACTTCGTCAGGGGGCTCACACCCCGGACCCCGGCGGAGGACCGGCCGCCGGGAGGGAGATGGGCAAGAGGGGGAAAGCGATGAGGGGTCCACGGACACAGGCCGAACGGGACGCCCAGACAGTGGAGATCGGCTTCGCGCTGCTGACGGCGCTCGTGATGGCCGGGCTGTGCTTGCTCGCGTTCGTCGGGCTCATGGCGTTGGTCAGCAGCCTCAGGCCGCTCTCCCCATCGGCCGGGCACACCTTGCTGATGCTCGCCGGGAGCACCTCCGCGACCGTCTTCGTCGGACGCGTGCTGTACGTACTGATGCGTGCCCCGTCGGGCCAGTTGGCCACGGACACGGAGGACGAGGACGGTGCGGAACTCCCCGACCCCACGGGCGAGTACGTGGAAGAGGCAGCCGGGCCGGACGACGGGGAAGGCGCCGGTGCCGCCGGCCCTCAGCCGAGCCAGCCTGGGCGCACCAGCCCCGACTCGTAGGCCAGCACGACCAGTTGGGCGCGGTCGCGAACGCCGAGCTTGACCATCGCGCGGCTCACATGCGTCTTGGCGGTCAGCGGTGAGACGACGAGGCGTCCGGCGATCTCCTCGTTGGACAGGCCGATGCCGACGAGCGCCATCACCTCCCGCTCGCGCTCGGTGAGTTCGGCGAGCGCGGCGGCCTCGGCGGGCTCCTTGGAACGGGCGGCGAACTCGGGGATCAGCCGCCGGGTGACGCCGGGTGACAGGAGCGCGTCGCCGTCGACGACGGCGCGCGCGGCGCGCACCAGTTCCTCGGGTTCGGTGTCCTTGACGAGGAAGCCTGAGGCGCCGGAGCGGATCGCCTCGAAGACGTACTCGTCCAGTTCGAAGGTGGTCAGCATGACGACCTTCACGTCGGTCAGTTCGGGGTCCCCGGTGATGATCCGCGTGGCGGCGAGTCCGTCGAGCACGGGCAGCCTGATGTCCATCAGGACGAGATCCGGGCGGAGTTGGCGCACCAGGCGCAGGGCGTCCTCGCCGTCGGCCGCCTCTCCGGCCACCTCGATGCCGGGCTGGGCGTCGAGAAGGGCGCGGAAGCCCGCGCGTACCAGCGACTGGTCGTCGGCGAGCAGGACGCGGATCACGGTGAATCCTTCGCTGGTGGCGGCGTCACGTGACCGCCGGCTGTCAGTGGCAGTCGGGCGGTGACACGGAATCCGCCGTCATCGCGTGGGCCCGCCGCGGCGCTGCCACCGAGCGCCGCGGCCCGCTCGCGCATCCCGACCAGGCCGTTGCCGCCGGTGGTGGACGCGGTGCCGCTCTCGGACGCCGGGCCCTCGTCATCGACGTCAACGCGGAGTTCGGCCGGGCCGTAGCGCAGCCGCACATGTGCGGTGCGGGAGCCGGAGTGCCGTATGACGTTGGTGAGGGCCTCCTGGACGATGCGGAAGGCCGCGAGGTCGGCGCCGGGCGGCAGGGGTCTCGCCTCGCCGTCCGTCTCGACGGTCACGCGGAGCCCGGCGTCCGCGGCCTGTGCCGTCAGATCCGGCAGGCGGGCGAGGCCGGGCGCGGGCGCGCGCGGGGCGGCGCCGGGGGCGCGCAGCGTGTCCAGCACCTGACGCACCTCTCCCAGCGCCTCCTTGCTCGCACTCTTGATGGTGGTCAGAGCGGTGCGGGCCTGCGCGGGGTCGGAGTCGAGGAGCGCAAGCCCTCCGCCCGCCTGGACGTTGATGACCGAGATGCTGTGCGCGAGCACGTCGTGCAGTTCGCGTGCGATGCGCAGCCGCTCCTCGTTCACGCGGCGGCGCTCGGCCTCCTCCTCCGCGGCGCGGCGCCGCGCCCACTCCTGACGCCGCGTGCGGGCGAGTTCGGCCGCGGCGTGAACGGCCGCGATCCAGGCGGCGACGAGGAGTTCGGACCGCCAGCCCGGCTGCTGGTCGTTCGCGGGCGGCAGCCACTCCCGCAGCGCGTAACCCGTGAGCAGATGCCCCGCCCACACCAGGCCCAGCGCAGCGACGGCCGCGTACCGGTGGCCCGCGACGACTGCGGCGAAGGCGGCGACGGCCACCGAGACGAACACGGGCCCATAGGGATATCCGGCGCCGAGGTAGATGATCGTTGCCGCCGCGGTGCCGAACACGGCGGTGCGGGAATGGCGGTAGCGCACGAGCAGCAACAGCGGACCCACCGTCAGCAGCAGCGGGGCGTAGACGTCGAGCGGGGTCCGCAGACCTTCCTGGTTGGCAGCGGCCCCGTGGCGAGCCGGCCTGCCGGATGATGAGCACTGCCAGCGACGTCAGCCACGGCAGGTGACGCGCGGCAGAACCTGCCAGGGGCCGCGCCACCAGGGCGGCCCCCAGGGCGGTGCAGTGGCAGCGGTGGGCCGGTGCGGATCCGGTGCCGTGCCGCCCGCGACGCCGTCGGACGCTCCGCCGATGCACCGGCGGAGACGGCGGGGCAGCTCCCGTAGCGGGCCGGCGAGCGGCCGGCAGGAGCCGGAGGTCCGGCGCTGCGGGTGCGGGCGGGGGTCCGTGTCCGCAACGCTAGCCGCGCGGGGCGGCCACGGAGTCAGCCCGCGGCGGGCATCGTGGCTACTCCCCTGGGAGTAGCCGGGAACCTGGCCGCCCTGGGGAGGTGCGGTCCGGTGAGCCGGGGCAGGGTCCGCGGTACCGGCTCAGGCGAGGCCCACGTTGCGGGCCAGCGAGACGACGGCGTGATCGAAGAACCTCTCCCGGGCCGCGACAACGTTTTCGAACTGCCCGAAGAGCTCGAAGCTCACCAGCCCGGCCAACTGCGCCCAGGCGGCGACGAGTTCGGCAACGACCTCGGCGGGCAGATCGACCTCGAGGCGTTCCGCCAGCTCGCGGGCGTCGTCCAGGACGGGCCCCGGGGCGGCGGATACGCCCGGCGCGGCGGGATCCGGGCCCTGCCGCCCGGTCCCGGCAGTACCGGGCACACGCAGTGCGCGGGCGGCGTACGCGTCCGCGGCGACGGTGACCAGGGGGCGGGCCACGCGTGTCGCGGCGACGGTCGTCGAGGCAGGGGCGGCGTAGCCCGGTACGGGCGACCCGTAGATGAGGGCGTACTCGTGCGGATGGGAGAGGGCCCATGCCCGGTGGGCGCGGCAGACGGCCTGCCAGCGGGCGATGTACGAGTCGGCCTGCGCGGCGGACTCCCTGAGTGCTGTCTCGGCGGCGTCGCCGAGTGAGTCGTAGGAGTCGGTGATCAGGGCGGTGAGCAGGTCGTCGCGCCCCGGGAAGTAGCGGTACAGGGCCGAGGAGACCATGCCGAGACTCCGCGCGACCGCGCGCAGGGAGAGCTTGGCCGCACCTTCTGCGGCGAGCTGTCGGCGTGCCTCGTCCTTGATGGCGGCGGTGATCTCGCCGCGTGCCCGCTCCCGGACGCCCTCGATCCTGGTCATGGGTGCAGTCTGCCAGCTTATTGGAGCACTGACCAATATCGAGAGCACTGCTCTGGCTTTCGCGCGCGAGTCGTGTAACACTGCTCTTATTGGAGAGCAGTGCTCTCACGAGAGAGAACCGCTCACCCTTCCGGGAAGGAACACAGGCCATGACCGCCACGCACGTCATCAGACCCGACCGGCTCACCCGCCGCGTTCTCAACCCCACCGTCTCCTGGCTGGCCCGGCACGGCGTCACGATCGCCGGAGCGCGCGTCCTCGCCGTACGGGGCCGCAAGAGCGGGGAGTGGCGCCACACTCCCGTCAACCCGCTCCCGTACGGCGGCGAGCGCTACCTGGTCGCCCCCCGCGGCCACGTCCAGTGGACGCACAACATGCGGGCCGCCGGCGGAGGCGAACTGCACAAGCGCGGTCACGTCGAGCACTTCCGCGCGACCGAGCTGGCCGACGCGGACAAGCCCGAGATCCTGCGCGCCTATCTGAAGAAGTGGGGCTGGGAGGTCGGCGCGTTCTTCAAGGGACTGGACGCGAAGTCCACCGACGCCGAACTGCTGGCCGCCGCGCGCAAATATCCCGTCTTCCGGATCACCAGCACGGCTCCGCCGTCCACGGCGAGCGACAGCTCCCAGGACTCGAAGGGCGGCGGGGACTCCTAGAGGAACAGGGCTGCCACCGACGGCAGTTGACGGCCCTGAGGACACTGGCAGCGTTGGCAGGCTGCCAGCCGGCCCGGAGGGACTGCCGCTCCTCGAGCCGCGCCCGAGCGCCGAACGGGACGCCCGGCAGGGCTTGCGTGCGGCCCGCCGGGCAGGCGCTACCGCCGGTCGAGCGCGTTCAGGGCGCGCCGTGCCATCGGCCGCTGTACGACGAGGGCCAACGAGGTCGCTCCCCGCGTGAACTGTGCGAAGACGTTCCAGGCCGGACGGAAGCTGCTGAGGGCCGCATGGAGCAGGCCCGGACGGCGCGAGAAGACGTTGAGCATGCGCCGTCCGACGCCCATCTCCAGCCCCATGCCGGCCTTGACGGCGAAGGCGTAGTTGAGCGCCTGCTGCCGGGCGTCCACCGCGTCGTGGGCCTCCGCCACGCGCACTGCCCACTCCCCCGCCAGCCGGCCGGAGCGCAGCGCGAAGGAGATGCCCTCCCGCGTCCATGGCTCCAGCAGCCCGGCCGCGTCGCCGCAGACCAGCACCCTGCCCCGGGAGAGCGGTGAGTCCTCGGCGCGGCAGCGGGTCAAGTGGCCCGAGGAGATGCTCGGTTCGAAGCCGGCCAGACCGAGCCGGCCGATGAAGTCCTCCAAGTAGCGCTTGGTGGCGGCTCCTTCACCGCGTGCCGAGATGACACCGACCGTCAGCGTGTCGCCCTTGGGGAAGACCCAGCCGTAACTGCCGGGCAGCGGGCCCCAGTCGACGAGTACGCGCCCCGCCCAGTCCTCGGCGACGCTCCGCGGAACCGGGATCTCCACCTCCAGCCCGAGGTCCACCTGGTCCATCTTCACGCCGACATGGGCCCCTATGCGGCTCGCGCTGCCGTCGGCCCCGACGACCGCGCGGGCGAGCACGGGGCGCCCGTCCCCGGAGAGCACCACGGCGACAGAGCGGCGGTCCGGCACGGAGGGGCCGTGCTGTTCGACCCTGGTCACGGTCACGCCCGTACGCACCCGGGCGCCCGCCTTGACCGCGTGATCGACGAGCGACTCGTCCAGTTCGGAGCGGTTCACCAGCCCGAAGAGCATGTGCCGGGAGCGCCTCGTACGGGAGAGCTTGCCGTTGAGGGAGAAGGTCACCGCGTGCACACGGTCGCGGAAGGGCAGGTCGAACCCGGGCGGCAGAGCGTCGCGCGACGGACCGATGATTCCGCCGCCGCAGGTCTTGTAGCGGGGCAGCTCGGCCTTTTCGAGCAGCAGCACCCGGCGTCCGGCGACTGCGGCCGCGTACGCCGCCGAGGCACCGGCCGGCCCCGCGCCGACGACCACCACGTCCCAGACCTCGTCGTCCTCGGACTCGTCGTCGAGCAGGTCGTCCCCGCCCGGAGCAGGCACGGGATCTCCGACAGCGGCGAAGTCCTCGGCACCGTGGGCGTGTTCGGCTCCGCGAGAGTGATCGGCTCCGCCGGCGCCCTCCGGGGCATCGGCGCCGGCATCACGGGCACCAGTGGCATCACGGGCGTCCTCGGCTCGGTGGGACGCGTGCGAACTGCCCCCGCTCGGAGGTCCCGTGAGTCCTCCTGTCCGGGGCTCCTCCGCGCTCCCGGCGTCGCTCCGGCCCTCTGCCCCGGTTGCGTCCTCGCTGCTCACGATGTGCTTCCGCTCCGCTCGACCTCGGCTTGGTGTGGCCGCTGGCATCCTACGGCGCCCGTCCGCCGGCCCCGCTGTGGGAGGATCACCGACGACCCATACGACACGTTCCCTGCACGCGTGCCCCACAGGGACCACGCATCGGGACGCCGCTACCACGCGACCACAAGGAGCGTTCCATGACCGTCGACCCGGCCCGCGGCGAGAACGGCTCCGGCTCCGCCGCCATCGTTTCGGCCGTCTCCTCCCTCATGCCGCGTGCACGGACCGAGCTCGCGGAGCTCGTCGCATTCCGCTCGGTGGCCGATGCCGAGCAGTTCCCGAGGAGCGAGTGCGAGGGTGCGGCGCGCTGGGTCGCGGACGCGCTGCGCGCCGAAGGCTTCGAGGACGTCGAGGTGTTCGGCACCCCGGACGGCACCGAGTCCGTCTACGGTCTGCTGCCCGGCCCGGCGAGCGCCCCGACGGTGCTGCTCTACGCCCACTACGACGTGCAGCCGCCGCTGGACGAAACCGCCTGGCGCACACCGCCGTTCACGCTCACGGAGCGCGACGGGCGCTGGTACGGACGGGGCGCCGCCGACTGCAAGGGCGGAATCCTCATGCACCTGCTGGCACTTCGCGCGCTGCGTGCCGAGGGCGAACTGCCGGTGACGGTGAAGTTCATCGCGGAGGGCTCTGAGGAGCAGGGCACGGGCGGGCTTCAGCAGTACGCGGAGGCGAATCCGGAGCTGCTGGCCGCGGACGCGATCGTCATCGGCGACACCGGCAACTTCCGTGCCGGCCTCCCGACGGTGACGGCGACGCTGCGCGGCATGTGCGCGTTCCAGGTCACGGTGGAGACCCTGGAGGGCAATCTGCACTCCGGGCAGTTCGGTGGCGCCGCCCCGGACGCGCTCGCCGCACTCATCCGCCTGCTGGACTCGCTGCGCGACGCCGACGGCGGCACCGTCATCGACGGAGTGGAGCCGTGCGCGCCCTGGGACGGCCTGGAGTACCCGGAGCAGAACTTCCGTGAGGACGCGCGCGTGCTCGACGGTGTGAGGCTGACCGGCTCGGGCAGCGTCGCGGACCGCATCTGGGCACAGCCCTCGGTGACGGTGCTGGGCATCGACTGCCCGCCCGTCGTCGGTGCCACGCCGTCCGTGCAGGCGAAGGCACGGGCCTTGGTCAGCCTCCGCGTCCCGCCGGGTGCGGACACGGAGAAGATGGCCCAACTCCTCGTCCGCCACCTGGAGTCGCACACTCCCTGGGGTGCGCGGGTGACCGTCGAGGGGACGGGTCAGGGCCGGCCCTTCCGCGCGGACACCACGAGCCCCGCCTACAAGGCCATGGCCGACGCCCTCAGCGTGGCGTACGACGGGCAGGAGATGCAGATCGCCGGCCAGGGCGGCTCGATCCCGCTGTGCGACACCCTGGCCACGCTGTATCCGCAGGCGGAGATCCTGCTCGTCGGGCTGAGCGAGCCGGCCGCGCAGATCCACGCCGTCGACGAGAGCGTCTCGCCCGAGGAGCTGGAGCGGATGTCCGTCGCGGAGGCGCTCTTCCTCCGCGAGTTCGCGCAGCACGCCTGACCGCGTGCGGGCGGGTACTCCGAGGGCCCCCGCCCGCACGGTGCCGGACATCGCCGCGCCGCGCGTACCCGGTGTCTACGCGGCGTCCCGCCCGCCCTGGTCGCCGACCGGGACGCCGCCTTCAAGATAGAGGGGGCGTCCCGTCTCGCGTGCGCGCAGCGCGCCGCGCAGCCTCTCCAGCCGTACGGGAGGCAGCAGTTCGGCGGCCTCCGTCTCGGTGACGAAGCGCCAGCCACGCAGTTCGGCCCCGGGCAGCAGCACACGGCCGGCCTCGGCGGCCGCGAGGCATCCGCCGTCGAAGAGGAGCCGGATCCCGCCGTACCCCGGGGGCCGTGGCGGCTCCCAGTCCGTGACCAGCAGCCGCGGGTCCGTCTTCAGCTCCAGGCCCAACTCCTCGGCGACTTCCCGTACTCCGGCACGTGCCGGCGCCTCTCCGGGTTCGACGACGCCACCGGGGAACTCCCAGCCCGGCTTGTAGGTCGGGTCGACGAGGAGCACCCTGTCCTGCTCGTCGAAGAGCAGCACACCGGCGGCGACAGTTTCGGCCGTGGGTTCTGGCGTCTGCACGATCTCGAGACTCCCGGCGCCCTCGCGCAGTGCGCCTGCCACCTCTTCCGCGGTCTGCCGTGGGGTCAGACCGGACGTGTTCACCGTGTGCGCGTCGGCGGAGAGCCAGTCCAGCGCTGCCCGGTAGGCGGGCAGCTGTCCTCGGCACCAGCTGCGGTCGGGCCGGCCCTCGGCGTCCTCGGACTGGTCGATGCGCATCCGAAGGATCGTTTCATCCGCGTGGAGGAGGACGTGGCGGACGGGAATCCGGCGGGCGGCGAGCGCGCCGAATATCTCGTCCCTGTACTCCTGCCGCAGCAGCGTCATGGGAACGATCAGCGGTCCTGGTACCTCGGTGAGCAGCGCGGCGGCCGTGTCGGCCACCAGCCGCCGCCAGGAAGGAAGTTGCTGGTAGTCGTCGACCTGGGCGAGGCGTTCCTTGGGGAGCATGCATCTGAGCCCCGTGCCGATCAGTGCCGGGTTCCACAGAGTGCTTCCCGGGATCAGTTCCAGAAGTTCGTTCGCCGCGGTGGTCTTGCCCGCGCCGAAGGCGCCGTTGAGCCACACGATCACGGTGGTTCCCCCTCTGCCGTCGCCCCCCGTTTCACGCTGCCCGCTCAACCCTGCCATGGAAACGCGCGGGGGCGGCGCCGTCGCAAAACCCCGGCGCTCGCGGCGGATTTCACCACCTTGCGACGGCGCGGTCCCTCCGGTCGGTCCCGCCGGAGGGCCTCGGGCGGACGGAGAGCGAGGGGGGTCAGGCCGCCGCAGGAGGGCGCCAGCCCGGGTCGCGGCCGCTGAGCGCGACGAGTTCGTCGAAGGGAGACGCACTCTCGGGTACGGGGAAGGGTTCGCCGAAGACCTTCATCTTCCGCCCCATGGGCGCCAGTTCCCTCCAGCCCTCCAGCAGCACCGGGAGGCTCGGCTCGTACGGGCTGAAGTCCTGGCCCGTGGCGCGGGCGAGGTCCCAGGCGTGCACGGTCAGGTCGCCGAGCACCATTCCGCCGACGGTGCTCTGCGGCAGCCCCATGCCCTGCGAGGTGCCTTCGAGCGCACCGGGGGCCGACCATGCCTCGACAAGGCGTGCGCTCTCCTCGTCGAAGCGCGTGCGCCAGTCGGCCATCCCGCCGTCCAGGTAGTCGGGGGTGGTGGTGAAGTCCGCCGTGCCCCTCGCGGCGAGGGCCTGGAAGCCGACGACCACGTGGATGAGGTGGTTGAGCAGGGCGCTCACGTCGTACTCGCTGCACGGTGTCGGGACGCCCAGCTGCTCGTCCCGCACGCCGTGGACGACCGGGCGGGCCTGTTGCACCGCCCCTTCGAGCAATGCGGAGATTTCGTTCGTCATGTCCGGAACGCTAGGGCGGCCGGGCGGGCCGCGGCTTGAAGAAACGCGACAGCAGAACGGGCATAGGATCGGCGGCATGGCTGGTGAGCACCGCGAGGACGGCCCCGCCTCCCGGGACGCGGCCGCCGGGTACGGAGAGAACACTCCGCGCAGCGACACCAGGGGCATCGTCGACGCGGGTGAGCTCTTCTCACGTGTGCGCTTCAGGCGCCGCATGGCCGCGGCGCCGCTGCGGCCGTACGTGGAGCACTACTGGCTGATCGACTGGCAGCTGGAGCAGCCCTACCTGTCGCAGGTCGTCCCGCACCCTTCCGTGAACATCGTCTTCCAGCGGCACGGTGCGGTTCCCGCGGAGGCCGAGGTGGCCGGCGTGGGTATGGGCCTGTTCTCGATCACACTGGAGGGCACGGGCCGGGTGTGCGGCGTCCAGTTCCGTCCGGGCGGCTTCCGGCCCTTCCTCGTCCGCCGGGGCCGCGGGAGCGTGGCGGGGCTGACGGGCCGGAGGGATCCGCTCGGCGAGGTCTTCCCCGACGTCCCGGAGACCCTCCCCGACAGGGTGCTCTCACCCGCCGAGGAGGACGCCAGGGTCGAGGCGCTGGACGCCTTTCTGCTGGACCTGGGCCCGGAGGACGATCCGGCGGCCGAGCGCGCCATGGATCTGGCGCATCTGGTGCGCACCGACCGCGGCATCACGCGGGTCGAGCAACTCGCCCACCGCGAGGGCGTGTCGGTGCGGTCGCTGCAGCGGCTCTTCGCGTCCTGCGTGGGCGTGAGCCCCAAGTGGGTCATCCTGCGCTACCGCATCCACGAGGCGCTGGAGCAGGCCGCCGGGCACCCGGACATCGACTGGGCCCGTCTGGCCGGTGAGCTCGGATACAGCGATCAGGCGCACCTCGTACGGGACTTCACGGGCACGGTCGGCCTTCCGCCGACGGAGTACGTACGCGCCGCCCTGCGCGCGCAGCCCTCGCGTGCCTGACGTCCCCGCAGGCGGCCGCCGCTCCGATGAGACCGGCGTCGGTGCCCATCTGGGCGGGCACGACCTCCAGGCCCTGCACGAACGACAGCGTCGCGTACTCGCGCAACGATCGCCGGAGCGGCGCGAAGAGAACCTCGCCCGCCTTGGCCACTCCCCCGCCGAGCACCGCTATCTCTATCTCGACGAGTGTGGCCGTGGCGGCGATGCCGGCAGCGAGCGCGCGGGCAGCACGCTCGAACGACGCGATGGCCACGGCGTCGCCTGCCCTCGCCGAGGCCGCCACGGCGGCGGCCGACACGTCCTTGTCGGCGCCGGGCCGCCATCCCCGGTCCAGCGCCCGGCGGGCGATGTTGGGTCCGCTCGCGATCCGTTCGACGCAGCCGCGCCCGCCGCACGGACAGCTGTCGCCGTCCAGGTCGACGCTGATGTGACCTATGTGGCCGGCGTTTCCGCTGGGGCCCGGCTGGAGCTCGCCGCCGAGGACCAGTCCCCCGCCGACGCCGGTGGAGACCACCATGCACAGCGCGTTCGCACGGCCCCGCGCCGCGCCCTGCCAGTGCTCGGCCGCAGCCATCGCGACGCCGTCCCCGACGAGGGTCACGGGCAGGCCGTCCGCATGCTCGCGGACCCCCTGGACCAGGGGGAACCCGCGCCAGCCGGGGATGTTGACGGGAGAGACCGTGCCGGCCTTGGCGTCCACCGGGCCCGCACTGCCGATGCCCACGGCGCGGGCGGCCGCCCAGAGCGGGGACGCTGAGAGCTCGCCCAGCACCTCGCCCACGGCCGCCATGACCTGCTCGCCCGATCCGCCCGGCGGAGTGGGGCGCTGTGCCCGTACGAGCAGCTCGCCGCCGCTGTCCACCAGCGCCCCCGCGATCTTCGTACCGCCGATGTCGAGAGCCGCGACGAGGTCCTTGTGCATGGGGTGATGTTCTCCAGGGGGAGGGGGCCGTAGACCCGCCCCCGGCCGGGAACGGTCGAGAGATCAGTCTGGCGCTTTGTGACAACGTTGTCCAGACTGCTGTGCGGGGCAGCTATGCTGCTCGCTGCCGCTTCACGCTTCACAAGGGGGATCCGAAAGCCGTGCCTGAGAGCGTACGTTCCGCCGCCGCCCGCCCGTCCGCCGGGCGCTACGGCAACCGGCCGACCATGAAGGACGTCGCCGCCCGCGCAGGCGTCGGCCTCAAGACCGTCTCGAGAGTGGTCAACGGGGAGGCGGGCGTCTCGCCCGACACCGAGCGGCGCGTGCAGGAATCGATCACCGCCTTGGGCTTCCGCCGCAACGACAGCGCGCGGATCCTGCGCAAGGGCCGCACGGCCAGCATCGGGCTCGTGCTGGAAGATCTTGCCGACCCCTTCTACGCGCCGCTGAGCCGCGCCGTGGAGGAAGTCGCCCGCGCGCACGGGGCGCTGCTGATCAACGGTTCCAGCGCCGAGGATCCGGGGCGCGAGCAGGAGCTGGTCCTCGCCCTGTGCGCACGGCGCGTGGACGGCCTCGTCATCGTCCCGGCCAGCGACGACCACCGCTATCTGGAACCGGAGATAGCCGCCGGCGTCGCGACCGTCTTCGTCGACCGTCCCCCGGGCATGATCGAGGCGGACCAGGTCCTGGTCGACAGCTTCGCCGGTGCCCGCGAGGGCGTGGCACATCTGATCGCGCACGGACACCGGCGCATCGGTTTCATCGGCGACCTGCCCCGCATCCACACGGCGCACGAACGCATCAGGGGCTACGAGGCGGCAATGTCCGAAGCGGGGCTCCCCGTTCACCCGAGCTGGGTGGCTCCGGGTTCCACGGATCCCGCGCGCGTGCGTGCGGACGCCGAGCGCATGCTGGGCGGTCCCGAACCGGTCACGGCCTTCTTCGCGGGCAACAACCGGGTGACGGTCACACTGGTGCGGGTGCTGGCAGAGCTGGAGCGGCCCGTGGCACTCGTCGGCTTCGACGACTTCGAGCTCGCCGACATGCTCTCGCCCCCGGTCACCGTCGTCGCACAGGACCCGGCCCAGCTGGGGCGCACCGCGGCCGATCTGCTCTTCCGGCGGCTGGACGGTGCTCACGACCCGCCGTGCCTGAAGACGCATCCGACGACGCTCATCGCACGGGGCTCGGGCGAACTGCCGCCCGCTTGAGGTCACTTGGGGCACTCCGCCACTCCAGCTCCGCGCGGAGGCGGGTGAAGTGCAGTCCGGTTCATGGCAGTTGCTTGCCGTGAACCGGGCCGCCGGCTCAGCCGGGCAGTACGGATTCGAAGAGGGCCTCCGCCTCGCGCAGGGCCGCTTCGAGGTCGTCCGGCCGCGTGCTCGCCGCAGCCAGCACCTCGTCGATGCCACGCATCCCTGCCCGCTCCAGCAGCATCTTCTCGTTCGTCACCCACACCCCTCGGTAGGCGAGCACGGCGTGGGCGTGCTGCATCGCGGCGACCGAGATCGCTCCGGCGACCTCGGTGAGGCGCCCGCGCGGTGCGTAGTTGGTGCCTGCGTACGAGAGCGTGGACAGAGCCGTCTCACGCCACCGGGCGGACGCCGACGAGCGCAGAGCGGGCGGGTAGGACGGGCTCGGCAGCTCACCGCGCAGCGTCCTGTTGAGGGCGAGTTCGCCGACCACGAGGTAGCTGGGGATCCCGGCCAGGTGGAACATGAGTTGTTCCCGGTGGAATCTGCCCTCCTCCGCCTCGGCGATCTCGTGCTCCACCACGTCCAGGTCGCGGTAGTGGACGTCGGTGCGGCGGCCGTCGACGGTCAGCCAGGCGCCGCCGTTGAACACGCCTCCGCCCCACTCCCCGATCCCGCTGACCTCACCGGGCCAGCCCAGGGCGCTCAGATGACCGGGGTCGAAGGCACCCCGGTAGTAGAGGGCGAAGTCCCAGTCGCTGCCGGGCCGTTGCGTGCCCTGGGCGCGGGAACCGCCGAGCGCCACGGCCCGCACCCCGGGCAGCGATGCGAGCGCGTCGGCGACGTGGTCGAGGAAAGCCTGATCGTCCATGTCAGCGGTTGTACTACACCGCTGCCGGAGGTTCAGCAGAGCGGCAGTCCGGGCACAGGCTGGTTGTTGTCGCCGCCCTTGATGTAGACGTCGCTGACGAACACACCGCTGTTGCCGCTGTCGTCGTCGGTCTTGGCCCACCACACGTTCGTCCAGCGCCCCGACGTCTCGCGGTGGGGGAGCTTTTTCTGGCAGAAGAAGTAGTTCGTACCGGCGTTGAGCTGACCGACCGGCTTGTGCGCGCCGTTGTAGGACGTGGCCGTCTTCCACACCGTGCAGTCGAACTTCCCCCCGCCCCGCGGGTGGCAGGCCGGCTCCGAGCCCGGTGCGCCTCCGACGCCGCCGTTGCTGCCGCTCCCGCCGCCGCCTCCCGAACCGGACGAGCCGCCCGCACCGCCGGGCTTCGAGCCGCCCGTCCTGTCATCGGCCGGGCCGTCGCCTCCGGCCTTGTCTCCCTGTCCCTTGCCGTCGCCGGCGCCGCCCGCCGACGCTCCCGGTTCCTCGCCCGCCCCCTTGCGGCCGCCTGGTGAGGGCCCGTTCTTCTCGGGGACGCTGTCCGCGCCTTTGCCCGCTTCCTGCTTTCCGGCGCCCGCGGTCCGGCCCTCGCCGGACCCTCCGCCCGCGCGGTCGGCGCCGTCTCCGCCGGGCCCCGACATCACGGCGTAGGTGGCGCCCGCACCGGTCAGTACGACGGCCGCGACCGCGGCCGCGATCAGGGCCCGGCGGCGCCCGCCGGGCCGTTCGGCGCGGGTATGGACGGTGTGCCGGTCGGTGTCTCTGCCGTGGCCGTACGCCGGAGGCACAGCTCCTGCCGCCGCGGGCTGCTGCGCGGGAGCCGCCCCGGACGCACGCGGAGAATCGACCCGGGCGGGCCAGACGCTGCTCGCGGCGGGGTCCGCGGACTGCTGCTGTCCCGACTGCCCCTGTGCGTCGGCGACTTCGCCGGCTCCTGCCCCTGGCCCCTGTCCCGGCCCGCGCCCCTTGGGCCGGTCCGCCGCGCCGAGCCGCATCGTCTCGGAGGGGCCCGCCGGAGGCGCCGTACCCTTCGCGACGGCCTCGAGCAGCGCCTTCGCTCGTTCCGCGTCGGCCCGCTTCGCCGGGTCCTTGTCCATCAGTTCGGCCAGTACGGGCCCCAGCGGCCCCGCGCGCTGCGGTTCGGGGAGAGGTTCCACGACGATGGCGTTGAGCGTGGACCAGGTCGAGGTGCGGCGGAAGGGGGCGGCACCCTCGACGGCGGCGTACAGCGTCGCGCCCAGAGCCCATACGTCGCAGGCTTCGCGCGGTGCCTCACCGCGGGCACGCTCAGGGGCCAAGTAGTCGAGGGAGCCGACCAGTTCGCCGCTGCCGGTCAGCTGCGTTCCGGCGCCGTCGTCCGGGTCCTCCACGGAGGCGATGCCGAAGTCGGTGAGGACGACGCGCCCGGAGCCGTTCTCCAGAAGCACGTTGCCCGGCTTGACGTCCCGGTGGAGCACTCCCGCGCGGTGGGCCGCGGCCAGGGCGTCCATCACCTCGGCGCCGATGGCGGCGGCCTCCCGCGGCTCCAGGGTGCCGCGTTCACGGAGCATGTCGTCGAGCGAGGGACCTTCGATCAGTTCCATCACGATGACGGGACGGCCGTCGTGCTGTGCGACGTCGTGGACGGAGACCACTCCCGCGTGCCGCACGCGTGCGGCGGCCCGCGCCTCGCGCTGCATCCGGGTGCGCAGCCCGTCCAGTTCACCGGCGCCCGCGTCGGTGAAGGTCCGCAGTTCCTTGACCGCGACCTCCCGGCCGAGCACGTCGTCGACGGCGCGCCAGACCACGCCCATGCCGCCGCGGCCGAGGCGGCCCGTCACGCGGTAGCGTCCCGCGAGGACCCTGCCCACCTCCGCCGGCCCCGTACCCTCGTCCGCAGGGCCCGTGTTGCCGCTTCCGCCGTCCTCCGGCGACCGATCCCCCGGTGTCCGCACTGCCCGTCCCCTTTGCCGCGTAATTGCCGCGTACCGAAGGGCCAGACTACGGGCCGGAGTTGGCTTACGCCTCCGCGGCCCGTCCGGCGAGGCCGTCGAGGTCCGCCCGTGTCAGCCCGGAGTGCCTCGCGACCTCACCGGACGAGAGCGCGCCGCAATCCAGGCCGCGCAACAGGTAGTTGCTCAGCGCTCGGGCCGTGGCGGGCTCGTCCATCACGGAGGCGTCCCCGCCGGCGTTGCCGGTGTAGGCGGCGAGACGGGCCGCGGCGCGCTCCATCCCCTCGCGGTAGAAGGTGTAGACGGCGGCGTAGCGCGTGGGCAGGTGGCCGGGGTGCATGTCCCAGCCCTGGTAGTAGGCGCGGGCCAACGACCGCCGCACGAGGGCGTGATGGTGCCTCCAGGCGTCGTACACCTGCTCCCTCCGCCCGCTGGGGACGATGTTCGTCGACCCGTCGGACAGTCGCACGCCCGTCCCGGCCGCGGCGGCCTGCATGACGGCCTTGGCGTGGTCGGCCACGGGATGGTCCATCGCCTGGTTCTCGGCGCTCACCCCGCATGCGGCGCTGTAGTCGAAGGTGCCGTAGTGGAGCGAGGTCGCGCGCCCCCCGGCGGCGTCGATCATGAGAGCCACGGTGGCTCGTCCGTCGGGGCCGAGGATCGACTGCGTGGTCTCGATCTGGATCTCGAAGCCGATGCGTCCCGCGGGCAGTCCGCGTGCCGCTTCGAATTCCCCGCACAGCCGCGACATCGCCGCGACCTGCTCGGGGTGGCTGACCTTGGGGAGGGTGAGGACCAGTCCGCCGGGAAGGGCGCCCGCGTCGACCAGTCCCGTGAGGAAGATGTCGAGGGTGCGGATTCCGCGGTCGCGCACGTCGGCCTCCATGCACTTCATGCGGATGCCCATGTACGGGGGTGCGCTGCCGTCTTCGGAGGCGTCAGTGACCAGCCGGGCCGCGTGGGCCGCCGCCGCGTCCTCCTCGCTGTCGGGACGCCGGCCATAGCCGTCCTCGAAGTCGATGCGCAGGTCCTCCACGGGCTCGCGCTCCAACTTCGCCCGCACACGGTCGTGGACGGGACCCGCGAGGTGTGACGGCAGGCCCAGCACGGACGCGAAGGAGGCGGCGTCCGGAGCGTGTTCGTCGAGCATTTCCCGAGCCTTCTCGCCCCAGGCGCTCACCGTCCCGGACGAGACGGCGTCGGCCGGCACGTACACGGTGTGCACGGGCTGGCGGGTGGGCGGCTCACCGGGGTACCGGCGGGCGAGTTCCGCGTCGACGGGGGCGAGGCGGGCCGCGATCTCTTCGCTCACGCCGTCCGCCAGGCTCGTGGCCACGTCCGCGTCCTCACCCACGCCAGGCTCCTCTGCCGGTCTGCTTCCGGTCTCCCGGCCAGCTGATTCAACAATTCGTTTAAGACGCTATCCGCGGTCTTCCGCACGGGTCAACCGTCACTCCGGCATCGCCAGGAGCCTGGCCTCGGTCTCATCGTCCAGACCCTTCATCGGACGGTCCGGCCTCTGCGGGGCTCTTCCGCCGATCCGCCGGAGCCACGCCCAGGTGTCCGCAACCGTCTCCTCCACCGGGCGGCAGCGCAGTCCCGCGGCCAGCGCCTTGGACACGTCGCACCGGTGCATGTGCTCGTAGTCGGCACTGCCGGGTGGCAGCCAGAACGGGAGGCCCGTCCACGGTTCCGCCCCGGCGGCCAGCACGGACTCCGGTGTGCGCCATCGCAGTTGGGCGTGGCCCCCTGTGACGTCCACGCAGGTGCGCAGCAGTTCGCCCATGGTCGTGTGCCCAGGCGGGGAGACGATGTTGTAGGCGCCGCCGAGCCCGCGGGCGGCGGCGGTCACCACCCACTCGGCCAAGTCCCGGACGTCGATGTACTGGAGCGGCAACTCGGCCGGCCCGGGCGCCGGTACGTCGCCCCCGCGGGCGGTGCGCAACAGCCACCACGGCAGGCGGCCGACGTTCTCACCGGGACCGACGATCAGGCCCGCGCGCACCAGCAGGGCCCGGTCGCCGAAGGCATCGGAGGCGGCGAGCTCTCCGCCGCGCTTGGCCCGTGCGTAGTCGGTCTCCGCGTCCTCCGGTGAGGTGTCCACGACCGGAAAGGTCTCGTCGGCACCCGCCGCGACCGGCTCGGCGTAGACCGAGCGGCTGGAGACGTAGGCGTAGAGCCCGGCGCGGCCGGACAGCAGCCGCGCCGTGTCGCGTACGGCGCCGGGCGCGCCCGACCAGGTGTCCACGACGGCGTCCCACTCCCCTTGCCCGAGAGCCGCGAGACCGTCCTCGGCCGAGCGGTCCCCCAGGAGGACCCGCGCGCCCGGCGGTGGCGCGTGCCGCCCGCGGTGGAAGACGGTCACCTGCCAGCCGCGTGCCAGCGCCGCCTCGGCGACGGCTCTGCCCACGAACTCGGTACCGCCCAGCATCAGGAGTCGCATGCCGCGAGTCTGTCCGCCCCCGGGAGGACACAGACCTCGTCCCGCTCTCGGCTGAACAAGCGGAACGCACGACGCGCCGCCCCCGCATGCCGGTGGCCTGCGGGGGCGGTGGAGCGGTCCGGGCGGAAGGAGGCCCGGCGGGAAGGTCAGCCCTTGCGGGTCTTGATCTCTTCCGTCAGCTTCGGCACGACCTCGAAGAGGTCGCCGACGACGCCGTAGTCGACGAGATCGAAGATCGGGGCCTCGCTGTCCTTGTTGATGGCCACGATGGTCTTGGACGTCTGCATGCCCGCCCGGTGCTGGATCGCGCCGGAGATGCCGGTGGCGATGTACAGCTGCGGGGAGACGGTCTTGCCGGTCTGGCCTACCTGGTTGGAGTGCGGGTACCAGCCGGCGTCGACGGCGGCACGGGAGGCGCCGACGGCCGCGCCGAGCGAGTCGGCCAGCTCCTCGATGAGGTGGAAGTTCTCGGCACCGTTCACACCGCGGCCGCCGGAGACGACGATCGCGGCCTCGGTCAGGTCCGGACGTCCGGTCGACTCACGGGGCGTGCGGGAGACGATCTTGGTCCCGGTCGCCTTCTCACCGAAGGACACCGACAGCTGCTCGACCGTACCGGCGGCCGGCGCGGCCTCCGGGGAGGTGGAGTTGGGCTTGACGGTGATGACCGGGACGCCCTTGCTGACGCGGGACTTGGTGGTGAACGCCGCGGCGAAGACGGACTGGGTGGCCACAGGCCCCTCGTCCCCGGCCTCCAGGTCGACGGCGTCCGTGATGATCCCGGAGCCGATGCGCACCGCGAGGCGGGCGGCGATCTCCTTGCCCTCCGAGGAGGACGGGACGAGGACGGCGGACGGGGAGACGGCGTCGTAGGCCGCCTGCAGCGCGTCGACCTTCGGCACGACGAGGTAGTCGGCGAACTCACCGCTGTCGGCGGCCAGCACCTTCACGGCGCCGTACTCCCCCAGCGTCTTCGCGGCTTCGTCGGCGCCGGGGCCGAGGTGCACGGCGACGGGGTCGCCGATGCGGCGGGCCAGAGTGAGCAGTTCGAGTGTCGGCTTGCGGACGGCACCGTCCACGTGGTCGACGTAGACAAGGACTTCAGCCATGGGGTTGCTCCTGCGGAAGAGTGGGGCGGTTTGTGCGGGCGGGCTCTCGCGTCACCTTGGCGTCGCTCGGACGGGCCTCAGATGAACTTCTGGCCCGCGAGGTACTCGGCGAGCTGCTTTCCGCCCTCACCCTCGTCGTCGACGACGGTGCCCGCGGTGCGCGCCGGGCGCGGCGTGGCGTCGTCGACCTTGGTCCAGGCGCCTTCGAGTCCGACCTCGTCCGCCTCGATGTCCAGGTCGTCCAGGTCAAGGGACTCCACCGGCTTCTTCTTCGCCGCCATGATCCCCTTGAACGACGGGTAACGCGCCTCGCCGGACTGGTCGGTGACCGAGACGACGGCCGGCAGGGAGGCCTCGAGGTGCTCGGTGGCGGTGTCGCCGTCGCGGCGTCCGTTGACCTTGCCGTCGGTGACGGAGACCTCGGACAGCAGCGTCACCTGCGGCACTCCCAGGCGCTCGGCGAGAACGGCCGGGAGCACGCCCATGGTGCCGTCGGTGGACGCCATGCCGCAGATGACCAGGTCGTACCCGGTCTTCTCGATGGCCTTGGCAAGGACGGCCGAGGTGCCGAGCGCGTCGGTGCCGTGCAGGTCGTCGTCCTCGACGTGGACGGCCTTGTCGGCACCCATGGAAAGCGCCTTGCGCAGCGCGTCCTTCGCGTCCTCGGGACCGACGGTCAGCACGGTGATCTCCGCGTCGTCGGCCTCCTCGGAGATCTGCAGGGCCTGCTCGACCGCGTATTCGTCCAGCTCCGAGAGCAGGCCGTCCACGGACTCGCGGTCGGTGGTCAGGTCCTCGGCGAAGTGCCGGTCGCCGGTGGCGTCGGGCACGTACTTCACACAGACAACGATCCTCAAGCTCACGCCGGCTCTCCTACTGCTTGTCCTACGGTTCCGGTCCGTCGCTGAACCGGCACCCCGTTCTCGATATTACTCGCCAGTACACATAGCGCGTACCCGGTTCTCAAGGCCGGGAACTGTGACCTTGCCAACCCGGGCCCGCCGGGAGCACGAGCCCAACTCAATCACGACGGCCGCCCGGCGACGCCGCCGGTGACCGCGCTGTCACCGTGCCGAGGCTGCACCCGAGGGTCAAGCAAGGGACCGCCCGGTGCGACATCAATCACGGGTCCGCGCGACCCGCCCGTTCACCGGGGCTCCTCCTGCCGGCTGCTCTCCCCGGCACCTCCCGCGGGGATCTCCCCCACCGCGCTGCCCGTATCCGCGGGGCCCGAATCCGCAGGGCCAGCCGCGACCGCCGGGGCCAGGGCCGCGATGACGTCGGCCTTGCGCGGCTGCCCGTAGGCTCGGCTCACCTCACGGCCGCCGGAGTCGAGCACGAGGACCGCGGGGGTGCGCACGATCCCCAACTCCCTTACGAGCGCGAGATGTTCCTCCGCGTCGATCTCAGCGTGTGCCACGCCGGGCACCATGCCGCTGACCTCTCGCAGGATGCGCCTCGTCGCGCGGCACGGCTGGCAGAAGGCACTGGAGAACTGCACGAGCGTCGCCCGCCTCCCCAGAACTCCGAGGCCGAGCGTCTCCTCGTCCAGCCGCGTGCCTCCGCCGCCGGTCTGCTGCCGCACTGCGCTCTCCTGCCGTCTCGCTCGTGTCCTGCTTGCCGCCCCTACGTCCCGCAGTGTGCAGCACATGCGGCATGTACGGGCATTCCCACCAGCCCCCGGCCACAGAGCGGACCGCGGTGTAGCCATCGCCGGGCCGATGGGGAACCATCGGCTGCGCACCGAAGTTACGCAGCCGTAGGAATTTGGCCGCGCACCTGGCGGGAGCCGCTCCCTCCCAGGACGGACAGGAAGGGCTCCGCACATGGCAGAACTCGTCTACCCACCCGTGATCGCCACGGCACGCGCCTGGTTCAAGGCCCTGGACCTGCGTTTCGACATCCAAGGCACCGAGCACGTGCCACGACGGGGCGGCGCTCTGCTGGTGAGCAATCACATCAGCTATCTGGACTTCATCTTCACCGGCCTCGCGGCACTGCCCGCGAAGCGGCTGGTGCGCTTCATGGCGAAGGACTCGGTCTTCCGGCACAAGGTCTCCGGACCGCTGATGCGGGCGATGAAGCACATACCAGTGGACCGTTCACAGGGCGAGGACGCCTACAAGCACGCGCTGAAGGCACTTGATTCGGGCGAGATCGTGGGTGTCTTCCCCGAGGCGACCATTTCCCGTTCCTTCACGCTCAAGGACTTCAAGTCCGGTGCCGCCAGGCTGGCGCAGGAGGCACGCGTACCGCTGGTGCCGGTCGCGCTGTGGGGAACGCAGCGTCTGTGGACCAAGGGTCACAAGCGGGACTTCGGACGCAACCACTTCCCCGTCGGCATACGCGTCGGCGAGGCGCTGCACGCCACCCCGGACGAATCGGCGGCGGGGCTGACCTCCCGGGTGCGCGAGCGCATCCAGGATCTGCTGGAGTCGGCGCAGCGCGCGTACCCGGGCACCCCGGACGGGCCGGACGACAAGTGGTGGCTGCCGGCTCACATGGGCGGAACCGCGCCGACACCCGCCGAGGCGAGGGCGATGTAGCGCCCGGCACGACGGCCGGAGACGACAGCAGCCGACGGCAGGCCGGCGCGACGGCGCCGGTCCGTCAGCGGCCCATCTCCTCGCGCAGCGCCGCGACGAATCCGTCGACGTCCTCCTCGCTGGTGTCGAAGGAGCACATCCAGCGCACGTCGCCCGCGGCCTCGTTCCAGAAGTAGAAGCGGTAGCGCTTCTGCAGGCGCTCGCTGACCTCGTTGGGGAGGCGCGCGAACACCGCGTTCGCATGGACGGGGTACAGGATCTCGACACCGTCGACATCCTTGACGCCCTCCGCGAGGCGGCGCGCCATCGCGTTGGAATGGCGAGCGTTGCGCAGCCACAGGTCGCCCGAGAGCAGGGCGTCCCACTGCGCGGATATGAAGCGCATCTTGGAAGCGAGCTGCATGGACAGCTTGCGCAGGTGCTTCATCGCGCGGACGGCGTCCGGGTTGAGGACGACAACGGCCTCGCCGAAGATCATCCCGTTCTTGGTGCCGCCGAGGGAGAGGACGTCGACTCCCGCGGCGTTGGTGAAGGCGCGCATGGGCCTGTCGAGCGCCGCTGCCGCGTTCGCGATGCGGGCACCGTCCATGTGCACCTTCATGCCGCGCTCGTGGGCGTGGTCGCAGATCGCGCGGATCTCCTCCACGGAGTAGACGGTGCCGAGTTCGGTGTTCTGCGTGATGGAGACGACCTGCGGCATCGCCCGGTGCTCGTCGTCCCAGCCGTGCGCCTCGCGGTCGATGAGCTCGGGCGTGAGCTTTCCGTCCTCGGTGGGCACCGTCAGCAGCTTCAGCCCGCCGACACGTTCCGGGGCGCCGCACTCGTCCACGTTGATGTGCGCGGTCTCGGCGCAGATCACCGCGCCCCAGCGGTCGGTGAGCGCCTGCAGCGAAATCACGTTGGCGCCGGTGCCGTTGAAGACCGGATAGGCCTCGGCCCGTGGGCCGAAGTGGCTGCGGACAGTCTGCTGGAGGTGCGCGGTGTACTCGTCGTCGCCGTACGCGGACTGGTGCCCGCCGTTGGCCAGGGCGAGTGCCGCCAGGACCTCGGGGTGCGCACCGGCGTAGTTGTCGCTGGCGAATCCGCGGATCCCGGGGTCGTGGCGGCGCTTCGCGTCGGTGTTCAGGGCTTCGGGGTCAGCCACAGGCGTTGTCCGTTCACTTCCTCGGTGGGCGTGCTCCACGTGCCGGCGATGGTGTCGGCCAGGTCCTTGACGTCGGTGAAGCCGGCGAACTTGGCCTTGGGACGTTCGGCCCGCATCTGGTCGCTCACCAGTGCCTTGACCACCAGGATGGCAGCAGCCGCGGACGGTCCGGCCTCGCCCCCTGCCTTGCGGAAGGAGTCTCCGAGCGCCAGCGTCCACGCCTCCGCCGCCGCCTTGGAGGCGGAATAGGCGGCGTTGCCCGCCGTGGGGTTGCTCGCACCGGCGGCGCTGACCAGCAGGAAACGGCCATTGCCACTGCGCGTCAGCGGGGCCTCGAAGGCGAGCGAGGTGTGTTGCACTGTGCGGATCAGCAGATCGTGCAGCGTCTCCCAGTGAGCGAGGTCGGTCTCGGCGAACGACGCCGAGCCCCGCCAGCCGCCGACGAGGTGCACGAGCCCGTGCACCTTGCCGAACTCCTTCTCGGTACGTGCGGCCCACTCACGCGTCGCCGCAAGGTCCAGCAGGTCGACGGTCTCTCCGGTCACCCGCGCACCGCCGTGCGCGAAGCGGGCGGCGTCCACGGCCTGGGCGAGGCGTTCGACGTCGGAGTCGGCCCCGACGACCGTTGCTCCCTCCTCAGCGAGCCGCAGCAGGGCCGCCGCTCCGGCAGGCCCCGCCGCTCCCGCGACGGCGATGACGGACCCTTCGAGGCTCCCCTTGCCGTTGCCCTGGTATCCGCGTGCCGTCGTGTTGGTCATGCCTGTCGCCTCCTGGTCCTTCGATGCCCCTGTCCGTTCCGCCCGCCCGGTGTGCTCAGGCGGCGGCCCGTACGGTGGCCTCCGCTGTGATGCCCTTGGTCGATGCGATCACGGAACGGAGCTTCTTCGCGAGGGCCTCATAGAACATGCTGAGCGGAAACTCATCCGGAAGCACCTCGTCCACGAGCTTGCGCGGCGGCAGGCTCAGGTCGAGCGCGTCGGGGCCCTTGGCCCAGGTGGAGCCGGGGTGCGGCGCCAGGTAGCCGGAGACCAGCTCGTACGCCTTGAACCAGTGGACGAGCTTGGGACGGTCGATGCCCGCGCGGTAGAGGGTCTCGATCTCCTCGCGCAGCCGCACGGTCACCTCGCGCGCGAGGTTCCAGTCGATGGCCAGCTTGTTGTTCGTCCAGCGCAGCGCCCCGTGCTGGTGGAGGTAGGCGAAGAGGAGCTGGCCGCCCAGCCCGTCGTAGTTGCGGTTGCGCTCGCCGGTGACCGGGAAGCGGAAGAGCCGGTCGAGCAGCACGGTGAACTGCACGTCGCGGCCCTGCGGATAGCCGTCCGCCTCCAGACGCACGGCTTCGTGGAAGGCCGTCAGGTCGCAGCGCAGCTCCTCCAGCCCGTACATCCAGAACGGCTGCCTCTGCTTGATCATGAACGGGTCGAAGGGCAGGTCACCGTGACTGTGGGTGCGGTCGTGGACCATGTCCCAGAGCACGAAGGCCTGCTGGCAGCGCGCCTGGTCGGAGACGAGTTCCCGGGCGGCCTCGGGGAGTTCGAGGCTGGTGACGTCGCAGGCGGCGTCGACGACGCGGCGGAAGCGCGCCGCCTCGCGGTCGCAGAAGATGCCGCCCCAGGAGAAGCGGGCGGGCGCCTCACGCACGGCGACGGTCTCCGGGAAGAGCACGGCCGAGTTCGTGTCGTAGCCGGAGGTGAAGTCCTCGAAGGTGATGCCGCAGAAGAGCGGGTTGTCGTAGCGGGTGCGCTCCAGCTCGGCCAGCCAGTCGGGCCAGACCATCCGCAGCACGACCGCTTCGAGGTTGCGGTCGGGGTTGCCGTTCTGGGTGTACATCGGGAAGACGACGAGGTGCTGGAGGCCGTCCTGCCGGTTCTGTGCGGGCTGGAAGGCGAGCAGGGAGTCGAGGAAGTCCGGGACGCCGAAGCCGCCCGTGGCCCAGCGGCGCAGGTCGGCGACGAGCGCCTCGTGGTAGGCGGCGTCGTGCGGCAGCAGCGACGAGAGGTCCTGCACGGCGATGCAGACCTGCTCCACATCCGATTCCACGGCGTCACGCGACGGAGCATCCTCCGCCTCGAAGTCGATCGAGCCGTCCTTCGACTGTGCGGGACGGATGGCTTCGACGGCGTCCTTCAGCACTGCCCATGCCGGGTGTTCGACCACGTGCTCGTCGGACATTCCCCGGGTGTCCGCGACCTTGGACGAAAGCATTTCCGTCATGACTACCCCTCCACAGAAGAACCTGGCGTCATGAAAACGGTAGCCGGGTCCGGGAGCCCTCTCAAGTGGAGGGGGCAGGAAATTATCCTTTCGAACCCCCGCTATCGCCGTGGATCTTCCTGTCCGATGCGGTTGAGGCGATGACTTTGCCCAGTCCGGCCATGGCCTCGGAGGAGTCCGGGAGCAGGTCGCCGACCGCGAGGAAGCCGTGGAACATGCCCGGAAAGTGCGCCTCGCTCACGGGCACCCCCGCGTCGCGCAGCTTGGCCGCGTACGCACGCCCCTCGTCGCACAGCGGGTCGCAGCCCGCGGTGACCACGTGCGCGGGCGGCAGACCCGACAGATCCGCCCGCAGCGGTGCCGCGTAGTGGTGCGTCAGGTCGCTGCCGGGCGGGAAGTACTGGGCTCCGAACCAGTTCATCGCGATCTCGGTGAGGAAGTAGCCCTCCGCGTTGAGGCGCCGGGACTCGGTCTCGGCCAGGGGATCGGTCGAGGGATATATCAGCAGCTGGTACGCGATCCGCGGACCGCCGCGCTCACGGATCATGAGGGTGCACACCGCGGCGAGGTTGCCGCCCGCGCTGTCGCCCGCGACCAGCAGCGCTTCCGGGTCGCCGCCCAGCTCCGCGATGTTCTCCGCCGCCCAGCACACGGCCGCGTAGGCGTCCTCCGGCGGCTCGGGGAAGCGGGCCTCGGGCGCGAGCCGGTAGTCGACGGAGACGACCACGGCTCCGGACGCACGGCACATGGCGCGCGCCGTCGCGTCGTGCGTCTCGAGGTTTCCCAGGACCCAGCCGCCTCCGTGGAAGAAGACCACCGTGGGCGCACTGCCGCCGGCCAGCTCCTCCTCGTACGGGCGGTAGATCCGCACCGGCAGATCCGGCGCGCCCTCGGGCCCGCGGATCAGACGGTCGGACACCGCGCCGACAGAGGGCTCACGCGGCGGCTCCGGCATCGACAGGGCAAAGATGCGGCGGGCCTCGGCCGCGTCGTGGACGCTCACGCCGACGTCCGGGAAGACGGCCGTCATCGCCTCCATCATGTCGCGGGCTCCGGGGGCGAGGCGTTCGGGACCTCGGGGCGCGCTGCTGCCGCTCACGTTGCTGCTCCTTCGTCGCGTGTGTGTTCCATGCGTTCCACCGGGCGTTTGTTCGCCTTTTGTGCGTCCCTCCGGCACCGGCCCGTCCCCCCGGGCACCGCCGGGCGTGCTGCGATCTCCACCGGAGCCGGACGGGTCGGAAACGCTCCGGGCATGACGGTTAGTCTGTCCGCCGCGCACGTCACGCTGTGCGCCGTCACGCGAGGAAAGAGAGAGGGTGCCGTGTCACTGCTCATCGTCGGCCACCGCGGAGTGATGGGCGTCGAGCCCGAGAACACTCTGCGCTCCTTCGTCCGCGCCGAGCACGAGGGTGTCGACGTCATCGAACTGGACCTGCACCTGAGCAAGGACGGCGAGCTGGTCGTGATGCACGACGCCGACGTCTCGCGGACCACGGACGGTTCGGGCGCCATCAGCGACTTCACCCTGGCGCAGCTGCGCGAGCTCGACGCCGGCCAGGGCGAGCGCATCCCGACCTTCCATGAGGTCGTGGAGGCCGTCGGGTCCCCGCTGCAGGCCGAGATCAAGGACCGGGCGGCGGCCCGGGTGCTGACAGCAGTGATCGACGAACTCGGCCTGCACGAGCGCGTCACGGTCATCTCCTTCCACGACGAGGCGCTGCGCGAGGTACGGGAGCACCTGCCGGAGATGCCGCTGGTGCTGGTGACGGGCCGGTCGACTCGCACCGCGCCCGAACGAGCTCGCGAGCTGGGCGCGTTCATGGTCTCGTGCGAACTGCAGTGGCTGGGGGCCGAGACCGTGGAGCGCTGCCACGCCGACGGGATCAAGGTCATCACCTGGACCGTGAACACCGGCGAGGAACTGGACCGCGTCCGCGAGTTGGGGCTCGACGGCCTGGTGACGGATATGCCGGAGATCAAGACGGCAGCACGTCGAGCTTCTTGACCAGCAGCTCGAAGGTCAGGTCGGCGCGCTGCGGAATGCCGAACCGCTCGTCGCCGTAGGGGAAGGGCGTGAGCATGCCCGTGCGCGTGTATCCGCGGCGCTCGTACCAGGCGATCAGGTCCTCGCGCTGCCGGATCACGGTCATCTGCATCTCACGCGAGCCCCATTCGGCGACGACAGTGCGCTCGGCCTCCTGGAGCACCACCTTGCCCAGCCCCGCACCCTGCAGTTCCGGACGGACGGCGAACATTCCGAAGTAGGCGACATCGCCTCGCCGCTCCAGCTGGCAGCAGCCCACCAGTTCCCCCGCCCGCTCGACGGCGAGCATGATGCTTCCGGCATCCGTCACCACAGCTCCGACGCCCTCGGGGTCGGTGCGCTGGCCCTCCAGCAGGTCGGCCTCGGTGGTCCAGCCCGCGCGGCTGGAGTCGCCCCGGTAGGCCGACTCCAGGAGTGCCACGAGAGCGTGGACGTCCTCCGGTGCCGCGACGCGGAAGGTCGGTTCGCCGGTCTCCTTGACGTTCTCCATGGTGAGCGACCTTAATACCGTGCCGCCGGGAATAGAGTCGGTCGGCATGGTGCACGTACTCAGCAGCCGCGTACTGCTGCGGCCGACCGACCCCGAGCGCACGAGGACCTTCTACGGGCAGACGCTGGGACTGGCGGTCCAGCGGGAGTTCGGGACGGGCCCGGAGCGCGGCACGGTCTACTTCCTGGGCGGCGGTTCCCTCGAGGTCTCCGGCCACTCCGAGCACCCGCCCTCGCCCGGCCTGCAGCTGTGGCTCCAGGTCGAGGACGCCGAGGCGGCGCACCGCGAGCTGACCGACGCCGGGGCCGAGGTGCTGCGGGGGCCCGTGCAGGAGCCGTGGGGGCTCATCGAGATGTGGATCGCCGATCCTGACGGCGTGCGCATCTGCATCGTCGAGGTTCCCGACACCCACCCGATGCGCTACCGGCCGGGGATCTGACCCACGACCCCGGGCGCGGTTGCCTGCCGGTCCTCCGGCCCCGCGCTCTGCCCCGCCCTCCGGCTCCTGAGCGCTCCCCCGTTGCGCCCGTGCGCTCCCGTGTGACGGCGCCGGACGGGAAGCCTCCCCGAAGGGCGAGCGGGGAGGTCGGGCGATGCACGGCTCAGCGACGGTCGGCTGGCTGCTGACGGCGCTGTGCGCGTTCGTCGCCTGTGTGTGCCTGCTGCGCGCACGGGGGGCCGGGGGGATGCAGCGGCGTACTGCCAGGAGCGAAGCCCTCATGGGGCTGGGAATGGCGGCCATGGCGCTGCCCGGCAGCGTGTCCGCGGTACTGCCCCCGCTCGCCCTGCTGGTGCTCTTCGGTGTGGTCGCCGTGCGGGAGCTGGCGCCGCTGCTTGAGGTGCGGCGGGCTCCGATGCCGTCGGGACCGGGCCACCGGCGGGCGGAGCACGTCCACCAACTCCATCACCTGGTCGGCGCCCTGGCGATGATCTACATGGCGCTGGCGATGCCGGGGACGCACGGTGCCGCGCCCGGCAATCACACGGCCGCAGCCGCTTCGGGGCTGCCGCTGCTGACGGGTGCGCTGCTGATCTACTACGCCGTCTACGTGCTGCGCACGGGCGCGCTTCTGCTTCCCGCACCCGCAGGTGACGCCGCCCCCGCGGCCGGAACGGCCGGAGGTGACTGCGCGGCGCGCGACCGCCCGGAACTGGCGGCGGCCTGCCGAGTCGCCATGGGCACCGGCATGTTGGCGATGCTGCTCATGCTGTGAGGGATCGGTCACTTCTGTGCGGGTGGACGTACCGCCCCGAGGTCGGCGCCTCATACTCTGACAATCATGATGGTCCCGCTGGCGCTGCTCGTCCTCGGCGCCCTGGCAGCCGCCGTCGCCCCCCGTGTGCTGGCCCGTTCGTCCTGGCCGGAACGGGAGCCGGTGCTCGGTCTGTGGATGTGGCAGTGCGTCGTCGCCGCCGTACTGCTGTGCTGCCTGCTGGCCATGGCGTTCTCGGCAGCCGCCGCGTGGCAGGTCGTCCGGGGCCATGTGTTCGCACCGGCGCCCAGCGGCGTCGAGGAGGCCTACGGGCTCGGCCTCGGCTCGCACGGACCCTGGGCCGGAGCCCTCGCGGTGCTGCTGGCCTGCGGCGGTGCGTGGACGGGTGCCATGCTGCTGCGCGAGGTGCACGAGGCAAGGATGCGGCGCCGCAGGAGCCGGGCGGAACTGCGTGAGCGGGCGCCGCGGCTGCCGGGCGAGGAACGGTCCCACGGCGACCGTCTGGTGGTCCTGGAGGGGGACAAGCCCGAAGCCCGGTGGCTGCCCGGCAGCACGCCGCAGCTCATCGTCACCACCGCGGCGTTGCGCCGGCTGAAGGGCCGTCAGCTGGACGCGGTCCTGGAACACGAGCAGGGTCACGCGCGTGCCCGTCACGACTGGCTGATGCACTGCTCCTCCGCGCTCGCGTCCGGTTTCCCCCGGGTGCCGGTCTTCGCCGCGTTCCGCGATCAGGTGCACACCCTGGTCGAGATGGCCGCGGACGACACAGCCTCGAAGCGCTACGGCCGACTGACCGTCGCCCTGGCTCTGGTCGAACTCAACGAGGACAGCGGGGTGTTCGGCCCCGCACCGACTCCCCTGGCCCAAGTCCCCCACCGCGTGCACCGTCTGCTGTCCGCCGCTCCCCGGCTGCCGGTCTCGCGCCGGGTGCGGATGACGGCGGCGGCGGTGCTCGTCCCGGCCGTGCCCCTCGTCGTGGCATTCGTACCGGGACTCTCCGCGCTTCGATAGCCGCAGAAGTGGCTACTGGGTGAAGATCGAGACATGCACGGACCGACGCACGCCCCGACCACGGACCCGCCCTCTCCCGTGAGCATCTCCGTACCAGCGGCGAGATGGCTGTGGGCGGCACTCGCATTGAGCGCCCTGGCCTGCGCTGTCATCGCGCTCATCGCGGTCGGCTGGCCGCCCGTGCTGAGCGCGGACAAGGACGTCGCGGACTGGTTCCACGCACGGGCGCTGAAGCATCCGGCCTGGACCGACACCAACCGCGTGCTCAGCGACTGGGTGTGGGACCCGGTGACCATGAGGCTCCTCGTCGCTGCGGCCGCGCTGTGGGTGTGGCTGCGGGGAGAAGCGGTGCTCGCACTGTGGTGCCTGGGAACCGCCGCCGCCGGCTTGGGTGTTCAGCAAGGACTCAAGGCGCTCCTGGACCGCAGCCGCCCGAAGTGGCAGCAGCCCGTGGACTCCGCCCACTTCGCCGCCATGCCCTCGGGCCACACCATGACGGCCGCGATCGCCTGCGTACTGGTGGTGTGGCTGGTTCACCGTTCCGGAGCCGGACGGCCGCTGCGCGCGCTCGTACTCGCCCTGGCCTGCGTGTCGGTGGCCGGTGTGTGCCTGACCCGCATCGTGCTGGGGGTGCACTGGCTCACGGACACCGTGGTCGGTGCGGCGCTGGGCGCCGCGCTGGCTGCCGCGTCCATCGGACTGTGGTACTTGCTGGTCAACCGGGGCGTACTCGGGGCGGAGAGGAACGCCGCCTGACGTCCGCCCCCGCACGGCGCCCGGGGTCAGGGCGTCATCACGTCCGTGTTGATGGAGAGCTTGAACTGGGCGTGGACCAGGGGCACGGCGATCTTCTTGTCGTCCTTGCCCCGGGCGGAGACCTTCAGACCGAGCGGCACGTCAGGGTGCACGAACATCTGCCACATGTACGACTTGTACTGGCCGCCGCCCGTCTCCGCGGCGTCCGTGGTGGCCGTCGAGTCGTATTCGTCCCCGAGCGGGTCGCGCACGAAGCGTGCGCGGTACTCGTGCGGATCGCTGTCCTTCTTCCAGTGGACCATCGCCGAGACGATGCCCCAGCCTTCGTGGCTGGGGTGGATCAGGCCCGATCGCGCGTCGGGGAACTCGGAGGTGTCACCGCCGCGACGGGCGGCGTGCATGTTCCAGGGGTCGTACGACTCCTGCCTCCCGTACGGGAAGCGGACCAGGTAATAGCCGTCGTCGTCGTACTTCACGGACTGCGAACCGGAGGAGTGCTGTGCATCCCAGATGAGCGAGACCACCGCTAACGGCATGGACTCTCCTAGTAAGCCGCGGAAACCGGAAAGCCGCAGATCAGGCAGAAGAAGGAACGTGGCGCAAGTGCCCGTCTCAGCGCGTACGTTGATTCATTCTATTGCTCGTCCGGCATTCAACAACGGTCTGCGCAAGGGGAATTGTGCGCTTGTGCGTTCGAGGACCGGCGTCGCGTGGGGCGGCATGCGGCCGTGGAGGCGGACGACGGCCGCCCATCTGTCACGACCAGCCCATCTCCGTGTAGCGGCGCCCCGCGCCGATGCCGGCGACGGCTGCCCGGGTGTAATGCACGGTCCTCGCCGGAAGCCCGTCGGGCTCCCACCACTCCCAGGCAGTGCACTTGTCGGGCTCGAGGATCTTGACCGGTCGGCCGGTTCACGTCCGCCACCGAGGAGCGACCACGATCCCGGCTCCCAGATGCCGGGAATCTGGTCCCGCAGATGCAGAAGGTACTCGCCCGCATCGTTGCGGATCAGCGCCGAAGCGTTCGCCGGCTCGTGCGGTTCGTGCTCCTCCGGAACTGCCGGGTCGACGCGCGTGCGGTCCGTGTCCTCGCGGGAATCGGTCGCCGGCCGGTCGTCGGTCATCGGGCGCCTCCGCTGCTCGAGGTTCGGACCCCTACTTGATGCCCAGGATCCTGGCGTTGGCGAGCAGCGCACGGACGCCGTTGATGTCGTAGCCGACGAGCTTTCCGCGGTTGGCGGTGGTCTGGTAACCGCCGTTGGGCGAGCACATCAGCGGCTTGTTGCCGTAGCTGGTCGCCACGCACTCGTACGCCTCGACGGTCCCGTCCCGGTCCTTGTCGTGGTTCGGGTGGTCCAGGCCCAACGCGTGAAGCAACTCGTGCGGCGGGAGGTTGTGGCTCAGCGTCGTACCCAGCTTCCACGCGCCCGCGCGGTACTCGGAGTCCATCCACACGATGCCGCTGTACTGGACTCCCCGGGAGTCGACGCAGCTTCCGGCCCTGGAATAACCGGGCTTGCCGCTCAGCGGCCGGTACGCCTCCGTGAAGTAGATCGTGCCGCGAGG
Organism: Streptomyces sp. TAA486; assembly: GCF_000426165.1. Taxonomy (NCBI): domain Bacteria; kingdom Bacillati; phylum Actinomycetota; class Actinomycetes; order Kitasatosporales; family Streptomycetaceae; genus Streptomyces; species Streptomyces sp. TAA486. Next base: position 281,241 of record NZ_AUEV01000008.1, on the reverse strand, counting down.
CGGACACGTGGCCGTGGACATCGCCGCCACACCTCCGACGGCCACCTTGACGCCTTCGGCGCGGAGTTGGGTCAGTGCACGGGACAGGTACGGCGCGTACCAGTTCCTGATGGCGGTCGACGAGAAGACGATCGTGTTGGCCTGGCTCGGCGAGAGAGCCTTGACCTTCTCACCGGTGTTGATCTTCCAGCCGGTGCCGGAGGTGGCGATCTCCGCGGCCTGGGCCTGGGTGACGGTGAGCGCGAGTGCCGCGGCTATGGCCGCTGCCGCCGTGACGGTTCTCTTCAGCATGGGTGTGCTCCTTATGAAGTTGTGGGGGCGCCGCCGCGACTACGGCGCCTTCACATGTTGTTCACCTTTCAGACGCGACAGACACACATATCGTTGCGTACTCAACTACACAGGCGCGTAACAGATTGAGGGGCGGTGGCGAACTGGCCGGCCGGGCGCACGGAACGGCTCGCTGCGGGTGCGCCGGCGAAATCGACACCGTGCTCGTGGCGGACGAGGGCCACGCCGCCGCCAGCAGCACGGTGGGCCACTGCGTGCTTGACGGCCTCGGCGTCATCACAGCGCACGACGTCCTCACCTCACCCATGACCGTGAAGGACCTCGATCACGGAAGGGGTCGAGGTCTCCCTACTTCCTGATCAGCATCACCCGGTGTCAGCCGCGCCGCATGCGGTCCCGCCGCGGGAGCGTCTGCCGATGATGCCGGACTGACCTGCCACGCAGATGGCCAAGGCCCCCGGTGTCGGCGGGATCCTTGGTCATTCGGTCCATTTCCTGACGGCGATGCCGTCCCTCTGGGCAAGGTCGGCGGTGTGGTGGGCGCCGTGGGACTCGTGAGGCTTCGGTCGACGGCACCGTGCAGACGCGCAGTTGTCGATGAAGACGAGGCACAGGTCTGCCCCGAGTTCGACCATGTGCTGGTTGCGGATGAGTCCGGCGCTACGGCCGTGGGTGTCCCAGTCGGCGGGGTTCGGCTCCTGCGCGACGTCGTTGTGTTCGGCCCAGTCGGCTGCGATCTTGTCGACCCCCGTGGGGCAGGCGCCGTGAACGACGACGATCCCTTCCGCGCCGTCTTGGAGGGCCGCGCGCCAGGCCTCCAGCAGGGCTTCGGCGATGGTCTGCTGCTCGGCCCAAGTACTGGAGCCAGTCACCAGGACCCGACGCACATCGGTCACCTGGTCTCCCGTCCTTCTCGTGCAAGCTGTGCGAGTGCCGGCGCCACGGGCATTCGCACGTGATCTTCCTCGACGTGGGTGTGGCATTGCCCCGAGTCCAGCCTATCGACGCGGGCCTCGCCACCCATCAGGAATGGTGCTGACGATCACCCACGCTGCCTGTGCGTCGGTGAGTTGGCCGGGCTGAGGCGCGAGCACTTGCACCGCGATGACAGCCGGGGGCGTTGAGCCACCTGCTCGCACACCACGATGCCGATGAAGCCGGACATCGCCACGTAGCAGCAGCGGCTGCGGGAAGAAGTCGAACCGCGTGGCAGATCACCACCGGAGTGGGACCGGGAGTGGGAGAAGCTGCCGGCCCGCCGCGGTACTTCGTAGATCGTCTCCCACCTGTCTCCCGAAACCGTTCGGAGGCGCCGATGCGGCAGCCGGACGGGGGTGCAGTGACGTGCGTTCAGCGGCGGGAGCAGGGAAGTGCCGCCGCTCCTGTGCAGGTGCGAGCGGTGAATCCGGGCACAGAACAGCCGGTATTGGGCGATCCCCCGCGTCGCCCAATACCGGCGGTCGCGCCGGAAGCAGCCTGGTCGGGGGCGTGCGTCCGAAGTCGCCATGAGTATATTGGCTGGGAGCCAGTCAACATAGGAGTTAACAGAATGTCCCCTCGGAGCGCCTCGGTCAACGAAGAGTTGCGCCGACGCTCGCGCGAGCGGTTGCTGCAGGCGACGGTCGATCTCGTCGGCGAGCGGGGCTTCGAGGCGACGACCCTGGGCGACATCGCGGACCGGGCCGGCTCCGCGCGGGGGCTCATCTCCTACTACTTTCCTGGGAAGCGGCAGCTGTTCCAGTCCGCCGTCCACCGCCTGATGCACCTCACGCTTCAGGAGGCCCTGGAGCGTGAGCCTCTGCCGGAGGGTCCGGGCGCGGGGAACGAGTCCCTGGCGCGGGCGATCGACGCCATCCTCGGACTGGCACAGGACCGCCCCGTCCTGATGCGTGCGCACATGGCCGGAATCCTCCAGCAGGAAGGATTCGTCCAGTGTCCCGAGCAGCAGCGGCTGGCCGCTCTGCTGAGGGGGACCGTCGAACGGTACGGATCACCCGACCCGGACGCCGACTATCCGCTGCTGCGCGCTCTGTTGATGGGTGCCGTGGTCGCCGTGCTGATTCCCGGTGTGCCGATGCCCGTCGCGCGTCTGCGTGCCGAACTCTTCGCACGGTACGAGCTGGACTGGGCCCTGGGCCGGCCGCCCGCGGAGAGCCCGGCAGGCAGCGAGCACCGGGCGCAGGCAAGGCGGCTGCCCGCCGCAAGGCCTCCGGCCGCGCCGGAGCCCCTGGCGGAGCCGGAGCCGCAACCGTACGAGCTGCTGCGCCAGCCCAAGCCCACCGTGGCCCCGCCGCCCCACCGCCCCTCGGCGAACTGAGGGCCGGGCGGTCACGGCGGCCGGGGAAACGGCCGCACGCGCCGCTCTCACCTGCGGTGACATCCGCAGCGGCGTCATTGTCAGTGACCGGGTGCAGACTGTGCCCACCTCAGAAACCCCTGACAAAGACGTCATGGAAGCAGGATCAGACATGTCAGACGTACTTCTCGCAGTGGGCACCAGGAAAGGGCTCTTCCTCGCGCGACGGCCTGTCGACGGTCGGCGAGGAGCGGGCTGGGAGTTCGACGGTCCGCACTTCAACGCGCAGGCGGTCTACTCGGTCGGCTTCGACACGCGCCGCGCTTCTGGCCCCAGGATCCTCGTCGGCGGCGACAGTGCGCACTGGGGGCCGTCGGTCTTCCACTCCGACGACCTGGGCTCGACGTGGACGGAGCCCTCGGCGCCGGCAGTGAAGTTCCCGCAGGACACGGGGGTTTCGCTGGAGCGCGTCTGGCAGATCCAGCCCGGCGGGGCGGACGAGCCGGACGTGATCTGGGCCGGTACCGAACCGGGGGCCCTGTTCCGCTCGGAGGACGGCGGCATCAGCTTCGAGCTGGTGCGCGGGCTGTGGGAGCACCCCACGCGCAAGGACTGGGTTCCGGGTGGCGGCGGCCTCGGCCTGCACACCATCCTCGTCGACCCCAGGGACCCGCGCAGGGTGACCGTCGCCGTCTCGACGGGCGGGGCCTACCGTACGGCTGACGCCGGCAAGAGCTGGGAGCCGTGCAACCGCGGCGTCGAGGCGGTGTTCCTCCCGGAGAACATGCGCTTCCCTGAGTACGGGCAGTGCGTGCACAAGGTGGCGCGGGACGCCGCCGACCCGGACAGGCTGTACCTCCAGAACCACTGGGGCGTCTACCGCAGCGACGACGACGGGACGAACTGGACCTCGATCGGCGGGAGTCTGCCGTCCGACTTCGGCTTCCCCGTGGTGAGCCACCCGAGACGGGGCGGCGTCGCGTACGTCTTCCCGCTCAACGCCGACTCCGACCGGGTCCCGGCAGGGCGCCACTGCCGTGTCCACCGCACCGAGGACGCGGGAGCCACGTGGCAGGAACTCGGCGCCGGGCTGCCGGATGCGGCGCACTACGGGCCGGTGCTGCGCGACGCGATGTGCACGGACGGGGCGGATCCTGCCGGAATCTACTTCGGCAACCGCAACGGCGAGGTCTTCGCCAGCGCCGACGAGGGGGAGAACTGGCAGCAACTCACGGGGCATCTGCCGGACGTGCTGTGCGTGCGGGCGGCGGTGATCGACTGATGTGACCGAGAGGCCGGGGAGCTGCGTCCGGAGCCAGTAGAGTAACCGGCCGTGACTGCACGACCGTTGAACGAGATCGTCGAACCGGGCTGGGCGAAGGCGCTCGAACCCGTCGCTGAACGAGTCGCCTCCATGGGCGAGTTCCTCCGAGCGGAGATCGCCGCCGGGAGAACCTATCTCCCAGCGGGAGAGAACGTCCTGCGTGCTTTTCAGCAGCCCTTCGACGATGTACGGGTCCTCATCGTCGGCCAGGACCCGTATCCGACCCCTGGTCACGCGGTGGGGCTGTCGTTCTCGGTCGCGCCGGATGTGAGCCCCCTGCCGGGCAGCCTGGAGAACATCTACCGCGAGCTGGGCAGCGACCTCGGCCTCCCGCGGCCGTCGAACGGTGACCTGACGCCCTGGACGCGGCAAGGCGTGCTGCTGCTCAACAGAGCGCTGACGACCGCACCGCGGCGTCCTGGCGCCCATCGCGGCAAGGGCTGGGAAGAGGTCACGGAACAGGCGATCAAGGCGCTCATCGCGCGGGAGCGGCCGATGGTCTCGGTGCTGTGGGGCCGCGACGCTCGCAACCTCCGTCCTCTGCTGGAGAGCCGTCCCGTCGTGGAGTCCTCGCACCCCTCGCCCATGTCGGCGGACCGAGGGTTCTTCGGCTCCCGTCCCTTCAGCCGTGTCAACGACCTGCTCGCACAGCAGGGATCCGGCCCGGTGGACTGGCAGCTGCCGTGACCGCTCAAGGGCCTGGCCCGGGTCCCTCTCCACTCCCGGCGGACGGCGCGGCGCGGGAGCGGGTGTGGGTGCTGGGCGCGGACTCGGGCGGCTCGGGGCTGCGCGTCGCGCTGGCGGACGCCTCCCGGCCGGACGCGGCCCCGCGGACGGTGGGCACGGCCACCTCCTCCGAGCCGGTCCGTACCGGCCCGGAGGGCATCGACGCCGAACACATGCTGGCCCAACTGCTGCCGGCAGCGCGGCGTCTGCTCGCCGAAGCAGGCGAGGAGAGTGGGGGCCTGGACGCGGTGTGCGTGGGTGCGGCGGGAATGGCCACCCTGGGCGCGGACCTTCGGGCGGCGCTGCCCGGCGCGCTCACCCGGGAGTTCGGGACCCGGCACGTCGCGCTGGCCGCCGACGCGGTGACCGCCTATGCGGGCGCACTGGGTGAACAGCCCGGGGCCGTCGTCGCCGGCGGCACCGGGCTGATCGCCATGGGCACCGATCTGCGGGGCTGGCAGCGCGCCGACGGCTGGGGCCATCTGCTGGGCGACTGCGGTGGCGGAGCGTGGATCGGGCAGGCGGGTCTGCAGGCCGCGATGCGCGCGTTCGACGGCCGGGAAGGCGGGTCGCGAGCGCTCGAGGAGCGCGCAGAGGCACGCTTCGGCTCACCCCTGAGCGGACTGCCCTCGCAGCTGTATCCGCGCAGCGACAGACCCGCCGTGCTGGCCTCCTTCGCCCCTGACGTCGCCGCCTGCGCCGCGGACGGCGACCCGGTCGCCGGTGCGGTGATGGACGCGGCGGCGCACGAGATCGCCGCTGCCGCGACAGCCGTGTGCCCGTCCGGGGACGGTGCCGCCGTGGCACTCACCGGCGGCCTGTTCCGTCTCGGCGCCCCGCTCTCCGGGCCGCTGCGGCAGGAGCTGGACCGGCGGCTGTCCGGTGCGCGGGTCCTGACGCCCGAGGGCGGACCTCTCGACGGCGCGCTGCTGATCGCGGCCCGGCTCACCGAGGATGCGCTGCGACTTCCACCCGATCCGGTCTTGCTGGCCTTGAGCTGAGAAACCCGGCAAAGCAGAACAACCCTCCGCAGGATCAAAAGGGCATTTCCAGCCACTCTCCCCCGCCTGAACTGTGCGGTCCCACAAGGCGTTAACATGCGGGCGCATGAGCTCCCCCACTGACCCGGACAACGGCCTGCCAGTACGAATGCCGCGTCCACGCAGGCCCGGAAGGCACCGCAAGCCGGAGCCTGTTGTTGCACCAGAGAACGCCCCTGCGCTGGTCCTCGCCGTACCCGGCACCCCCTCCGGCGCCGTCCGCAGCATCGCCGAGGAGATCCTCAGCATCGCCCGCTCGGAGTTGCCGGGGATGGACGCACGGATCGGTTACGTGGAGGGCGACGGCGAGGAATACCCCACTCTCGGGGGTGTCCTGACGCAGACCGCCGCCGATCAGCAGGCCGCAGAAGACCGCGCCGCGGAGCTGGCCGCGGTCGAGGCCGCGGCCGCCGAGGACGGCGCCGCGGGCGCCCAGGGCGAGGCCGAGGCGGCTGCCCGCCAGGCTCCGAAGACCGGAGCGGAGGAACGCCTCGTCGCTCTCGTCATCCCGCTTCTCGCCGGACCCGACGCGGCCGGCATGCGGCAGATACGGCAGGCGGTGCTCTCCAGCGGAACGGGCGCGGAACTCACCGATGTGCTGGGCCCGCACCCGCTGCTCGCCGAGGGCGTCCACGTGAAGCTGTCGGAGGCCGGTCTCGCCCGCGCCGACCGCGCACGGCTCTTCACCGTCGCGACAGCCGCCGACGGCATCATCCTCGCCTCCGTCGGCGGTGAGGAGGCGGTGCAGGCGGCCGGCATCACCGGCATGCTGCTCGCCGCGCGGCTCGCCGTTCCGGTGCTCGCCGCGGGCCTCGACGAGGCGGGCGCGGTGGCACGCGTCGCCGAGCAGCTGCGCGAGGCCGGCTCCCAGCAGCTCGCCGTTGCTCCGTGCCTCATCGGCCCCGAGGTCCCGGAAGGGTTGCTCGACGCGGCGGCCGCGGAAGCGGGCTGTGCCGTGGCGGACCCGCTGGGTGCCTACCCGGCCGTCGGCAAGCTCGTCGCGTCCACGTACGCGGCCAAGCTGGGAATCCCGCAGCAGCAGTCGCCACAGGGCCTGGCGGCACGCTGACGCGGCGCCCAGGGGAAGGCTCTTCGGCTCGGGTTTCGGCTCGCGCCGGTGCGGAACGGAGGCGGTGTGCCCGTCGGGGAGGACGGGGCGCGCCGCCTCTCCGCGTGTCGGGGCCTTCGCGCCCGATGTGGTTCGCAGAGTCAGGGTCGGGCCGACGCCTGTGCTGCCGCCCTGTGCCGCAGCGGCCGTCCGGCCCGGGTGTTCCCCTCGTCAGGTGTCTCAGCCGAAGACGACGCAGCTCGCGGCCGTGACGGCGATGGTCCCCTCGCGGTGGGGTGTGCCGGTGACCTGGTCGATGCCGAACCACGTGACGTCGCCGGAGCGTTCGTTGGCCGCGTAGAGCCAGCGTCCGGACGGGTGCAGGGCGAGATCGCGCGGCCAGTGCCCGCCGCACGGCACGGTCCCGGTCAGCTCCATGGAGTCACCCGAGGCGGCGACCGCGAAGAGGGAGATGCTGTCGTGGCCACGGTTCGCGGCCCACGCGAAGCGCCCGTCCCGCGAAACGACCAGCGCCGAGGGGTAGTTGCGTTCGGGGGCCGCGCTGTCGGGCACGGTCGTCTTCTCGCTGACCGCTTCCAGGGCACCGGTCGCGGCGTCCCAGCTGCACACGGTCACGGACGAGGCCAACTCGTTGACGATGTAGGCGTGTTCGCCGTCGGGGTGGAAGATCAGGTGCCGTGGCCCGCTCCCGGGCCGCAGTTCCGCCTCAGCGTACGGGAGTGGTTCGCCCTCGGGACAGGCGTCGCGCAGGTCGTAGATCCACACCGAGTCGGTGCCGAGGTCGACCGAGAGCAGCCAGCGCCCGGACGGGTCGGGCACGACCGCGTGCGCGTGCGGCCCCTCCTGACGCTGCGTCTCGGGCCCGTCGCCGGTGTGCTGGTGCACCGACACATGGCTGCCGAGTGTGCCGTCGGCCCGCACGGGCAGTGCGCTGATGCTCCCGGAGCCGTAGTTGGCGGTGATGAGATGGCCCGCGGCGATGGCCAGATGCGTCGGCCCCCCGCCTCTCACGGGCGTCAGCTCGCCCAGCGGCTCGGGTCTGTCCCGGTCGGCGAGCGAGAAGGCGGCCGCGCCGCCCATTTCGCGCTCACTGACGGCGTAGAGGTGACCGCCGGGGCTGCCCGGCCCGCCGGGGCCCTCGGTCACCGTGAGGTACGAAGGGTCGGGGACGAGCGTCTCCGTGTGGTGCAGCTCCGTCAGCGCACCGCTCTCCAGGTCGATCGACGCGGTGGTGATGCCCCGGCCGCCCGCCGAGGTGAACGATCCGATGTACGCCCTGTCGGCCCACTGTCCGCTCACTTCACTCAACGCGCCGCGCCCTTCCTCCGGAGACAGTTCCGCGATCTTGGCCGACGGTAGCAGCGCCCGCGGTGGGGCGGGGCGTACTCGATCACACCGGCGCCGGGCCGGGCCCTGGTCACTCCCCCTCCCGATCGTGTTGGCACCCTGGTGGCCATGGACAGTTCCCCCGCCGCCGTGATCTTCGATCTCGACGGCACGCTGGTGGACAGCGAACCCCACTACTTCGAGGCGGGGCGGAGCGTGCTCGCCGCCCACGGCGTCACCGGCTTCACCTGGCAGGACCACACCCGGTTCATCGGCATCGGGACCAGGGAGACGATGGAGACGCTGCGCGCCGAGCACGGGATCGCCGCCCCCGTCGAGCAGTTGCTGGAGGAGAAGAACCGCAGCTATCTCCAGCTCGCGGCGAGCTCCACCTCGGTCTTTCCCGGGATGCGCTCTCTCGTGGAGCAACTGCACGGCGCCGCATATCCGTTGGCCGTGGCCTCAGGGTCCTCGCGTGCGGCCATCGACGCCGTGCTCGAGGGTTCGGGGCTGGCGCCGCTGCTACCCGTGCGGGTCTCGGCGGAGGAAGTCGCGCACGGCAAGCCGGAGCCCGACATCTTCCTCGAGGCGGCTCGGCGGCTGGGTGTGCCGCCTCGGCGGTGCGTGGCTCTCGAGGACGCTGCGCCCGGCGCTGACGCCGCCCACCGCGCAGGCATGCGCTGTGTGGCGGTCCCCTACGTACGCGGGACCGAGAAGGACCCGGCGTTCGCCTCGGCCGGGCTGCTCTTCGCGGGCGGCCAGGCCGAGTTCGACGCCAGGCGTGCCTTCGACTGGATCACCGGCCGGGGCTGACGCGCCGGGTACCGTCGTCAGCTCGCCGTGAGGGCGCCGCGGAGCAGTGGTGCGGCGGACTCCCAGGTCACTCCCATCACCTCTGCGGCGCGCTCGTCACCGACGCAGTCGGCGACCTTGGCGGCGTGTTCGGCGTCGTTGGCGGGCCGCTGGGGATGGCCGCGCGGCAACTCCATTGCCGCCTCTGCCCGTTCACCGCCGGAGCGTTCCACCACGATGCGCGTCTCGCCTCCCATGAGGCCGCCCTCGCCGCTGCCCGGGAGGACCCGCACCTCGGTGCGCTCCAGCAGTGTCCGCACCTCCGGGCGGACGGCCGCGGAGTCGGTGAAGTCGGCCATGCGCGGGAAGCCGTCGAGCAGGGTCGTCGCCACCGCGTACTCCATGCTGAACTTCGCCTCCAGCCCGGTGCGGGGCCGGTGGTGGATCAGCGGCTGCATGCCCGCCTCGGGCGTCACGACGGTGATCCGCTCGATGTCCTCGAACCCCCGCCCGTCACACGGCAGTTCGCGCGCCGCGCTGATGGGACGCTGCATCGCGTAGCAGCAGGGATGCAGTTTGACGGCCAGCCCGTCCGGTACGGCGGGTCCGCTGAGCACGGGTTCCGTGGCGCCGCCGACCAGAGTGAACCAGTCGTCCAGCGCTGCCGGTTCGGCCGTCGCACCCGCTGCCGCCAGCCGTGCCGCGCGTACGCCGGCGTCGGTCGCGAAGCCCACCTGGAGCGACTTCCCGGAGGTGCCGAAGGCCCGCTGGCCCCCTCCCGCCGCGGGCACCGCGAGTGCCATCGCCCGTCTGAGCCCCTCTGTATCGAGGCCGAGGGCGACCCCGGCGGCCACGGCGGCGGCCGGGGCTCCCGCGGTGCACGTGGTGTGCCAGCCGCTTCCGTAGTGACTCCAGCCCAGCGCCGTGCCGAGCCGGGCCATCACTCCCGCTCCCGCCAGGTAGGCGCCTGCTCCGCCCCCGCATGCCAGCGCCGCGTTGACGCATACGACGCTGACGTGCGAGGTGGAAGGCAGGTGGACGTCGTCGAAGTCCAGGACGTGCCCGGTGGCGGCCCAGCGCAGCGGCTCGGGCTGCCCCGCCGTCATCCCGGCGACCGGATCACCGGCCGCTGCGAGGGTGACGGCGAGAGTGTCCACCAACGCCCTGTGGGCTAGTTCCTCGTCGGCTTCGTCCACTTGGAGCGCGGCCGCCCAGTCGGCGAGATCCGCGATCACGCGATCAACCCCGGCAGCCAGGTGGCGAGTTCGGGCACGGCAGTGACCAGCGCCAGCATCCCGGCCTCGATGGCTATGTACGGGAGGATGCCGCGGAAGATGTCGGCGAGATCCAGTTCGGGCACGACGGATTTCATCGTGTACAGATTCAGCCCGACCGGCGGCGTGATCACCGCCATCTCGAGGTTGATCACCAGCAGCACTCCGAACCACAGGGGGTCGAAGCCGAGCCCTTCGATCGCCGGCACGAGGATCGGCGTCACGACGAGCAGCAGCGAGGCGGCGTCGACGAGGCAGCCGAGCAGCACGAGCACGAGCATCATGGCCGCGATCACCAGGTACGGCGAAGTCTCCAGGCCCACCACGAAGTTGGAGACGGCATCGGGGACCCGCGCCATCACGAGCATCTGTGTGAAGACGAAGGCGGCGCCGACGATGGCCAGGATGGACGCGGTGACGTGCGCGGTCGAGACGAAGATCGTACGGAGGTTCTCCCAGCCGAGTTTCCGGTAAACCCACCCGGTCACGGCGAACGCGGCCAGGGCGCCGACGGCAGCAGCCTCCGTAGGGGTGGCGAAGCCGGTGTAGATCGACCCGAGGACCAGGACGATGAGCACCAGCGCGGGCGAGATCTTCGTCAGGGCGGCGAGGCGTTCCCGCCAGGTGAAGCGCTCTCCCGCGACGGGCGCCGCCTCCGGTGACTTCTTGGCCTTCACCACCACGTAGAGGATCATGAACGCGGCGAGGAGCAGCCCGGGGATGATGCCGCCCGCGAAGAGCTCAGCGATGCTCACGCCCGTCACGGACGAGTAGAGGATGAACATCAGGCTCGGCGGGATCAGCATCGCCAGCGCACCGGAGGCCGCGACGGTGCCGCTGGCGAGGGAGGGGCGGTAGCCCCTGGCGAGCATCTCCGGTACTGCCATGCGTCCGATCACCGCGACCGAGGAGATGCTCACGCCGGACATGGCGCCGAAGACGGTGGAGGAACCGATGGCGGACGCTCCCAGCCCGCCGGGGACACGGTTGAACCAGCGGTAGGCCGCGCCGAACAGGTCGCGGCCCAGGCCGCTCACCGCGAGCACCTCGCCGAGCAGGATGTAGAGGGGTGCGGCGACGAGTGCGTAGTTCTGGAGCTGCGCGACGAGGGAGAGCGGCAACAGTTCGACGCCGGAGAGGCCATCCAGACCGATGAGTCCGATGATGCCGGAGACGGCGAGCGCGACGAAGATCGGTGTGCGCAGCGTGATGAGGACCAGGAGGAGTACGACCGCGAGGCCCGCTATGGCGGCATCGGAGATCATGAGCGGGCCTTCCCTTCTGCGGTGCCGGAGGCTGCGTCCCCGTCATCGGGAACCGGTGCGCCTTCCGTGGACGGTGCGGCCGTGGACGGTGGTTGGTCTTCCGTCGCGGCGTCGGCGGGCGGCGGTGGGAAGAGCACGGCCACGACCGCCAGAAGTACGCCGCTGACGAACAGCACGGCGTCGGGAATCCACAAGGGGATGCTGAAGGTGCCGGAGCCGGTCAGTCCGCCTTCGATCGCCACAGCCATCGAGCGGTACGCGGTCACGGCGAGCACGACACCGAGGAACGCGGTGGCGGCGGCGGTCACCAGGTCCGCGGCCCGGCGCAGCCCGGGCGGCAGCGCCCGGTGGACCAGGTCCATCGAGATGTGCCGCCCCTTGGCGTAGAAGTACGGGATCGCCAGTGAGGTCCCCGCGAGCACGCCGGCGGAGTTCAGCGGGTAGGCCCAGTCCGTCGGCGCGGAGAAGACGGCGCGGACGACCACGTCGTAGGTGATGGTGAGCATCATCAGTCCGACGACGGCCATGGCGACGACGGCGAGCGCGAGGGCGCAGGCCAGTACGTGTTTGCGTATCGAGTTCAGCGCGGTCATGCCGGGTCCCTCATGCTTTCCGGATGGATTCGACGGCCCGGTCGGCCGTGCGGGCGCCGAGGCGCTGCCTCCAGGACGTGCGCACCGGGGCTATCGCCTTGCGGAACGCCTCCATCTCGGCGCCCTCAGGCCTGACCAGCTTCACTCCGGCGGCCTCCACCTTGGGCAGGTACTCCTTCGTGTGGACCTTGACCATGTTTGCGGTGCCGTCGTCGTAGAGCTTCTTGCCGGCCGCGTCCAGGGCCGAGCGAATGGCAGGAGGCTGCTGCTCGTACCAGTCGCTGCGGCAGTAGGCGTCGACGGTGTAGGCGCCGAAGTGCCCGGCCGTCCCGTACCTGACGATCTTCTGCAGGTCCCTGGAGACGACGGTGCCGATGTAGCTCACGAGCCCGTCGATGGTCTTCTTCTCCAGCGCCTGGTAGACCTCGGCGGACCCCATGCTGACGGGCGCTCCGCCGAGGGCCTTGACCGTCTCGCCCTCGATCTCCCCGGCGACGCGCAGGCGCAGGCCGCGTACGTCCTCAGGCCTGCGGATCGGCTTGTCCACCGTCCACAGGTATTCGAACGTCGTGGGCATGCCGCCGAGGATGCGCACGCCCTTCGGCTCCAGGTTCTTGTTGATCAGCTCGTACTGGGGCTTCCCGGGTTCGATGGCGCGGCGGAGCTTGCCGTAGTCCTCCGTGACGAAAGGCAGTTCCATGGCGCCGAGCACCGGATACGTCGAGGAGACGTAGGAGCTGGTCTGGAAGATCACATCGGCCACTCCTGAGAGCAGTCCCGGCAGGAGCTGCTCGGCACCGAGGAGGGCTCCCGAGTCGTACATGTCCAACTCCAGCCGCCCGCCGCTGCGTTCGGCCGCGGCTTCGTTGAACATCTCGATGCCCGGGTACAGATCGCCGTAGGAGGAGGGCAGATAGGTCGCCACCCTCGACTTCCGGCCCGACTTCGCGCTCGCCGGTGCGCACGCGGAGGCTCCTGCCGCGGCCAGGCCCAGACCCGCCGCTGACAGGAAGCTCCGCCTTCCCATATCTCTTGTGTTCATTGGAATACCTCGTCCGTAAGGCGTTTCAGGCTGGCCATGACCTTCTCCTGCGGCATCCCGGGCCATTGCGGGCGGAGCAGGATGTTCTCCGGTGCCACGTGAGTGATGAGGTCGGCGAGCTGCGCACGGCACGCGGCGGGGCCGCCGAGGATGAAGCGGCCCTTGCGCAGCTTGTCGAATTCCGCGTCGAAGCTCTGCGACGGCGGCAGCACCTGGTCCTGGCCCCAGGCGCGGTAGGCGGCGTACTTCACGGTCATCGCGGCACGCACGTCCTCGACGGCCGCCTCGTCGCTCTCGCCGACGTAGATCTCCTGCAGCACCTGTACGGGTGCCTCTTCGCGGCCGTACTCGGCGCAGGCAGCCCGGTAGAGGGCGACCTGGCGGTGCAGATAGTCCCGGTCGACGTGTGCCGCGGCCGCGATCCAGGGCAGCCCCATCCGCGCCGTGCGGCGCAGCGCTCCGTCGGTGTGCCCGGCGAGCCAGACGGGCGGATGGGGGCGCTGCACCGGCCGCAGGACGGGCCGCACGGCGTCGAGTTCGACGTGGTCGCCGGTGAAGCTCACCTCGTCCTCGGTCCACAGCCGGCGCACCAGGTCGAGGTTGTCCAGGAAGCGGCGCAGCCGCGCGTGACGGGGCACGCCGAAGGCGTCGAACTCCGTGTCGCGGTAGCCGAGTCCGGCTCCGACGGTGAGACGTCCTCCGCTGATGATGTCGAGCGTGGCGAGTTCCTCCGCGATGTCCACGGGGTTCTGGAGCGCCATGAGTGTGATCGCCGTGCCGATGCGCATGTCGCCGGACTCGGGGACGATGCGCGAGAGGACGGCGAGCGGGTGCAGGTACTGGAAGGGGTCGGCCAGGTAGTGCTGCGTCGCCCACACGGAGGAGAAGCCGGCGTCACGGGCGAAGCGCACCTGTTCCACCTGTTCGGCGAAGCGCGCCACCACGTCGTCGTCGGAGGTGAACTGGCTGCACAGCACCAGCCCGTAGCCGGGAGCCGAAGTCATGTCCGCTGAAGCCTCCTTCGTGGTGTTCGTCTACGTGCGGGCCGTGCTCAGAACGAGCGCGGCATCTTCAGTACGTGCTGGCCGATGTGGGCGAGGATCAGGTTCGTGGAGATCGGGGCGACCTGGTAGAGCCGCGTCTCGCGGAATTTGCGTTCGATGTCGTACTCGGCGGCGAAGCCGTAGCCGCCGTGGGTCTGAAGTGCGGCGTTGCCCGCCTCCCAGGAGGCGTCGGCCGCGAGCAGCTTGGCCATGTTGGCCTCTGCCCCGCAGGGTTCGCCCTCGTCGAAGAGGTCGCAGGCACGCCACCGCATCAGGTCGGCGGCCTCGACGTTGACGTGCGCTCTCGCGATGGGGAACTGGACGCCCTGGTTCTGCCCGATGGGACGGCCGAAGACCTCCCGTTCGCGGGCGTAGTTCGAGGCACGTTCCACGAACCAGCGGCCGTCTCCGATGCATTCGGAGGCGATGAGGATGCGCTCGGCGTTCATGCCGTCGAGGACGTAGCGGAAGCCCCGGCCCTCCTCGCCGATGAGGCTGTCGGCGGGCACCCGCACGTTGTCGAAGAAGACCTCGTTCGTCTCGTGGTTGACCATCGTGCGGATGGGGCGCAGACCGACGCCCTCCGCCTCGCGCAGGTCGATCAGGAACAGCGACATCCCCTCGGACTTCTTCGACGCCTCCTCCCGGGGGGTGGTACGGGCCAGCAGCAGCATCAGGTCGGAGTGCTGCACGCGGGAGATGAAGACCTTCTGGCCGTTGATGACGTAGCCGTCGCCACTGCGTTCCGCGGTGGTGCGGATGCTGGTGGTGTCGGTGCCGGCGGTCGGTTCGGTGACGCCGAACGCCTGAAGGCACAGTTCTCCCGAGGCGATCGAGGGCAGATAGCGCCTCTTTTGCTCGTCGGTGCCGTGCCGCAGCAGCGAGCCCATGGTGTAGAGCTGTGCGTGCACGGGTCCGGCGTTGCCGCCGTTGGCGTTGATGCCCTCGAGGATGACGGAGGCGTCGCCCAGGCCCAGCCCGAGACCGCCGAACTCCTCCGGCACGAGCGCCCCGAGACAGCCCGTGCCTGTGAGGGCGTCGACGAACTCCTCGGGGTAGCGGCGCGCGGCGTCCACCTCCTGCCAGTAGGAGTCCGGGTAGTCCGCACAGATCCGGTCCGTCAACTGCCTCAGATCGCGGCGGAGTTCGCTGGTCACTGTCCGTCCCCCTCGTGGCTTTCGTGCTGTCCGGGGCCGTCGTGCCGTGGCCCGTGGCCGCGCTTGTAGACCAGCAGCGTCCTGGTGAACTCGATGACGGCTTCACCGGTCTGCTTGAGTCCCGTGGTTCGCACCGTGACGACGCCGAGGGCCGGGCGGGAGGCGGACTCCCTCGCGTTCAGCACACTGGACCGCGAGTGGATGGTGTCGCCTTCGAAGACCGGGTGGGGCAGGGTGATTTCGTCCCAGCCGAGGTTGGCGAAGACGTTCTGGGAGACGTCGGTGACGCTCTGCCCCGCGACGAGCGCCAGCGTGAAGGCCGAGTTCACGAGCGGTTTTCCGAACTCGGTGCGCCGCGCGTACTCGTGGTCGAAGTGGAGCGGGGCGGTGTTCTGTGTGAGCAGGGTGAACCAGATGTTGTCGGTCGTGGTCACGGTGCGGCCCAGCGGGTGCTCGAAGACGTCGCCGACGACGAAGTCCTCGTAGTAGCGGCCCTGCCAGCCGGTGTGGGTCGTCATGACTCCCCCTCGGCAGCGTGCAGTTCGGCGAGTACGGAAGCGGTGTGGGCGCCGAGGGCGGGCAGTGCGCCGCCCTCGGCGGTTCGTCCGCCGGGCATGCCGGGCGGACGCAGGGTGCGGATGGTGCCGCCCGGCGTGGGGGTGTCCATCCAGCGTCCTTCGCGGGTGAGTTCGGGATGGGACGGCAGGTCGGTGAGAGCGGTCATCCGCCCCCAGGCGATCCCGGTGGCGTCCAGCCGCGCGGTCAGCGTCGGCGACGTCTGTTCGGCGAAGCGTGCCGCCAGCTCCGCATCGAGCGCCCCGCGGTGGGCGACACGCGAGGTGTTGGAGAGGAAGCGGTCGTCATCGGCGAGCGCGGGAGCATCCAGCACGTCCGCGCAGAGCCGAGCCCACTCGCACTCGTTCTGCACGGCGATCAGCAGCGAAGTGCCGTCCGCCGCCGTGAAGGCGCCGTACGGGGCGATCGCGGGATGCGAAGTCCCCATCGGGACGGGCGCGTTGCCCGCGTGCAGGGTGTAGTACAGCGGGTGCGCCATCCATTCGGTGAGCGCGTCGAAGAGCGAGACCTGGACGGGCAGCGCCTCGCCGGTCATGTCGCGGTGGCGGACGGCGGCGAGCACACCGCTGAAGGCATGGCTCCCCGCAGCGATGTCCGCGATGGAGACGCCGACCTTCGCCGGCGCTTCGGGCGTGCCCGTCAGCGACATCACACCCGTCTCCGCCTGGATCAGCGCGTCGTAGGCCTTCTTCGCGGCCAGGGGCCCGCCGGGTGCGTAACCGGAGATCAGGCAGACGATGAGTCCGGGGTGGCGCTGCCGCAGTGACGCGGCGTCGAGGCCGAGGCGGTCGAGGGCGGCTGGGGCAAGATTGGCGACGACTACGTCGGCGCGATCGAGCAGCAGATGCAGATCGTCCACCGCGGCCCGGTCCTTGAGGTCGAGCTGTACGGACTCCTTGCCGCGGTTGAGCCAGAGGAACGCGCTGGACTCGCCGTTCACCACCTGGTCGTAGCCGCGCGCGAAGTCGCCGCCGTCCGGGCGCTCCACCTTGATCACGCGCGCGCCGAGGTCGGCGAGCTGGCGTGTGGCGAACGGGGCGGCGACGGCCTGCTCGACCGCGACGACGGTGATGCCGTCCAGCGGGAGCCTGCCGCGCGACGCGGCGTGCGCCGTCACCGGCCGGCCTCCCCGTCGTCCTGTCCGGCCTCGCGCAGCAGCGCCTGGGCGCGGGCGACCACCGGCCGGTCGACGAAGGACCCGTCGCTCAGCCGCACCGCCGCGACGCCGCGCTCCGACGCATCGCTGAACGCGGCCAGCACCTCGCGGGCGTGGGCGAGTTCGGCGTCCGTGGGTGCGAACGCCTGGCGGACCGGGGCGACTTGACGGGGATGGAGCACCACACGCCCGGTGAAGCCGAGTTCGCGGACGGCGAGAGTGGACCGGATGAGGCCATCCTCGTCGTCCAGCGCCGCGTACGGTCCGTCCAGGATTCCGGACAGCCCTGCCGCACGGGCCGCGAGCACCAACTGCGAGCGAGCGTGGAGCAGTTCACGTCCTTCGACGCTGGGACGGACGCCGAGTTCGGCCGCGAGGTCGAGCGTGCCGAACAGCACCGCGCGCACACGCGGTCCGGCGGCGACACCGGCGGAGGCGAGCACCCCCGCGGCGCTCTCCACGACGGGCAGCAGCGACAGCTTCCCGTGCTCCGTGCCCGCAGCCGCCTCGGCGGAGGTGAGTCCTCCGTCCAGCGCGGCGATCTGGCCGACGGAGTCCGCCTTGGGCACGATCAGGCCGTCCAGGCGCACCGTGCCGAGCAGGGACGAGACCACCGCGAGGTCCGCTTCGGCCTCGGGGGTCTCCAGGGCGTTGATGCGGACATGGACGGCGGGACCGGACCGTGGCGACCCGACCGGCACAAGGCGGGCGAGTGCTTCCGCCGTGAGAGAGCGCGCGGAGTCCTTCGCCGCTTCCCCGACTGCGTCCTCGAAGTCGACGGCCACGGCGTCGGCTTCGCTCGCCAGGGCCTTCGCGATCCGGTCGGGGCGGTCGCCGGGAACGAACAGCAGCGTCCGTCCGACGTCCATGAATTCACTCCCTGTTCCGTGAGGTGGAACACGTACCACCTTGCGGTACGATCGCCCTTACCTTGGTGACGGCGCTCACGTACTGTCAAGGGGTGTGCAGGCGCCATCCGGAACGACACCTGGGCAAGGGGGAACAACTGCTGATGCCAACTTCCGGCAGCGGGATGCGCGCCGTCCTCACAACTCTGCGCGTTCTGGAGACAGTTGCTGAGCTGCAGCCGGTGGGCGTCTCGGCGATCGCGAGGGCGTCGGGGATTCCGAAGAGTTCCGTGCACCGCTGTCTGGTCACGCTGCGCGAAGCGGAATGGCTGACCACGTCGCGCGGCGACCGGACGCTGTGGGTGCTGACCGGCCGGGCGCTGTCGGTCGGCATCCACGCCCCCGCCGAGCTCGGCCTGCGGGAGGCCGCCCTGCCGGTGATGCGGGACCTGCGGGACGAGACGCACGAGACCATCCACCTCTCCGGCTACGGGGGCGAGCACGAGCTGATCGTCATCGACCGGATGGACAGCGAAGAGCCGGTGCGCACCTGGGTGCGTCTGGGGACACGGGTCCCCCTTCACGCGAGCTGCAGCGGCCGGGCGATTCTCGGACGCCTCCCGGACGCGGAGGTGGAGCGCCTGCTGCAGGGGGAGCTGGAGCGCTTCTCGGAAGCGACCCCCGCGGACCTCGCGGCGGTCCTCGAAGACCTGCGCCGGGTGCGCGAGATGGGATACGCGACGAACGACGACGCGTGGCGTCCCGGCGTCGGAGCCGTCGGCGCGGCTCTCGTGGACCCGCGGGGCCGGCCGGTCGGCGCGCTCGCGGTCTCGGTGCCCGTTCAGCGGTACGACGCCGAGCGGGGCCGCCAGCTCGGGCCGCTTGCGGCCGCCGCTGCCCGGCGCATCAGCGCGAGCCTGCCGCCGGGCTGAACCGCGGCGTCAGGTGCTGCAGGGTGCGGCGTCCGCTCACCCCAGGAAGCTGAGCCTGACCCGACGGTGCGGGTTGTCGCCGTTGGTGTCGACGAGACACACCGACTGCCACGTGCCCAGCTCCAGCCTCCCGCCGATGACCGGCAGCGTGGCGTGCGGGGGAACGATCGCGGGCAGCACGTGGTCCCTGCCGTGGCCCGGGCTGCCATGCCGGTGCTGCCAGCGGTCGTCGGCTGGCAGCAGGTCGCGGAGGGCGGCGAGCAGGTCGTTGTCGCTGCCGGCGCCGGTCTCCAGGATGGCGATGCCCGCGGTGGCGTGCGGGACGAAGACGTTGAGGAGGCCGTCCCTGCCCTGGGCCACGCCGCTGAGGAAGGACTCGCACTCGCGGGTGAGGTCGGTGACGCTCTCGCCCGAGCCGGTGGTGATGTGCAGGACGTTGGTCTGAAGTGCGTCGGTCATCCCTCCATCCTCCATGCGGCGCGGCCCCTGCGGCGTCCGCGCCCCCTCTCCGCACGGCGCGCACGGGAAGTTCCGGGAGCGCCTGAGGGTTGCACTGAGCATGGGGAACGAGGTTGCGGTCGTGGTGATCGGGGCGGGGCAGGCGGGCCTGTCCAGCGCCTTTCACCTGCGGCGTCTGGGCTATGAGCCGGGGAGGGACTTCGTGGTTCTGGACCGCGCGGAGCGTCCCGGTGGCGCCTGGCAGTTCCGCTGGCCCACGCTGACGTGCGGGAAGGTGCACGGCATGCACGCACTCCCCGGCCTGGAACTGAGGGGGGCCGATCCGGGGCGCCGCTCGTCGGAGGTCATCGGTGAGTACTTCGCGGCCTACGAGCGGACCTTCGGCCTGGCGGTGCGGCGTCCGGTCCACGTACGGGCGGTGCGTGAGGACGGCGGCGGCCGGCTGCGTGTGGAGACGTCGGCGGGGGTCTGGTCGGCCCGGGCCGTGATCAGTGCGACAGGCACCTGGGACCGTCCGTTCTGGCCCCGCTATCCGGGCCAGGAGACCTTTGTCGGGCGGCAGTTGCACACGGCCACCTACCCGGGGCCCGACTCCGCTGCCTTCACCGGAAAACGCGTCGTCGTGATCGGCGGCGGCACGTCGGCGGTGCAGCATCTGCTGGAGATGTCGGAGGTTGCGGCGGAGACGGCATGGGTGACGCGCCGCGAACCCTCCTTCCGCGACGGCCCGTTCGCCGAGGACCAGGGGCGCGCCGCGGTGGCGCTCGTCGACCGGCGTGTCCGCCAGGGACTGCCACCGGGCAGCGTGGTCTCCGTGACCGGGCTGCCCCTGACCGACGAGATGTCGCGGGCCCGCGAGCGCGGCGTGCTTGTGCGGCAGCCGATGTTCGAACGGATTGTGCGGGACGGGGGCGAGTGGAGCGACGGGCGGCGGATGGAGGCCGACACTCTGCTGTGGGCCACCGGATTCCGGCCCGCCGTGGGCCACTTGGCGCCCCTGGGCCTGAGGGAGACGGGCGGCGGCATCCGCATGGACGGCACGAGGGTGGTCGCGGATCCCCGCATCCACCTGGTCGGTTACGGGCCCTCGGCCAGCACGGTGGGCGCGAACCGTGCCGGCCGTACCGCTGCGCGGGAGCTGGAACGGCTGCTGCGTGGCGAGGCGGCTCAGCCTCCGGCGAAGGCGACCGCCGACCGGCCCACGGCAGCGTCGGAGTACGAACGCGGAGACGATCCGTCACCCGAAGGCGTGGCGGCGGCGGATTCCGCGCCCCGATGACTGCGGGTTCGGCAATCCTTACGGTGCGCAAGCGGGGCCCCGGTCACGCAGGCGTCTCATCGGCCCAACGTCCCAACGTGGCCTGTGAGTTGTCCCATTCAGAAATGCAAGGAGCACGCACTACATGAACGTCATCACCAACGCGCTGGCCTGTCTCGCCCACTTCGTCGGCTGGCTCGTCTGACGTATGTCCCCGGCGGCGCCGTCCCCCGTGTCTCACGGCGGGGCGGCGCCGCTTCGTGCGTCCGGTGCCCGGCCGGAAGCCGATCAGGTCCGTACGGGAATGCTGGAGCGGCGGACGACGAGTTCGGGCTGGAAGACGATCCGCTGATGCTCATGTCCCCCCGCCTCCTCCCCCGTCTCCTCGATCAGCAGATCCGCCGCAGCACGCCCCATACGGAACGCAGGCTGCCGCACCGACGTCCGTATCGCCGAGCGGACCCTGTCACGGGTGGCCGAGGAGACCGTCTGGGGACGGTTGATGACGTTGGAGACCGTGCCGACCGAGACGCCGGCCGCACGGGCCACGTCCTTGATGCCCACCATTCCTGCCACGAGCGCTCATGCTACGCAGCTATCAGCGCCGGGGACCGCCGAGAGTGGAGCGGCGGACGACGAGTTCGGGCTGGAGGACGATCCGCTGATGCTCATGTCCCTCCGCCTCCTCCCCCGTCTCCTCGATCAGCAGATCCGCCGCAGCACGCCCCATACGGAACGCAGGCTGCCGCACCGACGTCAACGGCACCGCCGCCGCAGCAGCGAACTCGATGTCGTCATACCCCACCAACGCCACCTCCCCCGGCACCGAAACCCCCGCCCCGTACAACGCCTGCAACACCCCCAACGCCAACAGATCATTCGCACAGAACACCCCCGACGGACGCGGAGACATCCCCAGCAACCGCGCCCCCGCATCCCTCCCCGCCGCCACATCCAACCGACCCGCCTCCACCTGACGCAGGTCCGCGGCTCCGCCCGTCTCCCGCAGCGCGCGCAGCGCTCCGGTCTGGCGGTCGCGGCACTGGGGCAGTTGCATCGGGCCGCTGACGTAGGCGATGTCACGGTGCCCCTGGCCGAGGAGGTGTGCGACGGCCAGCTCTCCTCCGAGCACGTCGTCGACGGACACGGAGCAGCGCCGGTGGTCGTCCTCGAAGCGGTCGACGAACACGTAGGGGATGCCGTGCCGCTGGAAGCCGGCGAGATTGCCGCCCGTGGTGTCCGCCGGGGTGACCAGAACACCCCGCACACGCTGCTCCGCGAACAACGACAGATACTCCGCCTCCTCCGACGCGCTCTGCCCGCTGTTGCACAACATCACCCCCAGACCCGCCTCCCGCGCCGCACGCTCCGCACCACCCGCCACATCCACGAAGAACGGGTTCGCCATGTCCAGCACCAGCAACGCGATGATCCGGCTCCGCCCCGCACGCAACTGACGCGCCGACTCACTGCGCACATACCCCAGTTGCTGGATGGTGGACAGCACGCGGGCGCGCGTGGTCTCGGAGACGGCGTCCGGTCTGTTGATGACGTTGGAGACCGTCCCGACCGAGACACCGGCCGCGCGCGCGACCTGCTTGATGTCCACCTGGCGGCCGTTCATCCAGGATGTACCTCGGTCAGCTCCAGCCCGGTCAGACCGGCCAACGCACGTAGTTCGGGGAGCAGTTCACCGGTGGCCAGTGCCCAGTGGTGGCCGACGCCGCTCGCGCTCCACGCGTCGGTCCATTCGCCGGGGCCGCATCCGAAGTCGACGCGGGAGGTGGTGTTGCCGATCTTCAGCAGGGGCCCGGGGACAGCCTCGCCCTCGGCGGCCACGAGGCGGTAGCGGCCATCACGGGTCTGACCGACGCCGACGAGCGTGACGGGCCCGTGCCGCGCGGTGCATTCGACGGACACGCCCCAGCCGCGCTTGCCGTGGTAGACGCCGAGCCCGCGCAGCAGCGGGCGGCGTCCGCCGAGGGCGAGGTGTGCGGGACCGTCATGGCCCATCTCGACAACGCCGTCACGGAAGTTCAGCGCCTGGAACTCGGTGAACGAGCCGGGCGCGCCGAGGCGTTCGCAGATCAGCATGGCCAGCGAGGTGCGCAACTCGTACTCTCCGGCGGCGGGGATGCCGCGGGCGGTCAGCAGTGAGGCGCCGAGGATCATCCCCGCTCCGAGCCTCTCGTGGACCTCTCCGTCCAGTCCGCGGTGGAAGTACGCGAGGGAGTCCAGGCCGAAGTCGTCGACGAGGCGGTCGAGTCCGGCCGATACGCGTGCGGCCCAGGCCAGGTCGTCCTCGTCGACGGAGGCGTCGAGTTCGAAGATCTCCTTCGCCTCGGCGACGCGGCCGGCGGTCTCCTTCTCCCCCACGCCCTCGACCCTGACCCGCAGATCGTCGAACTCCAGCACCTCGACGTGGCCGCCGAAGGAGGCGGGCACCATCGTCAGATCCGTCGAGACGTCGTACATGCCGGGGTAGAGATGCCCCATCAGGCCGTGGCGGGAGGAGCGCAGTGCTCCGCGCACTCCCGCCGCGCGTATCCAGCCCTCGATCCGCCGCCAGGCTCGCTCGTCCTCCAAGTACCCGGAGACGGAACGGAATTCGACGCCGACGCGCTCGAAGGCGTTGGCCATCTCCGGCAGCGGACAGGCGCCGCAGTAGGCCAGCCACTGTCCGGTGTCGAAGGTGGCGTGGTCCATGGCCTCGGTCGGCTGGAGGTTGATCAGCAGCACGGGCGCGCCGCTGCGCTGGGCGACGGGCACGAGCATCGTCGCCGTCATGTAGGTGGTCAGGAAGCCGACGATCAGGTCGCAGTCGGCGGCCCGCAGCTTCTCCGCAGCCAGTGCCCCCTCCTGCGCGTCGGAGACGAACCCGGCGTCGACGACGTCCGCGTCGAACTCGCCCATCCGCTCGGCGACTCTGGCGGCGGACCGGCGCAACTGGGGTAGCAGGTCCGGAAATTGGGGCCAGTACGCGCCCAGTCCACCGGCCACGAGGCCGATCCTGGGCCGGCGGACGGGCGCATGACCGGCCGTGGGTGGTGCGGCAGGGGCGGTGCCCGGCGTGGCATCACCGGGAGTCGCAGGTGTGTTCATGAACGGACGCTCCTCGCTGTGTGTGCCGCCGCGTCAGTCGAGATGGAAGACCTCGGTGAGAGGCGTCATCGCTTCGTCGGGCCTCTGCGCTCCGGGGATGTCCGGCGATCCGAGCGGTTCGAAGAACGGGGCCATCTCCCGCTGCCAGCGGTCGTTGACCTCCGTCTTCTCCATCGCTGCCCGTGCCGCGGCGAAGTCCTCGGTCTCGAGGTAGCCCACGAGCAGCCCGTCCTCGCGCAGGAAGAGCGAGTAGTTGTGCCAGCCGCAGGCGGACAGCGCCTCGAGCATCTCCGGCCAGACGGCCGAGTGCCGCTCGCGGTACTCGGCCGCCCGGTCGGAGCGGACCTTCAGCAGGAAACAGACGCGCTGCACGGTCCGGCCCCTTCCTAGAAGTCGTACTTGCCGATGTTCTTCTCGTCGAAGACGGTGGGCGGGCCCAGGATGACCTCGCCGTCCTTGCCGACGGTGCGCTCGCCGAGCTTCCCCGCCTTGAACTTCTCGCCCTGCTTGCCGGTGATCTGGCCGGAGGCGAGGGAAGCGGCGGCGTAGGACCCGAGATAGCCGAGCTTCTTGGGATCCCAGAGGGAGAACTCCTCGACGGTGCCGTCCTTGATGTACTTGCGCATCTGGTTGGGAGTGCCCAGCCCGTTGAGGACGACCTTGCCCTTGTAGGAGGAGTCGCTGATGTAGCGGGCCGCGGCCGCGATGCCGACGGTGGTCGGCGAAATGACGGCCTTGAGCTTCGGGTACGCCTTGAGCAGGCCCTGGGTCTCCTGGAAGGACTTCTGGTCGTCGTCGTCGCCGTAGGCGGTCTTGACCAGCTTCATGTCCTTGTACTGGGGCTTCTTCAGCTCCTTCTTCATGAACTCGATCCACGCGTTCTGGTTCGTCGCGTTCTGCGTGGCCGAGAGGATCGCGATCTCGCCCTTGTGGCCGGTCTGTTCGGCTGTGCGGCGGATCAGCGAGCGCCCGATCTCCTCGGAGCTGGCCTGGTTGATGAACAGCTGCCGGCAGTCCTTGTCGGTGTCGGAGTCGTAGGAGACGACCTTGATCTTCTGCTTCATCGCCTGCTTCAGCGGCCCGCACACGGCGTTGGGGTCGTTGGCGGCGATGAGGATGGCGTCCTGCCGCTGCTGCACGAGGGTGTTGATGTAGCTGACCTGGGACGAGGCCTTCGCGTCGGACGGGCCGACCTCCTTGGCCTTGCCGTCGTACTCCTTGGCGGCCGCGATGCCGGCCTCGTCGACGATCTTCTCGTACGGGTTGTTGATCTGCTTGGGCAGGAAGGCGAGCTTGAGCCCCTTCTTCAGCGGCGCGTCGGGGTCGGCCTTCACGCCCTGTGCCTTGTCCTTGGCGTCGTCCTCCGCGTCCCCCTTGGTGGTGCCGGAGCATCCGGCGAGGGCCAGTGAGAGCGAACAGGCGGCTGCCGCGGCGGCGAGAAGCCGGGGACGTGAACGTGTCGTGGGTCGCATGGCGGGGCCTTTCAACTGATGGGCACGGGAAGGATGTCGGTCCGGGGCGGGGCGGGGTGTGGTTCCGGCCTCTCGGGGGCGGGCCACCGGCCGCGTCAGGTGGCGGCCGCCCGCCGGTCCCTTCGCTCGGTGACGAGGGCGATCACCCGCGGCGTGAGCACGGATGCCACCAGCAGTACGCCGGTGACGATGACCTGGATCTCGTTGGAGATGTCGTTGAGGGTGAGCAGGTTGTTGAGGATGCCGATCAGCAGCACACCGGCCACGGCACCGCCGAGGGTGCCCTTGCCGCCGTTGAAGTCGATCCCGCCGAGAAGCACGGACGCGATGACCACGAGCTCCAGCCCGAGCCCGTTGTCGGCGCGGGCGCTGCCGTAGCGCAAGGTGTAGACGATCCCGGCGAAGGACGCCATGAAGCCGGTGACCGCGAAGAGCACGAGCTTGATCCGCCTGACGCGGATGCCCGCGAAGCGCGCCGCGTCCTCCTGCGCCCCGATGGCGAACAGGGCGCGCCCGGCAGCGGTGCAGTGCAGCACGACGGCTGCGAGGACGGCGAGCACGATGAACACGGCGATCGGGTACGGGATGAACGTGCCCGGCACGGGTTCGGTGTAGGAGGCCCACTGTGCGTACGCCTCGGGGAAGTCGGAGACTGCCTTGTTGCCGAGCACGACGGAGGCCAGTCCCCGGTAGAGGGTGAGGGTGCCGATGGTGACGGCGAGCGCGGGCAGCCCGACGCGGGTGACGAGCCAGCCGTTGAGGAGCCCGCCGAGCACGCCGACGACGAGGCACAGGGGCACGATCATCTCGAACGCCCAGCCGGCGTCCCACAGGGCGCCCGCGAGCGCGCTGGAGAGCCCCAGCATGGACGCGACGGACAGATCGACCTGGCCGGCGACGACGAGCAGGGTCATGGGCAGGGCGATGAGGGCGATCTCCGCGGTGTCGTTGAGAGCGGCGGAGAGGTTGGTGATGTCCGCGAAGCCGTCGGTGGTGCCGGTTCCGGCGAGCATCACGGCGACCAGCAGGATGCCGACGGCGGTGTCCCAGCGCAGGAACCGGCCCACGCCATCGCCGCTGCTGCCGCTGCCGCCGGGCGCCGCGGCCGCATCCGTGGCGGCGCTCTCTTCTGCCGCCGGAGTCATGGGCGTCGGGGCGTTCAATTCCTGCTCCTCTTCCGCAGCGCCTCGGTCGTGCGGCTGCGTACGACGCGGTCGGTGCTGATGGCCGCGAGCAGCAGCGCGCCCGTGATGGCCTGCTCCCAGAAGGGGTTGACCTTGAGGACGACGAGGGCGCTTCCGATGGTCGTCAGCAGCAGCGCGCCAAGGGCTGCGCCCCAGACGGTGCCGACACCGCCCGTGATGGCGATGCCGCCGACGACCACGGCGCTGACGACGGTCAGTTCCCAGCCGTTGGCGGCGTCGGCGACGACGGTGCCGAACCTGGCGAGCCACAGCGCGCCGGCGAATCCGGCGACGGCTCCGGAGAAGGCGTAGGCGGCGAGCACCCTTCGGCGGATGGGGATTCCGGCCAGGCGTGCCGCCTCGGGGCTGGAGCCGATGGCGTACAGCTCACGTCCGCTGCGATAGGCGCGCAGGTAGTACGCGGTGGCCGCCAGCACCAGAGCGGAGATCAGGGGCAGGTAGGGGATCCCGAGGATGCTGCCGCTGCCCAGTTCCAGCACTCCGTCCGGCACGTTGGCGGCGTTGATCTGCCGCCCGTGCGCCCAGACGTGGTCAAGGCCCTGGATGACGTAGAGCATTCCGAGGGTCACCACCAGGGCGGGGACCTTGCCGAAGCTGACGAGGAGTCCGCTCAGCACCCCGCACAGCACCCCGAGTCCGGTGCCCAGCAGCACCACGGTGAGGGCGCTGTGCTGTGTGCCGGAAACGAAGCTGCCGCAGGCGAAGGCGGTCAGGCCCACGACGGATCCGACCGACAGGTCGATGTTCCGGGTGAGCACGACGACGGACTGCCCGGTCGCGAGCAGCACCAGGATCGCCGAGTTGAGCAGGAGGTCCTGCACGCCCTGGTCGTCGAGGAAGCCGGGGTTGGCCAAATAGGTGCCGAGGATCAGCAGCACCAGGGCGCCGCCAATGCTCAACTCCCGTATGCGGAAGACCATGTCGGTCAGGGACCGGGCGGACCGCCGGGGTGCGGGACGTCCGCCGGGGGCCGCTCCCGACGGCTGCTGCGGCGGCTTCTCCAGGGTGTCGCTCACGCGGCCTCCTTGGTGGTGCGTCCGGTGGCCGCGGCCATGACCGACTCCTCGGTGGCTTCCGCTCGGGGTATCTCGGCCACGAGCCGTCCCTCGTGCATCACCAGCACCCGGTCGGCCATGCCGAGGACTTCGGGCAGGTCGGAGGAGACCATCAGCACGGCGATGCCCTCTTCGGCGAGGGAGTTGAGCAGCCGGTGCACCTCGGCCTTCGTGCCGACGTCGATGCCGCGCGTCGGTTCGTCGACGATGAGGACGCCGGGCTCGGTGGCGAGCCACTTGGCGAGGACGACCTTCTGCTGATTCCCGCCGGAGAGCACCCCGGCGGAGTCGGTGAGCCGGTTGTACTTCAGCCTCAGCCGCACAGCCCAGTCGGCGGCGCGGGAGCGCTCCAGGGAACGCCTCACCATGCCCGCATTGCCGAGCCTGTCCAGTCCGGTCAGTGCGATGTTCCGCTCGATGGACATCTCCATCACCAGTCCGCGCTGCCGCCGGTCCTCCGGTACGAGCGCGACTCCCGCGTCCATGGCGGCAGTCGGCGAACCCGCCTTCAGCGCCTTTCCGTCGACCTCGACCTGGCCCGCGTCGGCGCGGTCGACGCCGAAGACGGCCTGCACGACTTCGCTGCGTCCGGCTCCCACCAGGCCCGCGAGGGCAACGATTTCGCCGCGGCGCACCTCGAACGAGACGTCGTGGAAGACGCCTTCGCGGGTGAGCCTGCGCACCGTGAGGGCCCGGGCGCCGGGCGTCGTCTCCTGCTTGGGGTACAGCTCGTCCAGGTCGCGGCCGACCATGCGGCGTACGAGGTCGTCCTCGGTGAGCCCTTCGAGGGCTTCGGTGGCCACGAGCCTGCCGTCGCGCAGTGTGGTGACGCGCCGGCACAGCCGGAAGATCTCCTCCAGCCGGTGCGAGATGAACAGCACGGCGGCGCCCTCGGCGCGAAGCGTTTCGACGACGGAGAAGAGCCGCGCGGTCTCGGTGCCGGTGAGGGCCGCGGTCGGCTCGTCCATGATCAGTACGCGGGCGTCGAAGGAGAGGGCCTTGGCGATCTCGACGATCTGCTGGTCGGCGATGGACAGCCCGCGCGCCGGGCGGTCCGGGTCGAGGTCGACTGCGAGCCGGCGCATGAGCGCCGCTGTCGCCTCGCGTACGGCGTCGTGGTCGATGCGTCCGAGCGCACGCCGAGGCTGGCGGCCCATGAAGATGTTCTCGGCTATGGACAGGTCCGCGAAGAGCGTGGGCTCCTGATAGATCACGGCGATACCCGCGTCGCGGGCGTCGGCGGGCCCGGCGAAGACGACGTCGCTGCCGTCGAGCCGTACCGTGCCGGCCTCGGGCGTATGGACCCCACCGAGGATCTTGATGAGTGTGGACTTGCCCGCGCCGTTCTCCCCGGCGAGGGCGTGCGCCTCTCCCGCGTGCAGTGCCAGGTCGACACCCTGCAGGGCGCGGACGTTGCCGAAGGACTTGCTCACCCCCTCCAGGGCGAGGACCGGCACCGGGGCCGCCCCCGGTTCTGGCTGGGTCATGTCCTGCTCCTCCTGTGCTGCCGGCCGCCGCTGCGCGCGGGCGGCGTGCGGTGGCGAGTGGTCACGGTGCGGCGGATCCGGGTGGGTGTGAGGTGGGACGGGGAGTAGGAGCGGCTGAAAAATGAAATGTTTCAACAAGCTTTCGGGGAAGCTAGCCCCGTACTGCAGACCCGTCAAGGGCCGTGCGCAAGGTAAGTGCCCTGCACTCCGGCACTATTGACGCCCGTGGTCGGGTGGTTCTACGTTCCTGGCGCCGTTCGTTGAAACGTTTTGCCCTCGCCTTTCGGCGACCGCTGAGGCGGCGCCGCCACAGGAGGTGCACATTGATCAGCAGACGTCATCTGCTCGCGACCGCCACGGTCTCCGGCGTGTCCGCCACAGCACTGGGAACGACCTCCCCGGCCGCCCACGCCGCAGGCACGGCCGACGGGGAGGCAGCAAGCGGCGGAGGTCTCGACGTCACCGGTACGACGACGGAATACGCGGAGCGTCCACTCGGCCTCGACGACCCGCATCCCCGGTTCACCTGGCGCCTCGGCTCCCGGCTGCCGGACCGGCTCCAGCACGCCTACCGCATCCGTGTGGCCACGAGTCCCGGCCGCCTCGCCGACCCCGACGTGTGGGACAGCGGCAAGGTCACCTCCCGAGACTCGGTCCTCGTGCCGTACGACGGACCTCGCCCGGCGCCCCGCACCCGCTACCACTGGTCGGTGCGCGTGTGGGACGAGGAGGGGCGGCCCTCCGCCTGGTCGGCGCCCACCTGGTGGGAGACCGGGCTGATGGACGCCGGACAGTGGCGCTCGGAGTGGATCGGCGCACCGCCGTCCCTCGTCGCGCCGCCCGGCCTGGACGGGACCGAGTGGATCTGGTTCCCGGAGGGCGACGCGGCCTCCGGAGCACCGGCCGGCACCCGCTGGTTCCGCGGCAGCACCGGGATATCCGGAACGGTGCTCGCGGCGCGTCTCGTCGTCGCCGCCGACAACGGCTTCACCGTCTACGTCAACGGGACCGAGGTCGCCTCCCGTGACGCCCTGCCCGTGCAGAAGAGCTGGAGCAGGCCGGCGCTGCTCGACGTCACTCACGAACTGCGCGCCGGTGCCAACACGCTGGCCGTCGAGGCCGTCAACTCCGAGGCGTCGCCTGCGGGTCTGCTGGCCGTGCTGGAGGTGACCACCGGCGACGGCACCGAACGGCTCGCCACCGACGGGACCTGGAGGTCCACGGACGAGGAGCCCGCAGGTGACTGGCGCTCACCCGGCTACGACGACAGCCTCTGGCCCCACGCGCGGAAGGCCGCAAGCTGGGGCGAGGACCCGTGGGGCAAGGTGCTTCCGGAGCAGTCGCCCGCGCAGCTGCGCCGTTCCTTCCGGCTCTCCGGCCGGCGCGTGGCCCGGGCACGCCTCCACGCCACCGCGCTCGGGCTCTTCGAGGCGCACATCAACGGCGTCCGCGTCGGCGAGGACCGGCTCACCCCGGGCTGGACGGACTACGGCAAGCGCGTGGCGTACCGGACCTACGACGTCACCGAAGCAGTGCGACACGGCGAGAACGCCCTCGCGGTCACTCTCGCGCCGGGCTGGTACGCCGGGAACGTCGGCTGGTTCGGGCAACACCAGTACGGCGAACATCCCGCGCTGCTGGCCCAGTTGGAGATCGTCCACGAGGACGGCGGCACCACACGCATCGGCACCGACGCGCAGTGGCGGGCCGCGAGAGGGCCGCTGGTGACGGCCGACCTGGTGATGGGCGAGCAGTACGACGCCCGCGCCGAGACCCCGGGCTGGCAGATGCCCGGGTACGACGACACCGGCTGGAGACCCGTCACCGCGTCCCCCGGACCCGGCTCCGCCGCGGGCTCCCGCCCGGGCCCCGCCGTCGTCGCGATGACGGACGCACCGACCCGGGTGATGAAGGAGCTCGCACCGGAGAAGATGACCGAAGTGCGCCCCGGCGTCTTCCTGTTCGACTTCGGTCAGAACATGGTCGGCTGCGTACGCCTGAGAGTCGAGGGCGGCGAGGCGGGCCGGCGGATCCATCTGCGTCACGGGGAAGTCCTGGGCCAGGACGGTGCGCTCTACGTCGCCAATCTCCGCACCGCACGCGCCGTCGACACGTTCACGCTCAAAGGGAGCGGCCGGGAGACCTACGAACCCCGGTTCACCTTCCACGGTTTCCGCTACGTCGAGGTCAGCGGTCTTCCGGGACGGCCGCCAGGCGACGCCGTGACCGGCCTTGTGATGCACACGGCCGCCCGGTTCACGATGGACTTCTCCACCGACGACCCGATGCTCAACAAGCTGCACAGCAACATCACTTGGGGGCAGCGCGGCAACTTCCTCTCGGTGCCCACCGACACTCCGGCGCGCGACGAGAGGCTCGGCTGGTCGGGAGACATCAACGTGTTCTCGCCCACCGCCGCCTACACCATGGAATCCGCGCGGTTCCTCACCAAGTGGCTCCAGGACCTGCGCGACGGGCAGGGCGAGGACGGCGCCTATCCCGACGTGGCGCCCTTCGTCGGCCCGGTCGGCAAGGGCGTCGCAGGGTGGGGAGACGCCGGGGTGACCGTGCCATGGGCGCTGCACCAGGCGTACGGGGATCTGCGCGTACTGCGGGAGAACTGGCCGGCGATGCGCCTGTGGATCGCGTATCTCGAGGAGCACAGCGACGGGCTGCTGCGGCCCGCCGAGGGGTACGGCGACTGGCTCAACGTCGATGACGAGACCCCCAAGGACGTCATCGGCACCGCCTGCTTCGCCCACGTCACCGGGCTCGTCGCGCGCACGGGCCGGTTACTGCGGGAGGACTCCGGCCCCTACGAGAAGCTGCACCGGCGGATCAAGGAGGCGTTCAACGCCGCGTACGCGGACGGGAACGGCCGGATCGAGGGCGACACCCAGACCGCATACGTCCTGGCGCTCACGATGGATCTGCTGCCGACGGCCGCGGCGCGGCGCGCGGCGGCGGACCGTCTCGTGGAGTTGATCGAGGCGAACGACTCGCATCTGTCGACGGGTTTCCTGGGCACCCCTCGGCTGCTGCCGGCTCTGACGGAGACGGGGCACACGGACCTCGCCCACCGCCTGCTGCACCGGCGGACGTTCCCCTCGTGGGGCTATCAGATCGGCAAGGGCTCGACGACGATGTGGGAGCGCTGGGACTCCATCAAGCCCGACGGCACGTTCCAGGACGTAGGCATGAACTCCTTCAACCACTATGCCTACGGCTGCGTCGGCGAGTGGATGTACCGGAACCTGTCGGGCATCGCACCGGCCGAACCCGGTTTCCGCAAGACGCTGGTGCGGCCGCGGCCGGGCGGCGGGGTCCGCAGGGCGGACGCCAGGCACGACACGCTCTACGGGCCGGTCCGAACCCGCTGGACCCTCGACGCCGAGGACCGTTTCCGGCTCACCGTCGCCCTGCCGCCCAACACCACGGGCGAGGTGTGGGTGCCGGCCGCGGACCCGTCCGCGGTGAACGCGCCGGGAGCGCGATTCCTGCACGCCCGGCAGGGCTGCTCCGTCTTCGAAGTCGGTTCGGGCACGCACCGATTCGCCTCGGACGGCGGATGAGGCCCGGCCGCGCGGCCCCGGAGCGCAGGGCTATTGACGGCGGTCACCTGCGCAAGTAGCTTTCCTGAAACGTTTCATGGCACGGTGGGAGCGGCGGTGCCCCGGCCCGCACCCGCCGTGCCGCACAGAGGAGACGCATGTCAGAGCCGGACAGGGCGAGCGTCAAGGCCGCCCTCACGTCACAGCGGATCGAGACTCCCTCGTGGGCGTACGCGAACTCCGGAACCCGCTTCAAGGTGTTCGCGCAGCCCGGAGTGCCCCGCACACCCGAGGAGAAGCTGGACGACGCAGCACGCGTCCACGAACACACCGGGGTCGCACCCTCCGTCGCCCTGCACATCCCCTGGGACAAGGTCGACGACTACGGCGCGCTGGCTTCGTACGCGCAGGAGCGTGGTCTGCGTCTGGGCACCATCAACTCCAACGTCTTCCAGGACGACGACTACAAGCTCGGGTCGGTCACCAACCCCGACGCGGCGGTCCGCCGCAAGGCGCTGGACCACCTGCTGGAGTGCGTCGACATCATGGACGCGACCGGCTCGCGCGACCTGAAGCTGTGGTTCGCCGACGGCACCAACTACCCCGGCCAGGACGACATACGGTCCCGCCAGGACCGCTTGGCCGAAGCGCTCACGGCGGTCCGCGACAGGCTCGGCGAGGGCCAGCGAATGCTGCTGGAGTACAAGTTCTTCGAACCGGCCTTCTACACCACCGACGTCCCCGACTGGGGCACCGCCTACGCCCACTGCCTCAAGCTCGGACCGAAGGCGCAGGTCGTCGTCGACACCGGCCACCACGCGCCGGGCACCAACATCGAGTTCATCGTCGCGCTCCTCCTGCGCGAGGAGAAGCTCGGCGGCTTCGACTTCAACTCCCGCTTCTACGCCGACGACGACCTGATGGTCGGCGCGGCCGACCCCTTCCAGCTCTTCCGCATCATGTGCGAAGTGGTGCGCGGCGGAGGGCTGGAAGAACGGGCCGGGATCGCCTTCATGCTCGACCAGTGCCACAACATCGAGCCGAAGATCCCCGCCATCATCCGCTCCGTGATGAACGTGCAGGAGGCCACGGCGAAGGCCCTGCTCGTGGACCGCGACGCCCTGGAGGGCGCTCAGCTCTCCGGTGACGTGCTCGGCTCCAACGCGGTGCTGATGGACGCCTACAACACCGACGTACGGCCCCTCCTCGCCGAGGTGCGCGAGGAGAGCGGGCTGGATCCCGACCCCGTCGCCGCATACCACCGCTCGGGATGGGCGCAGAAGATCACCGATGAACGCAAGGGCGGCCAACAGGCCGGCTGGGGAGCGTAGTTCAGCATGACGGCACAGCAGCACTCGACGGTCGGCGAACTCCTGGCGCGCTCTCACCGCCTCGGCGCCGACCCCCGCAACACCAACTACGCAGGCGGCAACACCTCGGCCAAGGGCCTCGCTCCCGACCCCGTCACGGGGCAGGACACCGAGCTGCTGTGGGTCAAGGGGTCCGGCGGAGACCTCGGCACACTCACCGGAGGCGGCCTCGCCGCGCTTCGCCTGGACCGGCTGCGAGCTCTGAAGGACGTCTACCCCGGCGTGGAGCGCGAGGACGAGATGGTCGCCGCCTTCGACCACTGCCTCCACGGCAAGGGCGGCGCCGCTCCGTCCATCGACACCGCCATGCACGGTCTGCTGGACGCACCGCACGTGGACCATCTCCACCCCGACTCCGGCATCGCACTGGCCTGTGCCGCCGACGGGGAGAAGCTGACCCGCGAGTGCTTCGGCGACACGGTGGTGTGGGTGCCCTGGCGCCGGCCCGGTTTCCAGCTCGGCCTGGACATCGCCGCCGTCAGGGCCGAGAACCCGGAGGCCATCGGCTGTGTTCTGGGCGGCCACGGCATCACGGCGTGGGGCGGGACGAGCGAGGAGTGCGAGCGCAACTCGCTGCGCATCATCGAGGGCGCGGCCGCCTTCCTCGCCGACCGCGGCACCCCGGAGCCGTTCGGCGCCGTACTGGAGGGATTCGAGCCTCTGCCGCGCGAGCAGAGGCGGGAGCGTGCCGCCGCGCTCGCCCCGCTGATCCGGGGGCTGGCCTCGGCGGACCGGCCGCAGATCGGCCACTTCGACGACTCCGAGGCGGTGCTGGACTTCCTCGCACGCGCGGAGCATCCGCGGCTCGCGGGGCTCGGCACGTCCTGCCCGGACCACTTCCTGCGGACGAAGGTCCGTCCGCTCGTCCTCGACCTGCCCGCCACGGCTCCCCTGGAGGCGACCGAGGCCAGGCTGCGGGAGCTGCACGAGCAGTACCGCGAGGACTACCGCGCCTACTACGAGCGGCACGCCGGACCGGACTCGCCTCCCATGCGCGGCGCCGACCCGGCCATCGTGCTGGTGCCGGGCGTGGGCATGTTCTCGTTCGGCAGGGACAAGCAGACGGCCCGGGTGGCGGGCGAGTTCTACGTCAACGCGATCAACGTGATGCGCGGCGCCGAAGCGGTCTCCGTCTACTCCCCCATCCCCGAGTCGGAGAAGTTCCGCATCGAGTACTGGGAGCTGGAGGAGGCGAAGCTGCGCCGCACGCCCGCCCCCAGACCGCTGGCGACGCGTGTTGCGCTGGTGACCGGCGCCGCCTCGGGCATCGGGCGGGCGATCGCGCAGCGGCTGTCCGCGGAGGGTGCGTGTGTGGTCGTCGCCGACCGGAACACGCAGAGCGCCGAGGAGGTGGCCGCCGAACTGGGCGGCACGGACAAGGCCGTCGCCGTCTCCGTCGACGTCACCTCCGAGGAAGAGATCGCGGCTGCCTTCCGCGAGGCGGTACTCGCCTTCGGCGGCGTCGACCTGGTGGTCAACAACGCGGGCATCTCCCTCTCCAGGCCGCTGCTGGAGACCAGCGCGGAGGACTGGGACACCCAGCACCGCATCATGGCCCGCGGCTCCTTCCTGGCCTCCCGTGAGGGGGCCCGCGTGATGAAGGCACAGGGGCTGGGCGGCGACATCGTCTACATCGCATCCAAGAACGGCGTCTTCGCGGGCCCGAACAACATCGCCTACGGAGCGGCGAAGGCGGACCAGGCGCATCAGGTCCGGCTGCTCGCCGCCGAGCTGGGCGAGCTGGGTATCCGTGTGAACGGCGTCAATCCCGACGGCGTCGTCCGGGGGTCGGGGATCTTCGCGGGCGGCTGGGGAGCGCAGCGCGCGGCGGTCTACGGAGTACCGGAGGAGAAACTCGGCGAGTTCTACGCCCAGCGCACGCTGCTGAAGCGGGAGGTGCTTCCTGAGCACGTCGCGAACGCCGTCTTCGCCCTTACAG
Organism: Streptomyces sp. TAA486; assembly: GCF_000426165.1. Classification (NCBI taxonomy): domain Bacteria; kingdom Bacillati; phylum Actinomycetota; class Actinomycetes; order Kitasatosporales; family Streptomycetaceae; genus Streptomyces; species Streptomyces sp. TAA486. The sequence goes on along the minus strand of NZ_AUEV01000008.1, from coordinate 245,593 downwards.
GTGGCGATCTGAGCCACACCACCGGACTTCACGTCCCCGTCGACGCGGGTGTCGCCGCGGCGTTCCTGCGCTGAGACGCTCGTACCGAGAGGACCGACAGGACCGAGAACCTACCGAGAACCCCTACCCGAGCCCCGGCAGCGCCTGTCCCGGCGCTGCCGGGGCCACGCAGCCGAAGTCCACCGTCCGATGCCGCCCGCGAGGACCACCACCGTGTCGCCATCCGCATCCTCCTCACGCTCCGGAGCCCGGTTCGCCGCCGTCGACCTCGGCGCGTCGAGCGGGCGCGTCATGACGGGCACCGTCGGGCCGTCATCGGTGGACCTGCGGGAGGTGCACCGCTTCCCCAACAGCCCGGTGCGTCTGGGCGGGACGCTGCACTGGGACGTTCTCGCCCTCTACCGGGGGGTGCTCGACGGGCTGCGCGAGGCCGGGTCCGTCGCATCGGTCGGTGTGGATTCCTGGGGGGTGGACTACGGACTGCTGGACGCCGACGGCGTGCTGCTCGGAAACCCCGTCACCTACAGGGACGACCGCACGGAAGGCATGGCCGACCGCCTCGCCGAGTCGCTGCCGCCGCATGAGCTGTACGCGAACACGGGCCTCCAGTACCTGCCCTTCAACACCGTGTACCAGCTCATCGCGGCGCGGGACTCCGCCCAACTGGCAGCGGCCCAACAGCTGTTGCTCATGCCGGACCTGATGTCGTACTGGCTCACCGGCGTGCGCGGCACTGAGCTGACCAACGCCTCCACCACACAGCTCATCGACCCGCGTACACGCGACTGGTCCCAGACCGTGGCCGACGCCGCCGGGGTCCGCCTGTCGCTCTTCCCGCCGCTGCGCCTCCCCGGGGACGCGGCCGGCGAGCTGCTGCCCGAAGTGCTCGACGAGACAAGGCTCGAGGGGTCCGTTCCGGTCACGGCCGTCGGTTCGCACGACACGGCCTCGGCGGTCGCGGCCGTCCCGGCGGTGGCGAGCCGCTTCGCCTACATCGCCACCGGCACCTGGTCCCTGGCAGGGCTGGAGCTGACGCGGCCCGTGCTCACCGAGGCGAGCAGGAAGGCCAACTTCACCAACGAACTGGGCGTGGACGGCACGGTCCGCTACCTGCGCAACATCATGGGGCTGTGGCTGCTGCAGGAGTGCATGCGCACCTGGGAGTCGGCAGGCAGACCGCAGGAACTGGCGGCGCTGCTCCGCGAGGCCGGCTCGTGCGCGCCCCTGAGGTCGGTTGTCGACGCGGGCGATCCCGCCTTCCTCGCGCCGGGCCGCATGCCGCAGCGCATCGACGACGCCTGCCGGCGCTCGGGGCAGCCCGTGCCGGACGGGCCGGCCGAGGCGGCACGGTGCGTGCTGGACTCCCTCGCGCTCGCGCACCGGCTGGCCCTGGAGGACGCCCAGCGCCTCGCGGACACCGAGATCGAGGTGGTGCACGTGGTCGGCGGCGGCGTGCACAACGAGCTGCTGTGCCAACTCACCGCCGACGCCTGCGGGTTGCCCGTCATCGCGGGTCCGGCGGAAGCCGCGGCGCTCGGCAACGTCGCCGTGCAGGCCCGCGCGCACGGGGTGATCGGCGACGACGCGGGGCTGGTCAGGCGGCTCCTGTATGACACGCTGCCGCTGCGGAGGTACGAGCCCTCCGCCGATCACGGCAGTCCGCAGGCATGGTCCCGGGCCGCGGCGGCGGTCCGTGCCGGCAGCTGACACAGACGCCTCCGGGCGTGCGGAAGGACAAGGAGGGACCGTGCGGGTCGCACTCTTCATCACCTGCATCAACGACACGCTCTATCCCCGTACCGGGCAGGCTGTCGTCACCCTCCTGGAACGGCTCGGTGTCGAGGTCGGCTTTCCCGACGGCCAGAGCTGCTGCGGGCAGCCGCAGTTCAACACCGGCTACCGGAAGGAAGCGGCGCCGCTGGCACGCCGGTACGCCGACGTCTTCCGCGACTACGACCACGTCGTCGTGCCGTCCGGGTCGTGCGCGGCGATGGTGCGGGACAACTACCCGCGGATCGACGCCGAGGCCACGCAGGGCGCCGTCGCCCGCACCTACGAACTCACCGAGTTCCTCGTCGACGTGCTCGGCGTGACCGACGTCGGCGCCTACTACCCGCACACCGTCACCTACCACCCCACCTGCCACGGGCTGCGCATGCTCGGGCTCGGCGACCGCCCGCGCCGGCTGCTGGAGGCCGTGAAAGGGCTGCGGCTGGTGGAGCTGGCGGGCGCCGAGGAGTGCTGCGGATTCGGCGGCACCTTCGCGGTGAAGAACGCCGACGTCTCCGCCGCCATGGGCGCCGACAAGGCCCGGCACATCGAGGAGACCGACGCCGAGGCGGTGTGCACCGTCGACAACTCCTGTCTCATGCACATCGGCGGCACCCTCACCCGGCGCGGCGCCGCGACGCGCCCCGTACACATCGCCGAGATCCTGGCGGGCACCGAGGAGGCACCACTTTGAGCGGTACGTATCTGGGCATGCCCTCCTTCCCCCGGGCGGCCGCCTCCTCCACGCGGGACATGAGGCTCCGCGGCAATCTGCGGCACGCGACGCACACCATCCGCGCCAAGCGCGCGCAGGCCGTCGAAGAGCTCGGCGACTGGGGGCAGTTGCGCGCGGCGGGCGCGGCGCTGAAGAACCGCACGCTGCGCCATCTCGACCACTACCTGGAGCAGTTGGAGACCGCGGTGACCGCGGCCGGCGGCCGAGTGCACTGGGCCCGCGACGCGGAGGAGGCCAACAGGATCGTCACGGATCTCGTGCGGGAGACGGGCGAGAGCGACGTCGTGAAGGTCAAGTCCATGGCGACGCAGGAGACCGGGCTCAACGAGGCGCTGGCGAAGGCAGGCATCTCCGCGTACGAGACCGACCTCGCCGAACTCATCGTGCAGCTCGGCGACGATCTGCCCTCCCACATCCTTGTCCCCGCCATCCACCGCAACCGCGATCAGATCCGCGACATCTTCCGCGAGAAGATGGGCAATTGGGGACGGGCAGCGCCGAAGAACCTCAGCGACGACCCGGCGGAACTCGCGGAGGCCGCGCGCCTGCATCTGCGGGAGAAATTCCTCAACGCGAAGGTCGGCATCTCCGGCGCCAACTTCATGGTGGCCGAGACCGGCACGCTCGTCGTGGTCGAGTCAGAGGGCAACGGCCGCATGTGCCTGACACTTCCCGAGACGCTGATCTCGGTCGTCGGCATCGAGAAGATCGTGCCGACGTGGCAGGACCTGGAGGTCTTCCTGCAGACGCTCCCCCGCTCCTCCACGGCGGAGCGCATGAACCCCTACACCTCGACCTGGACGGGCACCACGGACGAGGACGGGCCCTCGGCCTTCCATCTCGTCCTGCTCGACAACGGCCGCACGGACACGCTGGCCGACACCGTCGGACGCCAGGCGCTGCGCTGCATCCGCTGCTCGGCCTGCCTGAACGTCTGCCCGGTCTACGAGCGCGCCGGCGGCCACGCCTACGGCTCCCCGTATCCGGGACCGATCGGCGCCATCCTCACCCCCCAACTGCGCGGTATGCAGAGCGAACTGGACGCCTCGCTGCCGTACGCCTCGTCGTTGTGCGGGGCCTGCTACGAGGTGTGCCCTGTCGCCATCGACATCCCAGAGGTGCTGGTGCACCTGCGCGAACGCGTCGTCGAGGGCGGCACCGCCACCGTCCGCGGACAGAGGACGACCATCAAACCGGCGAAGGGGCACGCGGCCGAACGTGCCGTCATGCGGGCCGCGCGCTGGACGTTCGAACATCCCCGTGCCATGCGCACCGGCCAGCGGATCGCCTCACGTACGCGGCGGCTGACCCCGCGGCGGCTTCCGCTGCCGGGCCCGGGCAGGGCGTGGTCCGACACCCGCGACATTCCGCGCCCAGCTCCGGAGTCCTTCCGCGACTGGTGGCGGCGAACACGGGGCGGCGGCTCCGCCGCTTCGGGCCGTGAAGGAGGCGACGCCCAGTGACCAGCCGCGATGTCGTCCTCGGGCGCGTGCGCCGCGCTCTCGCCGACGTGCCGCGCGACGAGGGCCCCGAAGAGGCGGCCGTCCCCCGCGACTACTGGACCAGCCACGCCGAGCGCACCGACGCCCAGCGGCTGGATCTGCTCGCGGAGAACCTGGCCGACTACCGCGCCCTCGTGCACCGCTGCACGCCGGCCCAACTGCCTGCCAGGATCGCGGAACTGCTGAGCGCGCGCGGCGCCCGCAGCGTTGTCGCGCCCCCGGGCATCCCGCCGGACTGGGTGCCCGCGGAAGTCGAACGCGTCGCCGACGACCCTTCGATGACCCCGCACGAACTCGATGCCCTCGACAGCGTCGTGACGTGCTGCGCCGTGGCCATCGCCGAGACCGGGACCATCGTCCTGGACGCGGGAGAGGACCAGGGCCGGCGCCGCATCTCGCTCGTGCCGGACCATCACATCTGCGTCGTGCGTGCCCCGGAACAGATCGTCGACTCGGTACCGCAGGCCCTCGGCCGCCTCGACCCCGCCCGCCCGCAGACGTGGATCTCGGGCCCGTCGGCCACCAGCGACATCGAACTCGACCGCGTGGAGGGCGTCCACGGGCCGAGGACGCTGGAAGTGATCATTACGTCGCCGGCACCCTGACCAGCGCCGTCACGGCCACGCCTCCCCCGCAGCGCGCGGGAAATCCGGTGGCCGTGAACCCCGGGCACCGCAAGACTGGGCCGGTGACGTCAAATTTCAGGAACATCTCGGTCGACTGCGCGGACCCGTACGCGCTGGCCCGCTTCTGGAGCGAGGTCCTCGGCATCCCCGTCCACCCCGACGACGAACCCGGCGACGACGAGGTGGGCATCCCCCTCGACGGAGGAGGGATGCTGCTGTTCCTCAAGGTCCCAGAGTCGAAGGCCGGGAAGAACCGCCTGCATCTGTGCGTGGAAGCGCAGCTGTCGCGCGACCGGGAGGTCGAGCGGCTGCTGGAGCGGGGCGCGACGATGTTCGATGACCGCCGCGCCGACGACGGCACCGGCTGGGCCGTGCTCGCCGATCCGGAGGGCAACGAATTCTGCGTGCTGCGGAGCGCGGCCGAACGGGAGGCCACATCGGCCGAGGCGTCAACCGGGGCCTGACGGCGACTCGTCGAGGCCGCAGCGTGCACCTGAGCCGGTGCGGACGACGCACTCCCACCGGCGCTTCCAGCCCTCGCACGCTGCGGCACCACCCGGCCAGCCCTGGGAGCAAGGCCAAGGGTCAGATAGCCCCCATGCCGACAACTGCCAGCCGGCAAACCGTCAGTCGCATGATCCGCCGGAACGGTGCCTAGCCGCGCAGCCCCTTGAGGCCGTCGTAGGCGGACATGACGATCTCCAACCCCCTGGTGTCCTGCGCCGGTTCGCGCATCTGGTTGGTCACGTACGCCACCACCATCTCGGCCTCGGGCTCGATCATGACCAGCGAACCGCCCCAGCCGCCCCACCCGTAGGTGCTGCCGAACAGCCCGTAGCCCAGACCCCAGCGCACCGGCATCCCCAGTACCCGGTCGTCACCGCTGAACTGCTCCTCCCACGCACGGTCACACCCCGCCGCCGACAGCACTCGTGTCCCGAGCACCGCTCCTCCGCACGCCATCACGGACTGCACGAGGGCGACCGAGCGGGCGTTGCCGAAGCCGCTCGCCGCGGGGATCTGCGCGCGCCGCCAGGCCACGCTGTTGCCGTCGCGGACACGGATGACGGTCCCGGCCGCGTGGGCGGCCGCGTCGCTGCCGGACGCGCCGGCCCGGTACTCCGCATCCCGGCCCGGCGGCGGGACCGTGAGCGCCACGCGCCGATCGTGCTCGGCGGTCAGCCCGATGTGAAAGTCGGCTCCCAGCGCCCCGGTTACTTCGTCGGCGAGGAACTCACCCACGCTCCGCCCGCTGACCCGCCACACCAACTCACCCACGAGGAACCCCTGGGTGAGCGAGTGATATCCGGCCGCACTGCCCGGCTCCCACTGCGGAGCCTGCGCGACGAGCCGCGCCGTGGCGGACGGCCAGTCGTAGAGCTCTTCGACGGTCCCGTCCCAGTCGGGCAGGCCCGCGGTGTGCGCGAGCAGATGCCGGACCAGGACCTTCTCCTTGCCGGCCGCGGCGAATTCCGGCCAGTACCGCGCCACCGGCGCATCCAGGTCGAGTTCGCCGCGGTCCGTCAGGATCAGCGCGCACAGCGCGGTCATCGTCTTGGTGACGGACCAGACGTTGACGATCGTGTCCCGCTCCCACGGCACCGTGCGCTCCGCGTCGGCGAAACCGCCCCACACATCCACGACGGGCTCCCCGCCCACGAACACCGCCACCGACCCGCCCACGTCCCCACCGTCCAGCAACGTGCCCAGCGCAGTGGGCACCGCGGTGAACAGGTCGTCGTACGAGCCCTGGATGTCAGCCATGGTCCGCATTAGCCCGCATCGTCGCGGCGGGCGGCAACCCAATTACGGTCGGCGCCCCGGATCGCGGATCGCGGGCTGCGTCGCCACGACTACGTCCCTCGCCGCACGGCCTACGCCCCGCGTCCCGCGCACGCCCCGGTCCTTCGACCCAGGTCGGTAGCCCGTTACGCACCGCGCGGCGGCGGCCTAGCGTCAGCCGGTATGGACACCGATCGAACCGACGGCAGCGGCACGCTGGACGAGGCGCTGGAGCGGCTGCACCGCAGCGGCCCCGAGCGCGAGGACTGGCTCAGCAATCACGCCCCCATGGCCGTCGAGGCCCTGGTGCGGCACGGCAAGGCACGCACGGTGCACCGATGGCTCGACCAGTACGAGGACAACCTGGAGGACATGCCTCGCGGTTCGTCGCCCGTCGCGGACGCCGACTGGCGCGAGGCGCTGGGAGATCCGCGGCGACTGGCCGACTGGATCGACTACTTCACGCGGACGCTGGAGGAACGACCCTGGCGGGAGGTGCTCGCCGAGTGGTGGCCGCGGCTGCTGCCGGGCATCAGCGCCGCGGCGACGCACGGCGTGATCCGCGTGGGCCACGCCGTGCGGACCCTGCTCGACGAGCCGGCCGCGGACCACCGCGGAGCGCCCGCCCCGGGTCCGCGGCTCACAGAGCTCGCTCACGCCCTCGGCTACTGGGCGGCACGCCACTGGCCGCTGCCCGGGATCAGCCTCTCCCCCGGGGCGGGTTCGCCCGGGGCCGCGCTCGACGCCGTCCCGCGCGTCCAGGACCAGAGCGGAGGATTCCGGGACCGCGTCCCCCGCATCACCACACTGCCCGGCCCTCCGGGCGCCGACGGCGCAGGCTCCGGCCCGTCCGGCCCCGAGCAGGCACGTGCGGTCCTCGAGGACCTGGTGCGAGCCGCGACCTACCTGTACGCGACGCACGCGCACGGGCAACCCGTGATGCTCGTGCACGCGGCGACCGCGCCGAACGCCGTACTGCGGACGCTGCCCGCCCTGCCCGAGCGGCTCTGGGTGCCGAGCCTGGAGGCCGCCTGGTCGGCCACCGCGGTGGTGACCGCGGCCTACGCACCTGCCGCCGCCTCTCTCGCACCCCTCGATGCCGCCTCGCGCCTGACCTCCGAGGAGGTCTTCGAGCGTGCGGCCGCGCACGGCGACGAACACACCATCAAACTCACCGACACCGCCCTGGACGTGGCCGCCCGGGACGCGGCCAGGACCGGCAACGGGAGCGTCCACGCGCTGGCCGCGGCGCTGCGCTCCGTCGAACTCATCGATCCCGCTGCCTGATCGCGGTGCGGCGACGGGGCGGAAGGATCTACAGCTCGGCTGCAAAGGTGCCGTGGGAGCGCTCGTCGAAGAGCACGAACCGCACTTCGTCGAAGTCCTCGGCCTCCTCGCGCACGGTGGCGACGGCGATGCGGGCACCGTCGTCCAGCGGCCAGCCGTACACCCCGGTGGAGATCGCAGGGAAGGCGACCGTACGGGCGCCCAACTCCCGTGCGACGCCGAGCGATGCGCGGTAGCAGGACGCCAGCAGCTCCGAGCGGTCCTCGCTCTTCGACCAGACGGGTCCGACGGTGTGGATCACCCACCGGGCAGGCATGCGTCCCGCGGTCGTGGCGACGGCCTGCCCGGTCGGCAGACCCTCGGCATACCGGGAGCCGCGCAGCTCACGGCACTCGGCGAGGATGTCCGGGCCGCCCTTGCGGTGAATGGCGCCGTCGACTCCGCCGCCGCCCAGCAGCGAGGAGTTGGCGGCGTTGACCACCGCGTCGACGTCCTGTTCCGTGATGTCGCCCTGCACGATCGTGACAGCGGCGTTCGTCGGATTCGGCATACGGCTCATCCTCGCACCGGCCGGCTGCCGTCATGCGTACCGGCGGCGACGCCCCAGGTCCTCGCCCTCCGCGCCGTGTCCTCCGGGCCAACGGCTTCGCCTAACGGGCCGCCGAGCGCTACGCCGTCTCTGCGCGTTCGAACCTGCGCACGCACGCGGGGTGCACCAGGTACACGCCCCAGGCGCCGCGCTCCATCCGCTTCACCCTGATCGTGCAGCGGCTCGTGGTCTGGGAGCGGCCCAGCCGTGAGGCCAGGCGAGCCCGGAGCTCGCAGGCTTCGCGCTCGGTGTTGGCCGAGCCGACGAGCTTCACACCGGCCCGGCTGCTCGTGATCACGTTCGCTCCGGACCGACGAGGGACCGCCGCCAGGTAGGACGAGGACTCGGGCCGTTGATGCAGATCTTCCCGGAACCCCATGACCTGCCTCCTGATCAGCAGCTTCCTGAGCGCGTGCAGCCATGCATGTGCCCGGCCTTCCCCCAGAGCACCGAGAGCCCCCACTGCGTCGGGTCTACTGGGGGAGGAAACCCGACGTGGTGGGGGTCGACCCTGAGGGCTGAGTTCGAGAGTGCGCCCGAGATGTCCGAATAGCAAGAGTTCGAGTGAAACTTTCACAATCTGACGACTCGGACCTTTCCGTCCGCTGGGTGGAGCAGTCTCCGTAGCCCCTGCGATGGGCCGCAGGCAGGGCGCCCGGAGTCCGTCACTCGATCCCTCTGCTGGTCAATGAGCGGGCCTTTCATTGCGCGCACCACTGGCGGCGTGCGCGCACCCTGGCAGCCGCCATCACCGTGGGATAACTTGCGTCACCAGCTGTGCCCTGACCACGCCCGCCTCCGGAAGGACACCAGCCGATGTCCAGCGCCCCCTCCCGTCGCTCGATCTTCCTCGGCGGCACGGCTGCCGCCCTCGGTGCCCCACTGCTCACCGCCGGCAGCGCCTCAGCCGCGACTCCCCCCGGCAGCGCCGCTCACGGGCGGGTCACGACCGGTGCCGAGGCAGCCGCGGCGTCCGGCTGGAAGTTGCTGCGCGGCCGCAAGGTCGGCGTGGTCAGCAACCCGACGGGGGTGCTGCGGGACACCAGCCACGTCGTGGACTCCATGGCCGCACGCAAGGAGCTGAACATCGTGGGGGTGTTCGGGCCCGAGCACGGCTTCCGCGGCAGCGCCCAGGCGGGCGAGTCCGAGCCGGAGTTCGAGGATCCGCGTACGGGCCTGACGGTCTACGACGCCTACGGCGCGGACGCGGCCAAGATGACGCAGCTGTTCCGCAAGGCGGGCGCGGACACCATCGTCTTCGACATCCAGGACGTGGGGGTGCGCTTCTACACCTACATCTGGACGATGTATCAGGCGATGGTCGCCGCCCGCGACATCGGCGCCGCCTTCCTCGTGCTGGACCGTCCGAACCCGGTCGGGCGGCGGGCGGACGGGCCGATGATGACGAAGGAGTTCACCTCCGGTGTCGGCCTGAAGCCCATCATCCAGCAGCACGGCCTGACGGTCGGTGAGCTGGCCGGCTACTTCAACGGCGAGCTGCTGCCGGACGAGGGCAAGGGCGGCAAGGTCGAACTCGACGTCGTACGCGTGCGGGGCTGGGACCCCTCGGCGCCCGCGCAGGAGACGGGCCTGCCGTGGGTGCCGCCGTCGCCGAACATGCCGTTCCCCGACACGGCCACCGTCTACTCGGGCACCGGCTACTTCGAGGGCACGAACCTCTCCGAGGGCCGGGGCACCACGAGGCCCTTCGAATTCATCGGCGCCCCCTACCTGGACTACCACTACAGCGACCGGCTCAACGCCCGGAAGCTGCCCGGCGTGCGCTTCAGGGAGGGGTACTTCGTGCCCACCTTCAGCAAGCACCAGGGCAAGACGTGCGGGGGCGTCCAGATGCACGTCACCGACCCGCGGCGCTACCGTCCCATTCCGACGGCGGTCGCGATGCTCGCCGAGGCGATGAAGTACGACGAGTTCGCCTGGCGCAAGGACAACGACCCGCGCCCGTACTGGATCGACAAGCTCTCCGGGTCGACGCGGCTGCGGACGATGCTCGACGCGGGCAAGGACACGGACGAGATCATCGGCGCCTGGGAGGACGAGGTCCGCGCCTTCGACCGCACCCGCCGGGAGTACTTCCTCTACCGCTGAGGGACACCGCTGCCGCCGACGCGCCGACGTGGCCGCCGCCCCGGTGAGACCCGGGCGGCGGCCGGACGGAGTTCCCTGAACCGGCCTCGCAGCCCTACCTGTCGAGCGTCTTGTTGGCGCCCTCCGGCAACTTCAGGTACACGAGCGCGGAGATGAGGCACAGCACGGCCACGTACCAGGGAAATGCCTCGGGCCGTCCCAGGTCCTTGAAGAGCGTGCCCATGTAGGGGGCGGTGCCGCCGAAGAGAGCCACCGTCGCGGAGTACGGGAAGCCGATGCCGGCGGCGCGCACGCGGGCTGGGAAGACCTCGGCGTTCACCGCGGCGGCGATCGAGGTGTAGCCGGTCAGCAGGACCATGCCGGCGCACTGCACGAGCAGCAGCGACGTGAACGACGTGGTGATCGAGTTCAGCAGCGGCACGCACAGCACGGCGAAGCCCACGGAGAAGGTGAGCAGCAGCGGCTTGCGCCCGACGCGGTCGGAGAGCAGACCGCCCAGCGGCTGCAGCAGGGCGAAGAACGCCAGCGAGATGGTTCCGATCAGCAGCGAATCGCCCTTGTCGAAGCCGACGTTGACCTGAGCGTACGTCGGCAGGTACGAGGTCCACGTGTAGTAGGCGATGGTCGCGCCGGTCGTGATGCCGCAGATGAGCAGCGACTCACGCGGGTGCGTGCGCAACGCCTCGAAGAGTCCGGGGCGCGGCGCGGCCTGCTGTTCGGCGCTGCGGGTCTCCTGCGAGCCCCGCCTGATCCAGAAGCCCACGAGGCTCAGCACGGCGCCGAGCAGGAACGCCGCACGCCAGCCCCACTGGTGCATGGCGCCGTCGTCGATGGAGGCGACCAGCAGCGCCGTGATGCCGGAGGCGATGAGCTGTCCGACGGTGGTGGAGACGTACTGGAAGCTGGAGAAGAATCCGCGCCTGCCCGGCCCCGCCGACTCCACGAGGAAGGTCGTCGCCGCGGCGAACTCGCCGCCCACGGAGAGACCTTGGAGCAGCCTGGCGATCACGAGCACGACCGGGCCGAGCAGTCCGGCGGCGGCGTAGGTGGGGGTCAGCGCCAGCAGGAGGCTGCTTCCGCCCATCAGCAGGATGGTGGCGGTCAGCGCGGCACGGCGTCCACGGCGGTCGGCGATGGCCCCGAGCAGCAGCCCGCCGATGGGGCGCATGAAGAAGCCGACGGCGAAGACGGCGAACGTCGAGAGCAGCGGGACGAGCGAGTTGCCCGCGCTCTTGGGGAAGATCTCGTCGGCGATGAACGTCGCGAGGAAGGTGTAGGCGAGCCAGTCGTACCACTCGACCGCGTTGCCTACAGAGGCGGCGAGAAGCTGGCGCCCAGAGCGCATCGGTGGGGCCTGGCCGGCTGCCTTCGTGGGCCCGGCGGCATCGGTGGGCTGCGTCATGAGCCGTTGCCTCCCCAGAATTCACCCACGCACACGCGTGTGAATGCATGCACACCAAACCCGACTTGCGTGCGCCGCGCCGAGCCGTCCGCGGAGCGGGGGCCGACCTCGATGCCCGGGCGCGGGAGGGCATGGGCCGGCTACCCGGAGGCGGCGTCCCCGAGCATTCCCGCCACCTCTTCCGCGACGGTCCGGTGCCAGTCCGAACGCCGCCTCAGCATCGCGTGGTCGCCGCCCAGCATCAGGACGAAGCGGGTGTCGGCTCCGGCCTGGCGGGCACGGATCAGCAGCCGGCGGGAGGCGTCGGGATCCGTGACCCGGTCCCGGTCCCCGTGCAGTACGACGACGCGACGCCCGGCGAGCTGCTCCACGGGCTCACCCTCCGGGCACCACGGCGCCAGCGCGACCACGCCGCGCACGGCGGGCTCGCCGGCCACGCGCAGAGCGGCCCGTCCGCCCATCGAATGCCCGACGATCACGACCGGCAACTCGCCCACGGTGCGGGCCAGTTCACCGAGTGCCCAGTGGGCGTCCCGCGAGGCGTCCTCACGTTCGCCGTTCCAGCCGCGGTGCCGGTACCTCACCCGGCACAGCAGCACCGAGTGGCCCGCGGTGGCCCTGGCCAGGGACGGAAAGAAGAGCCGCATCCGGGCGCCGGGCAGGTTCCACGGCGGCGGAGCCTCCAGCCCTTCGGAGCGGCCACCGTGCAGCACCACCACGGCGGCCTTCGGCTCCTGGACAGTGGCGTGCGCGACGAGCGCGGGAGAGTCCGGTGCCTCCCACCCCGTCACCGGGCTCCCCCGGGCCTGTGAAGGCGGCGGCTGTACGGACCGCGCACCTCGCCCTGCCCGCCGGAGGCACACAGCCCCACGACCGACAGCGCGCCCCAGCCCACGGACACGGCGACGGCCTTGGCGCGGGCGTGCCTCGGAAGCGTCGAGCCCAGCAGTGCGGCGTCTCCCAGGTCGGAGGCGATCCGTACCAGGGCGGCGGTGCGCAGAGCCGGTCCCTCCGGTGCGCATGCCATCGCCAGCCCGCAAGCCGCGTCCCGCAGCGCCAGCGGGCGCAGCGAGATCCGTGTCGCCTCCGCGACCCGACCGTCGGCACCGGTCAGGCCCGAGGGCCGCGCCAGCAGCTCCGGCCTGACCGTCACCGCGAGCCCGTACAGGGCCGTGGCCGCACCGACCAACCGCAACATCCTCACGTGCACAGTCTCCGCCTCGCCGTTCCTGGTGTTCTCGTTCGTCGCCGTTCCCGTTCCTGGCCGTTCCGCGGCGCGCGGGCCCCTGCCGCCACCGATCGGTGGCGTGTACCCCGAGGTCACGCGGGGACGCGGACCCGTCCGGCGGTGCGTGCGGACGCACTCCGCCGGGCAGGTGCCCGCCGTGCCCCTGGGCGCCGGGAATCCGGTAAACAGCATCCGGACGGACCGTGAGGTCTCTCGGCGCCACAGGCGGCAGAACCGCGACATGCCCCATGGGAGGGTCTCAGAAGGTGCCGGACACTCAGGAATCGCAGACCGTCTTCGCGGTGCCCGGGCTCGGCGCGCCGGTGGAGATCCGCATCGACCGGTGGGGCGTGCCGCATCTGTACGCCTCGTCCCGGCAGGACCTCTTCCTCGCCCAGGGCTTCAACGCGGCCCGCGACCGCCTCTTTCAGATCGACCTGTGGCGGCGCCGTGGGCTGGGGCTGCTCTCGGAGGTCTTCGGCGACCGGTATCTCGAACACGACCGCGCGGCCCGGCTGTTCCTGTACCGAGGCGCGATGGACGACGAATGGCGTTCCTACGGTCCCGACGTGGAGCCGGCGGCAAGCTCCTTCACCGGGGGCGTCAACGCCTTCGTCGAGCTCTGCCGCCGTCAACGGGAACTGTTGCCACGGGAGTTCGAGCTGCTCGGCTACGAACCCTCCTTCTGGGAACCGTCCGACGTGGCCCGCATCCGCAGCCACGGACTCCACTACAACCTGGGCGAGGAGGTCTCGCGGGCGCTGACGCTCCGCGACTCCGGCCCGCAGGTCGAGGAGCTGCGGCGGGTTCGCGAGCCCTCGCCGCACCGGCTGCGGCTGCCGGAGGGCCTGGATCTGTCCGTCATCCCTGACGACGTGCTGCGCGTGTACCGGCTGGCGACGGTGGCGCCCTGGGCGGCGCCGACCGGATCGCCGCCGCCGTCCCGCGCGGGCCTGGACGGCAGCAACAACTGGGTGCTGGACGCCTCCCGCACCGCCACGGGACGCCCCATGCTCGCCAACGACCCCCACCGCGCGCTCACTCTGCCGTCGCTGCGCTACCTGGTGCACCTGACGGCTCCGGGCCTCGATGTCGTCGGCGGCGGTGAGCCCGCGCTTCCCGGCGTCTCCATCGGGCACAACGGGGGGATCGCCTTCGGGCTGACGATCTTCCCCATCGACCAGGAGGACCTGTACGTCTACCGCACCGATCCGGAGGACCCCACCCGGTACCGCTACGGCGACGGCTGGGAGTCCATGGTGCGGGTGACCGAGCAGGTTCCCGTGCGGGGCGGCGACGACGCGGAGGCCGAGCTGTGGTTCACGCGGCACGGCCCCGTGATCCGCCGACTCCCGGAGCGGAACGCGGCGTTCGCCGTCCGCGCGGCCTGGCTGGAGCCCGGCATGGCGCCGTACCTCGGCAGCATGAACTACATGGGCGCGGAGAGCGCCGAGGACTTCGCGGAAGCCATGCGGGCATGGGGCTCACCGGGTGAGAACCAGGTCTACGCGGCCGCCGACGGCACCGTCGGCTGGATGCCCGCCGGCCGCGTCCCCGTCCGCCCGAACTGGGACGGGACGCTGCCCGTGCCGGGCGACGGACGGTACGAATGGGCGGGCCACCACGAGCCCGGCACCCTACCGTCGGCCCGCGACCCACGGGACGGCTGGATCGCCACGGCCAACCAGATGAACCTGCCGCCCGGATACCCCAACGCCGAACGCACCGTCACCTACGACTGGTACGCGCCCTACCGTTACCGGCGCATCGCCGAGACGCTGGAGAGCCGTCACGACTGGACGGTCGAGGACTGCGTCGGGCTGCAGAGCGACTACGTCAGCCTGCCGGCGCGCAGCATCCAGCCGCTGCTGTCCGGGCTGACCAGCGACGACCCGCGCGTGGCCAAGGCCCTGGAGCTGCTGCGCGACTGGGACGCGCGGCTGTCGCCGGACTCGTCCGCAGCGGCCCTGTTCGAGATCTGGTTCCGGCGCCATCTGCGTCCGGCCCTGCTCCGCTCCGCTCTGCGGCAGCTGCTGCCCGCCGAGCGAGCCGAGGAGGCACTGATGCGGATCCTTCCCGCCGAGGACGCCGCCGCCGACGCCCGCGTGGACCTCGGACTGCTGCTCACACCGGGCGACCGACTGGGCCCCGAACCCGAACAAGAGGTGCGCCGCATCATCCGCGGCTCCCTCGCCGATGCCTTCGCCGAGGCGGAGGGGCTGCTCGGCGACAACCCCGGCAACTGGCAGTGGGGCGCCCTGCACCACAGCCTCCTGCGGCACCCGCTGGCCGAACTGCTACGGGAGCGGACGGGAAGCGAGCCGGACTGGGCATCCGTCGGACCGGCGCCGCGCGGCGGCAGCGGCGACACCGTCGGTGCCGCCGCCTACACCTCTGCGTTCCGCCAGAGCGGAGGTGCCACGTTCCGCCTCGTCGTGGACGTCGGCTCCTGGGACGCGTCCCTGGCCATGAACTCCCCGGGCCAGTCCGGCGATCCGGGCAGCGGCCACTACCGCGACCTGTTCGACGCCTGGGCGGACGACTCGGCCTTCCCCCTCCTCTACAGCCGCTCCGCGGTCGAGGAGCACACGGACCGGATCGTCACCCTGCGGCCCGCGCAGGAGGAGCCGTAGAACGCGGCGGGGGTCGTGCCGCGCCAGCTCCCGACGGTTTCAGTCCAGTTGACGTACGAACACGGTCACGAAGAGCGCGCCGGCCAGGCCGGGCAGCGGCACGGAAAGCAGCACCCACAAGGGCATGCGACCGCCGCGCAGAGGCGCCGTCATCAGCCGGTGCAGATGTGTGAGGCCGCACAGCAGACCGGCCGACGCGGCTGCGAGCGGCAGCTCCACGGCGAAGTGCGCGAGAGCCAGGCGCCTGTCCTGCCGGGCCCGCCCCAGGAGTCGTCGTACCGACCGTGGTCGACGAATCCGTAGAAGGGCCCCGTAGTACGGCCAGAAGCAGAACCCCGGGCGGTGTGAGCCCTCCGTACCGCTGCTGTCAGACGCCGGGCCCGCCCGGCCGGCGCCCCCATGCCGAGACCATCGGCGGGGTGGCCAGGTCGAGTTGCTGCGTGTCGACGTTCCTCAGGTGCTCCTCGATCTCCTCCTCGGACGCCAGCCCGGCGTCCAGCAGGGAGCCGCGGATCTGCTCCACCGTGGCGCGCTCCAGTCGCACACACTCGGGCCCCGTCAGCGGGGAGTAGGAGTCCGCCTCCACATCGGCGAGCCCCGCGGCCCTCATCAACCGCGGCAGGGTGCGCCCGTATGCCAGATCCACGCCGCGCTGCGCCATCAGCGCGCGGAAGCCGTCCTTGAGCCTGTTGGCCAGCCGCTCCTCCGGGCCGTGCTCGTCGGGACAGACCTTCGGCTGCAGCTGCGGATCCGCCTCCTCCAGAAGGAGATGACCGCCGGGACGGAGCGAGCGCACCATGGCGGCCAGCGCCTGCTCACGTGCCGTGACATGCACGAGGACCAGCCGTGCGTGCACCAAGTCGAATCCCTCGCCGGGTGGTTCGTCCTTCCCCACGTCGTGCTGCCGCACCTCGTACGCAGGCCGTTCCGCCCCGGGAGTCAGCCATGACACGTCGATGTCCGTCGCCACCACATGCCCTCGAGAACCGACTTGACACGCCAGCCAGCCGGGCACCGAAGGCCCGCCGGCTCCCACCTCCCAGCACCGCCATCCCGGCCTGATGCCCAGCGCCTCGACATGACGGAACGTCGAAGGGTCGAACAGCGCCGAGAGCGCCTCGAATCTGCGGCCCGCCTCCGGCTGCTGGTTGTCCAGGAGGTACTTCTCCTCATCTCCGCTCATGACCGAATCATGGCCGACTCGGGCGACGGCCGGTACGGGGCGCCGTCGCAACCAGCCGGCCCCGGCGAAGATCGCGGCGAACCCGATCCACCGGCTTCCTGAGTCCTGGATACTTGCTCTCGTCGACGGGCCACCGAGGACGCAGGGTCTCCCTGCCGGGCGCGGTCGAGAAACGGGAGTACGGGGATGACCGAGGTAGTGCTCTTCCACCACGCGCAGGGGCTCACTCCCGGCGTCGTCGCCTTCGCCGACGGGCTGCGCCTCGCCGGGCACACGGTGCACACACCCGACCTCTTCGACGGCCGAGTCTTCGGCACCCTGGAAGAAGGGCTGCGCCACTGCGAGGAGACCGGCTTCGACGCACTGCTCGAGCGCGGCGCCAAGGCCGTCGACGACCTGCCCGCCGAGGTGGTGTACGCGGGCCTCTCCCTCGGTGTGCTGCCGGCCCAGAGCCTGGCGCAGACGAGGCCCGGCGCCCGTGGCGCGCTCCTCATCCATGCCTGCGTCCCGTTCCGGGAGTTCGGCACCGCGTGGCCCGGCGGGGTGCCGGTGCAGGTGCACGCGATGGACGCGGACCCGGTCTTCGTCGGCGACGGTGACATCGACGCGTCCCGCGAGCTCGTCGAGGAGGCGGAGGACGCGGAGCTGTTCCTCTACCCCGGCGGCGAACACCTCTTCACCGACAGCTCGCTGTCCGCGTACGACGCGGAGGCAGCCGCCCTCCTGCGCGAGAGGGTTCTCGGCTTCCTCGACTGAACGGCGGCATGCCGGCCACCGTCCAAATACGCGGGCGGCGGGGTCGGCGCCTCAACTCGCTGATGCCGCACGGTTCTTCCGCACCGCCCCGCCGTGCGCGCCCTGCCCGGCGGTCGGTGCGTCCGACCGCAGGCGGATCCGCTCGACCGCCACGAGGGTCCCGCGTCCACCGCACGGATCACCGCGCACTTCCTCGAACACGTCCTCGGTAAGCGGGGAAGTGAGGCGGGACTTGGGAGGGATCTCTCGCGCCACGGCACACTGCATCTGTACTGACCGACCGCACAGGAACCGTCGGTTTCCGGGGCAAGAGGCGGTGCTTCAACGGCAGTTCCTCACCTGGGCCGCGGCACGCAATGCGACACCCCGGGGGCGCATGACACGCGACTGTGCGCCGGTCAAGCGACTGATCATTCCGGCTACGCTCGTTCAATGGCCAACTTTCTGCCGGTTGCCCGCCTACGGCTCCCCAGGGGCAGGCAGTTCGCCCTGACCTGGAGCATCCCCGACCAGTTCGGCGGCATGACGAGCGCGATGCTCCACCGCTCCCGCGCCCTCGTCGGCCTCGCGGGACGCCCCGTGGACGTCCTCACCTTCGACGCCCGTCCCGACTACCCGGTGCTCGAGGCCGAGTTGCGCTCGTCCGGTGAACTCGTCGACGGCATGCGCCTGATGAACCTCTACGACTTCTTCCGCACCCACGAACTCCCGGCGTCCGCGGCGGGTTCGCTCCACCTCGACCGCGACCCCTTCACCCCGCTCCGCGCCGACCCCTCCCATGTGCCGACGCTGCGGGGCGACCTCGTGCTGCGCCGGGAGCGGTGCGCGGCGGACGGGACGGTGCTCCAGGTCGACCACTACAGAGAGGACGGCTCGCTTCTGCTGAGCGACCGGAGGGGCACCGGTGCCTCCGGCAAGGAGAACGGCCGGTCCGTCGTCCTGTGCGACGCGGACGGGAACCCCGTCCGCTCCTGGAACCGGATCTGGTCCTTCTACCGCTTCTGGCTCGACCTCGCCCGCGACCGGGAACCCTCGATCATGATCGTCGACAGCAAGACCGTGGCGACGTTCATGCTCACGTACCGCCGCAAGCTCGCCACCACGATGCACGTGGTGCACAACTCGCACCTCGCGCTGAACGGAGGGCCGACCGCGACGTTGCGGGAATCACGGCGCCCGGTCTTCGAGCACCTCCAGGACTTCGACGCGGTCGTCCTCCTGACACCCCGCCAGAAGCAGGACGTCGAGACGCTTCTCGGCCCCGCGGAGAACCTCTGCGTGATTCCCAACAGCAGAAGCCTCGACGGGCTCTCCCGGACCGGCCGCTCCAGACCGCCGCGGCGCGGCATCGTCATCGCGGCGCTCATCAACCGCAAGCGCGTCGACCACGCCGTCCGCGGGGTGGTACGCGCGGCAGAGCTCGCCGAGTGCGCGATCAGCCTCGACGTCTACGGCGAAGGGCGCAAGCGGGAGCCCTTGGAGACGCTGATCGCCGAACTGGACGCGGGCGACGACGTCCGTCTGCACGGTCACCGGTCCGATGCGCGCGCCCGTCTCCACGAGTCGTCCTTCATCGTTCTCACGGGAAGCACCGAGGGTCTGCCGCTGGTGCTGGTCGAGGCGATGGCCGCCGGCTGCGTCCCCGTCGCCTACGACATCCCCTACGGCCCGGCGGACGTCATCACCCATGGCCGGAACGGGTTCCTCGTCGAAGAGGGCGACGAGCAGGGGCTGGCCGATGCGATCGCGGCGCTCGTGACGATGGCGCCGGAGCGCCTGACGAGGATGCGCCGCGACGCCCGCCGCGCCGCGCGACAGTACTCGGACACCGGCGTGACGAGACTCTGGGCACGGGAAATGCGCGAGGCCCAACGGCGTCACCAGGCGGTCTTCGGGCGGCCCGCCGGGCGTGCCCGCAAGCTGGTACGGCGTGCCCGCCGGGGGTTGACCTGGCCGGTCCGCCGTGTCCGCGTGCGCATCGCACAGCGGCAGACGCGCACCACGGCCGACCCGTGAACCGCTCAGGGCAGTCGGCGCGTCCGGGGACAGCTCAGGCCGCCCGGCACGGTGCGAGTTCGCGGTGGGCGTGGCACCTGACCGTCACCCTGAGCCGAAGTTACCGTAGCGTAACCAACCGGCGGGTTACCGCGGGTACGTCTTCGCCGTTAGTTTTCCCTCGCCCGGCATCGGGAGCAGTGCGAGGGGAGAGAGCCATGGGACAACCGTTCGGGACCCCCGGGAACGACCCGGCCTCCGGTGGCCGAGGCCCTGAACCGGTGACGGTGGAGCGCACCCATCCTGCCGGGCCCTCGCGGAAGCCCTCCGGCCGCCGCCGTCTGCTGACGAGCGCCGTCGCCGTCGCCGCCTGCCTCGGCGCTCAGGCCGCACCGGCCTTCGCCGCCCAGCCGGAACCCGACCAGCACGACCGAACGGTCTCGCGGGGCGTGCCCATCCCCGCGTTCTACGATCCGCCCGCGCAGCTGCCCGAGGCCGACGGCGCAGTGATCCGGAGCGAGGCGCTGCCGCTCGGCCTGAGCCTGCCCGGACCGAACGGCCCTCTGCCCGGCAAGGCGACGAGGGTGATGTACAAGTCCACTGACTCCACCGGGAATCCGGTCGCGGTGACCGGGGCCTACATCGAGCCGTCGGCCGAGTGGAAGGGCGGCGGACCCCGTCCGTTGGTGGCCCTGGCGCCGGGGACCATGGGGCAGGGCGATCAGTGCGCGGCATCGCTCGCCCTCGAGCACCCGGTGACGCTGAACGGCCGCACCGTGTCCGTCGGTTACGAGGACGTGGCCGTCTACCGGCTCCTCGCTGCGGGCGCCGCGGTGGTCGTCACCGACTACGCCGGTCTCGGCGCGACCGACCGGCTGCACACCTACGTCAACCGCCTCGACGAGGCCCACGCGCTGCTCGACGCCGCGCGGGCGGCGCGTGCGGTCGACGGATCGTCCGTCACCACCGCCTCACGCGTCGGCATGTACGGATACAGCCAGGGAGGCGGCGCGGCAGCCGCGGCGGCCGAACTGCAACCCGCCTACGCTCCCGACGTGAACCTGGCCGGCACATACTCCGGTGCACCGCCCGCCGACCTGGCAGAGGTCGTCAAGGGCATCGACGGCAGCGCCCTGGCCGGCGCTCTGGGCTGGTCGATCAACGGTTTCGTCCAGTCGGACCCTGCCCTCCAGGAGATCGCGGACGCCAACATCAACGCGACGGGCAAGGCCGCGCTCGACGACCTGTCGACCATGTGCGTGGGCGACGCGATCCTCAGGTACGGATTCAGCAAAAGCACGCAGTGGACGACCAGCGGCAAGTCGCTCACGGAGATCGTCGAGGCGGAACCGCGCCTCCGGGCGACCCTCGACAAGCAGCGGATCGGCAGGCTGAAGCCGGGCGGGCCGGTGCGTGTGGCGACCGGCGTGCAGGACGACATCGTGGGTCACGCCCAGGCGCGCCGGCTCGCCGTCGACTGGTGCCACAAGGGGGCGGACGTCACCTACAAGCCCGTCGAACTACCCAACCTCGGCGACCGGCTTCTCACGAACCACCTGACACCGCTCCTCGTCGACCAGGGCAGCGCCATCTCGTGGCTGACCGACCGTCTGTCCGGGAAGCCCGCCACGTCCAACTGCGGGTCGCTGCCTGTCCGAAGGTGACGGGCGCGCCCACCGAGCCGGGCCACGCGCGTGGCGTCGGCGCGAGGCCCCGGATGCCCAGCGGGTCCCGTCAGCTCTCGTACTCGTCATCGGGGGCCTTGACCGGGCGGGCCGTGCTGACGTCGAAGTAGGGAATGACGCCGCGGTTGACGGGGTCCGCGGTGCGCTTGCCGGAGTAGGTGCCGGTGACCTCCAGCCACGTGTCGGCCTGGAGCGTCGGGGGCAGTTGGCCGGAGAGGCCGATCTTGACGGGTGCGGCGTCGGCCGCGCAGCAGTTGAGGACCATGCGCGTGAGGTAGGGGGCGCCCCTGCGGTCGAGAGCGACGAACCCGGTCATCCTGATCCGCCGGTCGCCGAGGGAACGTCCGTGGTCGTAGACCGCGCGAGCCGCGTAGTCGCCGACGCCGAGCCGGAGAGGGCTGCCGGCGGGGAGGCTCGGGAAGCCAGGGGGCCGTTGCAGAGCAGTACCGGCGCGCATGGCGCTGTAGGAGCCCGGCGCGGGCGGGGCGACCAGGATGAGAGCCAGCAGGGGAAGGACGAGGAGCCACGATATTCGCGGTTCCCGTTGGGCGTGCCCGTGCCCGTGCGCGTGGCCGTCGTCGTGGCTGGCGTCGTGGCTGGCGTCGCTGGCGTCGCGCCCGTCGTCCGGCCGGCTCTCCCGGGACCCGCGCGACGGCCGCATTTCGTGCCAGACGGTGGCCAGGGCCGTGAGGATCAGCACGATGCCGGCGGCGAGCAGCAGCGGGCGCAGCCCGGCCTTGACGTAGCGCAGATAGAGGTCGGTGAAGCCGGCACGCAGCACGGCCACGCCGATGAGGAACAGCACCGCTGCCTGTGCGTGCCGGTTCACAGCAGCACCGCCCCGACCAGGACCGAGACCAGGACGGCCAGGGCGAAGGTGGCGGGGGCGAACCGCACGGCGAACCCGCGGCCGAATGTCGCGGCCTGCATGGCGAAGAGCTTCAGATCGATCATCGGACCGACGACGAGGAAAGCCAGCCGGGCCGTGAGCGAGAACTGCGACAGGGACGCGGCCACGAACGCGTCGGCCTCCGAGCAGATCGACAACAGCACGGCAAGGAGGCCCAGGGCGAGGACGGCCACCACGGGGTTGGCGGCCGCGCTCTCCAGCCAGCCGGCCGGGACCACGGCCTTGAGGGTGGCGGCAGCCATCGCGCCGACGACGAGGAAGCCGCCGGCGTGCATGACGTCGTGCCGCACGGATCCCCAGAACGCCGCCCCCTTGCCGAGGCCCTCCAAGGAGGGGCGGGCCGGCGGGCGCAGCCAGTCGGTGCGGGCCCATCTCTGCCACATCCACCCCATCGCGCACGCCACCAGCAGACTCGCGACGAACCGCGCGAGGACCATCTCCGGATTGCGCGGAAACGCGACGGCGGTGGCGGTCAGCACGATCGGGTTGATCGCCGGGGCGGACAGCAGGAAGGCCAGGGCCGCGGCCGGCGTGACGCCCCGGCGCACGAGCGCACCGGCCACCGGTACGGAAGCGCATTCGCAGCCGGGCAGAACCGCTCCGCCCACTCCGGCGACCGGCACCGCCAGCGCGGGCCGCTTCGGCAGCGCCCGGACGAAGAACGACGGCGGGACGAACACCGCGATGACCGCCGAAAGCAGCACACCGAGTACGAGGAAGGGCAGCGCCTGCACGAACACCGCGACGAACACGGTCATCCAGCTCTGCATCACCGGAGCGGACAACGCCCTGCCGACGGGCGCCTGCAGCACCATCACCAGGAGCAGCACCAGCGTCAGCACGAGCGACGAGCTGACCCGCCGGCGCTGCGGACTCTCCGCCTCGCGCTCTTCGGCCCGTGGCGGAGCTGCTTCGGTGGTCGGCACGGGTGAGGTACCTCCGGTTCAGCGTGCGGGCCGCGAGAGCCGAGGTTGCGGCACGGTTCGCCAGCGTAGCCGTGCCTCTTCGTGGCGTCCTTCGAACCGGATGACGCGGCGCCGTGAGCGGGCTCGCAGGTCCGGACGGTACTCGACGGCGAGTTCCTCGCCCGCACGTCCGGTCAGAACGGTCGAATTCGCATGAACCCCGTCCCATTGCACCGGCGGCCGGGCCCACGGGTGCGGGCCCTTCGGAGCACAAGCGCTGGTCGTCCGGCCGCCCGAGTATGTGACCCCGCTGTGAAGCCCTTCCGCCCTGGTCAGCGAGGTGTGTGAGGAGATCGAGAACCCGGTTGTCCGCTCAGGGGCTTTGCGGCAAGGGGACAGTACGGTGCGGGGATGCGCATCGTCTCCCTGCTTCCCGCGGCGACGGACATCGTCGCCGAACTCGGCCTGTCCGGCGATCTGGTGGGCCGCACGCACGAGTGTGACTGGCCGCCCGAAGCGGTGAAGGACACGCCGGTCGTGACCTCAGCGGGCTTCGACGCGGACCTGATGGGCAGCAAGGAGATCTCGGAAGCCGTCGGCGGTGCGCGCCACAGCGGCTCGTCGCTGTACGCGCTCGACGTCGGGAAACTCGCCGAGCTCGAACCCGATGTGGTGCTCACCCAGGAGCTGTGCGAGGTGTGCGCGGTCTCCTACAGCAGTGTCGCGGGGGCCGTGCGCACGATGGAGAGCGGGCCGACGGTGCTGAGCCTGGAGCCCCGCACGCTCACGGACGTCCTCGGCTGCGTGGAACGCGTCGGCGCGGAGCTGGGCGTCCCCCTGGAGGGGGCGAGGCAGGCCTCGGCGCTGCGGCAACGCCTGGAGAAAGTGCGCAAGTCCGTCGCCGGCCGGCCAAGGCCGCGGGTGGCGGCGATCGAATGGCTGGACCCGTTGTGGCCGGCGGGTCACTGGGTGCCCGAGCAGGTCCGCACCGCCGGCGGTGAACCGCTGCTGGCCGAAGCCGGGGAGCACACCGAACCGGTGGACTGGGAGACCGTGCGGGCCGCGCAGCCCGAGGTGCTGCTGCTCATGCCGTGCGGGCTCGGTCCCGAACGTACCGAAGCGGAGAAGGAGTTGCTCACAGGACTGCCGGGCTGGGCGGAACTGCCGGCGGTGCGGGACGGACAGGTGTGGGTGGTGGACGGCCCCGCGTACTTCAACCGCCCCGGACCGCGGGTGGTACGGGGTGCCGAGGTGCTCGCGCACATCCTGCACGGGGTCACCATCGGCGACGAGGTCACGCCCGACGAGGCACGGCGCGATACGGAGTAGTCCAACTGCCGACCGATGACGGGCAGTTGGCTGATGATCGCCGCTTGGCGGCCTCTCGTCGCCAGGACCGTCGGAGATGGACGGCGGCCTGGTACCGGTTCAGTCC
The DNA here is from genome assembly GCF_000426165.1 of Streptomyces sp. TAA486. Taxonomy (NCBI): domain Bacteria; kingdom Bacillati; phylum Actinomycetota; class Actinomycetes; order Kitasatosporales; family Streptomycetaceae; genus Streptomyces; species Streptomyces sp. TAA486. Next base: position 221,060 of record NZ_AUEV01000008.1, on the reverse strand, counting down.
CGCACGGCGTCCGTCCGGCCCCCGTCCACGGGTATCCACACCCGCATGGGGCCGTGCTCGCGGTGCGCCCACAGGTGGTACGGCACCGCCGTCATCTCGAACGGCTCCCCCGCCGCCTCGCCCGTCCGCTCGCCGCTCTCCTCGTACCGGCCGTACGGCCACCATGAACCGGAGGAGCCGGATGCGGCGGTGTGCGCCGTGGCGCCCACGGTGACCGTGCCGCCGAGCAGGCCGGGCCGCTCCTCCGAGGTGAGGGCGTGCCCGGTGTCGAGGCGCAGGTCCTCCAGCCGGGTACCGGCGGGCTGGTCGACCCGTTCGACGCAGTAGACGAGCGGCCCGCGTTCGACGGCCACGCACCCGCGCACCGCGTCGGCGCGCTCCGGCGGCGTGGTCAGCCTCGGCGCGAGATCCAGGTCGAGGACCACCGTGTCGCCGGACTGCCAGCGGCGGCGCAGCCTCAGCCACCCGTCCTCGTCACGGGCCTCGTCCGCACCCAGCGGCTCCCCCGCCACGCTCACCGACCAGCGGCCCCGGGCCCAGTGCGGCACGCGCAGCGTCAACGGGCGGTCGCCGCCCGCGGTTTCGGTGACGCTGACCTCGACGCGGCCGCGCCAGGGGTAGTCGGTGGACACGCGGACGGCGATGCCGTCACTCGCGTACGTGCCCGTCGCGTACTGGTGCAGGACCAGCCCCTCATCGTCGGAGGCCGCCATGTAGTGCGGCAGGGACGCCAGCAGCCGCATCACGTTCGGCGGGCAGCATGCACAGCGGAACCAGCGGGTGCGGAACGCCGTGTGGTCGCCGTCGTCCCTCTCATGCCCGTCGCGCACCTGGAGCGGATTGACGTAGACGTAGCGCTCGCCGTCGAGGGAGACGCCGGAGAGGAAGCCGTTGAACAGCACGCGCTCCAGGTGGTCCGCGTACCGGGCGCGGCCGGTGGCCAGCAGCAGCCGCCAGCTGAGCATGACCGACGCGATGGCCGCGCAGGTCTCGGTGTAGGCCCGCTCGGGAGGCAGCTCGTACGGGTCGCCGAAGGCTTCGTCCTTGTGGTGCGATCCGACGCCGCCGGTGAGGTACGTCCTGGTCGCCCCCATCTCCTCCCAGAGCCGTTCGGCGGCCTCCAGCAGCGTCCGGTCACCCGTCTCGGCGTACACATCGACGACGCCGGCCAACAGGTAGAGCTGACGGACCGAGTGGCCTGCCACGGCGTCGGCTTCCCGGACCGGCACGTGGTCCTGCCAGTACCTGCTGCCGAACCGTCCCTCGGGAAGGAGCCCGTGGCCGCGTCGGTCCACGAACCAGCGGGCGCGGTCCAGATGGCGTCGCTCGCCCGTGCACCGGTACAGCTCGACCAGCGCGGTCTCGATCTCCGGGTGGCCGCAGACCCCGTCGATCCGGTTCTCCCCCGTCCCGAACCGTTCGTCGATGTGATCCGCGAACCGGGTTGCCACGTCGAGGAGTTCACTGCCTCCGGTCGTCCGTGTGTGCGCGACCGCGGCCTGGATGAGATGACCGGCGCAGTACAGCTCGTGACCCCAGTCCAGCTCCTCGAATCGCACCCCGGGACTGCGTACCTGGAAGTGGGTCTGGAGGTAGCCGTCGGACTGCTGCGCGCGGGCCAGCAGCCCGGCCAGTTCGGCGATCCTGCCGGTGAGCTCCGCGGACGTCGCAGCGGTGGTGCCGGGGTCGCCGAGCTGCCAGGCGGCGGCCTCCAGCCACTTGTGCACGTCGGAGTCCATGAACGGCAGATCGCCCGCGTATTCGCCTTCGGCCTCGCCGGACGCCAGGCGGAGATTGTGCAGGTTGCCGGCCTCTTCCAGCCGGTCGTATCCGCCGGGGATGCTTCGGTGGGCGTTGACCGTACGCCGTGCCTCCCACAGTCCGCCGGTGATACGTGCGGCGTCGGCGGGCCGGAGAGCGGTGCGGGCTGTCGCGGTGAGCGCGAGAGGGCCGGCGGAGATGGGACGTGCGGAGGTGGGCTGGGCCTCCATGCGGGCTCCGTAAGTTGTTGGATGGTCCGGGAGGGCCGGGTGTGGCTTCAACCGCTCCGGCTGGACAGCCCGGACGGACCGAGTTTGCGGAGGCCCGCGTTCCGGACCCGCTGGCGTGGTACCACAGGGCCTGCACGAAGGGCCAGCGTCGGCGCAGGACAACGGGACGGCCGCAGACCCCGCCCGGGCGGGGCGTTGCTCGGTCGCTGGCCGAACGGATGTGCCCACAGGGTGAGATGACCTCCCAGGCTCCCGCTCAGTCGCTCAGTTCAGCTTTCGGCACAGGAGCGCGTCGGGCGCACCGGAGGAGCCCGCACGGCCGGTCCATGCGATGCCGGCCGCGTACTCGTCGTCCGCGCACTGCCCCTTGTAGTGCCCGTGGGCGAAGTCCCCTCCCCGGGCGCCGGGCGGCCGGTTGTCGGAACGGTCGAACCACACCGCCCGGTCGCCCCCGCCCAGGCTCTCCCGCGCCTCGGAGCACAGCGCGGCCGAGACCGCCGCTCCCCGCACGCTGTACCCGGTCAGGAACTGGCCCGGTGGGCACTGGAACTTGGTGTGGCCGGGTGCCCAGTCACGACCGGGCTCGACGTGCCGTTCGTCGCGCACCACCGCATGGCCACCGTCCGCTGCGGACAGTCCGCGCGCCCCGGCGTCGGTGCACAGGCCGCGGTTGCCGGAATGGCTGAGCCCGGCGAGGCGCTGGCCGTCCGGGCAGGCCGCCTTCCGCGCCCCCTCGTCCCAGTCGGGCAGTTGCCGCATCCGCAGGGACTGGACGAAGTCACCGTGGTCCGGGCTCAGCATCGACCAGCGGTCCACAGGCGCCACCTCGCCCGACCGGCCCGGCGTGCCCACCAGCCGGCTCCAGGCCCCGGCACGCCAGTCGTCTCCGTCGAAGACCCCGATGCGCCGCCCGGCCGAGTCCCACCGCAGCAGCGCCCATCCGTTGCCCTTCCTGTCCTCGTGCCAGCCGACGAGCGGCCAGTAGCCGAAGTCCGCATCCGCCTCGACGAGGAAGTCGACGAAGTTCTCGAACCACGCCCGCTCCTTCGCGCCGGTCTCGTCCCGGCCGCCGACCCCGAACTCGCTGATCCACACGGGCGCGGTGAAGTGCTGGTCCTGCTGCGAGGCGACGTAGAAGGCCTGCCGCCGCAGGACGTCGTACAACTCGTCGCGGCCGAAGTCGCGGTAGCGGGGGTCGGAGGTCTCGCCGATGCCGGTGGCGCCGCTGTGATTCGGGCCCGTGTAGCCGTAGAAGTGGGCCGAGTAGACGAGCTTCCCGGAGCGCACGAGCGTGTGGGAGAGGCGCTGGACGGGCTCGAGGGTGGGCCGGCCGTGCGGGAGTCCGTCCACGGGAAGCCCGGTCCAGTTGATCCCTTCGACGATCACGAGAAGGTTCTCGTTCACCTCCTGGAGGATGCGGTCTCCGACGCGCTGTGACGCGGCGAACCAGTCATGCCGGTCGCCGAGGCCCCAGTTGGGGTCGTCCAGCACGGAGCGACGCACCTCGTTGTAGAGGTCGGCGCCGGCGACGCGCGGGTTGTCGCGGTAGCGGCGGGCCATGAACAGCCAGTCGCTCTCCCACTTCTCGGTGCTCTGGGCGCTGTTCCAGCGCTCGTTGCCGTCGACGCCGCAGCACCAGCGCGTGGTGTTCGTGTGGTTGTTGAGGATCACCGCGAGGCCGGCGTCGGAGAGCGCTTCGACCGCCGCGTCGTAGACCTGGAGGGGGGTCTTACCCTTCAGCGCCGGATTGGCCGCCACCGAGGCGTCCGCGACCGGACGTTCGTCATGGATCATCTCGTTGGAGAACGGCAGACGGACGCTGTTGAGCCCGAGTTCGAGGAACCCCGAGACGATCTCCGGCATCGGCGCGCGGTCCAGTCCCAGCGGCATACGGTCGGACTTCTCTCCCGCGTGGTTGTTCGCGGGGTCGTCGGGACTGCCCGATCCGGTCCACGTGCCGCTCGCGCCGTGCCAGTTGCCGGAGCGCAGCTTGAACCGCTCCCCCTTGGCGTCGACGACGTACCGGCCCCGCGTGCTGAGCGGAGGCTCCCAGTCCTCCACGGGCGGGACGGCGGCGCGGGGTTCCTGGCTGCCCGCGGTGTGCGCGGCGGCGCGGACGGGCAGTTGGGCCGCTGGGCGATGCCCGGACCGGGGCACTTGCGGCTCGGGCATCGAAGCACCCGCCAGGACCGCCACCAGGGCAAGTGCGAGCGCTGATCTGACGAAGGACATCCTCACGAGCACACACTTCCCTGTATTGGTACGGTCCAATCCGCGCACAGGGCAAGGTGTGGCCCGCCGGCCCGGGAACAGGCGGCGCGAGCCGTACCGCGCCAGGGCCCGGAGTCCGACGGCGGCGGCGAGGCGCCGAAGTGCCCACTCTCCGCTCACAGTTGCGGCAGCTCCGGGACAGCGTCGGGCGACGGCGGCCGCGTCCAGAGGACCACAGCTTGAATTCGGGTACGGTGACGCCGCCCGGCCCGGACCAGCTCACCGGAGGATTGCCGACCGTGCCTTTCGACCTTCCCGCCGCCACCCCGGCCACCCGGATCGGGCTCGGCCTGGCCGCTCTCGGCCGTCCCGCCTACATCACCCTGGGACGGGAGTCGGATCTGCCCGCCGACCGGACGGTCGAGACGATGGAGAGCCGCTCCCACGAAGTCCTCGACGCGGCATACGCCCACGGGGTGCGGTACTTCGACGTGGCCCGCTCCTACGGCAGGTCGGAGGAATTCCTTGCCGAGTGGCTGCGGAGCCGGCCCCGGAGCGACGACGTCGTGATCGGCAGCAAGTGGGGCTACACGTACACCGGCGAGTGGCGCACGGACGCGAAGGTGCACGAGGTCAAGGACCACAGCCGGGCCACCTTCGAGCGGCAACTGGCCGAGACGCGGCATCTTCTCGGCAACCGCCTCGACCTGTACCAGGTCCACTCCGTGACGCCCGGCAGCCCCGTCCTCACCGATCGCGCGCTGCAGGACGAGCTCGCCGGTCTCGCCGCCGAGGGCGTCACCATCGGACTGTCCACGAGCGGGCCCGAACAGGCGGCCGCCATCCGCGCGGCGCTCTCGGTCGAGGCGGAGGGCGTCCCGCTCTTCTCCAGCGTCCAGGCCACGTACAACCTGCTGGAGCCCTCGGCCGGGCCCGCGCTCGCCGAGGCGCACGACGCGGGACGCACCGTGATCGTCAAGGAAGCCCTCGCCAACGGCCGTCTCGTGCAGGAGGCGGCGGACTCACCCCTCGGCCGTCTCGCGACGGAGAGCGACACCACCGCCGACGCCCTGGCCCTGGCCGCCGTCCTGCATCAGCCCTGGGCCGGCATCGTCCTCTCCGGCGCCGCCACGACGGGCCAGCTCGACGACAACACCTCGGCGTCCGACGCCCATCTGACGCCAGACGACGTGGAGGGGCTGTCGTCCATGGCGGAGACGGCGACAGCGTACTGGCAGCACAGGGCCACCCTGCCGTGGACGTAGTCGAGAAGAGCGGTCCCGGTCCTTCACCGGGCCGGTCCGCATGAGGCGTGGCCGCGTTACCCGCGCATGCCTCTGAGGGCCTTCGTGCAGCTGGCGAGTACCGCCTCGTCGGAGGCCCCGGCCAGACGATGGGCCGCTCTGCCCGCGTTGAAGCCCAGGAGCACGGGTTCGCCGAAGGCCTTCCAGCCGTTGACCCACCAGGACCACAGCCCCGGTTCCTCCTGGTCGAAGAACTCGATGACATCGACGTTCCGGTCCCAGAAGACATAGGGGAACTCCAGCCAGAGCTTGTCGAGCAAGCCGCTGCCGAGCGCTTCGACGGCCTGTGACTTCACCGGCGGCAGAGGCGGGTCGAACGCGAGCGTTCCAGCCTTGAGCACGCCGATCGGCACGGTGACCACGGCATGGTCGGCCCCGACCTCCGGACCGTTCCTCACCCTGACCGCGACTTCGGCGGAGTTGTGACGCACCGACGTCACGACGGCCCCCGTGCGGACGGGAAGTTCGCCGCGGACCTGGGCGATCAGACGGTCGTAGCCCTCCGGCAGCAGCAGATCGGGTCCGCGCAGCTCACGGCCCTCCCACTCCGCGCTCACGGCGAGCCGGTCGGGGTCGGCGGCGTACTCCTGGGTGTAGTGGACGTTGGCCGCGTACCGCAGGGCGGCGGAGGGCGACCGGGGAAGGATCGCCGAGACCGGAGTGGTGTCCGGCTCTTCCACGTCGTCGAGTCTCCTGCGGTGACGCCCGAGTTCGGCCACGGCCGCGGCATCGCGTCCGGTGACGCTGTCGTAGTCGAACTCGCGTCCACGGCCACCGCTCTGCCGCAGTACACGCGTCATCACGTTGCCCTGGGAGCCGTGTATCCAGGAGGCACCCATCTCGGCGGGGACGCCGCCGATCCGCCGGGTCCGGACGCGGCCGCCGACACGGTCACGGGCCTCCAGGACGGTCACCTCGAAGCCCTCGTCCGCCAGTTCGCGGGCGCAGCCCAGGCCTGCGAAGCCCGCACCGATCACCACAACGCGCCGCCCAGCACGGTCGCTGCGGATGATCTCCGCGGCGGCACGCCTTCCGCTCTCCAGCGCGCCGTGGGCGGTGGCCGGAGCCTCGGACGAGCAGGCCTCCCCCGCGAAGTGGAGACGTCCGTTCAGGGGTGCGGCGAGCAGTATCCGCGCCTTCGGGCCGAGACCGCTCGGGGCGAGGAAGGAGTACGAGCCCCGGGCGAACGGGTCCCTCGACCAGGACGTGCGGAGAAAGGACACGGGCTCGGGAACGCCACGTCCCGCCGCCCGATGGGGCCCGCGACTCCGGCCGCTTCCGGCGATCCCTCCGGCCGCCGCCGAGATGCCGGCCGTCACCACGCTCCTTCGTCCCGGACCGACACGTGAGTCATTCACCGAGCGCACACGCCTGTCGGGGGTGAGTTCCCACGACCGGGGTGGGACAAAGGTCTTCCCTGTCCGTGTGGCGCCATGTCCCGCCCGCACCCACCGAGTTCGTCAGCACTGGTGTCCCCCACCCCGTTCGTCTCACCGGATCAACTGAGCCGATGCTGCCCCACGTTGGTCGATCCCGTCCGTCGCTGCGGCGGATCTCACACGCGCCCGCACGCGGCTGATCAGGTCCAGGGCCAGGTCCTGTGCGGCCGCTGTCCGGCCGCGCGGATCCCCGGCGCCGGACCAGCCGCGCGGGTGGCGCCAAGTGCCGCCGCCCGCGCGGGAATCCGGGTCCGAGGACGAGCCGACCCGTGAGGGGGCACCCTCCCGGGGGCCGCCAGGTCCCGCTGTCGGTCCGGCTGTTCGGGATCAGGCCTGTACACTCACCGTATGGACTGCGTACGCACGGTGAGGAAGCGCCTCGCACAGGACCCTCACTCGCTGCGCACGACCCTCGCCGCCAGTGTCACCGTCGCGCCGACCCCGGCCGACGGCAACGCCGAGCCGCGCAGGAACGGCTGCAGGGCGCTGCACGGCCACGGCTAGCGCCCAGCACCGGCTTACGGCTCCGGAGCCCGTCCGAAAGCGCTCCACTCACCCGCGTCTTCATCCCTCTCTCCACCGCGTGCGCGCCCATCCGCGTCCGCCTCCATCCGCGCGCGCATCACTCGACACCGGTTTGTCGACCACTGCCGCCTGCCGGCGACCAAGCCGCGCTGCCCAGACCCTCGAAGGGGCCCCGTGAAGCTGAACGAACTGCTGTCCGGACATGACCACCAGGTGCTTCAGGGCGATCCGTCGACGGAGATCACCGCGGGTGTGCACTTCGAGGCGCAACGGGTCGCACCGGGGGCGCTGTTCATCGCGGTGCCCCAGCATCTGGAAGGTGGCCCGGAGCTCACGGACACGGCCGTCGCACGCGGCGCGGCGGCGCTGCTCGTTCAAGCCGGCGCGGCACGGGGCGACGCGGCCACGCAGCAGGACACCCTCGCCGGCCCTGACGTCTGCGTCGTCCGCGTGCCCGATGCCCGTACCGCAGCGGCCCTCGTCACCTCGCGCTATCACGGCGAGCCCGGCCGCGAGATGGACATGGTGGCGGTCACCGGCACCAACGGTAAGACGTCCGTGTCGTACATGATCGAGTCCCTGCTGCGAATCGCCGGAGACACCAAAGCGGGCGTCATCGGCACGTCGGGCAGCCGGATCGGCGACGAGCTGATCCCGATGCCGCGCTCGGTCCTCACCACTCCGGAATCGCCGGACTTCCAGTACCTGCTGGGCCGCATGCGCGACCGGGGCGTCAAGAGCGTCGTGCTGGAGGCGACGTCGATGGGCCTGCTGACGCACCGCGTCGACCATGCGTTCCTCGACATCGGGGTCTTCACCAACCTGACCCAGGACCACCTGGACGACCACGGCACGATGGAGAACTACCGCGACGCCAAGATGCGCCTCTTCCAAGGACTTTGCCGTCACGCCGTCGTCAATGCCGACGATCAGGTGGGCGCAACGATCCCCGCGATGATGCCGGGCTCCGTGACGACGTACGGCCTCGACGCCGATGCCGACTACCGGGCATCCGATCTGGTCATGGACGCCTTCGGTACCCGATTCACCCTGCACCACGACGGCCGGAAATACCCGGCGGCGGTTCCCGTCCCGGGCCGCTTCTCGGTCGCCAACGCGCTGGCGGCCGTGGCCGCCTGCCATGCACTGGGTCACGAACTCGAAGGACTCGTCGGCGCTCTCGACCGGATGCCGGCCGTCCCCGGCCGGTTCGAACGGTACGAGACGCCGCGAGGCACGTCCGTGATCGTGGACTACGCCCACTCCCCGGACGCGCTACGCAAAGTCCTCAGTACCATCCGGGACTTCGCGCCCGCCGACGTGATCACCGTCTTCGGCTGCGGCGGCGACAGGGACATCACCAAGCGTGCGGAGATGGGCGCGATCGCCGGCACCTACTCCGACCTCTGCGTCCTCACCTCCGACAACCCCCGCAACGAGGACCCGGACGCGATCCTCGACCAGATCGTCCCGGGCGTCGCCGGGACCGGCACCCCGTTCGACCGGTTCGCCGACCGGCGGGAGGCGATCTCCCACGCCTTGTCCGTAGCGGGTCGCGACGACATCGTCCTCGTCGCGGGAAGAGGCAGCGAGACTGTTCAGGCCGTGCGCGGACGGCTGCTCCCGTTCAGCGACATGGCAACGGTGCGCGAGCTGGCCGGCGTCTGAGAGATCCCGGCGGACAGTGGCAATTCCTTGACTCCGAAGACACACGAAGGGCCCCTCCCGAACACTGGAACTCAAGCGCCGGGAGGGGCCCTTCGTGCGTGTCAGCGCACGCCGAGAGACTTCAAAACCTGCCTCTGACCTGCGGAAAGCTCCGTCGGGAAGTAGAGGTAACACACGCCGCCCGTACCGGACTTGACCTTGCCGTCCGCGTCCTTGCGCTTGGTGCGCAGCCAGATGTTCTCCCACTGCCTGCGCTTGTAGACGTGACGCACGGCGTCGTTGTCGTCGGAGGCCGGATCGTTGGCGATGATGTCGCCGTCCTGCGTGAAGCCGATGACGGTCATCAGATGTCCGGCCGTGCCGTAACCCGCGCCGTCCAGCTCCGACTCGATGAAGGATTGCGAGGTGATGACGGGAATCCCCGCCGCCACCAGCCTCTCCACGTCGGTGAGGCTCCCCAGCCGGGTGACCACCGACTCCATGTCGCGGTAGGTCGCCGCGTAGGCCGCGTTGAAGGGCCAGTTGCCGCAACCCTCGTACTGGTAGTCGAAGGTGTGGCGCGCCGCGTGGCACACCTGCGGGTCGGCGAAGGTCGGGTCGACCCACTCCAGGTCCTTCTTGGACGGCGTGCGGCCCCAGTATTCGAGGATCATCGTCGACGAGGTCGGGCTGCACCAGGCTTCACCGCCGTTGTCGTACTCGGGGTACTGGCCTTTGTGCACCTCCTGCGAGAAGCGCGGCACCTTCAGCTCGATACCCCGGCCGGGCCCGGGCTTGGACGCCGGGACCTCGAAGCGGTCGGGAACGTCCGAACTCATCGCGCTCAGCCGCCACACGGCCGGCTTCGCTCCGCTGGCCAGTGCCCGGTAGAGCGTGACGCGCAGCTTGTAGGCGATCAGACGCAGGTCGCTGTCGAGGTCGTCGATGGCGAAAGTGTCCGTCCACACGCTGGACTTGCCGTCGCTCTGGTCGTCGACGGAAGTGCGCCGCGGTACGTCCTTGCCGTCGCCGGAGGTCCAGATCCCCATGGTGTACCAGGGCGTCTTCGTGCCGTCCGAGTAGCGGCCCTCGAGTTCGACGCGCAGCCAGGTGCCCTTCGGCGTGTGCGCGTTCCACGAGGCGATGACTTCACCCGCGGTCACTCCGGCCGACTGCAGCGGCGAGGTCCAGGTGGCGTACTCCCAAGTGGCGCTCTCGCCGGTGTGCGGGTCCTTGTACTTGGCGGTGCCCTGCGGGGTCTCGAAGACGACGGCGGGGCGGCCACGCCCGACCACACGCGTGCCCTCGGCCTTGCCCGCCTCCCAGTCGCGCTTGGTGTTCCAGCTGTGCAGCGAGATCTTCGACTTTTCGGCTGCCGCTCGGCCGGGCCTGCCGGCCAGCCCTGCCGCCGAGGCGGGCGGGGCGGTTGCCATGGCCGCCGCGGCGACGGCGGCGGCGAGTACGGTACGGCGCGTGGTGGGTCTGCTGTTCATGGCCATAGATCCCTCAACCTCGGTTCCCATGCGGCAGGTGCGCGTCAGAGTGCCACTATCCCCGCTCCGGCGCCCACCGGGCCACCGCTCCGGCTGCGACGCACGCACCAATATTGGAGTGGACCAATGGCGATGACGACGCGGTGGCACATCACCGGCGTGACCGTAGGCTGGCCGGGTGTCCAGGCCCGACCGTTCCCCCGGCGCTTCGGAGTACTCGGTTCCTTCCATACCCGGCGCTCGCTTCCCTGTCGCGCCGCACAGCGCTTCTGATTCGTCTTCTGCCGGCGGGACGCCCGGCGCGGACGGGTCTCTCACCACGTTCGCCGCTCTGCTCCGGGATCTGCCCCCGTCGTGCGGGACGGTGCGCCTGGTCGGCGTGGACGGCCACGCGGGTTCGGGCAAGACGACCTTCGCCGGACGGCTCTCCGCCGCCCTCGGCGGGGCCTCCGTACTGCATCTGGACGATCTGGCCAGTCACGACGCCTTCTTCGACTGGACCGGACGTCTCACCGAACAGGTGCTCACGCCCTTCTCGCAGGGCCGCACGGCGCACTACGCGGCGTACGACTGGACGCGGGCCGCCTTCCCCGACGGCGCGGACGCGTGGACACCGCTGCCGCCCGAGCCGGTGATCCTCGTCGAGGGCGTCGGGGCGGGCCGTCGCTCCCTGCGTCCGCATCTGGCCTGTCTGATGTGGATGGACATGGCGCCGCAGGACGCGTGGCGCCGCGGCCGGAAGCGGGACGGCGAGGCGCTGGCGGAATTCTGGGAGGCGTGGATGCGCAGCGAGAACGCGCATTTCACGGAGGACCCCTCGTATTCGTCTGCGAATTACTTGGTGCGTCAGGGAGAGCTGGGATTCGAGGTGCGGGAGGGACCTGCGGGAGGCCGCTGACAGTCCCAACTCCTCACGCTCGGTGACCCGTTGGGGGTTTCCAGCCGCTCCTTCAGTTACCGGCCACCGGGGCCGCTTGACCCGGGAGCCTCACAGGAATTACTTTTCCAACAGGCGGTCTGTACAGGTCGCCTGCAGACGCGAAGCCCCCGGTTGTTCCCCCGTGATCGGGGGCTTCGTTCTGTCTTCTTCCGCTCTCACCGCATCCCGTGTGGCCCGGCACGGTTCACCGTATGTGACCGAACCTGCCCGCACCGATATCTCCCACGGGCTCCTTCCGTACCGCGTGCACCACCCTTCGGCCGGGACGATCGCGCAGGTACGATGCGTAGGGAAGCTGGACATCGGGCAAACCAGGGTCAACGAGCCTCAAGTCCCGCCAGGAGTACGGACGTTCGTCCCACACCTCATCCGGCTGCCAGGCGCCGGGGCCCGGGGTGCAGGGCCCCCCGGTGATGGAGCGGGCGGGCCGTCGGCGGATGACGGGGGACGTTTCGTGGGGGACGCGATGGATTACGGCACGCAGGGTGGCCCGCATCTGCACACCCCTGCCGACCTTGCCTGGCTGCGGGGCGTGGACGCCTACACCGTGGGTCAGTACGCCCAGGCCGAGGAGGAGTTCCACACGGCGGTGCGACTCGATCCCGGCATGGCCGACGGCTGGCTGGGCCTGCACGCGCTGCGCGCGGACACGGCGACGGCCCTGCTGCGCATGTACCACAACCGCAACCGCTTCGGTGAGCAGCGCACACGTCACGCCCGCAACCTCAACTCCTGGTACTGGCTGGGCTGGTGGGTGCAGCCGGTGCTGGAGAGCGAGCGCGATCTGCTGCTTGCGCACGCGTCGCACTGGCTGGACGGGCGGCACGTCGCGGAACTCGACAGGGCGCTCGCGGACTGCCCTCCCGTGGAGACCGATCCGCAGGTGCGGTTCCTGCACGCCTGCCGGGCGTACCTCGCCAAGGACTGGGAGCGCCTCGTCGCGCACACCGAACCTCTCGTCGACGACTCCCTGCTGGGCATAGAGGCGGGCCTCTTCGCGGGGATGGCGCGGGTGCGCCTGGAGATGTACGGGCAGGCGGAGCCGTTGCTGGCCGCCGCCCTGATGCGCTGCCGCAGTGAGCAGCCGCAGCGCAAGGAGCTGCGCTACTGGCTCGCGCGCGCCCGCGAGGGCACCGGGCGCAGCGCCGCTGCCCTGCCGCTGTACCGCGCGGTGCACCGCATCGACCCGGCCTTCATGGACACCGCCGCGCGTCTGACCACCATCGCCGAGGGCGACGGCCTCGCAGACACCGGCGACCTGGCCGCGGCCGTCACTCTCGCGGGCACCGACAGCGGCGGCCGGGTGGGACCGGACGGCCTGGAGGGCATGGACGCCACTTGCGATCCCGGGATGGACCCGGCCGAGGCCGCCGAAGCGTCCGCCGCGGACACCGGTCGCGGTGGCGGCGTCCCGGCCGGCGCCGGCCGGGACGGGCTGGGAGGGCCCGGCGTGCCGGACCCGGCGGAGAGCGCCGACCCGGACATCGACCCCGGCGCGGACGCGCTGCGCCTGGAGGATTCGGGAGATCCGGCGGAGCCGGTGCGGGTCGACTCGGACGCCGTACGGGACCGGATGGTGCCGCATACCGCCGGCGACGCGGCCGACCGTGTACTGACCGGCCCCTCCGACCCGGTGCTGCTCGCGCAGGCGCTGGACGAGCTGGAGCGGATGGTCGGCCTGGAGCCGGTCAAGCGGCAGGTCCGCGCGCTGTCGGCCCAGCTGCACATGGCCCGGCTGCGCGCGGCCCAGGGTCTGCCGGTGCAGCCGCCGAAGCGGCACTTCGTCTTCTCGGGCCCCTCCGGCACGGGCAAGACAACAGTGGCACGCATACTCGGCCGCGCGTTCTACGCGCTGGGACTCTTGGGCGGCGACCATCTCGTGGAGGCCCAACGGGCCGATCTCGTGGGCGAGTTCCTCGGCCAGACGGCCGTGAAGGCGAACGAGCTCATCGACTCGGCCATGGGCGGTGTGCTCTTCGTCGACGAGGCGTACGCCCTGTCCAACTCCGGCTACAGCAAGGGCGATGCGTACGGCGACGAGGCGCTGCAGGTGCTGCTGAAGCGCGCCGAGGACAACCGGGACCAATTGGTGGTGATCCTCGCCGGCTACCGGGAGGGCATGGACAGGCTGCTGGCCACCAACCCGGGCCTCTCCTCACGCTTCACGACGCGCGTCGACTTCCCCAGCTACCGTCCGCTGGAGCTGACTGCGATCGGCGAGGTGCTGGCCGCCGAGAACGGCGACGTGTGGGATGAGGAGAGCCTGGAGGAGATGCGCAGCATCAGCGGCCACGTCGTCGACCAGGGATGGGTCGACGAACTGGGCAACGGCCGCTTCCTGCGCACCCTGTACGAGAAGAGCTGCGCCTACCGGGATCTGCGCCTCTCCACCTACCCCGGCATCCCCACACGGGACGATCTGTCCACGCTGCGGCTGCCGGACCTCATGCAGGCGTACGGTGAGGTGCTCTCCGGGCGGGGCCCGGACGGCCCCCGTCCCGACCCGCCGCCTCCCCTGTCCTGACGGACTGCTCCTCCCCCGCGGCCTCTCCGGCCGCCTCACGCGCATCGGGCGAGGCCGGTGAACCGGCAGGGCCCGCACCATTGGCGCCCGTGGAGCCGGAAGGCCCGCCGCCGCTGCGCTGTTGCGGCGGGACGCCCGCCGATTCGTGCGCCGGGTCGTGGACTTCGCCGACGAGCATCTCCAGCACGTCCTCCAGCGCCGCCAGGCCGAGCACCCGTCCCGAGGCGTCGGCGACGGCTGCGAGATGCGAGGCGGCGCTTCGCATCGCTGCCAGCGCGTCGTCCAGGGGCAGTTCGGCACGGAGCGTCGTCATGGAACGCCAGAGGTGCTGCGGTACGGCGCGGTCGTCCTCGGTCAGGTCGAGTATGTCCTTCACATGCAGATAGCCCATGAAGGCGCCGTCGGGAGCGCAGATCGGGAAGCGTGAATACCCCGTGCGCACGGTGAGTTCCTCGACCTCCCGGGGTGTGACACCGGGGCCCACCGTCACCAGGGAACCGCTGGTGAGGAGCACGTCCGTCACCAGCCGGGAGCCGAGTTCGAGGGCGTCGGAGAGGCGCTCGTGCTCCTCGTGGTCCAGCAGCCCCGCCTGGCGGGAGTCCGCGAGGAGGTCGGCGAGCTGCTCGCTGGTGAAGGCCGACTCGACCTCGTCCTTGGGCTCGACGCGGAAGAGACGCAGGACGACCTTGGAACAGCTGCCGAGCCCGGCCGTCACCGGCCGCGACAGCCGGGCGAAGGCCACGAGCGCGGGGCTCAGCCACAGGGCGGTGCGTTCCGGTGCCGCCATGGCGAGGTTCTTTGGCACCATCTCGCCGATGACGAGGTGGCAGGCGACGACGACTGCCAGCGCCACGACGTAGCCCACGGGGTGGACCAGCGCCTCCGGAAGCCGTACCGCGTCGAAGAGGGGCTCCAGCAGGTGGGCGATGGTCGGTTCGGCGACGGCGCCGAGCGTCAGCGAGCACACGGTGATGCCGAACTGCGCCGCGGCCATCATCTGCGGCAGGTTCTCCAGGCCGCTCAGCACGCGGCGGGCGCGGGCCGATCCGGCCGCCGCGAGCGGTTCGATCTGGCTGCGGCGCACCGAGACCAGCGCGAACTCGGCGCCGACGAAGAAGCCGTTGGCGAGCACCAGCAGGGCCGCGAAGAGAAGTTGGAGGGCGCTCACAGCGTGCTCCTCTCGGCATACACGGCCCGCGGGCGCGGCGCGCTGCTCCGCCCGTTCTCATCGGTCCGAACGATGCGGACGCGCTCAGCGCGGTGGTGGTCGACGAGACGCACCCGCAGCTGCCAGCCCGGTGTTCCGGGGCCGCCGGGAAGGTGCGCGGTGTCGCCGGGCGCCGGAATCCGGCCCAGGCGGTCGGCGACGAGACCCGCGACGGTCTCGTACGGCCCCTCGGGTGCGTCGAGGCCGATGCGCCGCAGCAGGTCGACGCGGCAGCCTCCGTCGGCGTCCCAGGCGGGACGCCCTTCGGGGTCCGGTGCTGCGGGGGCGAGCGCGGGCAGATCGTCGCGGTCGTGCTCGTCCCGCACCTCGCCGACCAACTCCTCGACGATGTCCTCCAGCGTGACGACACCCGCCGTGCCGCCGTACTCGTCGACGACGACCGCGATGGGTGCCTCGTTGCGGAGCCTTTCCAGCAGCGGCTGTACGGGCAGCGTCTCCGGGACGAGCAGGGCCGGGGCGGTGATGTCGTCGATGGGGGTCCGCAGCCGGTCCTGGGCGGGAACGGCGAGCGCGTCCTTGAGGTGGGCGGTACCGGTGATCTCGTCGAGGCGTTCGCGGCAGACGGGGAAGCGGGAGAGGCCCGTGGCGCGGGTCAGATTGACGACGTCCTCGGCGGTGGCGCCGCTCTGCAGCGCGCTGACCCGCACCCGCGGAGTCATCACGTGCTGCGCAGTCAGGCCGGCCAGCGAGAGTGTCCGAACGAAGAGGTCCGCGGTGTCCTGCTCGATGGCTCCGGCACGAGCCGAGTGCCGTGCGAGGGAGATCAGTTCGCCCGGCGTGCGGGCCGACGCCAGCTCCTCCGCGGGCTCGACGCCGAACGCCCGCACGATGCGGTTCGCGAGGGCGTTCAGCAGCGTGATCACGGGACGGAAGGCCCCGGAGAAGAGGCGCTGCGGGCCCGCGACGAAGCGGGCGACGGCCAGCGGCCGGGAGACGGCCCAGTTCTTGGGGACGAGTTCGCCGATGACCATCTGCACGGCCGAGGCGACGAACATGCCTATCGTGACGGCGGTGCCGGCCACGGCTCCCTCGGGCAGGCCCGTCGCGGTCAGCGGGCCGTTCAGCAGATGCGCGAGCGCGGGCTCGCAGAGCATGCCGACGACCAGGGAGGTGAGTGTGATGCCGAGCTGTGTGCCGGAGAGCTGGAAGGAGAGTTCACGCAGGGCCGCGATGACGGCACGCGCCCGGCGGTCGCCCTGGGCGGCGGCCCGTTCGGCCTCGGGCCGCTCGACGGTGACGAGACCGAACTCGGCCGCGACGAAGAAGCCGTTGGCGAGGATCAGAACGAAGGCGGCGGCGAGGAGTGCGAGCGAAAGGGTCATGCTGTGTCTCCCCTGAGGTGGCTGGGGGACACAGCGCTGGTACTACAGGGCGATCCGTCCATCTCTGACGGTGGTCACTCCTCGGGTAGCGGTTCGCGATGGGGGCGGCTGGATCCGCCGTATCGACCAGAGTAAACACGTCCATGAGCCGTACGGCAGAGGCCGCGGGCGGACGAGTCGGTTCCGCCGCGGGAACAGCAGCAGGCTGTGACGGTCCCACGGCGGGGCGTGGCGGAAGGCGCCTGTCAGTGCATCAGCGCACCGTCTCCCCGGTGCCGTGGCTCTCGGCGAGGGCACGCAGCGCTCCGGCGTCGGCGATGGCCCGCTCCTTGGCGATCCCGGGCTGGATGCCCATGGCCGCCAGGCTGGTGCCGTCGGCGAGGTCGAGGCTCACCCACGGGTCGCCCTGGCGCAGGTTGACCCGGAGCACTTCCGCCCATTCGAGCCGCCGCTTGGTCGTCAGGTTGACGACGGTGAGTCCGCCCTCGTCCGCGGCCACATGCGGACGCGAGAGCAGCAGCAGCACGCCGAGGAAGAGCAGCCCGGTGAAGACGAAGCTGATCCGCTCCCCCGGGCTCGTCGCCGGCAGGATCACGGCGACGACGGTGAGCACGGCGAACAGCGCGACGCCGACGGTGATGAGGACGGCGCGCGTGCGCTTCGGGCGGAACGTGACGGGCAGAGCGGGCAGTTCGTTCATCCGGCCCCTCCTGGAGGACACACGGCGAGTCAGAGGCGGCAGGCGTGGATGCCGGTGGTGAGGATGGCGCGGGCGCCCAGCTCGTAGAGGTCGTCCATGATCCGCTGCGCCTCCTTCGTACGCACCATGGAGCGTACGGCGACCCAGCCCTGGTCGTGCAGCGGGGACACGGTCGGCGATTCGAGCCCCGGGGTAAGGGCGACGGCCGATTCCAGGTGTTCGGCGCGGATGTCGTAGTCCATCATCACGTACCGGCGGGCGACGAGAACGCCCTGCATGCGGCGGAGGAACTGCCGGACCTTCGGGTCGTCGTCGGGGGCGTCGGTGCCGCGTACGACGACGGCTTCGGAGTGCAGGATCGGCTCGCTGATGATCTCCAGCCCGGCGTTGCGCAGGGTGCTGCCCGTCTCGACGACGTCGGCGATCACTTCGGCGACACCGAGCTGGATGGCGGTCTCCACCGCTCCGTCGAGGTGGACGACGGACGCGTCCACGCCGTGGTCGGCGAGGTGCTTGGAGACGATGCCGGCGAAGGACGTGGCGACGGTCATGCCCTGGAACTCGGTCACGTCCTTTGCGGTGCCGGGGCGCGTGGCGTAGCGGAACGTCGAGCCCGCGAAGCCGAGTTGGAGGATCTCCTCGGCCTTCGCCCCGGAGTCCAGCAGCAGGTCGCGGCCGGTGATGCCGAGGTCGAGCTTGCCGGAACCGACGTAGACGGCGATGTCGCGGGGGCGCAGGAAGAAGAACTCGACGTCGTTCTCGCCGTCGACCAGCACCAGTTCGCGGCGGTCCTTGCGCTGCTTGTAGCCGGCTTCATGGAGCATCTCCGCCGCAGGCTCGGAGAGTGAACCCTTGTTGGGGACGGCGATGCGCAGCATGGTGCGTGATTCCTTTGCGTGGGTGAGGTGCGGAGCTCGGAGACTTCTGGATCGGAGAAATCAGAGAAACCGGAGAGCAGAGAGGGCCGCGGCCGGGAGCCGGCGGGCGCGTGATGGATCAGAGATGAGCGTATACGTCTTCGAGGGTCACGCCGCGGGCGATCATCATGACCTGCACGTGGTAGAGGAGCTGCGAGATCTCCTCGGCGGTGCGCTCGTCTCCCTCGTACTCGGCGGCCATCCACACCTCGGCGGCCTCCTCGACGATCTTCTTACCGATGGAGTGCACGCCCTGGGCGGCCAGTTCCGCGGTACGCGAGGTGATGGGGTCGCCGTTGGCGGCCTTGTGCTGGAGCTCGGCGAAGAGCTCCTCGAATGTCTTGTTCGCCATGGTGTTCCCAACTCTACGTGGAGGCCCGCAGGCCCTCCGCGCCCGGGTCGGGCCCGTTCAGGCCACGGTGCGCAGCGCGGCGGCCGTGGCCACCGCGGCGGTCGTGGCCTCGTGGCCCTTGTCCTCGCGGGAGCCGGCAAGACCGGCGCGCTCGAGGGCCTGTTCCTCGTCGTCGCATGTGAGGACCCCGAACCCGATGGGGACGCCGGTCTCGACACCGACCTGTGTCAGCCCTTGGGTGACTCCCTGGCAGACGTAGTCGAAGTGCGGTGTCCCGCCGCGGATGACCACGCCGAGCGCGACGACGGCGTCGTATCCGGCACGGGCGAGCGCCCCGGCTGCGACGGGCAGTTCGAAGCTGCCGGGGACGCGCAGCAGCGTGGGTTCGGCGGTGCCCAGTTCCCGGGCGGCGCGCAGGGCGCCGGCCACGAGGCCGTCCATGACGGTCTCGTGCCACTGCGCGGCCACCACGGCCACTCGCAGATCGCCGCACTCTTCGACGGACAGTTCGGGGGCGCCCTTGCCGCTCACGTTCCTTGCTCCTTGCCTCTGCCGGCCGATGTCTTCGATGCCGGTGATGGTGATGGTGATGGTGTCGCTGGTGTGGTCAACCGTCGCCTCGGCGTCGTCCGGGCGGTCACTGGTTGCCGCAGGGTGAGGCCTTCCGGGCCTCCAGCCACGGCAGCTCGTGGCCCATGCGGTCGCGCTTGGTGCGCAGGTAGTGCAGGTTGTGCTCACCGGCCTCGACGGGCATGGCCACGCGCTCGTCGACGCGCAGCCCGTGCCGGGCGAGGGCCTCGGACTTGTCCGGGTTGTTGGTCATCAGCCGCAGGGACCGTACGCCCAGGTCGTCGAGCATCCGGGCGGCTGCCGCGTAGTCGCGGGCGTCGGCGGGAAGCCCGAGTTCGAGGTTGGCGTCGAGGGTGTCGCGGCCGCGCTCCTGGAGCTCGTACGCGCGCAGCTTGGACAGCAGCCCGATGCCGCGGCCCTCGTGGCCGCGCAGATACACCACCACGCCGCGGCCCTCGGACTGAACCCGCTCCAGTGACGAGTCCAGCTGCATGCCGCAGTCGCAGCGCAGCGACCCGAAGACGTCGCCGGTCAGGCACTCGGAGTGCACCCGTACCAGGACGTCCTCGCCGCCGTTCTCGGTGAGGTCTCCGGCGACCAGTGCGATGTGCTCGACCCCGTCGATGGTGGAGCGGTATCCGTACGCACGGAACTCGCCGTGGCGTGTGGGCAGCCGCGTGCTGGCCTCGCGCAGGACCGTGGGCTCCACAGTGTCGACTGCGGGCGCTGCGGCTTCCGCGGGGACGACGGCAGGCTCGCGCCCCTGACCCGCCGGCCGTTCGGTGGCCTCGCGGTAGGCGATCAGGGCCTCGATGGAGATCACCGCGAGGCCGTGCTTGCGGGCGAACGGGAGCAGCTCGGGCAGCCGCAGCATGGTGCCGTCCTCGCCGGCGATCTCGACGATGGCGGCGGCGGGACGCAGCCCCGCCAGCCGCGCCAGGTCCACCCCGGCCTCGGTGTGCCCGGCCCGTTCCAGCACGCCGCCGGGCTTGGCGCGCAGCGGGAAGGCGTGCCCGGGGCGCACGAAGTCGGACGGCACGGCCTCCGGGTCGGCCAGCAGCCGGATGGTGGTGGCACGGTCGGCGGCCGAGATGCCGGTGGTCACGCCGTGGCGGCCGGTGGCGTCCACGGACACGGTGAAGGCCGTGCCCATCGCCTCGGAGTTCCGCTCGACCATCTGCGGCAGGTCGAGCCGGTCGAGATCGTCGGATTCCATGGGCGTGCAGATCAGGCCCCGGCACTCGCTCATCATGAAGGCGACGATCTCGGGGGTGACGCGCTCTGCGGCGACGATCAGGTCGCCCTCGTTCTCCCGGTTCTCGTCGTCCACGACGACCACGGGCCGGCCGAGGGCCACATCGGCTATCGCACGCTCGACCGGGTCGAGGGCGAAGTCGTCGGGGCCGCTTCCGGGAACCCCGGATGTCTCGCCGGACTCTCCGTCCGCGTACCAGTCGCTCGTCACTGCGCTCATACCTGCGCCTCCTTGCTGCGGCCCGCGCGGGCCGTTCGTGCCGTTGGTGCCGTTGGTGCCGGGCAGCGGCCCGGCGGCGCTGCCGGACCCGTTCATGGACGTGCTCCTTCGGCAGGGGACTCCCGCTGGGCGGAAGCCACGGGTGCGCTCGTGCGGGTACTCAGCCACCAGCTGCGCAGCCCCCACAGCACGAGCCCGAGGTAGAGGACGTAGACCAGTCCCGAGAAGGCGAGCCCGCTGCTGAAGGCCAGCGGGACACCGACGATGTCGACAAGCAGCCAGGCGAACCAGAACTCCACGAGCCCGCGGGCCTGTGCCGTCATCGCGGCAAGGGTGCCGACGAAGATGTAGGCGTCCGGCCAGGGGTTCCACGACAGTTCCGGCATGAGCGTGAAGAGCGAGCCGACGGCGAGCGTGCCCGCGACGGTTCCGGCCAGCAGCACCACGCGCTCACGCGGGCGCGCGAAGCGCACCGTGATCGCCCCGTCCTCGGCGGTGCGGTTGCCGCGGCGCCACTGCCACCAGCCCCACAGTGCGACGACGATGACCAGCAACTGCTTGCCGACCCCGCCCGCGAGCTGAGCCGAGTAGTAGGCGCACACGAGGACGACACCGGCCAGCACCTGCACGGGCCAGGTGAGGACGTTGCGACGCCAGCCCAGCGCGAGAGCGGCCAGGCCGATGACGTTGCCGATGAGGTCGGAGTAGATGACGTCCTGACCGAAGGCGCTGAACGCCTCGCTGTTGAGCAGATCCAGGGCGTTCACCGCACGGCTTCCTTCGCGCCGGCGGCCCCGTTGCCGCCCGCAACGGAACCTGTCACCTCGGAGCCGCCGTGCGTGAGCAGCCGCTCGACGTACTTGGCCAGGACGTCGACCTCGAGGTTGACCGGGTCTCCGGGCTGCTTGATGCCGAGGGTGGTCAGCGCCAGCGTCGTGGGGATCAGGCTGACGGTGAAGTGCGAGTCGCCGGCCTCGACGACGGTGAGGCTTACGCCGTCGATGGTGATGGACCCCTTCTCGACGATGTACCTGGCCAGCCCCGAGGGGATCTCGACCCGCACCGTGCCGTCCTCGGTCCGCTCGGCGACGGTGCCGGTGCCGTCGACATGGCCCTGGACGAGGTGCCCGTCGAGCCTTCCGCCGAGGACCATGGGACGCTCGAGGTTGACGCGGGAGCCGGTGGTCAGGGCGCCGAGGCAGGAGCGGGCAAGGGTCTCGCCGATGACGTCGGCCGTGAACTCGCCGCCGGACGCCTCCACCACGGTGAGGCAGACGCCGTTGACGGCGATCGACTCGCCGTGCCGCGCGCCTTCGGTGACGAGGGGGCCGCGCAGCCGGAAGCGTGCGGCGCCCGGCAGTTCCTCCACGGCGACGACCTCACCCAGCTCTTCGACGATTCCGGTGAACACTCAGAACTCCTCGGTGGAAGCGGTTGATGCGGTGACCGCGACGGAAGCGCCGGAGGTCCCGGCGCGTACGGCCGTCGCGGGAACCGCGGTGATACGCAGGTCAGGGCCGACGCGCACCGTCTCGGTCACCTTCAGCCGCAACGCCTGCGCGATGGTGGCGATTCCGGCGTCGCCCAGTGCGGCGGGCCCGGAGCCGAGCAGCACGGGTGCGACATAGCCGATGACTTCGTCGACGATTCCGGCCGCGACGAACGACCCGGCCAGCGTCGGGCCGCCCTCGATCAGCACCGACCGGACGTCACGCGCGTGCAGTTCCCCGAGCAGCTCCGCCAGGTCGAGCCCGGGCCGGCCGCCCCCGGCGCGCGGCAGCCTCAACAGCTCGGCGGCGCCTTCGAGTTGACCGGCGTCGGCGTCCTCCGCGACGGCGACGAGCGTGGGCGCCGCATCGTCGAGGACGCGCGCACCGGGCCGTACGGCCGAGGCGTCGGTGTCAGTGACGACGCGCAGCGGCTGCACCGCGCCGGACACGCCGCGCACCGCGAGGTGCGGATCGTCCGCGCGTGCCGTGCCGGAGCCGACGAGCACCGCGTCGGTGCGGGCACGCAGACGGTGGACGTCGGCGCGTGCCTCGTCGGAGGTGATCCAGCGGCTGGAGCCGTCGGTGGCGGCGATGCGCCCGTCGAGCGTCGCGGCGTACTTCCAGATGACGTAGGGGCGTTGCTCCCGCACCGAGGTGAGCCAGGCCGCGTTGCCGGCGGCCGCGTCGTCCGCGAGCAGTCCCTGTACGACGTCGATGCCCGCTTCCGCGAGGCTGCCCGCCCCGCCCGGCGCGGAGGGGTCCGCGACGGCGTAGACGACACGGGCGATGCCCGCGTCGATGAGGGCGCGGGAGCAGGGACCCGTTCGGCCGGTGCGGTCGCAGGGTTCGAGGGTGACGACGGCGGTGCCGCCGCGTGCGTCGTCGCCCGCTTCGGCCAGGGCGTGGATCTCGGCGTGCGGGCCGCCTGCGCGCTGGTGCCACCCCTCGCCGACTGGATAGCCCTCGGGGCTCAGCACGACGCAGCCCACGACGGGGTTCGGACTGGTGGAACCGAGCCCGCGGGAGGCGAGTTCGACGGCACGGCGCATGGCGGCCCGTTCGGCCGGTTCGGCGGAAGGGGCTGACACTGCGGCTGCTGAGTCCGTTGCCACCGGGTCTCTCCTGCCTCTTCGGGCACGGACTCCGGGGCATGCACGGACCGTCGAGGCCGGGGCACCACCACGAAAAAGGAAGGCCGCTTCCATGCGATGCATGGCAGCGCCCGACCGACGGGGCGGTGTACCGGTCTCGGCCCGCCGCGCACTGCCTCCCATCCGGACTTTCACCGTCGGTCCAGGAATTTCACCTGGTCAACCGGCCGCTGGAGGCGACCGGGTCGCGGACTGTAACCGCCGGTTCGGACTTTCACCGACCCCGGAGTGCGCTGACGTCACTGGTACGCGTTCAGTCTGCCACGGACACGCACGCGCCATGCCCCCATTGCCTGTGTGCTCACTCACAGTGCGTGCACACGGATGCGGCGAGAGTGTGCGAGCGCTTTCAGCCTCTTGCAAAAGCCTTGCGAAAACCCCTTGTTCAGGTGCCCGAGACCCCCCGTACAGTGGCCCGGATCGCGCAGGCCGACGGGGTACGGGCGCGGGGGAAGGGCGCTGAAAGAGCAGCTGCCGAACACACACGTACAGGCCGGAGGGTCCCGCACATGCAGCAGACCGCCACCGACGCGGCCACCCGTCGTGCACGGCGCGCGATCTCCGCCGTGTTCGCCGTGCACGGTGTGGTGAGCGGCAGCTTCGCCACTGCCATCCCGTGGATCCGTGAGCACCTCCAACTCAGCCACGGCTGGCTGGGGATGGCGCTGGTCTTCCTCACGATCGGGGCTTCGGCAGCGATGCCGCTCTCCGCGCGCCTCGCACACCGCCACGGTCCGCGCCGCTCGATGGCCTGGCTGTCGCTGATGTGCTGCGCGGGGCTGGCGCTTCCCGCGCTCGCGCCGTCCCTGCTGTGGTTGTGCGTGATCCTCTTCGCCTACGGGTGCGGCCTCGGCCTGATGGACGTCGCGATGAACGCCCACGGGGTGCAGATCGAGGAGCGGTACGGGAAGTCGGTGATGTCCGGTCTGCACGGCATGTGGAGCGTGGGCACTCTGCTGGGCGGCGCGGTCGGTGCGTTCGCCGCGCACGCCGGCATCGACGGGCGCGTCCATCTGGGCCTGGTGGCGCCCCTGACCGCCGCCGCGGCCGTCGTGGCGTGCCGCTGGACGCTGGACGTCAGGGAGCAGCCGACCGCCACCGGCGAAGAGACCGGAGCGTCGGGGGCCGAGACGGAGGCACCGCCTCGCTTCGCCCTGCCGAGCCGCGCCGCACTCACGGTCGGACTCATGGGTTTCTTCGCCGTCTTCGCGGAGGGCTCGTCGATGGACTGGTCGGGCATCTATCTGCGCGACGTGACGCACGCCGATCCGGGCCTGGCCGCCTCGGCGTTCACCGCCTTCGCGTGCACGATGGCCGTCGCCAGGCTCCTGGGCGACGCGGTGGTGCGGCGGCTGGGACCGGTGCGGACGGTGAGGATCAGCGGGCTGACCGCGGCAACGGGCGGAGCCCTGGTGGTGATCGCGCGTACACCCGCACTGGCCATCACCGGCTTTGCGCTGATCGGGATCGGTGTCGCCGTGGTGGTGCCGCTGTGCTTCGCGGCGGCGGGCCGAATACCGTCGGCGTCGCCGGGTCAGGAGATCGCGGGCGTCGCCACTCTCGCCTACGCCTCGGGGCTGGCGGCTCCCGCCGCGGTCGGCTGGATCGCGGAGGCCACGTCGCTGTCCGTGTCGTTCGGGCTGGTCACAGTGCTGATGCTGGGTCTGGTGCTGGGTGCGGGGATGCTGCGTCCCGAAGGGCGCACGACGGCCTCGGGCGAGGGTTCCCCCGCCACCGCGGAGAGCCACCCGGCGTCCGCTCCCGAGACCTCCTGAGCGCAGGCGCGTTCCTCGGGCGCGTTGCCTCGGCCGCCCCGAACGGACCTGGCAGGCGGGCCTGTTCGCGCCACGCACGGATGTCCCCCGTCCGGGCGCCACACGGGCCGTCTTCGCCACCACAAGCCACCACGCCTGCCACTCTGCACCCATGACGTCAGCTGAACGGACACCTCTGCGAACCGCGACACCCGCGGTGCTGCACCCGGGCCCGCTGCCTCCGCCGGGGACGTTCGACTCGGTGGTGCAGCGCATGCGCGGCGTCGGTGCGCGGCTTCCGCAGGGTGACGGCGTGGCCGTCTTCGGCCGCGTCTATCTCTCGGTGACGCTGGAGGTCCAACGGCGGCTGGAATCGGACTGGTTCAGCGATCGCGCTTCCGCCGAGGAGCTCGGTGCGCGCTTCGCGGGCCGCTTTCTCTCGGCGGTGGAGGCACACGGCTCGGGCCGGCGCCCTCCTGCGTCCTGGCGGCCGCTGTTCCAGATGCGCCGCCATCCGTACGTGCGTCCCCTCCAGTTCGCCCTGGCGGGGATCAACGCGCACGTGGGGTACGACCTGCCGCTGGCGCTGCTGGCCACCTGCAAGGCCCAGCAGGCCGAACCGGAGGCGCTGGAGGGCGACTTCGAGCGCGTCGGGGATCTGCTGACGCTTATGGAGGAGCGCATCCGGGAGGAGCTGATGCCGGGACCGGACGTCCTGGACGTCGCCGATCCGCTCACGCACCTGCTCGGTTCGTGGAGTCTGGAGATGGCGCGCTCGGGTGCGTGGATGGCGTTCCGGGCCCTGTGGGGTCTGCGCGTGCAGCCCGAGCTGGCCGGGGAGTTCGCCGAGGGGCTGGATGCGAGCGTGGGCCTGGCCGGGCGGTGTCTGCTGACTCCCCTGCCGTGCGCCGACAGGCATCGCGGCGGCGATACGACGAGACACGGCGGTCGTCACGGTGCATGAGGCCCGTCGAGGCCGGACGGTCTCCTGAACGCTCACCGGCGACTGCCCGCGGCCCGTACTTCGTGATCCGCATGACCCTTGAACCTATTCGCCCGGGAACGCTCTTCCGCCGCGACGCCACAGTCCGTTGCCGCGGAGGCCCGAGGGGTCACAGGAGCAGACGGGGGCAGTCATGCAGGGCGGGAGGTTCCCGTGGCACGAGCCTCACGGAGGAGACATGACGCTGCGACTGGGCCTGGGTCTGCCACAGATGAAGCACTACGCGCCGGGAAGTGACGTGACGGTGGTGGCGCGGGAGGCGGAGGCGTGCGGCTACGACAGTCTGTGGGTCTTCGAACGCACCCTGGTTCCCGAGGATCCGGTCGACGGTATGTACGGCGTCGAGGGCCGGCCTTGGCCCGAGACCTTCCGGCACGTAGCCGACCCTCTGATCACGCTCGCGCAGGCCGCGGCGGTCACGGAACGGGTGCGCCTGGGCACGTCCGTGCTGGTCGGCCCGCTGCACGCTCCGTTCGACCTGGCCCGTGCTTTGGGCACGTTGAGCGCTGCGAGCGGCGGCCGCCTCGTCGCGGGCTTCGGAACCGGCTGGTCGCGTGACGAATACACGGCGGCGGGCGCGGACTTCAGCCGGCGGGGTGCGCTGCTGGACGAACTGCTCGACGTGTGCGAAGCGGTGTGGAGCCCCGGCCCGTCGGCGTACGAGGGCAGCCGCATGAGTCTCGCACCGGCGGACGTCGGGCCCAAGCCGCAGGCCGGCAGGATCCCGGTGCTGCTGGCCGCGAGCAACTCCCGCACCGTGGAGCGGATCGCCCGCCGTGCCGACGGCTGGGTCCCCTCCCTCACGCCCCACCCCGTCGTCGCCCGGACCCGCGCGAAGCTGCGCGAGCTGGCCGAGCGCAACGGCCGCGACCCCGACTCGCTCACCGTCGTGCAGCGGTGCAGCCTGCGTCTCACGGACAAGCCGCTCGACGGCGGGCGCCGGACGCACCAGGGCACGGTCGAGCAGATCGTCGAGGATCTCGCGGAGGGCGTCGCGGCAGGCGTCGACGAGGCGATCCTGGACGTGCAGGCGGTGTCGCGCGACACCGCTGAACTGACCGATGCGGCACGGGCGTTGCACACGGCGGTGCGCAAGGCCGGCATGTGACGCCCGGCCCGCGCACCGGCCCGTTCAGTCCTCCGGCAGCAGCACCGGCGCGATCTCGTCGTAGACGTCGCCCGGCCCCGGATTGGACGGGTCGGTGCCGCCGCCGAGGTGGTGCAGCACTCCCCACACGGCGTTGAGGGCGGTCTGCACGGCGCCCTCCGCCCAGCCCGCCGTCCAGGAGATGTCATCGCCGGCGAGGAAGAGCCCGCGCTTGTCCTCGGGCAGGTCGTCCTGCATGAAGTGCGTGAACAGCCGCCGCTGGTAGCGATAGTGGCCGGGCAGGTTGGCCTTGAACGCGCCCATGAAGTACGGCTCGTTCTCCCAGGAGACGGTGACCGGGCTGCCGGTGATGTGGCTGCGGATGTCGACCTTCGGATAGATCTCCCCCAGCGACTTCAGCATCACCTCCATGCGCTGATCAGCGTCGAGCGGCAGCCACTTGAGGCTGTCGTCGCACCACGTGTACGAGAGGCAGATGACGGCGGGCCGGTCGGGTCCGTCGTCCAGCAGATAGGTGCCGCGCGTCATCCGGTCGGTGAGCGTCATGCTCATCACGTCGCGGCCGGTCGGCTCGCCCCTGTCGTCGACGTCCTCGTCGAGCCAGAACGGCCGGTCCACGGGCACGAACAGCTTGGAGGACTCCATGTAGTGGGTGCGCTCCACGGCCGTCCAGTGGTCGATGGGCAGCAGCGCGTCGTCACAGTCGATCTTGCTCAGCAGCATCCACGACTGGGCCGTGAAGACGGCCGCACGGTAGGTGCGGATGTCGCCGGAGGCGTCCGTGACGGTGATGCGGTTGCCCGCGGTGCGGCGCAGGCGGGTGACGGCGGGACGGTGTCCCCCTCGCGCCCGGCCGCCCTTGCCGTCTCCCCCGTCCCGGTGGAGCGACGCCAGGGAGGTACCGGCCGGCCAATGCACGAGCTTGTCGGGCTCCAACTCCCATAGCCGCTCGGGGAGTTGCTGGCTTCCGCCGACGATGCTGCGGTGGTCGTCGTCGGCGCCGGTGTAGACGACGCGGAGGATCTCCAGGATGGAGTTGGGGAAGTCGGTGTCCCATCCGCCGGTGCCGAATCCCACCTGCCCGAAGATCTCGCGGTGCCGGAAGGAGGCGAAGGACTCCGAGTCGCAGAGGAAGCCGTAGAAGGTCTGGTTGTCGAGCCTGTGCACCAGGCGGGACCAGATCTCACGGATGCGCGGCACATCGCGCTCCCTCAACGCGCGCTGCATGGCGGAGAATTCGGCCCCGTCCTCCAGGCAGGCGTTCCATGCGTCCATGACCTGGTGGAAGACGGGCGGAAGGTCATCGAGCGTACGGGCGTAGTGCGAGGTGCCCTTGAGGTCCACGACCGTCGAAGGCGTCGCGGGCGCAAGGGGGTTGGGGAACGGCTCGGTCTCCAGGCCGGTCAGCTCGACGTAGTGCTGGAAGGCGGTCGAGGACGGCGGGAAGCGCATGGCTCCCATCTCGGCGGTCAGTTCGCCCTCACAGCCCTCGAACCGCTCGGTGCGCAGGCGTCCGCCGATGCGGTCGGCTTCGTAGACGACGGGCTTGAGTCCGGCCTTCATCAGCTCGTAGGCGGTGACCATGCCGGAGAGTCCGCCGCCGATCACGGCGACCTCGGTGCCGTGTTCGGTCGCGGGCACCGACCCCGGGCCCGCGGGGTGGGCCAGGAAGTCGTCGTAGGCGAACGGGAAGTCGGGCCCGGACATGGTCAGCGGCCTGGCGGCCGCGGTCGCGGGCTGCTGCTCCTCGTGTGCGGCTGTGGGCACCGTGGACGTCATCGGCGCACTTCTCCTCTCCGGGGGTGGGGTTGCTGCTCGGGCAGGGCTCGGTCGTTCTCGTGCAGGCGTCGGCTGCGGCCGGCGGACGGGCCGCCACGTGCCGGAAGGCCAGGTGTCAGGCGGTGTAGAGCTCGGGCCGCCGGTCGGTGAGGTAGCTGTTCTGCGCCCGTGAGGCATGCAGCAGACCGGTGTCGATGTCGGCCGTCAGCAGCGCCTGATCCCGGTCGGCGCGTGCGGGGACGGTCCCGTCGGGCGCGGCGAGACAGCTGAGCCCGGCGAAGTCGAACTCCCCTTCGCGGCCGACGCGGTTGGCGTACGCGACGTAGAGCTGGTTCTCCCACGCGCGGGCGGGCAGGACCGTCTCGGCCACCACCTCATACGGGCGCATCAGTGCCGTCGGCACGACCAGGAGCTCGGTTCCCGCGAGGGCGTGGGCGCGCACGGCTTCGGGGAACTCCACGTCGTAGCAGATGAGCAGGCCGATGCGGACGCCGTCCAGGTCCGCCTGCACCACGAGCCGGTCCCCGGGCGTGAAGTGGCGCCGCTCGTAGTCGCCGTAGAGGTGCGTCTTGCGGTATCCGGCGAGAAGGGTCCCGTCGGGTCCGACGAGGGCGGCCGAGTTGTACAACGCGCCGCTGTCCGGGTCGAGTTCGGGATATCCGTGAACGACGGCGATGCGGTGTGCCGCGGAGATGCCCGCGACCGCGCGTGCGGACGGTCCGTCGGCGGGCCCGGCGCGCCCGGCGACGCCGTCGCCCAGCGCGTAGCCGGTCAGGGACAGTTCGGGCGTGACCAGGAGCCGGGCACCCTCCGCGGCTGCCGTGCGTGCGGCGGCGTCGAGTGCGGCGAGACCGTCCTCGACGGTGCGCGGAACACCGGCGGGGCCCTGGTGCAGGGCAAGGCGCAGCGACGGCATGGGACCTCTGGCTGTGCTCGGCGTACGGGCGCGGGCGGCGTGGGCGCCGGGAGCCGCCCGTACGGATGTGCTGGGAACACTTCGACGGTACGGTCCGGGCATCCGGCCGACAAGGCTCATCCATTGCGCATCGGAGGGCATTTCGTTGCGTGGTGAAGGCCATCTGCGGGCATTCGTTGCGTGGCGCCGTCGGAGCGTGAAGCTGGGACCGTATTGCGCGGATCGTCCCCCGGCGTGAACTGCCCGGCTCCGCGCCCGGCGGTGGGCCGTGCGGATCCGGGAAGGCGCGAGCAGTCTCGTCCCTCTCCGGCGCTCGCCCGCCGGTGACCGCTGACCACCGGCCCGGTCCGCCGGGCGGGCCCGACCGGCCGCCCGGCGTCAGGTGGTGTCGCTCAGCGCGGCGCGCCCGCCGTGTAGCGGCGCAGCAACGGTGAGAGCACCAGCACCGACTTGGTGCGTTCGACGAACGGCTCGCCGGCGATGCGTTCCAGGACCTGCTCGAAGTGCCGCATGTCGGAGGCGAAGACCTGCACCACGGCATCGGCCTCGCCGGTCACCGTGGAGGCGGAGGCCACCTCCGGGTAGCGGGCCAGTGCGCGGCGGATGTCTTCCGGCACGGTCTTGGAGCGGCAGTACATCTCGATGTAGCCCTCGGTCTGCCACCCGAGCGCCGCCGGGTCGACGCGGACGGTGAAGCCGGTGATGGCTCCCTCCGCCCGCAGCCGGTCCACCCGGCGTTTGACGGCCGGCGCGGAGAGGCCCACTTCGGCGCCGATGTCGGCGTAGGAGCGGCGGGCGTCCTGGGAGAGGAGGTGGACGATGCGCTCGTCGAGGTCGTTGAGAGTCACTGCGGGGCCGTCACTCTTCCGTGCTCGCGGGGTCCGGTGCCGTCCTCAGCCGGGATCGGCGTATGCCGTACCCGAAGTACACCACAGCGCCCACTGCCATCCAGGCGCCGAACACCCCCCATGTGACGGCGTCCAGGGAGAACATCATCCACAGACACAGGCCCAGGCCGACCAGCGGCGAGAGCGGGACGCGGAAGGCCCGTCGCATCTCGGGCCGGGTGCGGCGCAGCACGATCACGGCGACATTGACGAGGCCGAAGGCGAAGAGGGTGCCGATGCTGGTGGCGTCGGCGAGGTTGCCGAGCGGCACGGCGGCGGCGAGCGTCGCGCAGAACGCGGAGACGATGACCGTGTTGGCGCGCGGGGTGCCGCTGCGTGGGTCGACCTTGGAGAAGACCGCCGGCACAAGGCCGTCCCGTGACATCGCGAAGAGGATCCGGGTCTGCCCGTACAGCACGGTCAGCACGACCGACGCGATGGCGACGACGGCGCCGAAGGCGAGGAGCGTGGGCCAGAAGCCCTGTCCTGTGACCTCGTGCAGGATGCCGGAGAGCGCCGCTTCGCTGCCCTCGAACCGCTGCCAGGGCAGGGCGCCCACGGCTACGGCGGCGACGAGGCAGTACAGCGCGGTGACCAGGACGAGGGACAGGAGGATGGCGCGGGGAAGGTCGCGCTGCGGGTCCTTCGCCTCCTCCCCCGCCGTGGATGCCGCGTCGAAGCCGATGTAGGAGAAGAAGAGGGTGGCTCCCGCTGCGCTCACCCCGGCCATGCCCAGGGGCATGAAGGGCTGGTAGTTGCCCGCCCGTATGCCCATTGCGGCGACGGCGCAGAACAGCAGCAGCGCGATGACCTTCACGGTGACCATGACGGTGTTGGCCCGCGCGCTCTCCCGGGCGCCGCCGAGCAGGAATGCCATGGCGAGCAGCACGACGACGAGCGCGGGGACGTTGAAAAGTCCGCCCTCGCCCGGCGGAGCGGACAGGGCCTGGGGAAGGTTCAACCCGAGGGTGCCGTGCAGCAGTTCGTCGATGTACTGGCCCCAGCCGACGGCCACGGCGGCCACCGAGACCCCGT
Organism: Streptomyces sp. TAA486; assembly: GCF_000426165.1. Taxonomy (NCBI): domain Bacteria; kingdom Bacillati; phylum Actinomycetota; class Actinomycetes; order Kitasatosporales; family Streptomycetaceae; genus Streptomyces; species Streptomyces sp. TAA486. Next base: position 189,300 of record NZ_AUEV01000008.1, on the reverse strand, counting down.
ACTCCAGCAGCAGACACCAGCCGCACACCCAGGCGATCAGTTCGCCCATCGTCGCGTAGGCGTAGGAGTAGGAGGATCCGGCGACGGGGATGGTGCCCGCCAGTTCCGCGTAGGAGAAGGCCGAGAAGAGTGCCGTGAGCCCCGCGAGGACGAAGGAGACGATGACCGCGGGCCCGGCGTCGGGCACGGCCTCCCCGAGGACGACGAAGATCCCGGTCCCGAGCGTCGCCCCGATACTGATCATGGTCAGCTGCCACAGGCCGAGGCTGCGCCGCAGTTCACCGCCCTCGCCCTGGCCGCCTTCGGCGACGAGCATCTCCACGGGCTTGCGGCGCGTCAGCCGCGAGACGCCGCCCTGCCGCCCGCCGGGGTTCTTCGGGGTCTGCGGGCTGGCGCCCTGGTCCAACACGGCAACGGCCTCCTCGCTGTCGGTCTGCTACGGCGCACGACCCTACGAGGCACCGACGGCGGCGAGTAACTGGGCATCCTTGCGCGTACGCGGCGATCTGTTGCGCCCATGAGGCCTGTGGAGGCGAAACGTTCAGGGAGCCGGCCGCACACCCTGCACGCGTGCGCGCACCCAGGTCCGGTCGTCGGTGAGGTAGGCGTCGACGGCGAGTCCGGCGTCGGACAGTGCCGCCTCGAACCGTGGCTCGGGCAGGTTCTGGGAGAAGAAGGTCTGCGTCCACCGGGCGTCCTCGAGGACGTAGCCGATGCAGGTGCGGGAGACGCCGTCGCCGAGCGGTTCGATGGAGACGACGGAGACCTGCATGGTGCCGCTCTGCCAGGTGTCCCCCGCGCTCAAGCCCTCGTGCAGCCCGTCGCGTTCGCGCTGCAGCAGGACGCGACCGCCGGGGGCGGTGTGCCGGACGCAGGTGCGCAGCAGCCGGCCGCGCTGTGCGTCGTCGGCGGTGTTGACGAGGAACGAGGCGAGCAGCACGGCGTCGAACTGCCGCCCCAGATCCAGGTCTTCGATGGCGGAGAGGACCGTCGGTGCCGTGTCCCCGATCTGCGCGAGCATCTCCGCGGACTCGTCAACGGCCGTCACCTCCAGGCCGCCCGCCACGAGGGAACGGGTCATCCGCCCTGCTCCCGCGCCGAGTTCGAGCAGCGATGCCCCGGGCGGCACGGCCCCCAGCACGACACCGGCCTCGCGGTGGGCTGGAAGGCGCGAGTACATCTCGACCGAGCAGCCGTCGCGGGTGAATTCGCCGGGGCCGGTGCCTGAGTGTCCGTCACGTGTGAATGCGGTCATAGGCGCATGGCAGCACGGTGCCATCCGGGCAGGAAGCAATTCGTCCGGGGACGAATTCACCGACGCACACCGCGGCTTCGGCCTCGACTGGCCCATGGCTCCCCGGGCCCTTGCCGGTCCCCGGGGTGCCGTGGATCAGGGAACCCGGGACCGTCACCAACTGGCGTGCAGCGGCTCGCCCTCCGCATACCCCGCGGCGCTCTGCACGCCGACGACGGCCTTCTCCGCGAACTCCTCCAGGCACGCCGCGCCCGCGTACGTGCACGAGGACCGCACCCCGGCGATGATCGCGTCGATGACGTCCTCGACACCGGGCCGCACCGGGTCGATGAACATCCGCGAGGTCGAGATGCCCTCCTCGAACAGCGCCTTGCGGGCGCGGTCGTAGGCCGACTCCTCGCTGGTGCGGTGGCGCACGGCACGCGCCGACGCCATGCCGTAGGACTCCTTGTACGCCCGTCCGTCGGCGGTCTGCTGGACGTCTCCCGGCGACTCGTACGTACCGGCGAACCACGAGCCGATCATGACGTTGGACGCCCCTGCGGCCAGCGCCATGGCGACGTCCCGCGGATGCCGCACACCGCCGTCGGCCCATACGTGCTTGCCGTACGTGCGCGCCTCAGCGGCACATTCGAGCACGGCCGAGAACTGGGGCCGGCCGACCCCGGTCATCATCCGCGTGGTGCACATGGCGCCCGGCCCGACGCCGACCTTCACGATGTCCGCCCCGGCCTCGATGAGATCACGTACGCCCTCGGCGGCGACGACGTTCCCCGCGACGAGGGGCACCTGCGGGTCGAGGGCCCGCACGGCACGCAGCGCGTCGACCATGCGTTCCTGGTGGCCGTGCGCGGTGTCCACGACGAGGGTGTCGACGCCGGCCTCCAGCAGCGCCCGCGCCTTGCCGGCCACGTCGCCGTTGATGCCCACGGCGGCGGCCACCCGCAGCCGCCCTGCCGCGTCCGTCGCCGGGGTGTAGAGCGTGGCGCGCAGCGCTCCCTTGCGGGTCAGGATGCCCACGAGCCGCCCGTCGGCGTCGACGGCGGGGGCAAGCCTGCGGTGTGCGCTGTCGAGCTGGTCGAACGCCTCGCTCGGATCGACGTCCGCCTTCAGGACGAGAAGATCCCGGGACATCACCTCGGACAGCTGCGTGAAGCGGTCCACGCCCGTCAGGTCGGACTCGGTGACGATGCCCACGGGACGCCCGTCCTGGACCACGACACCGGCTCCGTGCGCCCGCTTGGGCAGCAGGGACAGCGCGTCGGCGGCCGTCTGGTGCGGCGTGAGCGTGATGGGGGTGTCCAGCACCAGGTGCCTGCGCTTGACCCAGGCGGTGACCTCGGTGACGACGTCGATCGGGATGTCCTGCGGGATGACGACGAGGCCTCCGCGGCGTGCCACGGTCTCGGCCATCCGCCGGCCCGCGATCGCCGTCATGTTGGCGACGACCAGGGGGATCGTGGTGCCGCTGCCGTCGGGGGACGCGAGGTCCACGCCCTGCCGTGAGGCGACCGCGGAGCGGCCGGGCACCATGAAGACGTCGTCGTACGTCAGGTCGTACGGGGGCTGCTGGTCGTTCAGGAATCGCATACCGGCTCTCTCACCTGCGTTGTCGCTCCATGTGGGGCACATCCCAGCGGTAGCTGGGTGGGGCACCTCCCAGCGGTAGCTGGGTGGGGCACCTCCCAGCGGTAGCTGGGTGGGGCACCTCCCAGCGGTAGCTGGGTGGGGGCACCTCCCAGCGGTAGCTGGGTGGGGGCACCTCCCAGCGGTAGCTGGGGGAGGGTGGGGAGTGAGTGCCGGAGGCGCAGTGTCCGGGCTGTGGCTCCTCCTCCATCATCGCCGACCTCGTCCGCGAGCGGCGAACCGCCCCTCCCGGGCCGGAGGTCACAGGCCCGCGGCGGCCTTCCCGGGCCGGTTGCACGCCCGCCGTGGGCACATTTAGTGTCCCGCTTGGACACATGAATCCATCCATGTTGGGGGGCGGCAGGTGGGTAAGGCTCTCCCCACGTCCCAGCGTGCGTACCAGTACGCGAAGGAACAGATACTCGACGGCATCCTCGCCGGGGGCGACCTGATCAGCGAGGGCACGGTCGCCGCCGCGCTCGGCATCAGCCGTACACCCGTGCGTGAGGCGTTCCTGCGGTTGGAGTCGGAGGGCCTTCTGCGGCTCTACCCCAAGCGCGGCGCGGTGGTGGTGCCGGTGTCCGCGAAGGAAGTGGAGACGGTACTCGAGACGAGGGAGCTCATCGAGTCCTTCGCCGCCGAGAAGGTCTCCTCGCTCGGTCCGGCTGTGCTGGGGCGGCTCGTGGAGGAGCTGCGCGACCAGCTCCAGGAGCAGAGGAAGCTGCGCGAGGCCGGTGACGGCAAGGCGTTCGTCGCCGCCGACCAGGTCTTCCACCAGCTGATCGTCCAGGCCGCCGACAACCCGATCCTGCTGGACCTGTACGCGGGGCTGCGCGACCGCCAGCAGCGCATGGGCCTGTACGCGGTCTTCAACGACAGCGACCGGCTGCGCGCCACGAACCACGAGCACGTCGAACTCGTCGCGCTGCTCGAGAAGGGCGACCTCGTGGCCTACCGGGACGCGCTGCGCGGGCACCTGCGTGGCACCCGCGCAGCGGTCCTCGGTTTTCAGGACAGGAGCATCCAGCCGAGCACGGATGTGGACTGAAGGAAGACCAGGACGCACATCAGCAGCAGCAGCGCCAGGCTCCAGCCGACGACCTTCCTCAGCAGTTCGGGCTCCCGTCCGCCCAGTCCCGTCGCCGCGGCGGCGATGGCCAGGTTCTGCGGGGAGAGCATCTTGCCGAGGACACCGCCGGAGCTGTTGGCCGCGGCGAGGAGCTCCGGGGCGTAGCCGGAGTTCTTGGCGGCCGTCACCTGGAGGATGCCGAACAGGGCGTTGGCGGAGGTGTCGGAGCCCGTCACGGCGACTCCGAGCCAGCCCAGCACCGGTGAGAGGAAGGCCAGCGCGGCTCCGGCGCCCGCGATGAAGTTGCCGATGGTGGACGTCTGCCCGGACAGGTTCATCACGTAGGCCAGGGCCAGCACCGTGGCCACCGTGAGGATCGCCCAGCGCAGCTGGTGCAGGGTGCGTCCGTACGCGCGGGTGGCGACACTGGGCGACACAGCCAGGAGCAGCGCTGTGATCACGCCGCTGAGGAGCAGCATCGTGCCGGTCGCGGGCAGCCAGTCGAACTTGAAGACCGTGGAGGCCGCGGGCTTTCCGCTGACGGGATCGGCGACGTGCAGGCCGGGCCAGTTGAAGAGAGCCGTGCCCTTCTCCTCCAGCACCGTCTTGATCGCCGGCAACTTGGTCAGCGCGAAGACGACGATGATCACGATGTAGGGCAGATAGGCGTTGACCGCCGCGCGGGTGCTGTCCCGCGTTTCTCCGTCCGTGTCCGTGACCGTTTCCGTGCGCTTGGTCTGCGTCGCGGGCTCCGCGCCGCCGCTGCCGGAGGCGCCGCCCGTACCGCCGGGCGCCGCGCTGCCGTCACCCGTGGCCGCGCCGCCGCTCGCCGGGGCGGAACCGTCCGGCTCGTCGCCGGAGATCTCCTCCGGCGCGGGCGAGGGAATGGTCGTCATCCGCATGACCAGCACCAGAACGCCGACGGAGACGAGCGCGGCGACGACGTCCGTCAGCTCGACGGACATGTAGTTGGAGCAGACGAACTGGGCCACGGCGAAGGAGAGTCCGCATGCCAGAGCCGGCCACCAGGTCTGACGCACACCCCGCTTGCCGTCCACCAGGTAGACCAGCAGCACCGGGACGACCGCGGCCAGCAGCGGCGTCTGGCGTCCGACCATGGAGGAGACGTCCTCGAGCGGCAGTCCCGTCAGTTCGGAGAGCGTGATGACCGGCGTACCCATGGCACCGAAGGCCACCGGAGCGGTGTTGGCCACCAATGCGACCGTCGCCGCCTTGAACGGTTTGAAGCCCAGAGCGATGAGCATCACCGAGCTGATCGCGACGGGCGCCCCGAAGCCGGCCAGAGCCTCGAGGAGCGCCCCGAAGCAGAAGGCGACGATGACGGCCTGGAGGCGCTGGTCGTCGGAGAGCCTGCCGAAGGAGCGGCGCAGCACTTCGAAGTGACCCGTATCGACGGTCATCTGGTAGACCCACAGGGCGTTGACCACGATCCACATGATCGGGAACAGCCCGAACAGGGCGCCCAGGACAGCGGAGTTGAGACTCTGCCCCACGGGCATGCCGTACGCGGCCACCGCGACGACGATCGATGTGGCGAGCGCCGCGAGCGCGGAGAGCCATGCCTGGACGCGCAGCACGCCCAGGAGCACGAAGAAGACGACCAGTGGGAGGGCGGCGACTAGCGACGACCATCCCAGCGAACCGCCCAGCGGATCGAGTACGGGTTGGAACACGGTGCCTCCGGTGACGAGTTGGGACTCGGGGGACGGATCACCAGGGCTTGACGCCGCGTATCGAGGCGTCGATGACCTGGACGGGGTGCAGCACGGGGAGCTGCTTGTCGAGATGGCGCGAGATCTGCAGCAGACAGCCGGGGTTGGCCGTCACCACGGCGTCGGGCGCCGTGGAGCGCACGTTGTCCGCCTTGCGGCGGCCGAGTTCCTCCGCGGGCCCGGGCTGGATGAGGTTGTAGACGCCGGCGGAGCCGCAGCACATGTCGGCCTCGGGGATGTCGACCACTTCGAGCCCGGGGACGCTCCGCAGGACGGCCCGCGGCTGTTCGCGGACGCCCTGCGCGTGAGCGAGGTGGCATGCCTCGTGGTGCGCGAGGCGTGCGGCCACGGGGTGCCGGGGGGCGAGCGGGGTGAGGTCGGCGAGGAGTTCGGAGACGTCGCGCACCTTGGCCGCGAACGCCTCGGCGCGCTCGCGGTATTCGGGATCGTCGGCGAGCAGCCGTCCGTACTCCTTGAGCGCCGAGCCGCAGCCCGCCACATTGATGACGATCACGTCGACGCCGAGCGGTTCGAAGGTGTCGATCAGCTGCCGTGCCCGGCGGGCCGCCTCCTCCTCACGTCCTGTGTGCTCGCTGAGCGCGCCGCAGCAGCCTTGCGCGGGGGGCGCGACCACGTCGCAGCCCTCGGCGTTCAGTACGCGCACCGTGGCCTCGTTGACCTGGGCGAAGAAGACCTGCTGCACGCAGCCGGTGACCATGCCGACGGTGCGGCGCGCGGTGGTCTGCTGGGTACCCGCGTCCCCCGTGCCCGGGGCGGTGCCCGCACGGGCCGGGCTGCGGTCCGGTGTCTTGCGCAGCGCGGAGCGCAGCGGCACGTCCGGCATCAGCGCCTCCAGTGCCCGCAGCCTCGCCGGGAGCCGCCGCAGCAGGCCCGTGCGGTGCAGTACGCGGCGGATGCCCAGCCGCTGGTACAGGGCGCCGAGGACGGCGGCGACGCGCAGCCGTCCCGGGTAGGGGAAGAGGCGGAAGATCAGTCCTCGGAAGGCGCGGTCGGAGCGGGAGCGCGCCCAGTTGCGTTCGATCTGCGGGCGCACCGACTCGATGAGCCGGTCGTACTGCACGCCGGACGGGCACGCCGTCACACAGGCCATGCAGCCCAGACAGTTGTCGAAGCTGGCGACGGCGGCGGCGTCCAGCGTGGCGTCGCCCTCGTTGATGAGCTGCATCTGGTAGATGCGGCCTCGAGGTGAGTTCATCTCCTCGCCGCTCAGCGTGTACGTGGGGCAGGCGGGCAGACAGAAGCCGCAGTGCACGCAGTCGGAGATGAGCTCGGGGGACGGCGGGTGGTGGGCGTCGAAACCGCCGGACGAGGCCGGCGTCGGAGACGTTCCACCGTGCGGCGTGGTCATTCGGTGCTCCCTGAAGAGGTGCCGGGGCAGAAGAACCGGGACGGTCGGGGACGGATGGTGGTCGCGTTGCCGGGCGGGCCCGGCCGGGGTCAGAACCAGGGCGCGAAGCGCCCGGGTGCACACCTGTCGTCGGGGTCGAACTGCCGCTTGAGAGAGCGCAGTACGGAAACCGCGGGCGGCGCGGGCCCCCACGAGGCGGCCGCGGCGTCCACGCCTTCGCGGCGCCGCCGGAGCGTCACCGAGCCGCCGGCCTCGTGCACCGCCTCGCGCCACTCAGTGAGGCACGCGGCGTGCTCCGCCACCTCCCCGCCGCGCAGCACGACGGTGTGCAGGCCCTGTGCGACGCCGCTGACCACAGCGGCCTCCACGCCGGTGCCCTCGGTCAGTTCGCGCAGTCTCCGCGTCAGGGCCGGCAGCCGTGCGGGATGCGTGCCCGCGCGCAGTACGGTTGCGCCGTCCTCTCCGCATACGAGGCCCGACAGCCGCTGCCAGGCGGCCCGTTCGGCCTCGGCGTCGAGCACACGGGCGTCCTCGAGACCGGGGACCTCCGGGGCGAGGCGGCCGCGTGCCCCCGCGCTCTCTTCGGTGCCCTGGAAGCGGACGAGCAGCTGCTGACCGTCCCATTCGACCGCGACGGGTTCCAGCGGCGAGCGCATGACGGCACGCGCCGCCGACAGCGCACGGTCGGCGTCGTCCACGGCGACGGCGAGCGTCGTCGTGGCGGCGGGCAGCGGATGGACGCGCAGATTGAGCCGGGCGACGAGGCCGAAGGCACCGAGCGAGCCGGCCATCAGCTTCACGAGGTCGTATCCGGCGACGTTCTTGATGACGTCGCCGCCGGTGCGGGCCACGGTGCCGTCCGCGAGCACGAGCGTCGCGCCGATCACCAGATCCGCGAGGCCGCCGTACTTCAGGCGCCTCGGCCCGGCGTCGCCGCACGCCAGCAGTCCGCCCAGCGTCGCTCCGTGGCTGCCGGTGGGCGGGTCCACCGGCAGCCACTGCCCGGCAGGAGCCAGCAGCTCCTGGAGCCGGGTGAGAGACATGCCTGCCTCGACACCCACCGTCCAGTCCTCGGGGGCGTGGCTGATCAGGCGGTCCAGGCCGGATGTCTCCAGTACGAGACCGGTCCCGGCGACGGGCGCTCCCCAGCTCAGAGCCGTGCCGGCACCCTCGAACAGCACCGTCCGCCGCTCGCCTGCCGCGGTGGTGAGGGCGTCGGCGGCCTCCGCGAGGCCCGACGGGCGTACGCGGGAGGGTCCTTCACCGGCACGCGTCCCGGACTCGTCCGCGGGCGGGGGCACTTGGGCGGATTCCGCGTCCGTGGACGTGTCCGTGGACGGCGCGGTCTCCCGCAGCGTCCCCGGGGACTCCTCGGTCACCTCTTCTCACAACCTCTCGATCACGCCGGCCGCTTCCAGCGGGTGCGGCCGGTAGCGGCCGGGGGCCTCTCCGCACAACCGCGGAGTGGGCAGCACCTTCCCGGGGTTGGCGAGCCCGTCCGGGTCGAAGGCGGCACGCAGCTGCCGCATCACCGCCAGGTCCGTCTCGCCGAACATCTCCGGCATGGAGCACGCCTTGTCCAGGCCGATGCCGTGCTCGCCGCTGAGCGACCCGCCCAACTCCACACACATCTCGGCGATTTCGGCGGACAACTTCTCGGCCCGCTCCGCCTCCCCCGCCTGTTCGTCGAAGAGGACGAGGGGATGCAGATTGCCGTCTCCCGCGTGGAAAACGTTGGCCACGCGCAGACCTTCGGCACCGGACATCGCCGCGATGCGGCTCAGCGCCTCCGACAGGCGGGTCCGCGGTACGACGCCGTCCTGCACGAAATAGTCCGGGCTGATGCGTCCCACGGCAGCGAACGCCGCTTTGCGGCCCTTCCAGATGAGCGCCCGCTCGTCGGCCGTGTCGGCGATCCGTACGTTCGTGGTGCCCTTCTCATGGCAGAGCGCGACGACTTTCTCGAACTGCTCGTCGCATTCGTGCTCCATGCCGTCGAGTTCGACGACGAGGGCCGCCGTGGCGTCGAGGCTGTAGCCGGCGTTCACCGCCGCCTCGCACGCCTCGATGGCGAGGGCGTCGAGCATCTCCACCGCCGCGGGCACGATTCCCGAGGCCATGATCCCGCTGACCGCCTCCCCCGCGGCCTCGACCGTCGGGAAGTCCGCGACCAGGGTGCGCACGCTCTCGGGTGTGCGCAGCAGCCGGACGGTGATCTCCGTGGCGATGCCGAGGGTGCCCTCGGAACCGATGAACAGGCCCCGCAGATCCGGTCCGGCGCTCTCCGGTGCGTCTCCCCCGAGTTCGGCGACCGACCCGTCGGGCAACACGACGCGCAGGGCGGTCACGTGGTGCACGGTGAAGCCGTACTTGACGCAGTGGGCACCACCGGAGTTCTCGGCGACGTTCCCGCCGATGGTGCACACGACCTGGCTGGACGGATCGGGCGCGTAGTAGAGGCCGTGCGGCGCGGCGACACGCGAGATCTCGGCGTTGGTGACGCCGGGCTGGAGCACCATCCGCCGGTCGTCCGGATCGAAGTCCAGCACCTGGCGCATGCGGGCGAGGGAGATCACCACGCCCTGCGCCACGGGCACCGCTCCCCCCGAGAGTCCCGTGCCGGCGCCACGCGCGACGAAAGGCAGTCCGGCCTTCGCGCACAACGAGACGGCGGCGGCGACCTCTTCGGTGCTGCGCGGCAACACCACCAGGGCGGGGACTTCACGGAAGCCGGTCAGCCCGTCACACTCGTAGGTCCGCAGCTGGAGCGGATCCGACAGCACGGAATCCGTTCCCAGCGCGGCTTCGAACTCACGGCGCAGTGCGGTGTCGATCATGGCACCGTGCCTCCTGACCCGTAGATCCTCCGACGGAACGGCAGTTCAGCGAATTCCGAAGTCCGGTATTCAAGGACCGCGTCACGGAACCTAGGGTCCTTGTATCTATGGGTCAACCCTTCGTTGCATCTATGTTTCACAACGACTCCGCCCTCGTCACGGCACCGCACGGATCCGGGCACCCGCACCGGCCGGCGCGCGACGTCGGCCGCTGGGCCGTCGTCGCCACCGACGAGTCCTGACCGATTTCCCCACTACGCCCACGTGCTGCCGTTCGACAAGGGGCAGCATCCCGTCATGGGCGGCTCGTTGACGCTGTTGAGCGTCAAGAAGGGCAAGGATGTCCCAAGAGCCGACCTGAGCAACTCCTCCTGGCGCAGGAGCAGTTACAGCAAGCCGAGGGCGGCCACTGCCTCGAAGTGGCCGTCGCCGTACGCGGATTCGTACCCGCCCGGGACACCGAGCACCGCGGAGGGTCGACGCCGGAATGCACGGCCGGCCCCATGGTCCACCTTCGTCGAGGACGTCGAGGGCATCCTCTGAACCCGCAGCCGGGACGCCTTGGTTACTAGCGGTTACCCGCCGTCGGGAGCCGTGTGTGGCCGACCGCCGCACGCCCACCGAACAGGCGCTACGCAGGTGAGCGGCCGAATCCCCTCACACATCCTCCCCTGATTCCACGCATGGGAAGATCCTGATTTCCCTAGGCAACGGGCCGCGCCGCGAGGTAATTTTCGCGGTCAGTCACTGAACGTCGTGACGCAAGCAGACGGGGTGGGGGCGATGTGCTGTGCGTGACTACAGCCTTCCGTCGCTGGTGGAGCCGCTGAGATCAGGCGGGCTGGCCGACTCCGTCTACGAACTGGCCGCGCGGGAACCGGGGTTGCCGCAGCTGGCACGCCGCGAAGGTCCTGACGGCAGCACAGGCCCGTGGCGCGAGATGACGGCCGCCGCCTTCGCCTCCACGGTGCTGAAGCTCGCCAAAGGCCTGCTGACGCAAGGCATAGGCTTCGGCGACCGAGTGGCCGTCATGACCCGTACGCGGCACGAGTGGACGCTCTTCAGCTTCGCGCTGTGGTCGCTCGGTGCCCAGGTCGTACCCCTGTATCCCGCGTCCTCCCCGGAGCAGTTGCGCTGGGTCCTGGGCGATTCGGGTGCGTGCGCCATCGTCGTCGAGCACGAGGACGACGCCATGACCGTCGGCTCGGTGGTCGACGTGCTGCCGCAGCTGCGTCACATCTGGCAGCTCGACGCCGGCTGTGTGGCGTGGCTGACGGAGGCGGGCCGCCCGGTCGAGGACAACGAGGTGCACCGTCACCGCTGGGCCGTCGTGCCGGAGATGACGGCGGCGGTCATCTACACCTCGGGCACCACCGGCCGTCCGCGCGGATGCGTGATCACTCACCGCAATCTGGCCTCGGAATGCGACACGATCCTCGCCGGCTGGGGCCGGCTGATGGGTGAACCGGGCCAGCAGCCTTCCATTCTGGCCTTTCTGCCTGTGGGTCATGTCTACGGCGTGATGGTGACGGTGATGTGTATTCGGGGCGGCTATCTGCTGGGGCATCAACCATCCATTTCCGCAAAGGAATTGATGCCCGCGATGAGATCGTTCCGGCCGACGTGTCTGTATGCGGTGCCGTACTTCTTCGAGAAGTTCTACGCGAGTGCGCGGATGATGGCGGAGAAAGCCGGCCGCGGAGCCATGTTCGACCGGGCGATGGCCGTCTCCCGGCGCTACGCGGAGGCCGCGGAGGCACAGGCGCTCGGAGCCGGGCCCGGCCCCGGTGCGGGCCTGCGGGCACGGCACGCGGTCTATGACCGTCTGGTCTACCGGCAGTTGAGGGACGTGCTCGGCGGCCGCACGCGCAACGTGGTCTCCGCGGGCTCCACTCTCAGCCGTGAACTCGGGCTGGAACTCGCCGGTGCGGGCATAGTCGTCTACGACTGCTACGGACTGACCGAGACCACGTGCGCCATCACTGCGCAGCCCCCGGGGCGGCCGCGGTTCGGCACGGTGGGCCGCCCCATGCCGGGCGCCGCGGTGCACATCGCCCGCGACGGAGAGGTGTGGGTGCGGGGCCCGATGGTCTTCCCCGGCTACACGGGCCGCTCGGAGGGGACGGCGACACGGCACGCCGCGTACCCGGGCGACCGCCGGGCCGTACCGGCACCGGGACAGGACGCGCCCGAGAGCGGCGCGCATGCCCAGGATCATTACGAGGAGACGTTGCGCGACGGCTGGCTCGGCACGGGCGACGTGGGCTACCTCGACGACGGCTATCTCGTCATCACGGGCCGCAAGAAGGACGTCATCATCACCAGCTCCGGCAGAAGCGTCTCACCGCTGATGCTGGAGACCCGCCTGCGCGCGCATCCGCTCATCTCCCAGGCGTTCGTCGTGGGCGACGAGCGTCCCTACGTCGCCGCACTGGTGACGCTGGACCCGGAGGTCCTGGAGCAGTGGCGCAAAGGCCGCGAGCAGTGGGGGCCTTCGGGCCCCGGTTACGGCAACACGCCTGCGGAGGAACTGGAACGTGAGGTGGGCAGGGCCGTGGCGGCGGCCAACAGCGCCCTGTCACGGGCCGAATCGATTCGCTCGTACCGCATCCTGCCGGAGGAGTTCAGCATGGCCGACGGCCTGGTGACGCCGTCTTTGAAGCTGCGGCGGGCGGAGATCACGCAGATGTACGCGGCTGAGATCGAGGAACTCTACTCGGAGTGATTGGTCGGCGCCGGAGCAGGCACGGCAGTTACCAGTCGGCAATGTAGCAGTGTTGAACGCCGAAGGACCGGTTCTTGTCAGGTCGAGACGAAGCCTCGACCACATCCACACACACACCATTAGCGTCCGTCGCACTTCGAAGATGTGTGTGGAGAGGAGGGCGGATGCGGTCCGCCATGACTTCCGGGCGGGCGATCGGCACGGTGCTGGTCGTCCTCGGGCTAGTCGCGACCCTCGCCGCGCTGCTGCTACCGGTCAAGTTCTTCGACGGTAACCGCAGCCTCGCGCTCGCCCGGTCGGGATGGCAGGACGACGGTAAGGGAACTCGGAAAACAGAATTCGGTCCCCTTACCCCGATGGACCGTGACTTCATACGCAAAGTGCGGAATGCCGGTTTGTGGGAACTTCCTGCCGGTCAGTCCGCACAGGAGCGCGGGACTACCAAGTCGGTGCGGATCGTGGGCGATCATCTCGTCGACGGGCACGAGGAGTTGGACCGGCGTGCCATCGAGGCCGGTCGCACCCTGAAGGTTTCTCTTCCGAACCAGCCTGCCGGTAAGAACCAGGACTATCTGGACGAGATCGACAGGTCCAAGGGCAAGGAATTCGACAAGGTGCTGGTCGAAAGGCTCCGCCAGGCTCATGGCGTGGTCTTCGGCCTCGTCGGCCTTGTACGCGATCAGACCCGCAACTCAATGGTGCGGTCGTTGGCGACCCGGGCCAACACCATTGTCCTCGACCACATCACAGTCCTGGAAGACACAGGGCTCGTGAAGTTCGAGGCGCTGAACGACGTGAAATGAGTGGAGTGAAGTCAATATGAGACAAAAAGGCCACAAACGCTCGCGCACGGCGAATAAAACGATAGCTATCGTCGCAGCGCTGGTGGTCGGTGGTGGTGGCGCAGCGGCGATAGGTGTAAGCGCCTTCGCGGGGTCGGATGGCTCTGGGCCCGCGGCGAGCACAATCGACTGTCCTGACGTGAGCCTTGCACTGGACCAGGTGCCCAACGGTGCCAAGGAGTCAGTGGGTCAGAAGCTCGCCACTCTGGATCAGCAGGTCGCTCAGGCCTACGGCCAGTGGCACTCCCAGGAGAAAAGCTCCGAAGAGGCCCTGGGCGAGTTGAACCAGCAGCGCTCCCAGACGATCCAGAGCATCGGGCAGGACCTGCAGAACGCAGGCGCCGAGCAGCCCGCCGACATGGGATCGATGGCTCAGTGCGAGATGATGCAGGACCAGGCCGCCGCTGAGGGCGAAGAGCAGGGTGAGGGCGCCCAGCAGGGCCCCAAGGCCGAGGACTTCGTCAACATCGAGGACGTCCAGCCCAACGCCTCCGAGGAGGCGGACCCGGGCGGCAGCTTCGAGACCAAGTGCGGTGCCAACGAGAACGAGCACTTCAACTCGGACAACGTCATCGCTGCTCCGGGTGTTCTGAACGGTGCCCACCACGTGCACGACTACGTGGGCAACGAGGACACCAACCAGGCGTCCAGCGACGAGTCCCTCGCGGCCGCGGGCACCACCTGCGCCAAGGGTGACCAGTCGACCCACTACTGGCCCGTGATCCGTTCGCTGGACGGGAACGAGGACCAGCGGGGCGCCGTCCAGGAGAGCGACGCAGCCGGTGAGCAGGCCGGTGAAGAGCAGGGTGGCGACCAGGCCGGCGATGACCAGGCCGGTAACGAGGTCGGCACCAACAGCGTCGCGAACGGCGACGAGGGCCAGGACCAGGGCCAGGGCGCTGACCAGGGTGCGGACCAGGGCCAGGGCGCTGACCAGGGTGCGGACCAGGGCCAGGACCAGGGCCAGGAACAGCCCCCGGCCGAGGACCAGGGCCAGGACCAGGGCCAGGAGCAGCCCCCGGCCGAGGACCAGGGCCAGGAGCAGCCCCCGGCCGAGGACCAGGGTCAGGACCAGGGTCAGGAGCAGCCCCCGGCCGAGGAAGAGCCCCCGGCTGAGGGCGAGGACCAGGGCCAGGACCAGGGTCAGGGTGAAGGTGAAGAGGACCAGGTCGGCGGCGGCGAAGGTGCCGAGGCCCAGCCTGGTGACGGTGGTGCCAACGACCTCAACGTCGGCAGCATCCTCGCCCCCGAGCCCACCATCAAGCTGACCTCCGGCGGTGCCGACCAGGTCACCGAGATGCCGCGCTTCCTGCGCATCATCACCGGTGACGCCAAGGCCTTCACCAACGGCGACGCGAACGCCAACGCATCGTGGAGCTGCGAGGGCTTCGAGGACCGTCAGCTGAAGGACAAGTACCCGATCTGCCCCGAGGGCAGCAAGATGATCCGTACGTTCAACTTCCAGAACTGCTGGGACGGTCAGAACACGGACAGCGGCAACCACCGCGACCACATGCAGTTCTCGGACGACCAGGGCAACTGCCCCGAGGGATTCCAGAACATCCCGCAGGTGGAGCAGACGATCAAGTACGACATCCCGCAGCAGAACTTGGTCAACGCTGACACACCATTCGCGGTGGACTCCTTCCCGGAGCAGCTGCACAACCCGATCACGGACCACAGTGACTTCATCAACGTCATGCCCGAGGACCTGATGACGACCGCCGTGGACTGCATCAACGAGAACAAGGAGTGCTGATGTAGGACTCGCTGCGGGGCTCGCCTCGGGCCCCGCAGCGCGAGGGCACACAGCAGCGGCCCGGACACAGATTCTGTGTCCGGGCCGCTTCCTTGTTCTCTCGGTGTTCTCTTGTCAGTGCCTCACTCGTGGGTTCCGGGCAGGCACCCGGCACGCGAATACCGGGTGCCTGCGGTCACAGACCGTTGACCCGGGCCTCACGTGCGACGCCCAGCGGGCGGACGCCCGTTGTGTTGGTGCGCGCCCTGCGGCCTGCACGGGTGCGCTGCCGGCGTATCTGACCCAGCAGCCGGCGACCGCGAAGGGTCATCTCCAGTTCGAAACGGGTACGCGGATCGCGCAGTGCCGAGCCGAACAGCTTCTCTATCTGACGCAGCCTGTACCGCACCGTCTGGGGGTGCACCTGCAACGTCTTCGCCGCCTCAGGTGCTCCACCGCTCTCCAGCCACGCCAGCAGCGTGACCTCGAGACGCTCGCTCTGCCGCGGGGTGAGCTCGGCGAGGGGGCCGAGCCAGCGGGAGGAGAGCGCACAGGCGAGTGATTCGTCCTGCAGCAGAAGAAGCATGGACAGATGGTCGTCGACGAAGAGGACCTTCCCGTCCGGGTTGGTGCCGATACCACCGTTGATGGCGTTGGCGCCCGGTGCCGCCGGTGGAGGGGTCAGCTCCAGCAGCCGTCGGGCCCAGCGCACCGATGAACCCGCGTCGCTCAGCGGGACGGTGTGCCCTACCGCAGCCGTACGACCGCGAAGCACGGTCTCCAGTGCTTCGCGGTCTTCTTCGGGGTCGGGTATCAGCAGGCACAGCTCACTCTCGACGGGGCTGACCAGCGCGTTGCCGAGCGCGGCGGCGAGTTGGGGGACCTCGCTGGGTGAGGCGAGGGCTATCGCACGCACGGTCTCGGGCAGGGGCCACCTTGCTGACCTGGCCAGTTCCGTCAGTCGTGATTCCGGGAATTCCTCCTCTCCCATGAGTGCCGTGAACAGTTGACGCCGGGCTCGGTCGATGGGAACCGCAGCTGTGACGTTGTCGGCCTGGGTTCCGGTTCCCGCGTCCGTATCCTTTGTTTCCGGGGAGTGATGCCCCAGTGCCGCCAGCAATGCCTGCTCCACGGCCCATTGAGCATCTTCACGGTCAATTTCCCGTAGAAAAGCGGACATTGCCGGTATGCTTCGCTGTAGAGCTTCCACCACCTGGTCTGCGACGGCGGGCAGCTCCTTTCTCTGAACGCGCGCCCACTCGCCGCGCGGGCGAGATCGGATGCGGTTGAGAACGTCGCTCATCTCTACCTCGTTCCTGCCGGGTTGGGCCTGCCCGAGCACGGGAGGACAAGCCCGCGGAGGTTGCCTCCGGTAACCGGTATCCCGCCCCGGTCCCGGAGTTGAGGGTCCCCCTGCTTCCCCTGAAGGGGCATCATCGACACCGCGGGGTGCGGCGGCGATCCCACTGCCAGAATTTGTCACAGAGCGATAAATCCTGTGAAGGTCCCGGGGAGTTCCGAGATGCTTCTGCATCCCGACCACCGCATTCCGGTCGCGCAAAGTAGAGAGCTTCACACCAGAACGTCACGGGTCATTCCCGATTCAACTGCTTTGCGGTATACGGCAGATGCGGGACCGAGGGTCAGGTCGGACTCGGCGACAGTGCGATCGGAAGATCCGGATGCCCCCAGAACAGATCCGTGTCCCGCCAGCGAAGCGCCGCCCCACGGCGCTGGCGGACCCGCGGCGAGGTGACATCTCCCCTCGTCAGGGACGTCAGCGCCCGAATCCGGCTCCCAGACTCGATGTCGAGACTCCCGGACGCGGCACGGCAGCCCGATTCGTCCCCCGCTATACGGCATTCATCATCGTTTCGACCCTTGCGATCGTTTTCGCAATCAGTAATCAGTCGATGGACAGACTGTGGGCATTCGTCGAATTCGGCTCGGGAGTCTTCTCGCTTCTGCTGCTCACGTTCGCGGTCCTGTGGGGCGTCGCAGCCGCGGACCGTATGCTGCTGGACCCGAATCACCGGCTCATAGCCCAGGCGATCCACCGGGGATCGGCCGTCGGCGGCATAGGTTTCCTCGGTCTGCACATCTGGTCCAAGCTCGCTCTCGGGTCCACGAGCTGGCAGGCAGCGGCGATACCCGGGCTCGACTCGGCCCAGCCAATCCTGATCGGCATGGGCACGGTCGCCGGATATCTCTTCGTGGCGGTGACGGTCACGGGCGCCGTGCGGGGCGCCTTCGCACGCAAGGGCCAGTCACGTCTGTGGCGTGCCCTGCACATGACCGCCTACCTCGCATGGGGCGCTTCCCTGGTGCACGGCCTTCGTGCCGGCCGTGCCGTCGCCGACTGGGTGGACTGGGGATACGGCGTTGCCCTTACCGGAGTGACGGTCGTCCTGATGATGCGCCTGGCTCCCGGGCGTAACGCATCGGGCGAGAAGCGCAAGAAGGAGCAATAGTGACAGCTCTCGTGCCCTCCCCCGTCTCCGCGTCCAACGCGGACTCGGTGCCCTCCCTCGCCTCGTTCGGGCCACCACGGCTGCTCGCGGGCCTGGGCACCGGCGCGGGATGGACCCGGCGCCTGGAGCGCGTGGGCCATCTGACGGTGCACGGAACGATGCCGGAACTGCGGCTCGAGGAACTGGTCGACCTCGCTGAGAACATCGACCTGCGTGGCCGGGGCGGTGCGGGTTTCCCCTTCGCCCGCAAGCTCAAGGCGGTCATCGAATCCGCCCACCGGCGCCAGCAAGCGCGTGCGGCCGTGGTCGTCAACGGCAGCGAGGGCGAGCCCAGCTGCCTCAAGGACACCGCGCTGCTCCTGTTCACGCCGCATCTGGTGCTGGACGGGGCGATGCTGTGCGCCCGCGCCCTCAACTCGGACGAGGTCAACGTCGCCGTGACCCGGCCCGACGTGGAGCGCTCCGTTCGCGACGCCGTCGCCGAGCGCGGCCCGGAAGGCCCCCGCATCCGCGTCATACGCATGCCGGAACGCTTCGTCACGGGTGAGTCCAGCTCGATCGTGAGCGGTCTCAACCAGCTGCCGGTGCTGCCCTCGGGCACGGGCGTGCGCGCCAGTGACGCCGGTGTCGACGGGATGCCCACACTCCTGTCCAACACCGAGACCTTCGCGCAGCTCGCCGTCGGCGCACGCCTCGGCGCTCTCGACTTCCGCAACGTGGGTCTGCCCACGGAACCGGGGACGGTGCTGCTCACGGTGGGCGGCGACAAGGTCGTGGAGACGCCGACCGGTGCGCCGCTGCCGTACATCCTCGGACTCTGCGGCATCGACCCGGGCCAGGGCGTGCTGATCGGCGGCTATCACGGCCGCTTCCTCGAGCGGGACTCCTGCTGGCAGGCACGCATCTCCCGCGATTCACTCGACGCGCTGGGCAGCACGCTCGGCGCGGGCGCGGTGCTGCCGCTGCCCGAAGGGACCTGCCCTGTCGGTGAGGTCGAACTGGTCGCCCGCTGGTTGGCGGAGGAGTCGGCCGGGCAGTGCGGCCCCTGCTTCCTGGGGCTGCCGGCGCTCGCCGACACCGTGGCCTGGGCGGCGGACGGCGGCGGCATGGACGCGCTGGACCAGCTGAAGGCGCGGACCAAGGGAGTCAAGGGACGTGGAGCGTGCAACCATCCCGACGGCACGGCACGGTTCGTCGAGTCGGCTCTGGAGAGCTTCGCCGAGGATTTCGAGGAGCACGCCCTCGGCAGCGGATGCGGACGGCCCGTCATCGGCTGCCTGGCGGTGCCCGAGCGGGTGCAGCTCGCAGCGGGCTACCAGCCCCCCGAGCGTCCCGAACG
The DNA here is from genome assembly GCF_000426165.1 of Streptomyces sp. TAA486. Taxonomy (NCBI): domain Bacteria; kingdom Bacillati; phylum Actinomycetota; class Actinomycetes; order Kitasatosporales; family Streptomycetaceae; genus Streptomyces; species Streptomyces sp. TAA486. The sequence goes on along the minus strand of NZ_AUEV01000008.1, from coordinate 170,296 downwards.
CAGCCGGCGCGCCGCCCCGCAGATCCAGCAGAAGCAGAAGCGGCTCGTCGTCGACTGGACGCTGTGCCAGGGCCACGGGCTCTGCGCGGGCGTCGTCCCGGACATGATCGAGCTCGACATCGACGGCTACCCCTCGGGCGCGTCCGCGACGATCCACCCGAACATGCATAAGCAGGCCCAGCGCGCCGTGCGGCGGTGCCCGGCGCTGGCGCTGCGGATCGTGGAGCGCTAGGGACACAGGGCACTCTCGCGCACCCGTACGAGGGAGACCGCGCTGTGCCCCAATTGACGGCAGACGGCGGGGAATTCGCCGGTCAGCACATTTGACCGCGGGGCGGAACCCCGCCGTTTGGCACGATCGGACAACTTTCCGCCGCCCGGATCACTGCTGCACCACACTCACATGCCAGCCACACATATCCAGCACTGAAGGAGCGGTCATGAGGAAGCAGCGTCACGTGGCTCTGATGGGGACCGCGCTCGCCGTCGCGTTGTTCGCTACGGGCTGCGGTTCCGCGGGCGATGACTACTCCGGTCAGAAGATCAAGCCGGCCGGACAGGCCGCCGACAACGGCGACGCGAGCGGCACGAGCAAGAAGGATGCCCCGGCGAAGACGCTGGAGGTCAAACGCACGGCCAAGCTGGGTGACGTCGTCACCGACTCGAACGGCTGGACGCTCTACCGCTACGACGAGGACACGGCCTCGCCGTCGCAGTCCAACTGCAACGGCAAGTGCGAGAAGGCTTGGCCACCGGTGCCGGCGAAGGACGCCAAGGCCTCGGCCGGCATTTCCAAGGAGCAGATCGGCAAGGTCAAGCGCAGCGACGGTTCCTGGCAGCTGACCCTCGGAGGCTGGCCGGTCTACCGCTTCGCGAAGGACGCCAAGCCGGGCGACTGGGAGGGCCACGGCGTCGACGGGATGTGGAACGCGCTTGCCCCCGACGGCAACAAGGCGAGTGCGCGCAACGTCAAGGACCTGAAGGCCGTCAAGAACCCGGAGCTCGGCAAGATCCTCGCGGACTCGAAGGGCCGCACGCTCTACCGGTTCGACAAGGACTCGGCGTGGCCGATGAAGTCCAACTGCAAGGGCGAATGCCTGAAGTCTTGGGTGCCCGCGAAGCCGGCCGACAAGGACAAGGTCGAAGGCGTGAACCCGAAGCTGCTCAGCACCTACAAGCGTGCGGACGGCACCGAGCAGATGTCGATCGACTGCTGGCCGCTGTACTGGTTCAAGGGCGACAAGAAGCCCGGTGACATCAACGGCCAGGGCAAGATGGGTATGTGGCACGCGGCCACCGACGAGGGCAAGAGGGCAGGCGTGGCTCCCTGATCCCCCGGCCGCACGGCACACGGCACACGGCACACGGCAGGACCGGAGTTCCTCCAGGGCCCGCCCCTCGCAACGCCCCACGGGGTGTGCAGGGAGGCGGGCCCTGAGGGTTCACGGGGCCGTTTCGACGGGCTGCGCGCCGCCGAGGCACGCCAGGGCGGCGGTCGTCATCGCGGTGACGGCCGTGGGCAGTCCGGTGCGCACGTCGGGGGCGAACAGCGGCGAGTGGTTGGCCGCGAGCGGTTCGGGGGTCCCCGATCGGCCGCTGCCGGACGCGCGTGACCACTCCCGTGCGCCCGTCGCTCCCACCATCCAGTAGACGGCGGAGATGCCCGTTCCGCCGTGGAGTTCGTGTCCCGCGTCCGAGTAGAGCGGGAAGTCCTCGGTCGCCATGGAGGGAAGCCAGCCGCAGACGCGCTCCGGCCCGAAGAGCTTTCGGTGGGCCTGGCGCACCACCGCGCCCGCTTCCGGGTCGGAGAGGGTCACCGGCGACCGGGAGACGGTCCTGATCTCCGGTTCGCGGGGGCAGCCGGTGGCCGTGCACTCGGCAGTCACCGCCCGCTCCACGGCCGCGGTCAGCCGTTCCAGCGACGCCTGTGAGAGCGCACGCACGGTGATCCCCAGCTCCGCACGTTCGGCGATCACGTTGCTGCCCGAACCGGCGTGCAGCGACCCGACGTTGACGACAGCCTGCTCCGCCGGCGGGGTCTCCCGCGTGGCCATACCCTGCAGCCGCATGACGACGGCGGCTGCCGTCGCGAGCGGATCGGCGGCCAGATGCGGGGCACCGGCGTGCCCGCCGCGCCCGTGTATGACCACCTCGAGGCCGGCGCTCGCCGCCAGCACGGGCGTGAACTCCTCGGCGTGGGCGACCATGCCGGCCGGGAGCGGCGCCGTGTGCTGCGCGAGGACGGTCGCCGGTACACCGAAGCGCTCGTAGAGCCCGTCACTCAGCATCGCGCGGGCACCTTCGAGGGTCTCCTCCGCGGGCTGCCCGACGACGACGAGGGTGCCGCGCCAGGCACCGGTGGCGCGGGCCAGGAGAGAGGCGGCTCCGGCCGCTGCCGCGAGATGCATGTCGTGACCGCACGCGTGCATCACCGTGCCCTCGCTGGCGTAGGCGAGGCCCGTGCGCTCCCGCACGGGCAGGGCGTCCAGTTCGGCGCGCAGCAGCACGCGCGGGCCGTCACCGTTGCGCAGCACCCCCACGACGCCATGGCCGCCGACATCCCGCGTCACCTCGTACCCCTCGCCCTCCAGCCAGCCGGCGAAGCAGGCCGCGGTCCGGCTCTCGCGGCCGGACAGTTCGGGGTTCCGGTGCAGATCGAGGTAGAAGGCGACGAGCGGCCTCAACAGCTCCTTCAGCGGCGCGAGTTCGGGCACGTCGTCACCGGTGAAGGCGGTGGGTCTGCTCACGGGAGCAACCTTGCAGCACGTCGACGCGGCGCGCTGACACGTCGCTGACATCCGGTGTCAGTGCCGTGTCAGCGCCCTGTCACCGGGACGGCGGCCGAGATGCCAGCGGGGTGGGCTGCAATGGCAGCACCAATGCCAGTGGTGCCACCGGCAGTGCCTGTGGCCGACGACAAGGAGTCCCCCATGGCTGAGAAGTCCTCCCTCGACTCGCTCGCGGACGAGATCCTGGAGCTGGAGTCGGAGACCTTCGAGATCTCGGACTACTCGGACGCGAGCGAGGTCGTCCTCGCCGGTTCGACGAGCTGCTCTTCCACCTCGACCTGTTCCTCGACCACCAGCACCACCTCCTGCAGCGCCTGATCAACGGCCACCCAGGCACGGTGAATCCGTGAACGGCTCTCTCCCGCCCGGAGGGGGCCGTTTCGATGAGGGGGGTCAAGTGGCGCCTGCGAGGCCTTCAGAGGCCCTCTGAGCCTCTTCCTGCCCCCACTTCACGGAAACGGGTGGGGAACCATCCGGATCTCCCCGTCCGGCAGGTCCGTCGATCGCAGTCCCGCGCGGAGTGCCGCGGTGCGCAACCGCGGCATCAGCGGGGCGCGTTGACGCGACCAGCCGAAGTCGATCGGCAACAGCCCCGGCACGATCGTGCAGACCGTGCGCAGGCCGATGCGGTCCTGCTCGGGCGTCGTCTGGTCCACCACGATCACGTCGTGCCCGGCCGCCACGAGCTCGTCGCGGCACACGGCGACGTCTTCCAGCAGGTCGCCGCCGCGTGGCCGCCGCGCCTGCCAGCCGCGGTAGAGCGCCGACGGCGCCTCCACGGCCGCGGGTTCGAGGTAGGGACGGACATGGCGGGCCATGCGCGGCAGTCCGTACAGCTGCGCGTGGTCCTTCAGATGCAGCACCTTGCCGAAGTCGTCCGCCATGGCCTCCAGTTCGGCCCGGCGCTCGCCGACCTGCCGGGGCAGGTGCGGGATGTAGGTGAGCACCTCGGACAGGGCGCCTTCCAGGGCCGCGGCCGGGTCGAGGCTCGCGCCGGCGCCGAAGGAGAAGCTGCCCGGGCCGCCGTCCCTGCGGACGGCCAGGGCCGTCACGACGGGCACAGCGAGGTCGATGCGGTTGTCGAAGGCGTGCACGTCGTAGCCCTGGAGCGCCGCCCGCGCGGTCATGGCGGGGACAGCGCCGCCCGCGGATGCCAGGTCGATCTCGGTGAGCTGCGTGCCGCCGTACCAGGCGAGGAGGAACGCGTCGCGCTCGATGAGTTCCAGCAGGCCGCCGAGTACGGCCTCTTCGAGGCAGCTGCCGATGGCGCAGCCGTTGGAGCACTCGAAGACGAAGTCGTCCGCGGCGACGCCCGCGCTGTAGTGGACCAGCCGTGCCGGTACGAGGACGGGGCGGTCGTCGCGCAGCGAGTGGCCGGGCACCCATGGGATGGGGCGGTCCGGGTCGAACGGGCGGACCATCGGGTCGTCGCGGTAGGTGGCGGGCGGGTAGAAGCCGCACTCGGCAGGGTTCAGCGCCTCGTCGCCGAGCTCGCTGCAGGCCTTCGTCAGCAGGGCGCCGCGGCGCCGCCGGTGGGTTCCCGCGTACCGCTCCAGGCCCTCCAGGAAGGCGAGTTCGCGGCTCGCGGTGAAGCTGTTGGCCTGTCCGCTCCAGGTGACGTCGGTCAGGCCGGCGTAGCCCCGCATGAAGACGCTGCCCGCGACCGGAGCGGTGGTGGGCGAGGTGACGTTGATCCAGGTGCCCGCCCCGAGGGCACCGGTGACGGGGTTGGCCAGCGCCGCCACCGGCATCGGGTACGACGACGCCGACCGCAGCCGGTAGCCGTCCGGGTCGGGCTTCGCGCGCGGGACGAGCCGCAGCGGAGAGGTGCCGTCGACCGGGGAATCCCCCGTGCCGTCCCCCATGGCGTCTGCTGTGGCGGCCCCTGGGCCCTCGTCGGCGGGAGCGCACCGGGGGCAGAGCGGTTCGGGCAGCAGCGGGTGGGTGGTCACCGCGAGGGTCTGCAGGTCGAGCCGGGTCACCTGTGGCAGCGCGCGGTCCGCGGGCAGCGCGCCGGGGGGCGCCGGCGTGCCTGCCAGGACCGCGTCGCACACGGCGCCGACCGCGTCGAGGACGTAAGCGGGCAGCTGCGGCCACTCGCCTGCCGCGACGGTGGCTCCCCCGGTCTCCAGCGCGTCCCGCTCGGTGCGGGTACGCAGCCGCTGCCAGCGCATGCCGAGGCAGCGGCCGCACGCCTGCACCCCGGCGTCGCCGCCCCAAGGGCCCACCAGGACGGCCTGGGCGGTGAGTTGGACCCGCGCGTCGGCCCGGACGTCGGAGTACGGATCGTCCGTGGAGTCCCCGAGCACGTCGTGCGCCCCGAGCGGCACCACGAGCGGCGGGGACGGATCGGTCCCCGGACCCTCCTCGGTCCGTCCCCTTCCACGTCGCGCCGTGTGGTGCCCGTCGTCGCGTCCCGCACGGCGTCTCGCATGGCGTTCGTCGAGGGCGCTCTGGAGACGGCCCCTTGCCGCCTCCAGGGGTCTGCCGCCCGCGGCGGCCGTGGTGGTCATGCCCGGTTGCTCCAGCGGAAGGTCTTCAGGCAGATCGCGCCGAAGAGGACGGCGAAGACGACGAGCCCGGCGCATCCCACGAGGACGTCGCCCGTGTCACCACGTCCCGAAAGTGCCGCGGAGACCGCGTCGTTGAGGTAGCGCAGCGGAAGAATCCGTGAGGCGGTCTGCAACCAGGACGGCAGCATGTCCATGGGCAGGAACGAACCGGACAAGAACGCCATCGGCACCATGAGGCAGTTGGCGACGGCGGCGACCGCCTCCGGTGTGTCGGCGAGCGAACCGATGATGACGCCGATCGTCAGGAACGCGGTGATGCCGAGGACGAGGGCGGGCAGCGCCAGCGGCCAGCTGCTCTTCAACTCCAGCCCGAAGGGCGGCAGCAGAGCCACCCCGACGAACAGCACGGCCTGGACGATGCCGACGCCGAGCGCCAGCACATAACGGGAGCCGATCACCGCGGGCAGTCTCGTCGGCGTCATCCTGATCAGCCGCAGCAGATCGTCCCGCCGCCACTGCATCAGCGTGAACGCCACGCTGAAGACTGCCGCGTTGGCCACGCCCCAGGACATCACGCCGGGGGCGATGTAGGAGATGTAGGGGCGGCCGGACTCCTGCACGTCCTGCCCACTGAAGATCAGCCCGAAGACGACGAGGAAGATCAGCGGGAAGGCGAAGGTGAAGAAGAGGGTTGCCTTGTCCCTGACCTGAGCCCGGTAGCCTGCTCCGGTCAGTGCCGCGTACGCGCTCATGCCTGGTGCTCCGTCTCGTCGGTGCCGTCGGTGTTTCCGGTGCCTTCGCCGGCGGTGGCTGCCTGCGAGCCGGTGAGTTCGAGGTAGACGTCCTCAAGGGTGGCCGTGCGGGTCTGCACGCCCGCGAGGCCCACGAGCCTGTCGACGGCCGTGAGGACCTGACCGGAGACCTGGGTCTCCAGCACGAGGGAACCGCCCCGCACCTCGGCCTTGTCGACGCCCTCGATGTCCAGGGCGGCTTCGGGTGACAGACGCCCGGCAGGGAGCATCAGCCTGGTCGGTGCGCCTCCCGAGGCGACCAGGCTGTGCGGCGAGTCGATGGCCGCGACGGCTCCGTCCACCAGGATCGCGACGCGGTCGCACAGCGCCTCTGCCTCGTCGAGGTGGTGCGTGGTGTAGACGATCGTGCGGCCCTGCCGCTTGAGTCCGCGCAGCACCTCCCACAGGTCGCGGCGTGCCTGCGGATCGAGGGCGGCGGTCGGCTCGTCCAGGAAGATCAGTTCCGGTCCGTGCACGAGGGCCGACGCGATGGCCAGGCGCTGGCGCTGCCCCCCTGAGAGGTTCTCCACCATCACGTCCCGCTGGGCGGTCAGCCCCACGGTCTCCAGCGCTTCACCGGCGGCGTCCTTGGAAGCACCGAACAGGGCGGCGACGGTGGAGAGATGCTCGCGGGCCGTCTGGCGCACGAAGAAGGCCGAGGACTGCGTCTGCACGCCGATGCGCGGCAGCAGGTCGACGTTGCGCGGCCACGGTGACTGCCCGAGCACGGTGACAGAACCGGAATCGGCCTCGCGCAGACCTTCCATGATCTCCACCAGGGTCGTCTTGCCCGCGCCGTTGGGCCCGAGCACGCCGAAGAACTCTCCTCGCCTCACCTCCAGGGACACTCCGGCCACGGCCTCGCGGTCGCCATAGCGCTTGCGGATCTCCTCCACGGAGATCGTCGTCTCCGCGTGGGTCTTCTGTGTTTCTGTCTGCACAGCCCTTGCCTCGGTCATGTCAACTCGTGGCTCCTCGTACCGGTTTGCCGTGGGAACTGGACGGATCGAACTCGCTGGAATCTGGTGGATCTTTGCGTAACTGAAGGTGCTCAGGCGGAACTTGGCGAAAGAAGCAGGAAGTACACCGCGGTGACCAGCCCCGCCAGCAGGGCGCAGACAAGCGCGGCAGAACCGACGCCGTAGGCGGTGTAGAGGACGCGCGCCCGGCGCGGATAGGACGACGCGGCCGCCCGGTCACGCAGCCGCAGCCGGATGTAGCGGCCGCTCTCCGGCGCGTAGCCGGAGACCCGCAGGGCGTGGCTGAGCATGGTGTAACCGTCCAGCGGCGGCAGGGGAAGGAGATTCGCCAGCGCCTGGACGCTGCCCAGGAGCAGCAGCCCGGAGAGGACCTTGCGCGTGGAGTCGTCCGCCGGCAGCACCGACCACCAGGCCGCGGCGGGCAGGAGCAGCACCAGGTTCATGAATGCGCCTGCCCCGGCGACGACGAACTGATCTCTCCGCCGGCGCAGAAACAGGTAGTCCTCGACGGTGCAGTACATGATCGCCACGGGCAGCCGCCAGCGCAGCCCGATCTCCCCGACGGTGCCGCCGTAGTGTCGCGCGGCCACTCCGTGGGCGAGTTCGTGCAGCGCGATGCTGAACCAGATGACGGTGCACACCGCCAGCAGCGCCACGGGGTGCCGCAGCAGCCACCAGGTGTCCCGCCCCAGCTCCGTCAGGTTCGCGGCGATGAGCACCTCCATGCCGCCGGTGGCCGCGAGGAGCGCCAGCAGCAACGGGGCGCGCAGCAGCGGCCGCAGCACCCGGTGCAGGGCCGTGGTGGTGGCCTGCGCGTCGGCCACCATCCGGACCCGGCCCTTGAGGAGGTTGCCCGCGACGGGACCCCGGGCCGGTGCGGTGGCGGCGCGGGCGGGATGCTCGTGCGCTGCGGGACGGGCCGCCGCCGCACCGGCGCGGCTGCCCTCCAGCAGGCCACGGGTGCCGAGAAGCCCCAGCAGCTGCCGCCAGTTGGCCTCACCGAGGCGCTTGCCGAAGCTGCGGGCGTACTCGGCGCCGATCTCCTCCAGGGTGCTGGAGCCGTCGAGCCGCGAGATGAGGAAGTGCTCCTTGGGCCCGACCTCGAACGAGGCGCCGGTGCCCCGGATCTTGATGACGTGGACGGTCGCTGCGGCGCGCAGAAGAGGCGGGCTTATCAGAACGTCCGGTCCGAGTGCGGGGCGCTGGGAGTTCAGCCCCTGCGGCTGTGCGCTCACGGTCCTACCGCCGGTTCGTGCTGCCGCGCGCCGTCGAGGTCCTCACGCAGCACCCGTCCGAGGATGTGCGCCAGGTATGCCTCGTCGCGGATCGTCACATGCAGGCGGTTGTTCGTCATATGCATGTACGGGGAGAGCAGCGTCGGCAGCACGACGGCCAGGTCCGTCGTGGGTGAGGCGTCCTCGTCGTCGGGCAAGGCGAAGACGAGTTCACCCCGCTCTGCCGCCTGCACGACGCGCTCGCGCAGTTCCGAGCAGTGCCGCGACCAGCCGCTGAGGAACGCGGGCAGCCTCACCTGGTCAGCGGCTCCGTCACCCCGCCCCGCGTCGGGACGCGCGGCCGCCACCGCCCGTCTGATCTCCCGGTACCGGCGGCCGAGGCCCGGCGCCGTCTGCGCGTAGTTCCGGTCGTACTCCTCCGAGCCGATGAACCCCGTTCCGGGAAAGGCCCGGTGCCAGAACTCGTAGTACTGATCGAGGTAGTCGGCCTGTTTGCGGGCGTCGGGCAGGAAGCAGCTCAGCATGACCATCATCAGCTGCGCGGACGTGCCCAGGAGGACGGTCCGCAGGTGCAGGTTCATGGAGCTGAAGGCCTGAGCGACCAGGTCGCTGGAGTGCGCGAAGTGCCACTCGGCCAGCTCCACCCCGGCGGGACCCCCGTACTTGCCGTATTCGGGCGAATAGGGCTCCCAGGAGCGGGAGTTGTTGGGGCGCAGATTCATCCGGCCGTCCTCGCCCATGAACGCGCTGCGGTCGCCCTTCGGGAACTCGATCTCGAACAGGGAGTTGTAGAACTCGTTGAGAAAGCCCGTGTCGACCTCGTACAGCGCGGGGCGGCTTCGCAGGAAGGCGTCGATCGCCTCCTCGGCGCGGCGGCGTACCTCGGCGGTGTCCTCGGCTCTCGCGGGTCTGAGCCTCAGCCGTACATGAGGGCCTTCCAGCCAGTAGTTGAGGAAGAAGTGACCGGCGAGCAGCCCGTCGTCCTCCAAGGAGGCGACGAGCGGCCGGATGCACTTGACCAGCAGGGGCTGCGGGTTGGCGGCGTAGAAGATGTGCACGGCCTGCCACTCGCCGGGAGCCCGGGTCTGCTCCTGCATCACGGTGTCTCCTTCTCCGACGGGGTGAACGTGAAGGTCTCGACGGCCAGTTCGGCGACGTGGGCGCCCCGCCCGGACCGGACATGAAGGCCGTCCGCGGCCGGGAGCATCTCGCGCAGCACGACCCGGTCCTCACCGCTCTTGAGCAGTGCCTCGAAGGCCGCGAGGGACAGGACGCTGCCGAAGTCGACGAAGACGGGCTTGCCCGGCGGCCTCGCCCCCGATCCCCCACGCCCGCCGCCCGGGCTCACGGTCGCGAACACCTGGGCGGGCAGGGAGTGTTCGCGCCTGAAGCGCTGCCACTCCAGGAACCACCCGTGCTCGCCGACGTCGCCCGTCCGTGCCGCCGTGGGCAGGCAGGGCGCGGTCGTGGTCCAGCTGCGGCGGCTCAGGACGAGCGAACCGTGCCGCACGCGCGGCCGTACGGTCACGCCCTGGTGTGCGGGTCCTTCGGTGACCCCGCCCCACACGTCCAGCCGTGCCATCGACGAGGGCGAGAGAAGCAGCAGCGTACGGGGGATCTCGGGAAGCGCGAGCGGTACCAGATATCCGAGATAGACGGGGATCACCTCACGCCCGAGGCGCCGCGAGCGCAGCACGAGCCGGTCGCTCGCCTCGTCGTGCTCGGCGTACAGATCCTCGAGGTGGATGCGGGACTCCTCCGGGACGGAGGACGTCTCACCGGGGCAGACGATCTCGTATGCCGTCAGCCGGCCGTGCAGGTTGAGGTTGCTGGTGACGGCGCCGCCGGTGACCTCGGCCAGCACGGCGCCGGGTGGTGTCACGGCCTCGGCGGTCTCGCGCAGCCCGGCGGAAAGGTCATCGCGGTGCGCCTGCCCCAACTCCTCGACCTGGTCCTGGTCCTGAGTCGCGCCGTCCGCCGGGGCGGGCCCGTCATAGACGTGCGTGAAACGGCTGAAGGGGAAGGAGAGGCCGCCGTAGGAGCGGTTGACCACGACCAGGGGCGCTCCGTCCTGCCGCGCCAGCTGAACGTGATGGGTCTGCGGCGCGAATCGTGAAGCGAGCGGCGCGAGTTGTGCCGCCACCTCCTCCAAGTGATCCTCACCCAGGTGGAGTTCACCGGTCGCGTCGCCGCGTTCGTGCCACCCGTCCCACAGCTCCCGCATCCGCGCGGTGAAGACGCGCCGCGCCGAGTCGAGCGCCCTGATGCCGGGCAGGCCGAGCCAGTTCTCCTCGGGCACGTATTCGCCCTCGTCGTCGAACGCCCGGCGGCGGGCGGTGAAGGAGAGGTACTGGTCGAAGAAGTCCTCGTGGAAGTCGTGCACCAGCCCGAGCAGGTCGTCGCAGCGTCCGCCGTGCCCGTATCGAGCGAGGAAGAACCCCTTGAACGTGACCCGTTGCGGCAGCGTCACGTCGAAGGCGGGCAGAACGCTCTCCAGGCGCCGCAGTTCGCTGCCGGCCCGCCCTCCGAGGCCCTGCCAGCGGCACGCAAGGTCCCTGCCCGCGCCGACGTCCTCGTACAGGACGGTCTGCGGCATGCTCGCCCGCGGCGCACCCAGGTCCCGCTGGATGCTGTGCAGCATGTCGCGCAACTCCCGGAGGAGCCGGGCGCGTTCCGCCGCGTCGGCCGAAGGGTAGGCCGCGAGGGCTTCCGCGAGCCCGTCGAGGGCGTCCGCGGTTCGGCGTGCCCAGGGCCGCCCGATGCCGCGCAGCGCGCCCTGGAACGAGCGCAGAGGGTCGGGGCTGTGGACGTCGGTGTCCAGGCAGGGCACCTGGATCATGCCGAGCTGGTGAAGTGCGGAGAGGTAGCTCTCGCACTGCTCGGGCGGCGCGTCGTGCTCGGCGCGCAGCCAGTCCGCCAGTTCGTGGTGGCGCAGCTCGGCGCGGTCCTCGAAGAGGCCCAGCAGCCGGTCCAGGATGCCGCTGCGCCGGAGGAAGTACAGCCGGTCCTCGGCCGAGTCGAAGGTGACCGTCGCGCTGTCGTCGCCGGCGGTCACCGAGCGGCGGACGTAGCGCACCCGGTCGGCGTCGCGTCCCCATCCCGAGGCGAGACGGACGGGCAGGTCGCCGCGCCTGGCGGGGTCGGCGACGATCAGCTCGGTGAGCCTGCCGAGCACCACGACGCTGAGACGCACATGGCTCTCCCACCGGGAGCCGAGGGTGATCTCCGTGTCCTCGTCCCCGAGTTCGCCGCCTTCCGCGAAGAGGCCGGTGGCCACGCCGGTGAAGGTGCTGAAGGGGCTGGTCTTGCAGGCCGTCCGGTGGACGTAGGCCATCAGGGAGCGTTCGATCTTGCGCATGCGCTTGTCCGGAGCCTCCCCCGCGGCCGCCCTGCGCAGATACCCCTCCAGTTGGCCGTCCAGGGTCGGTGAGGCGAGCAGTAGACCCAGCCGCAGCCGGGGCTCGGCCAGCAGCTCCCGCAGCGCCGCACGGCTGCGTGCCGCGTCGGCGGCGAGCAACTGGGCCCCGTGGGCGCGCAGTTCCTCCAGCCGCTGCCTCTCCTCCAGCCACTCGGCGGTCTGCTTCCCGGCGTCGGCGTCCAGTGCGGCGATCAGTTCCGCGGCGGCGGCCGGGGCGGCGGGGAGCTGGTTGTTGAACATCTGCCGGCGCAGCGTCAGCAGCCGGCGGCGGACCCCGTCGCCCGTGCCGCGGACGCCGGCGTCGGTGGTCGCCACGAGACCGTGCAGGACGTCGGAGAGCACGGCGGCGCGCTTCAGCAGCCGTTCCTCCGCCGCCAGCACCTCCTCGGCCCACCGGCTGCTCTCCTCGCAGCGCAGCGCCTGCACGGATTCCAGTGGCAGCCCGGCGGCGCGGAGCATGAAGCGGCGGCCGGGTTCCCACACCGTTGCCGCGGCCGTCGTTGCGGTCATGACGGCTGCGTCCGTCTCCGTCGCGGTCGTGGTGGCCGCTGTCGCGGTCGTCATCGGCACAGAGGCCATGGCGGGCTCCCCCATCCCTTATCGGGCGATCTCGTAGCGGAAGTCGGCGGGCCGGGGCCGCTCATGGCCGAGCAGCATGATCAGCAGCGGTGTCTCCCCGGTGCGTTCCAGGCGCAGCCGTTCGATGTAGGAGACGTTGTCGAAGCCGAGGGCGACGCCCGCTCCGAGTCCCATGGCGGTGCAGACGGTGTAGAAGGCCTGGGAGACGGCACCCGTGGTGGCCCCGTACAGCCGGTATCCGCGGTCGCCGACCGCGTCCAGCACCGCGGTCGTACGGACGGCGGGAACGAGCACGGCACCGCTCTGCTCGAGGTTGTAGTTCGCAAGGAAGTAGTTCCTCTGCAGGAATTCGCCGTGCGGGCCTTCCGAGACGAGGCGGAGCGCGTGGGCGTCGGGGTCGTATTCGTAGGCCCCGGGCTCGATGCCCTCGACGTGGTTGACGAAGGCGTACAGCTTGATCAGCCGGGCGCCTCCGCGAGGTTCGGCGTCGGTCTCCAGCGTCACGGACGCGGAGGCGGCCAGCGCGGTGCCGAGCTGTCCGGGAGTGAGCGGGCGCCGCGCGTCGAAGCGGCCGAAGCTGCTGCGCCGCCGACGCAGCGCGTCGCGCATGGTGACCGGCTCCGTGTGCGGGGACGGCAGCGGCAGCGGGTCGCCGGTGTCCGGCAGGGCGCGCACCTCCGCGGGGGCGAGCGCGCCCCGTTCGGGGCGGGCCGTGGAGTTCTCGGCGGTCGCGGCGCGGACGCGTTCGAGGATGTCGAAGTCCAGGACGGTGCGGGAGAGTTCGACGTCGGCGTGCCGAACTGCTGCACCACGCCCTCTGCATGGATCCCGCTCAGGTTCGTCACGGTCCCTCGACGGCTCCCGCTCCCCCCAGTCGAGCGGTACGACCGCGAACACACCTTCCTGCCGTTCCGGAAGCCCCAGCAGCCGGCTCAGACGCGGCTCGTCGAACCACATCAGCGGCTCGACGCACAGCCCCCGCGAGCGTGCCCACATGCGCCAGCTCTGCAGGATCGTGCCGATGTCCATGCTGACGACATGGAAGGAGAAGCTGTTGTACTTGAAGGAGTTCTGCCAGTACTTGATGCCCAGCACGAGGAACTGGTCGGTGCGCGGGCCCCGTTGCCCGCAGCCGACGGCCTCTCTCACCTCGCCCGACACGTCACCCGTCAACAGCCGCTGCATGGCGTGGCGTTGGTTGGCGTAGTAGTGCACGCCGGGCGTGAGGGAGCCGCTGGGCCCGTTCACCCAGTACACGCTGACCGGGTAGAGCCCCCCGCCGGAGGCCGCTCCCCGCGACCAGTTGGTCTGCGTGTAGTGGGGCAGGGCTGCGAGGTCGGTGTTGGCCTGCACCCCCAGCCGGCGGCCCACCAGACCGTAGGAGTCCTGCAGCATCCCCGACAGCAGGGGCAGCGTGAACTGCTCACCGGGCTGAGGGGCCCGGCCGGGCAGGCAGCCCGCGGCGGCGCTCGCGTCGCCCGGGAACCCGGTGTCGGGAAGCGGGAAACACGCGGCTTCCGGGTAGTGCTTGCCCTTCCTGGGACGGTCGGCCCAGTCGGGCACGAAACCGGCGGGCTCCATTGGGACTCTGGCGCGGTGCTTGATGGCGTCCGCGTAGTCACGGGCGTAACCCACGTGAGGTCTCCTTTCTGCGCGGCTGCCGGTCAAGGGAACGGGTGCGGTGCGGGGTTGAGGTCTTCAGGGGCCAGGTCGGCCGTTCGCAACCCCGCCTCGCGCAGCGCGGTGCGCATCCGCGGCATGGTCCGGGCACGCTGTCGCGACCAGCCGAAGTCGATGGGGAGCAGGCCCGGTACGAGGACGCTGACGGTGTGGAGGCCGAGCGTGCGCTGCTCGGGCATGGTCTGGTCGACGACGACGACGTCGAATCCCGCGTCGCTCACCCACGTCACGCATCGCTCCAGGTGCCCGCGCATTCCTCCCGGGGGCGGAGCGCCCGCCGGCCGGAGCGCGGCAACGGTCCGCGCCTCGGCCGCATCGGTCTGCCGCAGCAGGAAGTCGGCGTAGCGGCCCATCTCGGGTACGCCGTAGAGCAGGGGATGGTCGTGCAGTGCCGTGACCTTGCCGAAGTCGGCGGCCATGGCGCGTAGTCGTGCCTCCTCCGCCTCCGTGCGGCCGGGCAGATTGACCGCGTCGGTGGCGATCTCGCAGAGCGCACCCTCGAGGGCCGCTTCGGGGTCGACGCCCGCGCCGGCACCGAAGCACATCCGGCCCGTGCCGCCGTCGAACCGCTCGGCCACGGCGGTCACCACAGGAACCGGGAAGGAGATCCGGGTGTCGAAGAGGCGGGCACGGTACCCGTACATCGCGAGCCGGTCGGTCATGTGGCGGGTCGCGGCGCTGCTGCTCGTGGCGGCATCGATCTCGGGCAGGGGCTGCTGCCCGTACCAGGCCAGCAGGAAGGCGTCCCGCTCGATGACCTCCATCAGCCCGAAGTAGACCGCTTCCTCCAAGGAGCCGCCCGACGCGCAGCCGTTGGAGCTCTCCTGAACGAACCGGTTCTCCAGACCGGGCGCGTGGTAGTACGTCAGCACCTCGGGCACGAGCCGCGGTGCCTCGTCGCGCAGCGAGTATCCCCAGACCCACGGGATGCGGCGGTCCGGCGCGAAGGGCACGACCCGCGGGTTGTCCCGGTGGAAGTCCTCGGAGTACAGACCGACCCGCCGAGGGTCGACGGCCCGCTCCCCCATCTCCTTCAGCGAGCCGTACACCCGGGTGGTCTTGGCCCGCGGCCGCATCCCGGCGTAGCGCTCGAGGCCTTCCAGCACCCCGACGCGGGCGCTGGCCGTGAAGGACGGTGTGTGGCCTCCCCAGAAGGTCTCTCTCAGATACTCGCCGGAGCGCATGGAAAAGCAGCCGATGGCCGCGGACGTCGAGGTCGAGGACACATCGTGCACGACGGACGGCCCCAGGGCGCCGCACACGGGGTTGGCGAACGCGGGCACCTCGATGTCGTAGGAGGAGAGCGGGCGCACCCTGAAGGTGCCGGGCCGGTGTTCGGGGGCGGGCCGCAGCACGATGCGCGCTGCCTCGTCCGAGTCGGCGGCGGGGGTGCCGCAGCTCGGGCACTCCGGGTCCGGCACGAGGGGGTAGTGGCGCACGGTCAGGGTGCCGAGGTCGAGCAGATGCACCTCGGGGAAGGGCCCGTCGGCAGGCCGCTGCCGCAGGGCACTGACGAGGGCTGCCACGGCGTCGACGGCGAAGGGCGTGCCGTGCGGCCACTCGCCGGCGGCCCGGGTCCCACCGCCGGTCTCGAGCGCGTCGCGCAGGGAGACGGAGCGCACCGCCTGCCAGCGCCGTGCCAGACAGCGACGGCAGCCGCGGACACCGGCGCCTGACGGACCGTCGTGATGGGGACTCGGCCCGATGATCGCGTGTCGCCCGTAGATGTGCACGGGGTACGCCCCGGGCCCGCCGCCCTGGGCGGCACCGTCGCCGGGCGGGGCGAACTCGTCGCGGCAGCCGAGCGCGGTGACATGCGTGTCCGGGCCGCCGAGCCTCACGAGGCTGCGGCGCAGCAGCACGGCGAGGGCGTCCTCGTCGAAGCCCGCCTGTCCGTCCGGCTGTCTGTGCCGGTTCCGCACGGTGGCAGTGGCGGTGTCAGTGAGCGTCATGACCGGTGCCCTCGGTGAGCAGCACACGAACGGTGGTGATCCCCGCGCTCGCGAGATCGGCCGAGCCGGTCGGGACGAGCAGCGCGTCCCGGCCCGCGGCCCGCAGCCTCTCCAGTACGTCCGTCCACGTCCCCGGGTCCTGGGCCCCGTCCGGCGCGGGGGCGGCGTCGGCGACGGTCAGGGTGCCCGGCGCGAAGTCCCTCAGCAGCGGATCGCCGGTATCGACGTGGTCCTCGTCCTCCCGGCCGAGCTGGATCTGCCCGAGCAGGTCCCGTAGCGCGGCGACGGCCGCGGCCCGCCGGCTGGTTTCGCTGCCGACCGCCCACCTCGTGCCCGAGCGCGCAAGCAGCACATGGACGCGGCTTCGCGCGCTCTCCCCGAGGTCGAGCAGCTCCCAGTCGAGCCCGAGTTGCTCCATCGACCGTACGAGGAAGGTCAGTTCGGGCTCGGCTTCGGCCCCGGGCCCGTCCGCTCCGGGGTCTGGCGTCTCCGCCGGCGCGGCCGCCGTGCCGCGTACGGATCGCATCAGCGCGTCGTACCCGAGTGCGGAGAGCAGGCCGCGTGCGGCCGCGTCCGCGAGCGAGGGGCCGGCTCCCGTGCCGGCGCTCGTCGGCTCGACGAACCGGTCCGCGTTCCCGGCGCCGAAGGGGCGCACCGCGGCTGCCGGCACGAGCACCCGCTCCTTGGTGACCAGCGACGTCGCGACGGTCCACGCCGTGACATCCCCCGCAGCCGCACCCGTGCCGCTGGAGGTGACGAGGTCACCCGGGCCGACGACGCGCAGCGACTCGCGTGCTCCGGACGGCGCCGCTCCCGTGGGCAACGCCCGGGTGGGCACGACGTGTTCGGCGTAGACACCCGCAGCCGCATCGAGCGCCCGCATTCGGGCACCGGCGACGTGGTGCACGTCGAATGCGGCGATGCGGCGGAACGAACCGTGCCCGAGGCCCAGTTCGACGATTCCGGCCTTCAGCGGCAGCTGGGTGAGCTCCTCGTCCGCGAAGCGCGTGAAGACCCCCACATGCGAACGCACAAGCGTGGAGCGGCGGTTGAGCTCTTCGACGAGGGCGTCGGCGTCACGTGCCGTCGCGGCGGTCGGCATCGGCACCTCGGCGGTGCCGGCGGACGACAGGTCGACGGCCGCCTCGTCCGCGACGGACCCGGCAGGCCCGGCAAGCGCGGCCGGCCCTGCGAACTCCGCGGGCACCGCGGCGGTTTCCCCGTCGCCCGTCCCGACTGCGGCTCTCTCCCCGCCCCGGGCGGCCGGCGTGCACAGGGTGCACCGTGGATGCGGCAGCAGCGGTTCGGATGTGACGTCCAGGGAGGCCATGTCCTGGATCACGAGTTGGCCGTCGGTCTCGGCGCTCAGCGCCCCTGTCGTGAACCGGAAGACCTCGTAGCCGAGCATGTTGCCGATCATCGCGGCCTGCGGACGGCCTGGTTCCCCGCCCACCGGACCGGCGCCGGGCAGAGCGAGGGAGCTCCACACGTCGGCCGCGACGGCGGCGGAGCCGGCGCGGGAACCGCCACCGGATCCCAGGCGCAGCAGCGCGCAGCAGAGGCAGCCGGGACGCTCTCGCGCCATCAGCGGCCCCATGACTGCGAGTTCACCGAACGACCAGGCCGGCACGACCACGGTGCCCTCGGGGATGCCCTCGCGCAGAAGCGGCAGGAGCCTCTGCGCGGCGCGCGGTCCTCCGGTGACCAGGACGATGTCGAAGGGATCCAGCTCGCCCCACGAGAGCGCGCCGTCTGCCGCGCCACCGCCTCCGAGCGTGATCAGCTCCACCGGGCATCCGTCGGCGGCTGCTTCCGCTGCTTCCGCGTCGATGTCCGCCCGCGCAACTCCCGGCAGCAGACCGATGGTTGCCCCGCCGTTGCGTATCAGGCCGAGCGCGCACCAGCGGGCGGTTTCGTCCTCGCCCACGACGGCAACGCGCGCTTCGCGGAAACGCTGGAAGCGGCGCCCGGGCTCATCGGCATAGTGGTCGACGTAGGCGATCTGCGTGGCGAAGCGGCGTGCCGCCTGGGGCGTCGGGAAGCCTTCCTCGCCGGGCTCGCCGTCGGGGACGGGGACGTCCCGGGCGAAGTCGCGGGCGTAGAGCGTCCTGACCAGTTCTCCGAGCATCGCGCGCTGCCGATCGCCGAATCCCGCGCTGATCTCGGCGACGGAGTTCTCTCCGTCCAGGTGCGGAACGATGAGCGAGGCGAAGCGGTATGCCGACTTGGCGGTCAGCTGGAAGCCGCCGTCGGCGGTGTGGAAGAGCACCCCGTCGGGTGTCTCGGTGAAGAGCACGTCACGGCGTATGCGCGGACGGGACGCGGCTACGGCGTCGTAGGCGGCTGTGGCCATGTGGTGACACCCCTGGTGGTCGGTGGGCGGCCCGCGCGGTGGGCGACGCTGCGCGGACGGTGCAGGTGCGGTGCAGTGCGGTACGGCGGTGCGGCAGTACGGGTTGAGGCGGGAGGTCCGGGCGGCGCCCGGGGCGGCCGACAGCGGGGCCGGTGCTGTCAGTGCTGTCGGTCCTGGGCCCCGGCGCTTCCGCCGGTCGCCGCTCCCGGCGCCGCTCCTCCGCCGGGGTCACGGCCCTGGTCGCGGGAAAGTCGACGCGCATAGCACCTCAGCAGCTCATGCATGCGGTACGGGCCGGGCGGGCCCTCCTCCAACAGCCCCGCGTCCGCGAGCTGTTCGAGGAATTCCTCCGCTGCCGCGGGCGGCCCCGTACCCGGGATCCCGGGTACGTCCAGACCCGAGAAGGCCGCGCTGGGGCCGCTGCCCACTCGCACGAACACCTCTGCCAGGTGGGGTTCCAGGCGGTCCAACGCCCCCTGGAAGGTGTTCGGGACGGACATCCGGGGGTCGTCGGTGAGCGCGAGCCGGGCCGGCGGATCCTCGGTGAGCCAGTCGGCGCAGTCGGCGATCCGCAGCGTCGGCCGGGTCAGCAGCCGTGCCGCTGCGATGCGCAGGCTCAGTGGGAAGTGACCGCACAGTGCAGCCAGCCGGTCGGCCGCCTCCGGCTCCGCCTCCACCCGCTGCGCGCCGAGGGTGTTCATCAGCAACTGCCGTGATTCCTCCGGCCGGAAGGTGCCCAGCCGGTGCACGTGTCCGCCGTGAGTGGCGACGAGCCCGGCCAGACCGCGTCGGCTCGTGACGATCGCGGCGCTGCCGGGTGTGGTCGGCAGCAGTGGACGTACCTGGTCGGCGGCGGCCACATCGTCGAACACGATCAGCGTCCGTCCCCCCGTCACGTCGGCCGCGTCCGCCGCGTCCAGGGCTGCGCACGCCTCGTCGGCGGTGACGGTGCTGCCGTCGCTCCGGACCATGGGCAGCACGAGACAGCCGCCGGGGAACGATTCCCGGACCCTGTGGGCGGTGTGGAGGGCGAGCGCCGTCTTGCCGATGCCCGGCGCCCCCGTGACGACGACAAGGCCCGGGACGGCGGCCTGATCGCGCGTCAGGCGCTCGCCGATCGCTTCGTCGTCGGCGGTGCGTCCCGTGAAGCACGAGACGGGACGCACCGTCGCGGGAACCGGTGCGGCGACCGTCACTTGGCCGGAACCCGCCCGGCTCGCGGACCTTGTCCCGTCCTCGACGGCGGTCGGAGTGCTCACCGCGATGGACGGCACACCGGCCGCCGGCGGCAGGGCTGGCGGCGCATGGCCGGAGACGGTCCCGCCGAGGTCGTCGCCACGGAGGATGGACAGTTCGAGCCGCTGCAGCGAAGGACCCGGATCGACGCCGAGTTCCTCCTTCAGGCGGGTCTTGACCCGGCGGTACTCGGCGAACGCCTCGGCCTGCCGTCCCGTGCGGTACAGCGCCTCGATGAGCTGTTCGGAGAATCGTTCGTGCCCGGGGTGCGTCCGTGCCGCCTCCCACAACTCCACCAGGACCTGACGGCAGCGTCCCAGCGCGAGTTCGATGTCGCAGGCGCGCTCCAGCGCCCGCAGCCGCTCCTCGGTGAGGCGGGGCACCTCGTCGCGGTGGAGCATCTGCGAGGAGACGTTCGCGAGGAGCGGTCCCTGCCACAGGGCCAGGGCTTCCTGGAGCAGATAGAGCTCGCTCTCCACGTCCTCGGCCTGACGCGACCTTGTGACCAGTTCACGGAAGTGGACGAGGTCGAGCGTGCCGGCGTCGGCGGGCATGCGGTAGCCGCCGGGGACGGCCTCTATCGCGCTGTTGGCGATGCCGTACTTGGAGAAGATCCTCCGCAGCCGCAGAACGCACGTCTGCAGAGCGGCTCTTGCAGTGGCGGGCTGCTCATCGTCCCAGAGGGCTCTGAGTAGATAGCCCGTGGCGACAACGGTGTTGGGGTGCGAGAGCAAGGCGGCGAGAAGACTCGTCGGCTTGGACGGCTGGAGAACTACAGCGCTGTCTCCGTCTGCGATGCTCAACGGCCCCAGAAGCTGAAAACGCATGCGTGTGTCCCCCGGTTTCCTTCTGGTCCAGGCCTTTTGCGGCCGGCATCAGAACAGAACCGGATTCGCCGCAGATGGTCGTCTCTGCCAACTGGTCGTACTTCACGTGCTGGTCGTTTTTCACGTGCTGCGCCCCCGTGTACGCAGTTCGAGAGCGGTGTGCTCGCGATGGCCTGGGATTCGGTCGGGGAGCTTCACTTTCTCCGGAATGCAAAGTGGTCCATGCCGCGGCAAGGCGGAAGCACAATGCCGGGCATCCTTGGCAAGTCCGACAAGTAGGAAGTCCCGAACGCATTCTAAGGAGCCTGGGAATGCCGGTCGAGACTTCTGTCAAAGCACACAGAATTCTTGCCGTACATATGGACCATGTCCGCTCAAGTCGCCCCCTGTGCCGAGGCGTTGGACCTCCCGGGCACGACCCGTCGGGACAGGATTCCCACGGCGCACAGGCCCCTTCCGCTCCCGCCCGGGACGCTCCGTCAGCGCTTCACCGGCTGCACGTCGCCGCTCGGATCCGCGGACGTGTCCTTACCGCTCCCTGCGGCACGGGCGCGGCGGCGCAGCACCAGCCCCCGCAGCGCGCCGACCGCGGGATCGGTCCAGCGGGCGGCCAGCGGGCCCGCGATGACCAGCAGCAGCACATACGCCGTGGCGAGCGGGCCGATGCGCGGCTCGGCACTCACGGCGAGCCCGGCGATGACGATGGAGAACTCCCCGCGTGCGACGAGCGCGCCGCCCGCACGCAGCCGCCCGCGGCGGCTGATCCCGGCACGCCTGGCCGCGTACCAGCCCGTGACGATCTTGGTGACGATGGTGGCCAGGGCGAGCAGCAGGGCGGGGAAGAGCACCGGCGGGATCTCGGACGGCGACGTCGACAGCCCGAAGAAGACGAAGAAGACGGCCGCGAAGAGATCTCGCAGCGGCGTGAGCAGGGCCCGCGCGTTCTCCGCGGTCTCCCCCGAGAGCGCGATGCCGACGAGGAACGCACCGACCGCGGCGGAGACTTGGAGCTTCTGCGCGATCCCGGCCACGAGCAGCGTCAGTCCGAGGACGACGAGCAGCAGCATCTCCGGGGTGTCGGAGCTGACGGCGCGGCTGATGACCCGCCCGTGCCGCAGCGCGACGTACAGAACGGCCCCGACGGTGCCCAGGGCCACCAGCAGTGTGACGCTGCCGCCCGCCACTCCCACTCCGGCGAGCAGCGCCGTGAGGAGCGGCAGATACACGGCCATCGACAGGTCCTCCATGACGAGGATGCCGAGGATGACCGGGGTCTCCCGGTTGCCGAGGCGGCCCAGGTCGGTGAGGACCTTCGCGATCACTCCCGAGGAGGAGATCCAGGTGACGCCCGCGAGCGCCAGGACCCCCGCCGGCCCCCAGCCGAGAAGCAGCCCGGCGAGAGCGCCGGGCACGGCGTTGAGTACGAAGTCGACGATTCCGGAGGGGTATTGGGTCTTCAGGCTCGTCACGAGCTCCGACGCGGTGTACTCGAGCCCGAGCAGCAACAGGAGCAGGAGCACCCCGATCTCGGCGCCGACCTCGATGAACCCTTCACTGGCGTTGAGGGGGAAGAAGCCACCGTGCCCGAAGGCGAGGCCGCCCAACAGGTAGAGCGGGATCGGTGACATGCCGATGCGTCCCGCGAAGCGCCCGACGAGGCCCAGTCCGAGAATCACGGCGCCCAGTTCGATGAGCAGAACGGTGGTGTCGTGCACGGGCTCGACCTGTCCCCTTCTCTACCGCCGGTCCCTGCTGCGTTCTCCTCGCGGGGACCGGCCGGGACCGGCCAGGACGGCCCGTCCCTGTGTGCGGCCCGTCAGGTGCCGCTGATGATGCGGGTGAGCTCGTCGACCCCTTCGCGGGTGCCGACGGCGACGACCTCGTCGCCCGCCTCCAGCCGGAACTCCGGCCCGGGAGACGGGTGCGGCCCCGTGCGGCGGAGCACGGCGACGATGTAGGCGCCGGTGCGTGTGCGGGCCCGGGTCTCTCCGAGCGCGCGGCTGCGGTACGGCGACTGGGTCGTCACCGCGATGCGCTCGGTGACGAGGTCCAGGTCCATCTCGCCGGTGCCGAGCGCGGGTGTGTCGGGCGGCGCGAGCAGCGCGGCGAGGGACGCGGCCTCGTCGGAGTCGAGCGGCACCGTGGCCTGGCAGGCGTCGGGGTCGTCGGGCTCGTAGAAGCCGAGGAAACGCCGCCCGTCCTGATGGGCGACGACGGAGATGTGGCGGCCCGCCCGGGTCTCGATGTCGTACTGCGTGCCGACTCCCGGCAGCTTGGTGCGCTGCGTGGTCATGGCTGCCTCTGCCTCCTCGGAGAGTGCGATACGGGCCGCACGGAGCGGCGAGCACGAGGGTAACCCGCAGGGCGTACAGGGCCCCAGCCGCACCCGGTAAGCCCTGCCTGCACAGCGCCAGGAACCCGAAGGGCCCGCGCGCACGACGGCACCGACCGCCAGTGGCCGGGCCGGTGGCCGGGGACCGCGAGCGGTCGGCGGAAAGGGCGCCTAGGAGCCGTCCGGGTCGGCACGCTCCAGCGCGGGCTTCGGCCCGGGCTCGGCCTCGGTCAGCAGATAGTCGGCGGCGGCGGTGTCGGTGACGAGGCTCGTGACGAGGCCGGAGCGCAGGACCGCGCCGATGGCTTCCGCCTTGCGCTGGCCGCCGGCGATGGCGATCACCTCGGGGACCCGGCGCAGCCGCTCGGCCTCGACGGTGATGCAGCGCTCCCCGAGGTCACGTCCGATGCGGCGGCCGCTCTTGTCGAAGAGGTGGGCGGACATCTCGGCGGCGACACCCAGCGAGGAGTAGTGCTCGCGCTCGGTGTCGCTGAGCATGTCGTGGACTGTGGAGATGCCCGGTTCCCAGGAGCCGATGGACACGGCGGCGACCGTCACCTTGTCGAAGTACTCGAAGGCTCGGGCGATGCCGGTCTGGCTGCGCAGTGCGGCGGCGGTCGCGGGGTCGGGCAACAGCATCGGGGCGTAGACGGGGTGCGCCTCTCCCCCGGCGACCTCGGCAGCCCGACGTACGGCCTCGACGGATCCGCGGTCGGCCGTCCCCGCGTCGTAGACGCCGGTGAGCTGCACGACGGTGCAGGGCGGCAGCTGGCGCAGCGCGGCAGCCGTGTGGATGGTGGAACGGCCCCAGGCCAGGCCGAGCACATCCCCTTCGGTGACGAGCTCGCCGAGCAGGCCGGCGGCCACCTCGCCCAGGTTCTCCGGGTCGGCGCCGTCGTCCACCGCCTCGGAAGGGGATTCGACGACGACCACGTGCCGCAGCCCGTAGCGGGCCCTCAGAGCGTCCGAGCGGTCGGCGTCCAGCTCAGCGGGAACCCTGATCTCGATGCGGACCAGGTCGCGCTCCAGCGCCGTCTCCAGCACCCGCGCCACCTTGAAGCGGCTCACGCCGAACTCGTCCGCGATCTGGATCTTGGATTTGCCCTCAAGGTAGAAGCGGCGTGCCATGGCTGCCGCCTGCATGAGCTCGGCGGGTCCCATTCGTGTGGTCCGACCCGACGACACCGCACTCACCTCACTGTCTTGCCATACGTACGCCTCAGCGCTGGACGTTCATCCTTGCAGATCCCGGGTGACCTCGATCCCAATCCTGCGCCTGCAGACAGCTCCGCGGCCTGTCCCGGACCCTGAATCCAGTGTGCGCACACCGCACGCGCGTTCCGAATCCACCGGACGAAGCCCCTGCGAACGACGGGCATCGGCACCGTGTCCCGGGAAAAGCACCGGGTCAGGGGGTCACAGGTGGCCACCGCCCGAAGGAGCCTCTGTCCGGCGCGCCGCCTCCTCCGCCTGCTGGCGAAGTCCCCGCACGGCCGCGGCGGGGTCGTCGGTGCTGTAGACGGAAGATCCCGCGACGAAGACGTCCGCACCTGCCTCGGCGCACTGCTCGATGGTGGAGGCGGAGACCCCTCCGTCCACCTGGAGCCACATCTCGAGGCCGTGCTTGTCCATGAGCTGCCGGGCCCGGCGGATCTTCGGCAGCATGATGTCGAGGAACGCCTGCCCGCCGAATCCGGGCTCCACGGTCATCACCAGCAGCATGTCGAGCTCGGGCAGCAGGTCCTCGTAGAGCTCGACGGGCGTCGCGGGCTTGAGCGCCATCGACGCGCGGGCGCCGAGCGCCTTGATCTCCCTGGCGAGCCGTACGGGTGCGCCGGCGGCCTCCGCGTGGAAGGTGACGGACCGGGCGCCCGCCTCCACGTACTGCGGCGCCCAGCGGTCCGGCTCCTCGATCATCAGGTGGCAGTCCAGAGGGATGTCGCTCGCCTTGCTCAGCGCCTCGACGACGGGTGCCCCGAGGGTGAGGTTGGGGACGAAGTGGCCGTCCATGACGTCGACATGGAGCCAGTCCGCTCCGGTCACCGCTTCGGCCTCCTCGGCGAGACGCGCGAAGTCGGCCGAGAGGATGCTGGGACTGATCTGAGCCATGTGCCTGGTGCCTGCCTATCTGAGCCGTCGGGCCGGGCCTGCCGGGCCGGCTCCCGCTGTGCTGCCCTGGGCCGTGCGGCGCGGGGCGTTCGGGGTGTCGCACGCCGGATCATGCCATCCGAGGGGCACGCGGCGTCGCTCGGCCACCGACTCGTACGCGCCAGGTCCGCCGCGAGCTGCACGCGGGCGGCTCGCACCACGGAATCACGAGCGGACACGAACAATCGGGCGTGCGCCGCAAGTTGTCCGCAGCGCACGCCCGAGCGAAGGTGCGTGCTCAGAGCCAGCCCGGGATGACGAAGAACAGCCACGTCACCGGAGGGGCGAGGGCGACCATGCTGAATCCCCAGACCATCAGCTTCTTGAAGACCATCTCCCGTTGCTCCTTCGGAGCATTCGCCGTCACGAGCGCACCGCTGGTGGAGAACGGCGAGGAGTCGACGACGGACGAGGAGATGGCCAGCGCGATGATCATGCCGACCGCCCCGACGTGACCGCCCTGGAGGAAGGGCACGGCCAGCGGGATGAGCGCGCCGAGGATTCCGGTCGTCGAGGCGAAGGCGGAGACCACGGCACCGATGAAGCAGATCAACAGGGCTGCCAGCAGGGGGGCGTTGATTCCCGCGACGCTGTCACCGAGGAAGTCGATCGTGCCCATGTCCTCCATCATGGTGACGAAGGTGACGATGCCGCAGACGAGCAGCACCGTGGACCACGCGCAGGCGTCCACTGCGCCCTTGGCGGACGCGGGGTTCACGAGCGTGAGCACCACGCCGACGGTGAGTGCCATGAGGCCGGGGTCCAGGTCGAAGAAGAGCGTCCCGACGACCATCCCGACCAGCCCGAGCAGCGTGAGGGCCCGGATGCCGGTGAGCTGTGCGGCCTCTTCCTCTTCCTCGACGGGGGTCGTACCGCCCGCACCGGAGGGAGCAGTCACGGGTGCGGGGGTTCCGCCGCCCTTGACGGCCGTCGCTCCGGTGCCGCCGTCCGTCTCCGGCCCGGGCTTGTCGCCCGACCCGGCAGGTGCGCCCGCCGTCACCAGCGAACCGCCCTCGTCGTCCCCGGATTCCGTCGCCTTCTGCGTGTCCTCCGCCCGGCGGCCTACGAGGCTGCGTCCGCCGAACAGGAAGAAGACGACGAGGCTGAGGGCCACGTTGAAGAGGAACGAGCTGACGAAGAGCAGCGTCGGATTTCCGGCCAGTTCGTTCCGCGATACGACACCGTTCGTGATGCTGCCGAAGATGCTGATCGGCGAGAATCCGCCGGCGCTGGCGCCGTTGATGATGAGCAGTCCCATCAGCACCGGATTGATCCGGTAGCGCACACAGAATCCCATGCCGATGGGAGCGATGATTCCCACGGCCGCGGGAACGACCGCTCCGGTCGCCGTCAGAACGGCCGTGACCAGGAACATCACCCAGGGTATGAGCGCGATCCTGCCGCCCACCGCCCGTGTCGCGGATTGGACCAGCCAGTTCACCGTTCCATTGTTATTGGCGATGGCGAAAAGGAATGTGACACCGACGAGCACAACGAACAGGTCGCCAGGAAAACCGCCGAATATGTCGTCCGCGGACTTGCCTACGAATCCGCTTCCGACCACAAAAGCTGCCACGATGGCGAGCGCGCCCATGTGGACCTTCGTGAAGGTGGCGATGGCGAATACCAGCACCAACCCGATGATGGCTATGACATGATCTGACACGAGGCTTCCTCGCCTTCGGTCGAACGGTCGGTACAAAGGCGTGCCGGCACCTGTCCGAGCGGTAATCAGAAGCCTTTCCGGGCCTGAGACTCCGCCCCTTGCGAGCGCTTCTGGGGATTGCCCGCAAAACGCCTAGCTATTCCGCGAAGCGGAATCCGGTTTTCGCCTTGGGTGAGTATGTGAGGGGGGTCGGGGCGCGTCAAGGGTTCGCGTGAGGATCCTTCAACTGCCGTCGCCTCCCTCGTGCGCGCGTCCCAGAGCTGCACTGATTCTCTTGGCCGCTTCATTGACGAGAGCGCCGTAGACGGGCCTCGCCTCGTCCGACATTCGGCTCGTCGGAACGTTGACACTGATGCTCGCGACCGGAAGCCCGGCCTCTCCGATGACCGCCGAGGCGACGGCCGAGACGTCCGAGCGCCATTCACCGGCATTCGTCGCCCAGCCCCGTTCACGGGTCCTGGCCAATTCAGCACGCAGCCGCGCCGCGTCGGTGATCGTCGTCTCGGTGAATCCCCGGAGCCCCTGGGCGATGTAGCGCTCGACGGCGTCCTCCAGGTCGGCCGCGAGCACCGCCTTGCCGTTGGCGGAGGCGTGCACCGAGAGGTTCTGGCCGAGCGGCAGGATGATCCGCACGGGCTGTGAGGTCTCCAGACGCTCGACCAGCACCACCTTGCTGCCCTCGCGGACCGCGAGGTGGACCGTCTCGTCGGTGCGGCGGCGCAGCTCCTCCATCACCGGCAACGCGATGTCCCGCAGGCCGAGTTCGTCAGTGGCGTGCCGGCCGACGTGCAGCGCTTTGGTGGTGACGACCCACCGGGTGGGAGCCGAGACGGTGGAGCGGATCCACCCCGCCTCCTTCAGCGTCACCAGGGTCCGCTGCACGGAGGACTTGGGCAGCCCCATGGCCCGTGCCAGGTCGGCGACGCCGATCGGCTGGCGGACGGCGACTTCTTCGAGGGCCCGGAGGGCGTTGAGGACGTTCTGCATCCATTGACTCGTTCCGTGGGGGAACCTTAGGCTCCAGCGTGCCGCGTGACGATACAGCGTGCCGCTGAGCGGCACAACCCTTTGGGAGGAGCCGGAACATGACCCCGCGCACCGGTCGCCACTTCCTGCAGATCCCCGGCCCCACCAACGTCCCCGACCAGGTGCTCCGCGCCATGTCGGCGCCCACCATCGACCACCGGGGGCCGGAGTTCTCGGCGCTGACGCTGCGTCTGCTGGAGGCACTGGGGCCGGTCTTCGGGACCACGGACCCCGTCCTGGTCTATCCCGCCTCAGGCACGGGCGCCTGGGAGGCGGCCCTGGTCAACACCCTCAGCCCCGGCGACCGCGTCCTCAGCTTCGAGACGGGTCACTTCTCCTCGCTCTGGCGCGGGATGGCGGATGCCCTGGGCCTCGAGACCGCCACCGACTTCGTCCCGGGCGACTGGCGGCACGGCGCCGATCCCGAACTGCTCGCCGAACGGCTCGCCGCCGACGCCGAGCACGCGATCAAGGCGGTGTGCGTCGTGCACAACGAGACCTCGACCGGCGTGGCCAGCCGTATCCCCGAGATCCGGCGCGCCATGGACGAGGCGGGCCACCCGGCCCTGCTGCTCGTCGACACCATCTCCTCGCTCGGCTCCATCGACTACCGCCACGACGAGTGGGGCGTCGACGTCACCGTGGCCGGCTCGCAGAAGGGCCTGATGCTGCCACCGGGCCTGAGCTTCAACGCCGTCAGCGACAAGGCCCTCGCAGCGAGCCGGACCGCGCGGCTGGCGAAGGTCTTCTGGGACTGGGGCCCCATCATCGAGGCGAACCGGCAGGGTTCCTTCCCCTACACCCCCGCAACGAACCTGCTGTACGGGCTCGAAGAGGCACTGCGGATGCTGCAGGAGGAGGGCCTGCCCAACGTATTCGCCCGGCACGCGCGGCACGCCGCCGCCACTCGCGCCGCCGTGCGCGGCTGGGGACTTGAGGTTCTCTGCCAGGACGAGCGGGAGCACTCCGGCTCGCTTACCGCCGTGGTGATGCCTGACGGACACGACGCCGACAAAGTCCGCAAGATCATCCTGGAGCGGTTCGACATGTCGCTGGGCGCCGGTCTCGGGCGCCTGGCGGGGCGGGTCTTCCGCATCGGCCACCTCGGCCACCTCAGCGACCTCACCCTCGCGGGCACGCTCGCAGGGGTGCAGATGGGGCTCCAACTCGCCGGGGTCCCCGTCCACACGGACGGTCTCGACGCGGCCCTGACGACGTTGCGCGACGAGGAGTGACCGACCACCTCAGCCCGTCGCACCCACACCCCGCGCGCTTCCCCGGCGGCGCCGCGCAGGCGCCGGTTCCGCAGCGTCCACGAGCACTTGGAGTCCGCAGCACATGACAGCGATCAGCGGCGACGCACCTTCCGCCGCCGCCACCACGGAGACGGCCCGTCAGGTCGAGGCCCGTCTGCGCGGTGAGATCGAGGGCGACGTCCTCTTCGACGAGTACACCCGGCATCTCTTCTCCCGCGACGCGAGCATGTACGCGATCAAGCCGCTGGGCGTCGTCTTCCCCCGTCACGCCGGCGACGTGCAGGCCGCCGTGAGAGCCGCCGCCGAGGCGGGCATTCCCGTCGTGCCGCGCGGCGCCGGTACGTCCCTGGCCGGGCAGACCATCGGGCCCGGTCTCGTCCTGGACCTCTCCCGCCACATGAACCGCATCGTGGAGATCGACGCGGAGGGCCGCACCGCACTGGTCGAGTCGGGCGTCGTGCAGGACCAGCTCAACCGGGCCGCTGCCGGGCACGGGCTGATGTTCGGACCGGACACCTCCACCAGCAACCGCGCCACCGTCGGCGGAATGATCGGCAACAACTCGGCGGGCAGCGGTTCGATCCGCTACGGCATGACGATCGACCACGTGCGCGAACTCGAGGTCGTGCTCTCCGACTCGGCGACGGCGCACCTCGCCCCCGTCGACGAGGCCTTGCGGGAACACCGTGCGGGGCTGCCGACGCTGGAGGGACGTCTCTACCGCGAACTCCCGCGGATCGTCCGGGAGAACGACGCGGCGATCGCCGGCGGCATGCCGCAGTTCTGGCGCCGCGCGTGCGGCTACCGGCTGGACCGACTCGCCCGTCCGGATGCGGAGTTCGATCTGGCGAAGTTCGTCGTGGGCTCGGAGGGCACCCTGGTGCTGGCCACCCGCGCCCTCGTCGACCTCGTGCCGAAGCCCGCCCGTACGGTGATCGCCGTCGGCCACTTCACCTCCGTAGCGGGGGCGATCGCCGCCACCGAGGACGCGCTGGCGTGCGACCCGTCGGCGGTGGAGATGATGGACCGCACGATCCTCGACCTGTCGCGGCAGAAGATCGAGTACGCCTCCCTCGGCTCCATCCTCGAAGGCGACCCGGAGGCCCTGCTCTTCGTCAGCTTCACCGGCGACGACGAGAAGGAACTCGTCGGAGGGCTGGAACGGCTCACGGCGCTCTGGAAGCGCCACGGCCACGGGTACCACACCCTCCAGGCCGTCACCCCCGCCCAGCAGGGCTCGCTGCTGAAGGTCCGCAAGTCCAGCCTCGGGCTGCTCATGGCCGCAAGTGAGGGCACGCGCCGCCCGCTGGCCTTCATCGAGGACACCGCCGTCGACCCGGTCCATCTCGCCGACTACACACGGCGCTTCAAGCAGGTCCTGGACCGCCACGGCCTCAACGCGGGCTTCTACGGCCACTGTTCGGTCGGCTGCCTGCACATCCGTCCCTTCGTCGACACCGCCGACCCGTCGCAGGTCGCGACGATGCGGTCTGTCGCGGAGGAGATCAAGGACCTCGTGCGGGAGTACGGCGGCGTCAACTCCAGCGAGCACGGCGACGGACTGGCACGCAGCGAGTTCAACCGCGAGATCTTCGGCGACGAGTTGTACGAGGCGATGCGGCGCGTCAAGGGCCTCTTCGACCCGGAGAACCGCCTCAACCCAGGCAAGATCGTCGACGCGCCGTCCATGACGGACAACCTCCGCGACCCCGCGCTGCCACCGGCCGGACCGCTGCGCACCCGCCTGGACTTCGAAGTCGTCGGCGGCATGCGCGGTGCGGCCGACCGCTGCATGAACATCGGGCTGTGCCGCAAGGCCGACGCGGGCACCATGTGCCCCTCGTACATGGCCACGCTCGAGGAGGAGGACTCCACGCGCGGCCGTGCCAACGCCCTGGTGAAGGCCCTCTCCGAACCCGACCCGCACCGTGCGCTGGGTGACGAGCGTCTCCACGAGGTCCTCGACCTGTGCCTGATGTGCAAGGCGTGCAAGAGCGAGTGCCCCCTCGGCGTCGACATGGCCACCCTCAAGGCGGAGTCGCTCGCCCACCACCACGACGAGCACGGAATCCCCCGCAGATCACGGGTGTTCGCCTCGATCCGTTCGCTGAACCGGATGGGCTCGGCCACAGCGCCCCTCTCCAACCTCCCCGGACGCATCCCGTTCCTGCGCAGGCTGATGGACCGCTGGCTGGGCATCGCCCCCGCACGGCCGCTGCCGGTCTTCGTACGGGGCAACCTCGTGCGCTGGTTCCGGCGGCGCGGTCAGGCATCGGGTTCACCGGCGTCGGCGACCGGCTCGGTGCCACCCGGGTCCCAGGGCACCGTCACCTATCTCGCGGACTCCTTCACCACCTACACCGAGCCCGGGATCGGCCGCGCCGCCGTGGAGCTCCTCGAACTGGCGGGCTGGCGCGTCACGTTGGAGTCGCGCGGCTGCTGCGGGCGGTCCGCCTTCTCCAAGGGGCTGCTCGACGAGGCGAAGGACCAGGCCCGCAAGCTGACGAGGCTGCTGTCGGAGAACTCTCCCGCCGGCTCACCGGTCGTCGGCTGCGAACCCTCCTGCCTGATGACGCTCCGCGACGAGCACCGGGCCATGCTGCCGGAGGACGCCGCGGTAGCGGACATCTCCGGCCGCGTGCGGCAGGTCGAGGAGCTGCTCACCGACGCCGTCGACGACGGACGGCTCCGGCTGGCACCCGACGCGTGGCCCGCCGGCCGGCGCATCCTCTACCACGGTCACTGCCACCAGAAGGCCGAAGTCGGCACCGCGGCGACCGTCGCACTGCTGAAGCGGATTCCCGGCGCCGAGGTCGTCGAACTCGACGCGGGCTGCTGCGGCATGGCCGGCTCCTTCGGCTTCGAGTCCGAGCACTACGAGACGTCCATGACGGTCGGCAGCGACCGCCTCTTCCCCGCCATCAGCGCCGAGGGTGACAGAACCGTCGTCGCCGCGAGCGGGGTCTCGTGCCGGCAGCAGATCTTCCACGGCACGGAACGCAACGCCTGGCATCCCGTCGAGCTGGTGCGCGCCGCGCTGCTCACCGGTTCCCCGGACACCGGCGGCACCGGGGACGAGACCCCCGCGACCGCCACGGAAGGAGAGGCGCCGCAGTGACGACAGGCCAGACGACGGGCGCCCTCGAAGGCGTGCGCGTCATCGACCTCACGCAGGTGATGGCGGGCCCGTACTGCACGATGCTCCTCGCCGATCTCGGCGCGGACGTGATCAAGGTCGAACCGCCGGGCACGGGCGACCAGACCCGCAGCGGCTGGGACGCGCCGGCGCCCGGCCACGACAGCGCGTCCTTCCATGCACTGAACCGCAACAAGCGCAGCGTCGCCCTCGATCTGCGCTCCGATGAGGGGCAGCGGGACTTCCACACACTCGTCGCAGACGCGGACGTCGTCGTGGAGAACTTCCGTCCCGGAGTCGCCGACCGGCTGGGCGTCGGCTACGAGGCCGCACGCAAGACCAAGCCGGACATCGTCTATGCGTCGATCTCGGGCTTCGGGCAGTACGGCCCCTACGCCCAACGTCCCGGTTACGACCTCATCGCCCAGAGCATGGCCGGCGCCCTCAGCGTCACGGGCGAAGGAGACGGGGCACCGGTCAAGTGCGGCCTGCCCGTGGGCGATCTCGGCGCCGGGATGCTGTGCGCGGTCGCCATCCTGGGCGCTTACGTGCACCGCACGCGCACCGGAGAGGGCCAGTACCTGGAGACCTCACTGTACGAAGCGGTGCTGGCCATGTCGGTGTGGGAGTCCACGGAGTTCTTCTCCACAGGACGGGCGCCGCAGCGCCTCGGCTCCGCGCACCGGATGACAGCCCCGTACCAGGCCGTGCGTACCGCGGACGGATACGTCACCGTCGCCGCCAACACCCAGCGCCTGTGGGAGCGGCTTTGCGGCGCGCTCGGCCTCGAACACCTCGTGGGGGACGAACGGTTCGTCACCAACACCGCGCGCATG
This sequence comes from Streptomyces sp. TAA486, assembly GCF_000426165.1. NCBI lineage: Bacteria > Bacillati > Actinomycetota > Actinomycetes > Kitasatosporales > Streptomycetaceae > Streptomyces > Streptomyces sp. TAA486. The sequence goes on along the minus strand of NZ_AUEV01000008.1, from coordinate 137,543 downwards.
GAACACCGGGCGGAGCTGATCGCGCTGCTGGAAGGACGGCTGGCGGCCGAGCCCACCAGCGAGACCGTGGCCAAGCTCCTCGACGCGGGCGTGCCCGCCGGGCCGATCCTGGACTACGAGCAGCTGCTCGGAGACGACCCGGACCCGCACGCCCAAGTGCGCGGCATGGTCGAGGAGTACGAGCACCCCGTGTCCGGGAAGAAGCGAGTCCTCGGCTTCCCCGTCAAGCTGGGGCGCACCCCGGCACGGATGCGCCGCCATCCACCGCTCCTCGGAGAACACAACGACGAACTCCTGGGGGACGCATGAGCGTCGAGGAAGAGACCCCGTCCGTCAGCTGGAGCGAGGAGAAAGTGCCCGGCGCCGACACGTCCGTCGCGCGGCTCACGCTCTCCAACCCGCGCCAGCGCAACGCCCTGACGCTGGAGATGTACGACCAGCTCCGCCAGGCGTGCGACGAGATCGACGCCGCCTCCGACGTGCGCGTGACCGTGCTGCGGGGAGCGGGCGGCCGGGCGTTCGCCGCGGGCACGGACATCCGCGAGTTCCGCGGCTTCACCGGCCGCGACGGCGTCGAGTACGAGCGGCGCGTGGGGAGTGCCGTCGAACGCCTGGCCGCCCTGCGAATGCCCGTCATCGCCGCCGTCGAGGGTCCCGCCGTCGGCGGCGGACTGGCGCTGACCGTCTCCTGCGACATCGTCGTGTGCACCCCCGACTCCGTCTTCGGCGCACCTATTGCCCGCACGCTGGGCAACTGCCTCGCCCCTGGGGTGATCGCGCGGCTGTACGCGTCCCTGGGCAGGCCCCGCACTCTGCGCGCGCTGCTCACCGCCCGGCTGATCAGCGCACAGGAGGCCCACGAGGCGGGCCTGGTGGGTGAGATCGTCGACGCCGACGGGCTCGACGAGCACCTCGACGGGCTCACCGCCCGCATCGCCGGCTGCGCACCGCTGACGCTGGCCGCGCTGAAGGAGGCCGACCGGCGCGTGCTCAGTGCCGCGGCGCCCGGCAAGGCCGACGACCTGTACGAACTCTGCTACGGCAGCCGCGACTTCCGCGAAGGCGTCTCCGCCTTCCTCGACAAGCGGCCCCCCGAGTGGGAGGGCCGCTGACGCGGCCCTCCGTCGCGGCCCACTCCCGGGCCGGCAGGTCCTGCCCACGGACTTCCGGTTCGTGTCAGGGCAGGATCGAGTCGACGTATCCGCCGTCGACGCGCAGCGCACCACCGGTCGTGGCCGATGCCTGCTCGGAGCTGAGATAGACGACCATGTTGGCGATCTCCTCCGGCTCGATGAGCCGCTGCAGCAGCGACTGCGGCCGGTGCTCCCGCATGAACCGGCGCTGCGCGTCCTCCCAGGGCACGTCACGATCGACCAGCTCGTAGACGAAGTCCTCCACACCACCGGTGTGCGTGGGCCCGGCCATGACGGAATTGACCGTCACTCCGCTGCCCGCCGCCTGCTTGGCGAAGCCCCGGCTCACCGAGAGCAGCGCCGTCTTGGACATCCCGTAGTGGATCATCTCCGCCGGCACGACCACCGCGGAGTCGCTGGCGATGTACTGGATGCGCCCCCAGCCCCGTTCGACCATGCCGGGGAGGAACAGGCGGGTCAGCCGGATACCGGAGAGCACGTTCACGTCGAAGTAGCGGCGCCATTCGTCGTCGCTGATCTCCAGGGGGTCCTTCGGACCGAAGATCCCGAGATTGTTGATGAGGATGTCCACCTCTGGCAGGGCCTCCGCGGCCTGTCGTGCACCGTCCTCGGTGGTCACATCGGCCACCACGGCCACGGTCCGCGCCCCGGGTACCTCCTCGGCAAGCCGCCTCGCGCTCTCCTCCACCCTCTCCTTCGAGCGGCCGTTGATGCCCACCCGGGCACCGGAGCGAGCCAGCCCCGCGGCGATGGCGGCGCCGATTCCCTGAGTGGAACCGGTGACCAGTGCCGTGTGGCCCGCAAGATCGATCTGCATGACGTTCCAGTCCTCTCGAGTGTCTGAGCCCTGCGTGCCGTTGCGCTTGTGCGCTTGAACAGGCACCTCAGCGGGTTCGTTCCTTGGCCGGTTACCTGTTCAAGGGGCATCTCAATCCCGGCGTCGTTCCAGGACCGGATCTCTCTTCCCGTGGGTCAACTCGAGGAGCTCCGGCGCTTCTTCCGCGGGCGGCGTGCGGCGAGAACGACGGCCGGAGGACGGGGCCCGGCCATGTCGCCAGTCGTGGCGTGCTGCCGGCGGCCGATCCGGTCAGACGTCGTCCCATCGGAGCGGGAACCGGCCACTCGTGCCGGGAGCCTGCAGCCGCCGCTCACTCACTGGCCCGGCTCACCCTCCGTGCGGCGCAGGAGTGCCAGATACATCGCGTCGGTGCCGTGCAGATGCGGCCAGAGCTGGACGTCGGGGCCGTCGCCGAGGCCGGGCATCTCCGGCAACAGCGGGCGCGCGTCGAGGAGTTCGGCGCCGGTCTCCTTGACCAGGTCGTCGACGACGGCCCGGGTCTCCGCCGGGTGCGGGGAGCACGTCGCGTAGCCGACGACCCCGCCGGGTCGCACGGCGTTCAGCGCCTGCCGCAGCAAGTCCCGTTGCAGCGGTGCGAATCCGGGCACGTCCTCGGGCTGTCGCCGCCAGCGCGCCTCGGGGCGGCGGCGCAGCGCCCCCAACCCGGTGCACGGGACGTCGACGAGCGCCCGGTCGAACGTGCCGGGCCGCCAGGCGGGGCGGGTGGCGTCGGCGGTGACCACGGCGTACGGCCCCGGGTTGCCTTCCAGCGCACGGCTCACGAGCCCAGCGCGGTGGGGCTGCTTCTCGGCGGCCACCAGCCGAGCGCCGCGCTGCGCGGCCAGGGCGGCGAGGAGCGCCGCCTTGCCGCCGGGCCCGGCGCACCCGTCCAGCCACAGCTCGTCCCGCGCCGCTTCCGCTCCGTCGTTCCCTCCGGCGGCCGGCTCCAGCGGGGCGGCAGCCAGCGCCAGCGCGACCAGCTGGCTGCCCTCGTCCTGCACGCCGGCGCGCCCTTCCCGTACAGCCTCCACCTCGCCCGGGTCGCCGCCCTCGGTGAGCCGCACGGCGTACGGCGACCAGCGTCCGGGTACGGCGTCGCCGGTGAGCAGCTCGTCGGCGGTGGCCCGGCCGGGGCGGGCGACGAGCGTGACCTCGGGGCGCTCGTTGTCCGCCTCGAGCAGCTCCTCCATGCCCGCGCTGCCGCCGCCGAGCGCGTCCCACAGCGCCGAGACGACCCATCGCGGATGCGCATGGCGGATGCCCAGATGCTCCTCGGGGTCGTCGTCGTACGGGGGCGCGACCTTGTCCAGCCAGCCGTTCAGGTCGTCGGCGGCGACCTTGCGGAGCACCGCGTTGACGAACTTGGCGCGCCCGTCACCCAGCACCACACGTGCGAGTTCGACGGTGGCGCTCACCCCTGCATGCGTGGGGATACGAGTGCCCAGCAACTGGTGGGCACCGAGGGAAAGCACGTCCAGCACGGGAGGGTCGACCTCGCGCAGCGGACGGTCGACGCACTCGGCGATGATCGCGTCATACGTGCCCTGCCACCGCAGCGTGCCGTAGACCAGCTCGGTGGCCAGCGCAGCGTCCCGGGCGTCGAACTCCCCTTTGGCGCGGGCCTTGTCCAGCAGCGGCGGCAGCACGAGATTCGCGTAGGCGTCGCGCTCGTCGACCGCGCGCAGCGCCTCGAAGGCGAGAATCCGGACGGGGTCCTTGCGGGGGCGGCGGTAGGGCTTGGAGGGGCGGCGCGGGCTGTTGCTCACAGGGAAGGTGCTCCGGGACTGCGATGACCAGGTGTCCGGCCGTGCGGCCGGTGTTCACCTGCCGGCTGCGCCGACGGGTGTTCTGCCAGCGTACGCCCGCATCCGTGCGCGGGACACGGGCACCGGAGCGCGAGAGCAGCCGCGGACTCCCGGGACGGTGCGCTGCGGCCTCCGGCGCCGGCGCGCGTCCGCGTACCGGTTGGTCCCGCCGGGCTACTCGCCCAGGCGCTCGCCCTCTCCGACACGTACACCGCGCGCCCAGTCGGCAGCCTTCATCGGCTTCTTGCCCTGCGGTTGCACCCACAGCAGCTCGACGGGGTGCGAACCGGTGCCCGCCCACACGGAGTTCTTGTTCGCGAGCAGTTCACCGGGGCCCGGTTCGCTCTCCCCGGGAACGGGGTGCTCCGGGTGCTGCGTCAACGAACGGATCTTCAGCCGCTCACCCCGGAAGAGCGTCCACGCTCCGGGGGCAGGGGTACAGCCGCGTACGAGACGATCCACGCGCAACGCCGGCGCCGCCCAGTCCACCTGGGCGTCCTCGACGTTCAGCTTGGGCGCGAGCGAGACGCCTTCCTCGGGCTGCGGTTCGGCCCGCAGCGTGCCGTCCTCGATGCCGTCCATGGTGGCGGCCAGCAGTCCGGCGCCCGCGAAGGCGAGGCGGGTGAGCAGATCGCCGCTGGTGTCGCTCTCGCGCACCTTCTCCGTGATCACCCCGTAGACCGGCCCGGAGTCCAGGCCCTCCTCGATGAGGAACGTGCTCGCGCCGGTCATGTCGTCGCCGGCCAGCACCGCATGCTGCACCGGCGCCGCGCCGCGCCAGGCGGGAAGCAGGGAGAAGTGCAGATTGACCCAGCCCCGGGCGGGCACGTCGAGCGCGACGCGCGGCAGCAGCGCTCCGTACGCGACGACGGGGCAGCAGTCCGGCGCGATCTCGCGGAGCCTGGCGAGGAAGTCCTCGTCCCTCGGACGTGCCGGCTTCAGGATCTCGATGCCGGCCTCTTCGGCCCGCTGAGCGACCGGGCTGGGCACCAGCCGGCGTCCCCGTCCGGCGCGTGCGTCGGGACGCGTCACCACGGCCGCCACCTCGTGCCGCTCCGAGGCGATCAGTGCGTCGAGCGCGGGCACGGCGACCTCGGGGGTGCCGGCGAAGACGAGCTTCATCGGTGGGGAACACCTCTCACTCAGCAGCGGCGCCGCGTATGGCGCGGTCGCGGACGACGACGCGCCAGTCTACGGTCCTCACGTTCCGTCACATTGCCCCGCCCGAGGGGGCGTACGGGCCGCCGCGCAACCCTGCCCTCCCAACCACACCGCCCCCGGGCGTGACCCAGGCCACTGTTACCGCGTTGGTCAAGTCATATTGACCGAAACGAGCCGTTCCGCGGCTCCTATCCTCTGCAAGACGGTTCGAGAGGCTTGTTCATGGCCGACCACGCAACCCACGACGCCCAGGCGAGGGCCAGCCTGCACCTGCTGGTCCGGGACATCGAGCGGGTCCGCCGCCAGGTGGACGCGCTGCGTACCCTCACCGCCCAACTCGGCAATGTCTACCGCCCGCGGCGGTCCGCCCCGTCCGCGGGCTTCGTCGTCTACGGACGTGCCCCCGCCCCCACGGTGCGGCTCGCCCAGGAACTGCGGGACAGCGTGGAGACGCTGGTCACCGCCGCTGTGGACTTCGACCGGTCGCTGGGATTCTCATGGGACGCGGTGGGCTCCGCGCTCGGAGTCACCAAGCAGGCGGTGCACCGCCGTTACGGATCGCGCCGCAACTCCTCACGCGAACTGGCCGACGCGGGCGGGCAGTCCGCCGAGGAGTCCTCCGCGTCCGGCCCCGTGCCGGCGCTCCCGGGCCAGCCCGGCAGCGGGAACGTCCTTCCCGCAGCTGCCGCCGCGCCTCCCGCTGCGGCGGCCCGGCCCACCGCGGCCGCGGGCGCTCTGCCCGCGTCGCGTCCGGTACCCGGCCAGCCCGGCCGTGACCGCGACCACAGACCGGGGGCCCTCCCTGGCCCCCGCAACGGCTGACTCCTCCACGGCCGTTGCTCCACCGCCCGGTGCGCGTCTCGAACGCCACCGGGCGGTGTGATGTCCGCCCGCCTCGGCCGGAGTCCGGTTCCGCAGCGCTTCAGCCGATGTCCTGCGGGTCCACTCGGATCCACACCGGCGTCCCCTCACGCCTCGTCAGCCGCGCCACATGCGCCGTCTTCAGCGCCGACGCCATCGCCGCACCCGAGCCCTGGGGCACCCGCACCAGCGCACGTACCCACTCCTCGCCCACCGGCGGATCACCGGGACGGCGCGGCCTGCCCGGTTCGATCACGGGAACCGGCACCGGGCCCAGCACTTCCGCGTCGGCGGGCAGCCGGGCCTGGGACAGCAGCCCGGCCACGGCCTCCGGCCGGCCGCTGACCGCGGCCATCCGCGATACCGGCGGGAAGCCCAGCTCCGCGCGATCCGCGAGCTCACGCACCGCGAAGCCCGCGGGATCCCAGCGCACCAGGGCCTGCACCGGCCGCAGCGTGGGCTCGGCCACGACCAGCACCGTGCCGTCCGCGTCGCCCTCACCGCCGGGCCGTACGAGCGCGGCGGCCGACAGCCATCTGCGCAGCGCCTCGTCCCCCGCGCGCAGATCGGGACGTCCCAGCAGCGCCCAGGCGTCCAGCAGCAGCGCCGCCGCATAGCCAGGTCCCTCGGCGACCGGCTCCGCACCCGGCGTGGAGACGACGATCGCCGGAGAGCCGGGGACGCTCTCCAGCACGTGGTCACGCCCGGAGGTGCGCACCGGCACCGAGGGAAAGGCCCGGCCCAGTTCCTCGGCCGTACGCCGGGCACCGAAGACCTGGCCGCGCAGCCGTGTGCCGCCGCACTGGGCGCAGTGCCAGTCGGGAGCGTCACGGGCGCACCAGCCGCATCGCAGTGCGGCGCCTTCCTCCGGCGCCTCGAGCGGACCCGCGCAGTGGGCACATCTGGCGGGGGCGCGGCACTGCTCGCACGAGAGCCTCGGTACGTAGCCGCGCCGCGGCACCTGCACCAGCACCGGGCCGCGCTGCAAGGCGTCACGGGCCGTGGACCAGGCGAGGCTCGGCAGCCGCGCCGTGCGCGCGGCGGGATCACGTGCCTCGTCGAACTCGCCGACCGTGCGAATCAGCGGCGCCGCCTTCCGCAGGGTCTCCCGGCCGGCCTCGAGCGGCCTCGCCCACCCGGACTCGACGATCTGAGCCGCCTCGACCGTGCAGCTGTGCCCGCCGAGCAGGAAGCCCGTCTGCTCGGTGACGGCGCGCTGGAGCAGCACTTCGCGGGCGTGCGGCTGGGGGGCGTGGTCGTCGCTGAGGGCCGCGTCCCCGTCGTCCCACAGGACGGCGAGACCCAGGTCGCGTACCGGCGCGAACATCGCAGCCCGCGTCCCCACCACGGCGCGAACCGATCCGCGCTTCACCGTGAGCCAGCGCGTGTAGCGCTCCTCGGGGCCCGCCTCGGCGGTGAGCAGCACATGGTGCCCGTCGCCGAGCAGCGACGTGAGCGCGGCGTCGACCCGCTGCGCCGCGCGCCCGTCGGGCAGCACAGCCAGGGCGCCCCGCCCGGAGGCGAGCACTGCCGCGACCGCCCGCGCCAGCTCCTCGGGCCAGTGCGGGCCGGGCAGCGCCGTCCATACGGCGTGAGGGGTTCCGCCGCCGGCCAGGGCCGTCAGATATCCCGGGCCCTCGGCGTACCGCTCCCAGGACCCGGGCGCCGGCGGCTCCGGCGAGGACTGCGGCTCGGGCGCCGGACGCTTCTCCGCGCGTGCCATGCGCGGGGGCACCGCCAGCTGCACGACGTCCGCGAGCGACCCCGCGTACCTGTCCGCGACGGCACGGCACAGCCGCAGCAGCTGAGGCGTGAGCACACGCTCCGGGGAGAGCACCTGCGCGATCGGGGCGAGAGCGCCCGGGTAGTCGCTCTGCGCCACCCGCTCAACGATGAACCCGTTGATCAGCCTGCCGCCCTCGCGGCGGCCCTCCTTCTCACCGGCACCGAAGCGCACCCGCACCCGCACACCGGGCTGGGCCTCCTCGTCCATGGCGGCGGGCACCGCGTAGTCGAAGTACCGGTCGAGATGGACGAGGCCCTTGTCGACGAGCACGCGCGCCACGGGCAGCTCCCCGGCGAGCTCCGCACCGCGCCAGGTGCGCGGCTTCGCCTTCGGGGGCTTGCGTTTCCGTACGGTCTCCCGCAGCAACGCAAGCTGCTCCGGCGCCTCGCCGGAGGACTCCCCCTGCCCGTTGTCGCTGCTCACAGCGTTCAGTCATAGCAGACGTCACGGACAGCGCGGCGGGAAGGAGCACGCCGGCCGCGTGACCGCACACGACGAGGCCCGGCCCCCCGTGAGGGGCGGCCGGGCTCGTGAGTCCGTGCGCGGTGGCGCGAGCCGGCTGTTACAGCCCGACAGCCTTGCGCAGCGCGTCGACGCGGTCGGTGCGCTCCCAGGTGAAGTCCGGCAGCTCACGGCCGAAGTGGCCGTACGCCGCGGTCTGGGCGTAGATCGGACGGAGCAGGTCCAGGTCGCGGATGATCGCGGCCGGGCGGAGGTCGAAGACCTCGCTGATCGCCTGCTCGATCTTCTCCACGTCGACGGCGGCGGTGCCGAAGGTCTCGACGAAGACACCCACCGGCTCGGCCTTGCCGATCGCGTAGGCGACCTGGACCTCGCAGCGGGTGGCCAGCTCGGCAGCGACGACGTTCTTCGCGACCCAGCGCGTCGCGTACGCAGCCGAGCGGTCGACCTTGGACGGGTCCTTGCCGGAGAAGGCGCCGCCACCGTGACGGGCGTAGCCGCCGTAGGTGTCGACGATGATCTTGCGACCGGTCAGCCCCGCGTCGCCCATCGGGCCGCCGATCTCGAAGCGGCCGGTGGGGTTGACCAGCAGCCGGTATCCGCTGGTGTCCAGCTTCACGCCGTCCTCGTCGATGAGGCGCTTGAGCTCCGGCTCCACGACGTACTCACGGATGTCCGGGGCGAGCAGCGAGTCGAGGTCGATGTCCGCGGCGTGCTGCGAGGAGACCACGACGGTGTCGAGACGGACGGCCTTGTCGCCCTCGTACTCGATGGTGACCTGCGTCTTGCCGTCCGGGCGCAGGTAGGGGATGGTCCCGTTCTTGCGGACGTCCGAGAGGCGCTCGGAGAGCCGGTGGGCCAGCTGGATCGGCAACGGCATGTACTCGGCCGTCTCGTCGCAGGCGTAGCCGAACATCAGGCCCTGGTCGCCCGCACCCTGCTTGTCGAGCTCGTCCTCGTCGCCCTCGACACGGTTCTCGTACGCGGTGTCGACGCCCTGCGCGATGTCCGGGGACTGCGCGCCGATGGATTCCGAGACGCCGCAGGAGGCGCCGTCGAAGCCCTTCTTCGAGGAGTCGTAACCGATGTCCAGGATCTTGTTGCGCACCAGCGAGGAGATCGGGGCATAGGCCTTGGTGGTCACTTCACCGGCGACGTGCACGAGGCCGGTGGTGATCAGAGTCTCGACGGCGACCCGCGAGTGCGGGTCCTCCTTGAGCAGCGCGTCGAGGATGGTGTCGCTGATCTGGTCAGCAATCTTGTCAGGATGACCCTCGGTCACGGATTCCGAGGTGAACAGACGGCGGGACACATCGCTCCCTGGGGTTGCAGCGGCTGCTGGCTATTCAATGGGCGGACCGGCCGGGGCTGCGCTCGAGCACGAGGGCCAAGCACGGTCCGCCGCCAGTTTATCCATCTACGGCCGCATCCAATCACGTCGTCTCGAAGTTCGAAACCACGGTGACCTGCGTAACCCTCTCCCGAGACGCCCCCGAGGCCCCCTTGACGCGGTGACGGGACAGCGACCACTCCGTGACATATCACATAAGACGGACTCCGCGGAACCGTCGATTCCGCACCGGTGCCGCACGGCCGTCCGGGTCAGGGAAAACGCAGTGCGACCAGGTCCCAAACCGTATCGGAGAGCACCTCTTTGGGGCCGTACGGGACGGGTGTCTCGCTGCCGTCGGCGCCGAGCACCACCGCCTCGTTGTCCTCGGCACCGAAAGTCCTGTGCTCCCCGACCTCGTTGACGACGAGAAGGTCGCACCTCTTGCGCGCGAGCTTGGAGCGGCCGTTGGCGAGAGCGTCCTCGGTCTCGGCGGCGAAGCCGACGACGATCTGGCCGGCGCGCGGGCGGTCCGTGGACAGTTCGGCCAGGATGTCCGGGTTGCGCACGAGGGCCACCGGGTCCGGTTCGACGCCGTTCTGCTTCTTGATCTTGCCGGGTGCGTAGACAGCGGGCCGGAAGTCGGCGACGGCAGCCGCCATCACGACGGCGTCGGCGTCCCCGGCGGCCTTCACGACGGCCTCGCGCAGCTGGGCGGCCGTCTCCACTGGCACCACGTCGACGCCGGCGGGATCGGGGAGGGTGGTGTTCGCCGCGACCAGCGTGACGCGGGCGCCTCGGGCGGCGGCCGTACGGGCCAGCGCGTAACCCTGCTTCCCCGACGAGCGGTTTCCCAGGAACCGCACGGGGTCCAGTGGTTCGCGCGTCCCTCCCGCGCTGATCACCACGTGCCGCCCTGCCATGTCGGCGGGCACCTCGGTGCTTCCCCGGGTGAGGACCCGGCGGCACAGCTCGAAGACGCTCTCCGGGTCCGGGAAGCGCCCCTTGCCCGTGTCGACGCCGGTCAGACGCCCGACGGCGGGCTCGATGACGAGCGCGCCCCGGCGGCGCAACGTGGCGACGTTCTCCTGTGTGGCGGGGTGCTCCCACATCTCGGTGTGCATGGCGGGCGCGAAGATCACCGGACATCGCGCGGTGAGAAGGGTGTTGGTGAGAAGGTCGTCCGCGAGCCCGTGGGCGGCCTTGGCGAGGATGTCGGCGGTGGCAGGTGCGACCACCACGAGATCGGCGCCCTGCCCGATCCGCACATGGGGGACCTCGTGGACCGACTCCCACACGTCCGTGGCGACAGGCTTGCCGGACAGGGCCGCGAAAGTGGCCGCGCCGACGAAGTGCAGCGCCGACTCCGTCGGCACCACCCGCGTCTCGTGGCCGCTCTCCGTCAGGCGCCGCAGCAGCTCGCACGCCTTGTAGGCGGCGATGCCGCCGGTGACTCCCAGGACCACCCTGGGCCGCTCCTGCTGGCGCTGCTCCATCGTTCGCCTCTCCCCACGCGCCCGTCGCCCGGGCCCGGCCTGCCCTGCCTCTGCGTGTTCTGCGTTTCCGCTCACTCGCACATGACACACCACGGGCCCGGCAGCCGCGCTGCCGGGTCCGTGAGAGAAGCCTTGCCCGCTGCCTGCCCGCGCTACGCGGACGGGCGGACGATTACTGCGTGACCGGCACGTCGACGGCCTCGGAGGTCAGCAGACCCGCGTTGATCTCGCGGAGAGCGATCGAGAGCGGCTTCTCGTGGACGTGGGTGTCCACGAGGGGACCCACGTACTCGAGGAGGCCCTCACCGAGCTGCGAGTAGTACGCGTTGATCTGGCGGGCACGCTTGGCCGCGTAGATCACCAGGCTGTACTTCGAGTCGGTGGCTTCGAGCAGCTCATCAATCGGCGGGTTGATGATGCCCTCGGGCGTGGAGATGGAAGAGGACACGCTCTGCCTTCCGGAGGGTGTGTGAAGATCGGAAAAAGATCAAGAATCAAGCGATCCGCATCAAGGCTAGCAGCTCGGCACTGACGTCCTCGACCGAGGTATTGACAAGGGTGGTGTCGAACTCTTCCTCCGCGGCCAGCTCCGTACGGGCCACCGCGAGACGGCGCTCGATCACCTCGGGGGCCTCCGTGCCGCGGCCGGTCAGGCGGCGCACCAGCTCGTCCCAGCTGGGTGGCGCGAGGAAGACGAGCCGCGCCGAGGGCATCGCCTGCTTCACCAGCCGTGCCCCCTGCAGATCGATCTCCAGGAGTACGGGCTCACCGCTCTCGAGGTGCTTCAGTACGGGCCCACGGGGCGTGCCGTACCGGTTGCCCGCGAACTCCGCCCACTCCAGGAGCTCTCCGTTGGCGATCAGCTTGTCGAACTCGTCGTCGCTGACGAAGAAGTACTGCACACCGTGCACCTCGCCGGGGCGCGGTCTGCGCGTGGTGGCGGAGACGGACAGCCAGACCTCGGGATGGACCGTGCGCAGATGCGCGACGACCGTGCTCTTGCCGACGCCCGAAGGGCCGGAGAGCACGGTCAGCCGCGGCGTGCCGGCGGGAGGTTCGGGGGTGGCCCCCCGGGGAGCTGCTGAACTCATGCAGCGATTATCCCGGTTTTCGGCGGTGCCTTGCCACCACGGCACCGCAGGCCGGGGCCCACGGTGCCGTGCGGTGCGAGGTCAGGCGGACGCGCCGCCGAACTCCCGCTCCAGAGCGGCGATCTGGTTGGAGCCGAGGCCGCGCACGCGGCGGCTCTCGGAGATCCCGAGACGCTCCATGATCTGCTTGGCGCGGACCTTGCCGACGCCCGGCAGACTCTCCAGGAGAGCACTGACCTTCATCTTGCCGATGACGTCGTTCTCCTGGCCCTGTTTGATCACATCGTGCAGGGTCGCACCGGAGTGCTTCAGCCGGTTCTTGACCTCGGCGCGCTCCCGGCGAGCCGCGGCGGCCTTTTCGAGCGCGGCTGCGCGCTGTTCAGGGGTAAGGGGCGGAAGAGCCACGCCTACGTCACCTCAGTTAGAACTGTCGGAAATGGATTCGGTGAGGAACCTCGTAGCCCCGCACAGGCGGAGCAGCAAGCAACGCGCCTGTTCACGCTGCTCCCGACGGAGACTAGCGGGCGACAGCGCCTGAGTCAGCGAGAACTGCGGAAAAGTCCTGGTCAGACTCAAGTCGATCGGTACATAACGGCATAAACCGCTCCAGTTTTTTGGCCAACTGCGCGATTTTGCACGGGTGTCGACATCACTGCGGGGCATCTCCGCAGGTACGACGCGGGTGCGGGGCGGCGGACCGAGTGGAGTCGTGAAGGGGTGTCCGCGGGGTGGTCCGCGCCCTCACGGGCGACCGTTTCGTGCACTTTCACGTACGTTCGATCGAGGGGTTCACCCGGCACCGCACGACTTCACGCGACGGCTTCGGCCATCAGGCGCGCCTCTGATGCGGCCGCCTCCCGCAGCGCTTCCGCCGACGGCCCGTGCTTGAGCACTTCCCTGCTGATGCTCGGCAGTACGTTGCCCACGGCCGTACCGAAGACGCGCGGCAGATCGGCCGCCGTCGCGCCCTGGGCCCCGATCCCCGGGGCGAGCAGCGCGCCCCCCATGTCGAGGTCGACTCCCTGCCCGGCGGCAAGCGAGTCCCCGAGGGTCGCGCCGACGACCGCGCCGAAGGATCCGAGCGGCTCCTCGCCCCCGTTCTCCCGCGCGAGGTGCGCGAGGACGGTGGCCGCGACGGTGCGGCCGTCGCCGCCCGCTGCATGCTGCACCTCCGCTCCCTCCGGGTTGGAGGTCAGCGCCAGCACGAAGAGTCCGCAGCCGGACGCGCGGGCCCGGTCGACGGCCGGGCGCAGCGAGCCGAAGCCCAGATAAGGGCTGACGGTCAGCGCGTCCGAGAACAGAGGGGAGGCAGGGTCGAGAAACGCGTCCGCGTAGGCCGCCATGGTCGATCCGATGTCCCCGCGCTTGGCGTCCATGACGACGAGCGCACCGGCGTCCCGTGACTCGGCGACGGCGCGTTCCAGCACGGCGATGCCGCGGGAGCCGAAGCGTTCGAAGAACGCCGACTGCGGCTTGAGCACCGCGACCCGGTCGGCCAGCGCCTCGACCACGGTGCGGGTGAAGCGTTCGAGTCCGGCGATGTCGTCGCCCAGGCCCCAGTCCGCCAGGAGCCCCGCATGCGGATCGATGCCGACGCAGAGCGGGCCCCTGGTGTCCATGGCGCGCCGCAGCCGGACGCCGAACGGCTCCCTGCGGGCACCGCCACCACGGCCGACGGCACGGGAGTGCCCGTTCCCCGGGTCGGTGGTGCTCGGGTTCGTGGGGCTCATGCGGCTTCGGCCTTCCTGTTCTCGGCTCCGACGGCTTCGGCGAGCGTGGCGTACGGGCTTGCCGCCAGCCGCTCCGCCAGGCCCTCGTGCAGCTTCCGCGACCAGCCGGGACCTTCGTACACGAAGGCGCTGTAGCCCTGGACGAGCGTCGCGCCGGCGAGGATGCGCTGCCACAGGTCGTCGGCCGTGGTCACGCCGCCCACACCGACGAGCGTTACTTGATCGCCGACCCGCGCGTACAGGCGTCGCAGCACCTCCAGCGAGCGCTCGCGCAGCGGGGCTCCCGAGAGGCCGCCCGTCTCCGAGACGACGGACGGGTCGCTGCTCAGTCCGAGCCCGTCGCGGGCGATGGTGGTGTTGGTGGCGATGATGCCGTCCAGGCCCAGTTCGACGGCGAGGTCGGCGACGGCGTCCACGTCCTCGTCCGCAAGGTCGGGTGCGATCTTGACCAGCAGTGGCACGGGGCGGTCCGGCACGGCCTCGTCGGCGGCCTCCCGCACCGCGCCCAACAGGGGGCGCAGTGTCTTTGTGGCCTGGAGGGCGCGGAGTCCGGGGGTGTTGGGCGAGGAGACGTTGACGACGAGGTAGTCGGCGTATCCGGCGAGCCGCCGCGCCGAGGTGACGTAGTCGGCTGCTGCCTCCTCCTCCGGGACGGCCTTGGTCTTGCCGATGTTGACGCCGACCACGGGTGTCCGTACGGCGGGCAGGCGGGTGCCGCGGCGGCGGGCACGGGCCGCGAGCCGGGCGGCGACGACGGCCGAACCGTCGTTGTTGAAGCCCATGCGATTGATCAGGGCACGGTCCGGCAGCAGCCGGAAGAGCCGCTTGCGCGGATTGCCGGGCTGCGCCTGCCCGGTGACCGTGCCGACCTCGACGTGGTCGAAGCCGAGCATCGCCAGCCCGTCGATGCCCTCGGCGTTCTTGTCGAAGCCGGCGGCGAGCCCGAAGGGCCCCGGCATGCTGCGCCCCAGCGCCCGTACGCCCAGCTCCTCGCGGCGCGGGGCGAACCGCGCGGCGATCAGCCCGCGCACCACCGGCAGGCGCGCGGCGAGACGGACCAGGCCGGAGGCAAGCCGGTGGGCCGCTTCGGGATCCATCCGTGCGAACACGGTCTTGAACAGCAGGGAGTACATGCGGGCCGGGCCTTCACGTGCGTACGGGCAGGGAGTCGGGGGTCAGGGCGAGTGCCGGGTCTTCGGGCCGGGGACGTGGACGGACGGTTCAGCCGGACCCGCGGGCAGCGGTGAGGTGGTCGGCGTGCTCCTGGAGCGAGCGGACACCCACCTCTCCTCGTGCCATCGCCTCGATGCCCTGAACCGCCGCGGCCAGTGCCTGGACGGTGGTGAGGCAGGGGACGGCGCGGGCTACGGCAGCGGTGCGGATGTCGTACCCGTCGAGGCGGCCGCCGGTGCCCCAGGGCGTGTTGACGATGAGGTCGATGTGGCCGTCGTGGATGAGCTGGACGACGGTGGGCTCACCGTCAGGGCCGGGGCCCTGGCTGTGCTTGCGTACGACGGTGGCGTTGATTCCGTTCCGCCTGAGGACCTCGGCGGTGCCGGAGGTCGCCAGCAACTCGAAGCCCATGGCGGCCAGTTCGCGTGCCGGGAAGATCAGTGAGCGCTTGTCGCGGTTGGCGACCGAGACGAACGCCCGCCCCTTCGTGGGCAGCGCACCGTACGCGGCGGCCTGCGACTTGGCGTAGGACGTGCCGAACACGGCGTCGATGCCCATGACTTCACCGGTGGAGCGCATCTCCGGGCCGAGGATGGTGTCCACCCCGCGCCCCTGCACGTCGCGGAAGCGCGTCCAGGGGAGCACCGCCTCCTTGACGGAGATGGGCGCGTCCAAGGGCAGATCACCGCCGTCACCCGTGGCGGGCAGCATCCCCTCGGAACGCAGCTGCGCGACAGTGGCACCCAGGGAGATGCGGGCGGCGGCCTTGGCCAAGGGAACGGCCGTTGCCTTGGACGTGAAGGGGACGGTGCGGGACGCGCGGGGATTGGCCTCCAGCACATAGAGGATGTCCCCCGACATCGCGAACTGGATGTTGATCAGCCCGCGTACCCCGACGCCGCGCGCGATGGCCTCCGTCGAGGCGCGCAGGCGCTTGATGTCGTGGCCGCCGAGGGTGATGGGCGGCAGTGCGCAGGCGGAGTCGCCGGAGTGGATGCCGGCCTCCTCGATGTGCTCCATGACTCCGCCGAGGTAGAGCTCCTCGCCGTCGTAGAGCGCGTCGACGTCGATCTCGATGGCGTCGTCGAGGAAGCGGTCGATGAGGACGGGGTGTTCGGAGATCAGCCCCGCGTGCCGTTCCAAGTAGGCGGCGAGCGCGGCCTCGTCGTAGACGATCTCCATGCCGCGTCCGCCCAGCACGTACGAAGGACGCACCATCACCGGGTAGTTGATACCCGCGGCGATGTCCTTGGCCTGGTCGAAGGAGTAGGCCGTGCCGTACTTGGGTGCCGGGAGCCCTGCCTCCTCCAGTACGCGTCCGAAGGCACCGCGCTCCTCCGCGAGGTTGATCGCCTCGGGCGGCGTGCCCACGATCGGCACGCCCGCGTCCTTCAGCGCCTGCGCGAGGCCGAGCGGCGTCTGTCCGCCCAGCTGCACGATCACGCCGGCGACCGGCCCGGCCTCCTGCTCGGCGTGGACGATCTCCAGTACGTCCTCCAGGGTGAGGGGCTCGAAGTAGAGCCGGTCGGAGGTGTCGTAGTCGGTGGAGACGGTCTCGGGGTTGCAGTTGACCATCACGGTCTCGTAGCCGGCCTCGCCCAGGGCGAAGGAGGCGTGCACGCAGGAGTAGTCGAACTCGATGCCCTGGCCGATGCGGTTCGGCCCGGAGCCCAGGATGATCACGGCGGGCTTCTCGCGCGGCGCGACCTCGCTCTCCTCATCGTAGGAGGAGTAGAAGTAGGGGGTGCGGGCGGCGAATTCGGCGGCGCAGGTGTCAACGGTCTTGTAGACGGGACGGATTCCCAGCGCGTGCCGCACCTCGCGCACCACGTCCTCACGCAACGAGCGCACCTGGGCGACCTGAGCGTCCGAGAAGCCGTACCGCTTGGCCACGGACAGCAGCTCGGGGCTCAACTTCCGTGCCGCCGCGAGCTCTTCGGCGACCTCGTGGATCAGGAAGAGCTGGTCGGTGAACCAGGGGTCGATCTTCGTGGCGTCGAAGACCTCCTCCTGCGTGGCCCCGGCACGGATCGCCTCCATGACGGTGTTGATCCGCCCGTCGGTCGGCCGGCCGGCCTGCTCCAGCAGCACGCTCTTCTCCCCCACCGGAGAGGTGAAGTCGAACTGGCTTCCCTTCTTCTCCAGCGAGCGCAGCGCCTTGTTGAGCGCCTCGGGGAAGTTGCGGCCGATGGCCATCGCCTCGCCGACCGACTTCATCGTGGTCGTGAGGGTGTCGTCGGCCGCCGGGAACTTCTCGAAGGCGAACCGCGGCGCCTTGACCACCACGTAGTCCAGCGTCGGCTCGAACGAGGCCGGCGTCTTCTCGGTGATGTCGTTGGGGATCTCATCGAGCGTGTAGCCCACGGCGAGCTTCGCCGCGATCTTGGCGATGGGGAAGCCGGTGGCCTTCGAGGCGAGGGCGGAGGAGCGGGAGACCCGCGGATTCATCTCGATCACGACGACTCGCCCGTCGGCGGGATCGACCGCGAACTGGATGTTGCAGCCGCCGGTGTCGACGCCGACCTCACGGATCACGGCGATGCCGATGTCCCGGAGGATCTGGTACTCACGGTCGGTCAGCGTCATCGCCGGTGCGACGGTGATGGAGTCGCCGGTGTGCACGCCCATCGGGTCGAAGTTCTCGATGGAGCAGACGACCACGACGTTGTCGTTCTTGTCGCGCATCAGCTCCAGTTCGTACTCCTTCCACCCGAGGATCGACTCCTCCAGGAGCACCTCGGTGGTCGGGGAGAGAGTCAGGCCCTGCCCGGCGATGCGGCGCAGTTCCTCCTCGTCGTGCGCGAAGCCGGAGCCCGCGCCGCCCATCGTGAACGACGGGCGTACGACGACGGGGTAGCCGCCCAGACCGTCGACTCCGGCCAGCACCTCCTCCATGGAGTGGCAGATGACCGAACGGGCGGACTCGCCGTGACCCGTGCGGGCGCGGACGGCCTCGACGACCTCCTTGAACCGGTCGCGGTCCTCACCCTTGTTGATGGCCTCGACGTTGGCGCCGATCAGCTCCACGCCGTGCTCGGCCAGGGCCCCGGACTCGTGCAGCGAGATCGCGGTGTTCAGGGCCGTCTGGCCACCCAGCGTCGGCAGCAGCGCGTCCGGCCGCTCCTTCGCGATGATCTTCTCGACGAACTCCGGTGTGATCGGCTCGACATACGTCGCGTCCGCGATCTCCGGGTCCGTCATGATCGTGGCCGGGTTGGAGTTGACGAGGATCACCCGCAGACCCTCCGACTTCAGCACCCGGCAGGCCTGCGTACCGGAGTAGTCGAACTCGGCCGCCTGGCCGATCACGATCGGGCCGGAGCCGATCACCAGAACGGACTCGATGTCGGTGCGCTTAGGCACGCCGGTCCTCCATGTGCGCCTTGGTGCTGTGCTGGTCGTTCCTGCTGTGGTCGCCGTCCGTGGCGCCGCTCATGAGCGCGGTGAAGCGGTCGAAGAGGTACGCGGCGTCGTGCGGGCCGGCCGCCGCCTCGGGGTGGTACTGGACGCTGAAGGCCGGCCGGTCGAGAAGCCGCAGCCCTTCCACCACGTCGTCGTTGAGGCAGACGTGGGAGACCTCCGCGCGTCCGTACGGGGTCTCGCTGACGGTGTCGAGCGGTGCGTCGACCGCGAACCCGTGGTTGTGCGCGGTGACTTCGACCTTGCCCGT
Source organism: Streptomyces sp. TAA486 (assembly GCF_000426165.1). Lineage (NCBI taxonomy): Bacteria > Bacillati > Actinomycetota > Actinomycetes > Kitasatosporales > Streptomycetaceae > Streptomyces > Streptomyces sp. TAA486. The sequence continues at coordinate 118,986 of NZ_AUEV01000008.1, read as the reverse complement.
CGCCCGGTCCTGCACGGGCTGGTTGACGCCCCGGTGGCCGTACTTGAGCTTGAAGGTGCCGAAGCCGAGGGCCCGTCCGAGGATCTGGTTGCCGAAGCAGATGCCGAAGAGGGGCGTTCCGCGCTCGAGCACCGCGCGCATCAGCGCCACGGGGTGCTCCGCGGTTGCCGGGTCGCCCGGCCCGTTGGAGAAGAACACCCCGTCCGGCCGGACCGCGTAGATGTCCTCGACGCTCGCGTCCGCGGGCAGCACGTGCACCTCTATCCCGCGCTCGGCCATCCGCTGCGGCGTCATGCCCTTGATGCCGAGGTCGACGGCGGCGACGGTGAAGCGCTTGGTGCCGTGCGCGGGCACCGTGTACCGCTCCCGCGTGGCCACTTCGCCGCACAGGTCGGCGCCCTTCATCCCGGGCGCGGAGCGCACCCGCTCCAGCAGTGCCGTCCCGTCCGCCGAGGCCGCGTCCCCGGAGAAGATCCCGGCGCGCATAGCGCCGCGCTCACGCAGATGCCGGGTGAGCGCGCGCGTGTCCACGCCGCTGATCCCGACGACGCCCTGTGCGGCGAGCTCCTCGTCGAGGCTGCGCACTGAGCGCCAGTTCGAGGGCCTGCGGGCCGGGTCACGCACGACGTATCCGGCGACCCAGATCCGTGCGGACTCCGGATCCTCGTCGTTGACTCCCGTGTTGCCGATGTGCGGGGCGGTCATCACCACCACCTGACGGTGGTAGGAGGGGTCGGTCAGCGTCTCCTGGTATCCGGTCATGCCGGTGTTGAAGACGGCTTCCCCGAAGGTCTCCCCCACCGCTCCGTACGCGCGTCCGTGGAAGCTGCGGCCGTCCTCCAGCACGAGTACGGCGGAACTCCCGGCTGCCGTCCGGTCGGTGCTCGTCATCATGTGTCCCTCTCCGGGGTTACTGCGGGGTGGTGCCTTCCGGCGACGCCGCTGTCGCCGGACGCGATTGCGGTGATCTGCTCCGCCCAGGCCGTATGCCCGGCGGCGCGGTCGAAGCGGAAACCGGAGTCGAGGCGGCGGTCGCCGAGCTGCCAGGTGATCACCAGCAGGCCCCCTTCGGTGAGGACCTTGCCCGCGATGCCCTTGTCCAGGCGGGCGCCGCGCAGCTGCCCGGCCGGGACGAAGAAGTCCCGTGCCCCGGGCCGTACGACGTGGACGCCCTGCGCCGTCAGCGCGAGCTCGACGCGGCTGCGCGTGCCCAGGCCGTGGGCGACGATGCGATCCAGCCACTGCCCGGCGGTGGTGGAACCGTGGTAGCGGCCGGCTGCATGAAGCAGCGTCCCGCCGGTCTCCTCAGGAGCGGGTGGCGACTCGGGCTCCGGCAGGTCGCCCTGGAGAGTGCCGCGCCACTTCCAGCCCTGCCGCATCAGCCAGTACAGCAGCGCCACGAAGAGTGCCAGCCCGACGACCCAGCCGATGCGGGCCGCCCAGTCCGTGACCTCCTGCGACTTGGGTTCGGCCGCCAGCCCGGCGGCCAGCGAAGCGAGAGGTTGTGCGATCACGCCAGTTTCCCGTCGACGAGTGTTGCCCGTCCCCGCAGCCAGGTGTGCGTGACGCGTCCCGGCAGTTCGCGGCCCTCGTAGGGGGTGTTACGGCTGCGGGAGGCGAAGCCCGCGGGGTCCACCGTCCCACGGTAGTCCGGGTCGATGAGCAGCAGGTTCGCGGGTTCACCGGCGGCGACGGGACGGCCCTGACCGTTCAGGCGCCCGATCGCGGCGGGGCGGTGCGACATCCGCTCGGCGATGCCCGCCCAGTCCAGCAGACCGGTGTCGACCATCGTGTGCTGGAGCACCGACAGCGCCGTCTCGAGGCCGAGCATCCCCATGGCCGCGGCGCCCCACTCGCAGTCCTTGTCTTCGTGCGGGTGGGGGGCGTGGTCCGTGGCGACGCAGTCGATGGTGCCGTCGGCGAGCGCCTCACGCAGTGCGCGCACGTCGGTCTCGGTGCGCAGCGGCGGATTCACCTTGTAGACCGGGTCGTAGGAGCGCACGAGTTCGTCTGTGAGCAGCAGATGGTGCGGGGTGACCTCCGCAGTGACGTTCCAGCCCTTGGACTTGGCCCAGCGCACCAGCTCGACGGAGCCGGCCGTGGACAGGTGGCAGATGTGCAGGCGGGATCCGACGTGAGCGGCGAGCAGCACGTCCCTCGCGATGATCGACTCCTCGGCGACCGCCGGCCAGCCGCCCAGGCCGAGTTCGGCGGAGACGGTGCCCTCGTTCATCTCGGCGCCCTCGGTGAGCCGCGGCTCCTGGGCGTGCTGGGCGACGACTCCGTCGAATGCCTTCACGTACTCCAGTGCCCTGCGCATGATGACTGCGTCGTCGACGCACTTGCCGTCGTCGGAGAAGACCCGCACGCCCGCCGCGGAGTCGTGCATGGCGCCGAGTTCGGCGAGCTGCTTGCCCTCCAGGCCGACGGTGACCGCACCGATGGGCTGCACGTCGCAGTACCCGGACTCGCGGCCCAGACGCCACACCTGCTCGACGACGCCGGCGGTGTCGGCGACCGGGAAGGTGTTGGCCATGGCGTGCACGGCCGTGTAGCCGCCGGTGGCGGCGGCCCTGGTCCCGGTGAGCACGGTCTCGGAGTCCTCACGGCCCGGTTCCCGCAAATGCGTGTGGAGATCGACGAGGCCGGGAAGCAGGATCCGGCCCCCGGCGTCGATCACGTCCGCGCCCGCGGCGTCGAGTCCGCTGCCGGTCTCCGCGATCTTCTCCCCGTCGATCAGTACGTCCTGGGGCTCGCCGCCGAGCACGCGTGCGCCGCGAAGGAGCGTACGGGCGGTGGTGCTGTTCTTGGCTGCCATGGTCACTCGTTCTCCTCGGTGCGGGCGGCTTCCGTGCGGTCGGCGGGGGTTCCGGAGACGGCGGGTTCGGAGCCGCCGAGCAGCAGGTAGAGCACCGCCATCCGGATGCTGACGCCGTTGGCCACCTGCTCGACGGCGGTGCAGCGGGGCGAGTCCGCGACCTCTGCGGTGATCTCCATCCCGCGGTTCATGGGGCCGGGGTGCATCACGACGGAGTGCTCGGGCATGCGCGCCATCCGCTGCCCGTCCAGCCCGTAGCGGCGTGCGTACTCGCGCTCGGTCGGGAAGAACGCCGCGTTCATGCGCTCGCGTTGGACGCGCAGCATCATCACCGCGTCCGACTTGGCGATGACGGAGTCCAGGTCGTAACTGACCTCGCAGGGCCAACTGCCCACCCCGACGGGGACCAGTGTGGGCGGCGCGACGAGCGTGACCTCGGCGCCGAGCGTGCTGAGCAGATGGACGTTGGAGCGTGCGACGCGGCTGTGCAGCACGTCGCCGACGATAGTGATGCGCCGCCCCGACAGGTCGCCCTCACCGCCCGCCAGGCGCCTGCGCATCGTGAAGGCGTCCAGCAGGGCCTGCGTCGGGTGCTCATGGGTGCCGTCTCCGGCGTTGACGACCGAGCCGCCGATCCAGCCGGAGGTGGCCAGGCGGTGCGGCGCCCCGGAACCGTGGTGCCGGATGACGACGGCGTCGGCACCCATGGCCTCCAGCGTGAGCGCGGTGTCCTTCAGCGACTCGCCCTTGGAGACGGACGACCCCTTCGCGGAGAAGTTGATGACGTCGGCGGAGAGGCGCTTGGCGGCGGCCTCGAAGGAGATCCGAGTGCGGGTCGAGTCCTCGAAGAAGAGGTTCACGACGGTGCGGCCGCGCAGGGTCGGCAGCTTCTTGATCGGCCTGTCGGCGACGCGGGCCATCTCCTCGGCGGTGTCGAGGACGAGCACGGCGTCGTCGCGGCTGAGATCGGCGGCCGAGATGAGGTGACGCTTCATCTGTTGCCTTCCGTGGGTCAGTTGTCCGTGGGCGTGCCGGACGGGCAGGGGGTGGGCGGAAGTTGGACGCGGACGTGGTCCGGGGCGTGCGGCTGCCTGCCGCCGTACCCGTGCCGGGGAGTCACGCGGCGGGGCTCGGGGCCGCCTCTCGACGTGCGGGACGCTTCGAGAGGCGACCGGACGGTCGTGCTGTGCACCGGAGGTCTCGTGCTCCCCGCGGGCGGGCTAGCGCTCCGCGTGATGGGCGGGCTGCTGTCCGCCGCTGTGCGGCCGTTCACCGCCGGGCGCGGACCCGAGGAGCACCCCGTCGCGTCCGTCCTCCTCCGTGAGCTGGACCCGGACCGTCTCGCGCAGCGAGGTGGGCAGGTTCTTCCCCACGTAGTCGGCACGGATGGGCAGTTCGCGGTGACCGCGGTCGACGAGCACGGCGAGCTGGACGGCCCGGGGACGCCCGATGTCACCGAGAGCATCCAGAGCGGCACGGATGGTGCGTCCGGAGAAGAGAACGTCGTCGACGAGGACCACCAGGCGCCCGTCCACCCCGTCCGGCGGGATGTCGGTGTGCGCCAGCGCCCGGGCGGGACCGAGCCTGAGGTCGTCGCGGTACATGGTGATGTCCAGCGACCCGTGAGGAACCGGGCGGCCGGTGACCTCCGCGAGCTTCGCCGCCAGGCGCCGTGCCAGGAAGACGCCGCGGGTGGGAATGCCGAGAAGCACCACGTCGTCGGCGCCCTTGGCGCGTTCGACGATCTCGTGGGCGATGCGGGTGAGGACGCGCGCGATGTCCGGCGCCTCGAGTACGGGGCGGCCTGCCGTGCCCCTGCTGCTGCCGTCGTCCGTACGGCTGTCCATGCGAAAGGGACCTCCTTCCCCGCCTCACGGGACGGGCCTTAAAGGACGTCTGAACTGTCAGCGCAACGGTACCAGGGGGCCGGAGTCCACCCGGACCGGGGCCGGATTCGATCGGAGAAATGTTCGGATCCGAACCGGAGCCGTCAGTTCCGCTCTACCTCGCAAAGCTGATCGGCGTTCGGCTTGACGGCAGACATTACGCTGCGTAACCTCACAGTGAGTTACCACTTTCTCGTCCGCGGGGAGCGATATGTCCAGCGAATACGCCAAACAGCTCGGAGCGAAGCTCCGGGCCATCCGCACCCAGCAGGGGCTCTCCCTCCACGGCGTCGAGGAGAAGTCCCAGGGCCGCTGGAAGGCGGTCGTGGTCGGTTCCTACGAGCGCGGCGACCGCGCCGTCACCGTCCAGCGCCTCGCCGAGCTCGCCGACTTCTACGGCGTGCCCGTGCAGGAGCTGCTGCCCGGCACCACCCCGGGCGGTGCCGCCGAGCCGCCGCCGAAGCTCGTGCTCGACCTGGAGCGCCTGGCACACGTGCCGGCGGAGAAGGCAGGCCCCCTCCAGCGCTACGCGGCCACGATCCAGTCCCAGCGCGGCGACTACAACGGCAAGGTCCTCTCCATCCGTCAGGACGACCTGCGCACCCTCGCCGTCATCTACGACCAGTCCCCCTCGGTGCTGACGGAGCAGCTCATCAGCTGGGGCGTCCTCGACGCGGACGCCCGCCGCGCGGTGGCCCACGAGGACGCCTGACGGCCTGACGGCGGGCTTCCGCCGAAACGTACTGCCGCCGGTGGTGCGCCCTCTCGGGGCGTACCACCGGCGGCGGTTTCTCTGTGCCGTGGTCCTGCTGGAGCCCCTTTAGGGACGTGAGCAGGCCACCACGGAAAGTGACCAAAAATCCGGCGAAACTGCCCCGTTCACGCGAATGGGCCAATTCCCCCGAACGGATTTCGCATCGCACTCGGGACGCCGGATTTCGGCCCTCCTCGCGCAGCGAAGCGCGAGCGGTTGATCCGGCGGCCGGGCAGGCGATGGCGGCGCGGAACGGGGGCCGCAGAAGCGGGCCCCCGTCAGCGGCGGAGCGTCGGCTTGAGGTCCTGAAGACGTCCGAGGAGACCGTTGATGAACGGCGGCGACTCGTCCGTGGAGAACTCCCGGGCGATGTCCAGCGCCTCGTCGATGACGACTGCTTCGGGAACGTCTTCCGACCAGATCAGCTCGTAGGCCGACAGTCGCAGGATGCTGCGGTCCACCGCCGGCATCCGGTCGAGCGTCCAGCCCACCGAGTAGGTGGAGATCAGTTCGTCGATGCGCTCGGCGTTCTCGGCGTAGCCCTCGATGAGCTGCATCGTGTACTCGCTGACGGGCGGCTGCCGCTCGTCGGTCCCCGCGTGCCGGATCCAGTCCTGCATGACGGCCGTCGGCGTACTGCCCCGCTGGTCCGCCTCGAAGATGATCTGGAAGGCACGCTTACGGGCCTTGTTACGGGCTGCCACGGCTAGCTGTTCACCCGGCCGAGGTACTCGCCGGAGCGGGTGTCGACCTTGATCTTCTCACCCGTGGTGATGAACAGCGGCACACCGACCTCGTAACCCGTCTCCAGGCGGGCGGGCTTGGAACCGCCGGTGGAGCGGTCGCCCTGCACGCCGGGCTCGGTGTGCTCGATGACGAGCTCGACCGCGGCGGGCAGTTCGACGAACAGGGCCTCGCCCTGGTACATCGCGACCGTGGCCTCGAAGCCCTCCATCAGATAGTTGGCGGTGTCGCTGACGATCTCGGGCGTGATGTGGACCTGGTCGTACGTCTCCATGTCCATGAAGACGAAGTACTCGCCGTCCTTGTACGAGAACTGCATCCCGCGTCGGTCCACGGTGGCCGTATCGACCTTGGTGCCCGCGTTGAACGTCTTGTCGACGGTCTTGCCGGACATGACGTTCTTCAGCTTCGTACGGACAAAGGCGGGCCCCTTGCCGGGCTTGACGTGCTGGAACTCGACGACGGACCAGAGCTGGCCGCCTTCGAGCTTGAGCACCATGCCGTTCTTGAGGTCGTTCGTGGATGCCACGGTTGCGGAATCTCCTGAGACTGCTGCTGCGGAGACCAGAGGGCCGCCCCGGCTCCGTCGCCCCGTCAGGGGCTAGAGGGCGAGCAGCTCTTTGGTCGTGATGGTGAGTAGCTCGGGTCCGCCGTCCGCCGCAGGGCGGACGACGAGAGTGTCATCGATCCGGACACCGCCCTGGCCCGAAATGTGGACCCCGGGCTCGATGGTGACCGGCACACAAGCGTCCAGTTTACCCATGGCCCCAGGTGACAGCCGAGGGTCCTCACCGATTTCCAGCCCCACCCCGTGTCCCGTCGCCGGGCCCAGCGCCTCGGCGTGACCGGCGCCCTTCAGTACCTGGCGCGTGGCACGGTCGACGTCGCTGCAGGCCATGCCAGGTGTCAGCGCCTCCCGTCCGGCCCGCTGGGCGGCGAAGACGAGGTCGTAGAGCTCCACCTGCCAGTCCTCAGGAGCGGTGCCGATGACGAACGTCCGGCCGATCTGGCAGCGGTAGCCGTGGTATTGAGCGCCCAGTCGGACAGAGAGGAAGTCGCCCTCCTCCACCCGCCGGTCGGTCGGACGGTGCCGGGCCAGACCGGAGTTCCGGCCCGTCGCCACGCAGGTGGGGAAGGCGGAGCCCTCCGCGCCGTGGTCGATGAGTCTGCGCTCCAGTTCGAGGGCGAGGTGCCGTTCCGTCCGTCCGACGAGGATCGACTCCAGCAACTCGCCGAGCGCCTGGTCGGTGATCTCGGCCGCGATGCGCAGGGCCGCGATCTCCTCGTCGTCCTTGATGACGCGCTGGGCCTCGACAGGGCTGTCGAGGGCCGCCAGCCGGAGCCCGGAGGCGACGGATGCCATGGCCCGGTACCTGGCCACCGTCAGATGGTGCTCCTCGATGGCGAGGAGCCGTGCGCCCGCGGTGGCGGCCAGGTCGGCCGCGGCCACGGCGGTGTCGCCCTCCGGGTTGGAGAGCCGGTCGGTGCGCAACTCGTCGTCGTGGTGGCTGCCGGACTCATGGCGCGGGACGTCGTCGGAGGCCGGCCCGAGCAGCGTGTCGATGCCGTCCGGACCGATCAGCAGCGCCGCACCGTGCGGCGGACGGCCGGTCAGATAGCGGATGTTGGCGGGACGGGTGACCAGCACCGCGTCGGGGGGACCGTCCTTCGCCGCAGTCGCGGAGCAGCACTCACGGAGCAGGGCACGGCGAGCCACATGGACCTCGGACATGTTTCCGAGCCTACGGAGAGCCAGGGAAGGCGGCAGTCCGTGCGGGGCCGTGCGAGCGACGTGGCGTGCCGCAGGGTGAGAACGCCCGCGTTCCACGGAGCACGCCCGGACCGCTCACGCGATCCCGGCGTCACCAGCGCGGCGGGCTCGCCAGGCTGCGGGCCACCACGTCGTCGAGCATCCGGGCCGTCGTCGCGACGTCCTGCCGGGAGTTGTCGATGATGGGCAGGCCCGAGCCGTACCAGCCGGCCATCCGGCCGTGGATCTGGGCGACCTCCTCATCGCTGAGCCGGCGGTTGCCGCTGCGGACGGCGTTGCGCTCCAGCACGACCTCCAGTCCGGGCAGCAGCACGACCGGGATCAGGCCGGGGCCGACGTGACGCTTCCAGCCGCCGAGTCCGACGACGGGGCGGTCGGGGAAGACGGCGTCGTCGAGGATGCACGAGATGCCGTTCGCGAGGAAGTTGCGGGCGGCGAAGCCGCAGGTGCGGCGTGCCAGCCGGTACTGCGCCTCGGAGTGGTCGTTCCAGCCGCTCTGCGGGTCGGCGAAGCCGGAGCGCACCCATTCGCGTACGTCGTCGAGGCTGATGTGCGAGGTCGGCACGGCACGCCGGTCGGCCCAGTAGCGGGCGACGGTGGTCTTGCCCGCTCCGGCCGGGCCGATGAGCAGTACGGCCACGGCCGCCCGCGTCGCATCCAGCTGCGCCGGGTCCGCGTCGGGCGTGGGGATCTCGACGGGGGCTCCGCGGGAGAGCAGCAGATGACCGGTGGACTCGGTGGGGTGGGCGTCCGGATCGCCGGGGTGCCCCTGACCGGGCGGCGGCTGCGCCGGAGCGGTGGGCACCGGCGGCGGCGCACCGGGTGCGGGCGGCGGTCCGGGAGCCGGGGGCTGAGCGGGAATCGGCGGTCCGGCCGGCGGCGGCTGCACGGGCGGCCGTGCCGGCGGTTGGACAGGGGGCTGCGGCGGCTGGGAGTGTGCGCCCGGCCAGGCCGGCTGCGGCACCACTCCGCCCGGGGCGGGAGCGGGGGGTTGCGGAGGCGCCTGACCGTCGTGCTCCCCGTTGAACTGTCCGTCGTACTGGGGGCCCTGCTGATGTCCCGGAGCGGAGTCCGGAGGAGGGACGGGCTGTTGCGCCCCGTACTGCTGCATCCGCTCCCCAACTCCGCTCGGGTCCGCCGACGCTGCCCCCGCAGCGCCATGATTGTGTGACAGTACCGGAAGGTACCGCCCAGGTCGTTCCTGTTGAACGCCGGAGAACAGCGATCAGTGCCCGATATCCGGAACCGGCACGGGTGTTCGCCCCGCGCCGCCGCCCCAACGGCCGCTGCCTACGCGGCGATCTCCGCGTGCGCGGCGAGCAGCATCGCCGGGTCGGGCCCCTCCAGCACGGACGGCTTCGCCAGACCGTCGAGCACGATGAAGCGCAGCATGTCGCCGCGGGACTTCTTGTCGACGCGCATCGTCTCCACCAGCTTCGGCCACTGGTCGCCGCGGTAGGTGACCGGAAGCCCCACCGACTCCAGTACGGCGCGGTGCCGTTCGGCAGTGGGATCGTCCAACCGGCCCGCGATACGGCCCAGTTCGGCCGCGAAGACCATGCCCACGGAGACGGCGGCGCCGTGGCGCCACTCGTAGCGCTCGTTCTTCTCGATGGCGTGGGCCAGCGTGTGCCCGTAGTTGAGGATCTCGCGCAGCCCGGTCTCCTTCAGATCGGCGGAGACGACCTCCGCCTTGACCCTGATGGAGCGCTCGATCAGCTCGGCGGTGTGCGGGCCCGCGGGGCTGCGGGCGGCCTCCGGGTCGGCCTCGATCAGATCCAGGATGACCGGGTCCGCGATGAAGCCCGCCTTGATGATCTCGGCGAGGCCGCCGACGTAGTCGTGCACGCCCAGCGATTCCAGGGCGGCCAGGTCGCACAGGACCCCGGCCGGCGGGTGGAAGGCGCCCACGAGGTTCTTGCCCTCGGCGGTGTTGATGCCGGTCTTGCCGCCGACGGCGGCGTCCACCATGCCCAGGACGGTCGTCGGGACGGCGATCCAGCGCACCCCTCGCAGCCAGGTCGCCGCGACGAAACCCGCGACGTCGGTCGTCGCACCTCCGCCGACGCCGACGATGACGTCGCTGCGGGTGAAGCCGGTCTGGCCCAGCGCCTTCCAGCAGTAGGCGGCGACCTCGGCGGTCTTGGACTCCTCGGCGTTCGGGAGCTGTACGGCGATGGCCTCGTATCCCTGTGCCGCGAGGTCCTCACGAAGGACCTCGCCGGTCTCGGTGAGCGCCTCCGGGTGGAGGACGGCGACTCGCTTGGCGGCGTTGCCGATGAGCCCGGGGAGCTCGCCGAGCAGCCGGTGACCGACGAGCACGTCGTAGGGCGTGGTGCCCGGGCCTCCGCCGACGGTGATGCGGGTGTGGGCGTCCTGCCCGTCCGAGGCCATGGGGGAAGGGGTCTGGCTGGTCACTTCTGCTTCAGCTCCAGGACGTCGAGGATCTCGCCAACGACCTCGTCGGGTGTGCGGTTCTCGGTGCTGACGACTGCTCTGGCGACCTCGGTGTAGAGGGGGCGGCGTGCGTCCATCAGTTCCCGCCACTGCTTGCGCGGGTTCATCATCAGCAGCGGCCGTGGCGCGTCGAGTCCGACCCGCTTGACGGCCTCCGCAACGTCCATGTCGAGGAAGACGACGGGGGCGCCCGCCAGCAGCTGCCTGGTCTCCGCAGCGAGGACGGCGCCACCGCCCAGCGCCAGCACGCCGGTGTGCTCGCCCAGCGCCGTGCGCACGGCCTCAAGTTCCAGGGCGCGGAAGTGCGCTTCGCCGTCGTCGAGGAAGATCTCGGAGATGGGTTTGCCTGCGGCCTCGACGATGTCGTGGTCGGTGTCGCGGCAGCCGACGCCCAGGCGCTCGGCCAGGAGTTCGCCGACGGTCGTCTTTCCCACGCCCATCGGGCCTACGAGGATGACGACGGGCCCCGTCACTTGATCTCCAGGCTGTCGAGGAAGCCGTCCACGTTGCGGCGGGTCTCGGTGACGCTGTCGCCGCCGAACTTCTCCGCCACGGCGTCCGCCAGCACGAGCGCGACCATCGCCTCCGCCACGATGCCGGCGGCCGGAACGGCGCACACGTCGGAGCGCTGGTGGTGTGCGCGGGTCTCCTCGCCGGTCTGCACATCGACGGTGGCCAGCGCGCGCGGCACAGTCGCGATCGGCTTCATCGCGGCCCGTGCGCGCAGGAGTTCACCGGTGGAGAGCCCGCCCTCGGTGCCGCCGGAGCGGCCGGAGCTGCGGCGGATCCCCTCGTCCGTGGAGACGATCTCGTCGTGGGCCCTGGATCCCGGCACCCGTGCCAGGCCGAAGCCGTCTCCCAGCTCGACGCCCTTGATCGCCTGGATGCCCATGAGGGCTCCGGCCAGCCGCGAGTCCAGACGCCGGTCCCAGTGGACGTGCGAGCCCAGTCCGACCGGCACGCCGTACGCGGCCACCTCCACCACGCCGCCGAGGGTGTCGCCGTCCTGGTGTGCCTGGTCGATCTCCGCGATCATCGCCTTGCTCGCGTCGGCGTCCAGGCAGCGCACCGGGTCGGCGTCGAGCCGCTCCACGTCGCCCGGCTTCGGGACGAGTCCGTAGGGAGCCTTGGCGGCGCCGAGCTCGACCACATGGGAGACGATCTCGATCCCGGCGGTCTGCTTCAGATACGAGCCGGCGACGGTGCCGAGGGCCACGCGCGCCGCCGTCTCCCGCGCGGAGGCGCGCTCCAGCACGGGGCGTGCCTCGTCGAAGCCGTACTTCTGCATGCCCGCGAGGTCGGCGTGGCCGGGCCGGGGCCGGGTCAGAGGCGCGTTCCGGGCCAGGCCGGCCAGCACCTCCGGATCGACCGGATCGGCGGCCATCACCTGCTCCCACTTGGGCCACTCCGTGTTGCCCACCATGATCGCGACGGGCGAGCCGAGGGTGAGCCCGTGCCGAACGCCGCCGATGAAGGTGACCTCGTCGCGCTCGAACTTCATCCGCGCCCCGCGCCCGTAGCCGAGGCGTCGCCGCGCCAGCGCGTCGGCCACCATGTCGGTGGTGACCGGCACGCCGGAGGGCAGCCCTTCCAGCGTCGCCACCAGTGCGGGGCCGTGCGACTCCCCCGCGGTCAGCCAGCGCAACCTGCTCAACGGTGCTCCTCGATCTCGCGCCTGGGCGGGCGCCTTTTCTGTACGTGTTCGACTCTGCCCCGATCTTCCCACGTACGGGGCCCTGAGCCCGCCTCGGTCCACTGGCCGGACGTGCGCGTCGGGACCCGTGGCACTCGTGCCGGTGCGTCCGTCCGACGGGCGGGTGCGGCAGTCAGGCCGTGCGCGCGTGCAGTGCGGCCTCGCCCGCGGCCCGCATCGCTTCGAGCGGCGCGGGCGCGTGCCCCGTCATCAGCTCGACCTGGAGCGCGGCCTGATACACGAGAAGGTCGAGCCCGGAGACGACGGTGCCGCCGCGCCCGGACCACTCCGCCGCGAGCCGCGTGGGCCACGGGTCGTAGAGGACGTCGAAAAGCGTGCCGGGAGCCGCGGGCACGTGCTCGGACAGCCCGTCGGTGGCCCCTGCCGGGGTGGTGGCGATCACCAGGGGTGCGGTGAGCGCCTCCGCGGCGTCCGCCCAGTCGGCGGTGCGCAGGCTCAGCCCGAGGCGGTCGCCCCAGCCGTGCATCTCGCGGGCACGCTCGTCGCTACGCACGTACGCCGTGACCACGCCGTCGCAGATCTGCGTGAGCGCAGCCAGCGCCGAGGACGCGGTCGCCCCCGCTCCGAGGACGGCGGCGTGCTCGACCCTTACGATGCCGCGCTCCCGCAGGGCGGCCACTATGCCGGGGATGTCGGTGTTGTCTCCGATGCGCGTTCTGCCCCTGAAGACCACGGTGTTGACCGCCTCGACGGACTCGGCCGTCGGGCTGACGTCGTCCAGCAGCGGGATAACGGCACGCTTGAGCGGCATCGTCAGGGAGAGCCCGGCCCATTGTTCGTCGGTGGCGCCGAGGAAGGAGGCGATGCCCTCCTCGTCCACCTCGTACCGCTCGTACGCCCAGTCCTCCAGGCCCAGTTCCGCGTACGCGGCGCTGTGCAGCACCGGCGAGAGGGAGTGGGCCACGGGTGAGCCGAGAACGGCGGCGCGCCGTACGGCAGGTGACGCCGCGGGAGCGGGCCGTACGGGGTGCTGCCGGTCCATCAGCCGCCGTTCTCCTTCTTCTTGCGCTGTTCCTTGTTGAAGTCCTGGACGTTGCGGTCGTGTTCGGCCTTGCTCGCGGTGAAGCGGGTGTCACCAGGCTTGACGGTGACGAAGTAGATCCAGTTGCCCTTGGTCGGGTTGAGCGCCGCTTCGATGGCCTGGTGCCCGGGGTTGTCGATCGGACCGGGCGGCAGTCCACGGTTCAGGTAGGTGTTGTAGGGCGATTTCAGCTTGGTGTCCTCGACCGAAGTGTCCAGCGAGGAGCGGCCCTTGGCGTAATTGATGGTCGAGTCGAACTGGAGCAGTATGTTCTTGTCCAGCCGGTTGTGGATGACGCGGGAGACCTTGCCGAACTCGCCGTCCTGCTGCGCCTCTGCCTGGATGAGCGACGCTATTGTCAGGATCTCCTCGGGGGTCTTGCCGGCCTTCCTCGCCTCGCCGGCCAGATCGACCTTGGTGTGCTCGGCCTTGGAGCGTCCGACCATGTCCCGCAGAACATCGAGCGGGTCGCTCTTCTGTCCGACGCTGTAGCGCGAAGGGAAGAGGAAGCCCTCCGGATTGCCCTTGGCGAAGGCCGGAAGCCCGAGGTCGGTGGAGTTGGCGTTCTTGGCAGCCTTCTCCGTGGTGCCTTTGGCCTTGCCGAGCTTCTCGTCGATCAGCTCGTAGATCTTCTTCGCCCGCAGCCCCTCGGAGATGATCAGCCCGTTCTGGCTGGCCGGGTCGAGCATCAGCTTCACCGCTGCGGCGCCGGACATCTTCTTGCGGAGGCTGTACGTGCCGGGCTGGATCCCGCTCGCCTTGTTCTCCGCCTCGGCCGCCTCGACGAACGCGCCGGAGCTCTTGACCACTCCGGCCTTCTGCAGCTCGGTCCCCATGTCGGCGATCGAAGCGCCGTCCGGGATCTTCACCTGGGCCTGGCCGGAGCCCTTCCCCGGGTAGTCGGGCGCCGGTGCAAGATAGGTCTGGTACAGGTCGTACCCGAAGTAGCCGGCGGTGCCGAGACCTCCCGCGAGGAGCACCGAGACCGCCAGGCAGGCGCAGCCGCTGCGGCGCTTGGTCTCTCCGCCGCGATTGCGGCGTCCGGACCGCTTGGAGCGTCCCTCGTCGTCGTCGAGGTCGTCGTCGCTGTCGTCGCGCTCCGAGAAGAAGGCGTGCTCGCCCTGGTCGGGACCGGGGTCCCAGCCTGTCTCGGGGTCCGCGTCAGGCCGGCCGGGAGGCGGAGCGACGTAGCCCTCCGGGACCGGCTGTGCGTACGGCCCGGGGTAGCCCTGGCCCTGCGGCTGCTGTTGCTGCGGCGGGGGCTGCTGTTGCGGGAAGCCCTGCTGAGCCGCGTAGTAGCCGGGCTGCTGGCCGGTGTTGTACGGGTCCGTGACGGCCGGCATGCCGTTCGGGTCCGTGGCTCCCATGCCGTAGCCGGGGTCGTAGGGCCCGCCCGCTGCGGGCGCTTCGTAGCCACCCTGCCCGTAGTACTGCTGCTGCGGCTGTTGCGGGTAGTAGCCCTGCTGGTGCGGTACCTGATGCTGGCCGGTGCTGTACGGGTCCGTGTACTGGCCGGCGTAAGGGTCACCGTCGCCCGGGTGGGTGCCGTCTCTGCCACCGTCCCACCCCTGGTCCCCGAAGAGAGGGTCATCGGGATGCCACGGTGGGAGGCTCTGCCCCCGGCCATACTCAGTCATCGATCCCCTAGATCCGCCGGACGGCAGCCGTCTGCCGTACGCAAAATAGGCAGTGCACCCGCGGCACTCATGCCGTGTGCCGACCCCCTCCGGCGGTTGCGCGTGTCGCGGGAACGTTACCGTATCGCGATCAGACAACCACTTCGACGCATTCCCCGGGTGGGCTGCCTGACATCCGTTCAGTCTCCAGGGCGTTCTGCAGAATGACCACCGCCGCGGCCTGGTCGATGCGGGATCGGCCCTTCTTGGAGTTCACGCCGGAAGCACGCATGTCGTGTGCAGCCGTGACTGTACTCATACGCTCGTCCACCAGCCGAACCGGCACCGGTGTGATCTTCCTCGCCAGCTCCTCGGCGAACGCACGGACCTTGGCCGCGGCCGGCCCCTCGCCCCCGTTGAGGGAGCGAGGCAGGCCGGCCAGGACCTCGATCGGTTCGTACTCCTCGACGAGTGCCGCCAACCTCCGCCGGGCGGCGGGCAGATCACGACCCGGCACCGTCTCCACCGGCGTCGCAAGCAGCCCGTCCGGATCGCTGCTGGCGACGCCGATGCGGGCGTCACCCACATCGACGGCGAGCCGGCGGCCTCGACGCATCAGGCGCTGCCGCTCTCTGTCACGAGCCGTTCGACGGTGGCGATGGCCTCGTCCACCGCATCCGGGTTCTGGCCGCCGCCCTGGGCGACGTCCGGCTTGCCGCCGCCCCCGCCGCCGAGGGTCTTGGCAGCGCCGCGCACCAGGTCGCCGGCCCGCAGACCGCGGTCGCGCGCGGCGTCGTTCGTGGCGATCACGGTCAGCGGACGGCCGCCGGTGACGGCGAAGAGAGCGACGACGGCGGGACGCGAGCCCGGGATGCGCTGGCGGACGTCGAGCACGAGCGTGCGCAGGTCCTCCGCGGCGGTGCCGTCCGGCACGCGAGCGGCAGCCAGGGCCACACCCCGTACGTCCGTGGCGCCTTCGGCGATTCCGGCAGCGGCCTGGAGCACCTTCTCCGCGCGGAAGCGCTCGATCTCCTTCTCGGCGTCCTTCAGCCGGGTCACCATCGAGGAGATCCGCTCGGGCAGCTCCTCGGGACGGCCCTTGACCAGATCCGTGAGCTGGGAGACCACAGTGTGCTCACGGGCGAGGAACTTGTAGGCGTCGACGCCGACGAGCGCCTCCACACGCCGCACTCCCGAGCCGATGGAGGACTCACCCAGCAGCTTGACCAGGCCGAGCTGCGCGGTGTTGTGGACGTGAGTACCGCCGCACAGCTCCTTGGAGAAGTCGCCGATCGTCACCACACGCACCCGCTCGCCGTACTTCTCGCCGAACTCCGCGAGCGCGCCCTGCTTCTTGGCGTCGTCGATGCCCATGTATTCGGCGGAGACGTCGAGTTCGCGGGTGAGCACCTCGTTGATCCTCTGCTCGACGTCCGTGAGGACCGTGCCGGGCACGGCCGACGGCGAACCGAAGTCGAAGCGGAAGCGGCCGGGTGAGTTCTCCGAACCGGCCTGCGCGGCCGTGGGCCCGAGGGCGTCACGCAGCGCCTGGTGCGTGAGGTGCGTGGCGCTGTGGGCACGGGCGATGGAGCGGCGCCTGTCGATGTCGATCTGCGCGTGGGCGGGCGACCCGACGGTCACCTCGCCGACCTGGACGACGCCCTTGTGCACGGACACGCCGGCGACCGGCTGCTGCACGTCGCGGACCTCGATGACCGCGCCGTTCTCCAGCCGGATACGGCCGGTGTCGGCGAGTTGGCCGCCGCCCTCGGCGTAGAACGGGGTGCGGTCGAGGACGACTTCGACCTCGTCGCCCTCGTGGGCCGCGGGCGAGGAGACGCCCTCCACGAGGAGACCGACGATCGAGGCCTCCCCCGCCGTGTGCTTGTAGCCCGTGAAGTCCGTGGCGCCGCTGCTGTCGGCGATCTCGCGGTACGCGGAGAGGTCGGCGTGGCCCTGCTTCTTGGACTTGGCATCGGCCTTGGCGCGGTCGCGCTGCTCCTGCATCAGCCGGCGGAAGCCGGCCTCGTCGACCGTGAGGCCCTGTTCGGCGGCCATCTCCAGCGTGAGGTCGATCGGGAAGCCCCACGTGTCGTGCAGCAGGAACGCCTTCTCCCCGGGCAGGACGGAGCTGCCGGAGGCCTGGGTCTCGCTGACGGCGGTGTCCAGGATGTTGGTCCCGGAACGCAGGGTCTTCAGGAAGGCGGCCTCCTCGGCGAGGGCGACCGTCTCGATGCGCTTGCGGTCGGTCTCCAGCTCCGGGTACTGCGGCGCCATGGCCTTGATGACGGTGTCCGTGAGCTCGGCGACGGTCGGATCCGTCGCACCGAGGATGCGCATGTTGCGGATGGCGCGGCGCATGATGCGGCGGAGTACGTAGCCGCGGCCCTCGTTGCCCGGCGTGACACCGTCGCCGATGAGCATGACGGCGGTACGGATGTGGTCGGCGACCACGCGCAAGGAGACATCGGTCTGCTCGGCGGCGCCGTAGCGCACACCGGTCAGTTCGGTGGCCTTGTCGAGCACCATGCGCGAGGTGTCGATCTCGTACATGTTGTGCACGCCCTGAAGGATCATCGCCAGGCGCTCGAAACCGAGGCCGGTGTCGATGTTCTGGCTGGGCAGGTCCCCGATGATCGGGTAGTCCTTGCCCTCCCCCGGACCGCGCTCGTACTGCATGAACACGAGGTTCCACAACTCGACGTAGCGCTCGTCGTTGACCGCGGGACCACCCTCGGGGCCGAACTCCGGGCCGCGGTCGTAGCTGATCTCCGAGCACGGGCCGCAGGGGCCGGGGACGCCCATGTCCCAGTAGTTCTCGTCCTTACCGAGCCGCTGGATGCGCTCGGCGGGGACACCGACGACGTCACGCCAGATGCGCTCCGCCTCGTCGTCCTCCTCGAAGACAGTGATCCACAGGCGCTCGGGGTCCAGACCGTAACCACCCTTGTCCTGCGGGGTGGTCATCAGTTCCCAGCCGTATACCGCGGCGCCCTCCTTGAAGTAGTCGCCGAAGGAGAAGTTGCCGCACATCTGGAAGAACGTGCCGTGTCGCGTGGTCTTGCCGACCTCTTCGATGTCCGGTGTGCGCACGCACTTCTGCACGCTGGTGGCGCGCTTGTACGGCGCCTTGACCTCGCCGAGGAAGTAGGGCTTGAAGGGGACCATGCCCGCCGGGACGAGCAGCAGCGTCGGGTCGTCCGCGATCAGCGACGCCGACGGCACGACGGTGTGCCCCCGCTCCTCGAAGAAGCGCAGCCAGCGGCGGCGGATTTCAGCCGACTCCATCAGTGGTCCTCGTTTCGGTCGTGTGGTCGGTCGGGGCCCTGCCGGTCGTGTACGGAGCCCAGTTGTGGCCTGCGGGCCTGGGCGGGGAGCCCGGGGCCCTGGTCGGGCGATGGTGAGTCCAGTCCGAGAGCGTCGTTCAACTCGCTTTCGCGCTGGGCCATTCCGGCGCGTACGTCCAGGGCGAAGTCCTTGAGCCGGTGGCCCCCTTGCACGGCCTTGTCGGCTGCACGGACCGCGAGCGCGTCAGGTGCGAGGGAGCGCAGCTTGCGCTGGACCTTGGTGGTAGCCCACACACCCGCCGCGGCGCCCGTGGTGAACCAGAAGGCACGGCGGAACATCTACGGATCAGCCCTTTCCTCGCTCACGCCCGCGTCCGCCGCGCCGTGCACCCGGCAGGGTGCGGGTCACGACGACGGGCGGCGGCTTCTGCGGTTCCTCGGCCTTCCGCTTCCGGCCGAGCGCACGCCGTACGCCGTAGCCGAAGGCCGCGACCTTCACCAGCGGTCCGCCGAAGGTGGTGGAGACGGTGGAGGAGAGTGCGGAGGCGTTGGAGGTGACCTCCTGGACGTCCGTCGCGATCGCGTCCACGCGGGCCAGCTGCGTCTGGGCGGAACGCACCGTCGCGGACGCCTCTCCCAGCAGCGGGACGGCCCGTTCGGTCACGCCCGTCACCAGCTTGGTGGCCGCCTTGAGCGTCTGTGCGAGCCTCACCAGCACCACGGCGAGGAACGAGACCAGAATCGCCCAGAAGACCGCCACGAGGAGACCGGCCACTTCTCCACCGGACACGCTGCACCGCTTCCCTCGGGTCGTTCGGGGTCCGCCTCCGCTCCTGGACGCGCTCGCTCACGGACCGCGTCCGGCACCCGGTCCGGGCAGCGGAGGCTCTGTACCGAGCCTATCGCGCCCGCAGGGCCCGTTCGTACCGCGAAAATGACGGCATCGGAGCAGGACGGGGGGCGCGCGCTCCGCCGGTGGAGCACGTACGCGCGGCCCAGCTCTGGCCGCGGTACGTGACCGGATGCAGCGGGAGGCAGCCCGAAACGGCTTGTGCGGCAAGGAGGTTGGTCTCGGTGAGACGAACGGGCGCACATCCGGGCCCGGTTGAGCCCTCACGGGTACACGGCAGCCCGCCGTGCCGGCGCCGGGCCGGGGGCCGGACGCGTGCGGCAGGCGGGCTGTGCCGTCGTGTTGTGCTGTCTGGGCAACGCGACGCCGGGGGCGCCGCAGGAGGCGCGAGGCGGTCGTACCGCGGGCCGTGCGGCCCTCCTCGCGCCCGCGGGCTCAGCGTGCGTAGTACTCGATGACCATCTGCTCGTCGCACACCACAGGGATCTCCTTGCGGTTGGGCGTGCGGTCCAGACGGAAGGCGAGCGCCTCCAGGTTGACCTCGAGGTAGCGCGGGGTCTCGCCGTCGGGGGCGTAGCCGCCCTCGCGTGCCACCAGGAAGGGGTGCTTGGTGCGGCTGCGCTCGCGGACCTGCACCACGTCGTCCGGCTTCAGCCGGTAGGACGGCTTGTCGACCTTCCGGTCGTTCACCGAGATGTGGCCGTGCACGACCATCTGACGGGCCTGGTAGATCGTGCGGGCCAGACCGGAGCGGAGAACGAGGGCGTCCAGGCGGCGCTCCAGCTCGATGACGAGCGCGTCGCTGGTCTTGCCGCCGGTCTTGCGAGCGCTCTCGTAGGCGCGGACCATCTGGCGCTCACTGATGTCGTACTGGGCACGCAGCCGCTGCTTCTCCAGCAGCCGGACCTTGTAGTCACTGTTCTGCTTGCGGCCCCGGCCGTGCTCCCCCGGCGGGTAGGGCCGGTGCTCGAAGTACTTCACGGCCTTGGGGGTCAGCGCGATGCCGAGGGCACGCGACTTCTTGACCTTGGGACGCGACTGGTTCACTGAACGGACCTCCATGTAAGTTAGGTGAGGCTTACCTTAGCGGAGGAGAACGTATGTTTCGACCTGGGATTCCCCGCACCGAGTCCGGCGGGGGACAGCCGCGTCCCGTGGAAGACGCCCGGGCACCAACTGCCGCGGAGCGCGTACGAACTCTCGTGGAATCCAGCGTATCGGCCGTGCTGGACATTCCGTCGGCCCGGTCGGAGGAGCCCGCCCCGGTGGGATACGGCAGTCCGGAGGCCCGGGCCGTCACGAAGGACGGTGACGTGGTGCTCCTCGTTCCCGCCTCCTCGCCGGCGGCTCAGCTGGCGGAGCACGCGAGTGGCGACGAGGTCGTCGCGGTGATGGAAATCACCGACGTCGCGCCTGTCGCGGTCCCCCATCGCGTGCGGGGCAGGGCCTGGGTCGCGGGCTGGCTGACCGCCGTCGGGCCCGATGAGCGAGCGGCACTCGCGCGGTTTGTCGCGGACCGGCACCCGGCCGGACCGCCGGCCGCCGATGTCGCGTGGGTCCTGCTTCGGCTCGAGGTCGGTGAGGCACACGTCGAGGACCTGTGGGGTTCGGAGGCAGTGGAGCCCGACGACTTCGCGGCGGCGACGCCCGATCCTCTGGCGCCCCACGAGGCCGAACTGCTCCAGCACTTGGCGTCCTCGCACGACGATCAGATGCGCACGCTGTGCGGGCTTCTGGGCGAGACCGGGCCGGCCTGCGCGGCGGCCGGCGCCGACGCGGTGCCGCTGTCCGTGGACCGCTACGGGATGCGGGTGCGCTTCTGCGGCATCGAGGGAGAGCCGCCCTCGGCGTGCTTCGACGCCAGGTTCGAGTTCCCGGATCCGGTCGACGATGTGGCTCAGCTGCGGCAGGCGATGCGACTGCTCTTCGAGGCGGCCGCGCAGTAGCGGACGCGGCAGAACACAAGAGGACCGGGGCATGTGCGGCTACGTGGGGCCCGGGATTCGCCGGGCCCCACGCCGGGTCAGCCCTCCTGGGACTTCTTGGACTCCTGGGCGGGCTGCGGCTCCTCGGACGCGGGGGCGCTACCGCGCAGCCGCTCGCGGACGCGCTCGGCCACCTCCGCGTAGCGGGCCTCGGCGCCGTAACGCGTCGGCTCGTAGTAGCGCTTGCCGTGGATCGCGTCCGGGGCGTACTGCTGCGCGGCGATGGCACCCGGCAGATCGTGCGGGTACAGGTAGCCCTTGCCGTGGCCGAGCTTCGCGGAGCCCTGGTAGTGGGTGTCGCGCAGATGTGCCGGGACGGGGCCGGCCACCCCGTTCCTTACGTCGGCGAGGGCCGCGTCGATCGCCATGTACGCGGCGTTCGACTTCGGGGCCAGGGCGAGCGCGACGACCGCGTGGCCCAGCGTGATACGGGCCTCCGGGAAGCCGATCATGGCGACCGCCTGGGCCGCCGCCACAGCCGTCTGCAGGGCCGACGGGTCGGCGAGGCCGATGTCCTCACTGGCCGAGATCATCAGGCGGCGCGCGATGAACCGGGGGTCCTCCCCCGCCTCGACCATCCGCGCCAGATAGTGCAGCGCCGCGTCGACGTCCGAGCCACGGATGGACTTGATCAGAGCGCTCGCCACGTCGTAGTGCTGGTCGCCGTCGCGGTCGTAGGTGACCGCCGCCCTGTCGACAGCCTCCTCCAGGGTGGCGAGGGTGACGGCCGATTCCCCCTTGGCCAGAGCAGCGCCGGCGCCCGCCTCCAGCGCGGTCAGCGCACGCCGGGCGTCGCCTCCGGCGATGCGCAGCAGATGGCTTTCCGACTCGGGCGGAAGCGTCACCGAGCCGCCGAGGCCGCGCTCCTCCTCCACGGCACGGCCGATCAGGGAGCGCACGTCCTCATCGGTGAGCGCCTCCAGCGTCAGCAGCAGCGAACGCGACAGGAGCGGCGAGATCACCGAGAAGTACGGATTCTCCGTCGTCGCGGCGATCAGGGTGACCCAGCGGTTCTCGACCGCGGGCAGCAGCGAGTCCTGCTGGGCCTTGCTGAACCGGTGGATCTCGTCGAGGAAGAGGACCGTGTCCTTGCTGTACGCACCGGAGGAACGGCGAGCGCTCTCGATGACCGCCCGGACCTCCTTCACGCCCGCGGTGATGGCGGACAGCTCCACGAAGCGCTTGTCGGTGGCCTGGCTGACGACATACGCGAGGGTCGTCTTGCCGGTGCCCGGCGGACCCCACAGCATCACCGACGACGGCCCGGCAGGACCTCCGCCGCCCTCCCCCACGAGGCGGCGCAGCGGGGAGCCGGGGCGCAGCAGGTGCTGCTGGCCCACGACGTCGTCGATGGTGCGCGGGCGCATCCGCACGGCCAGGGGGCTGGCCGACGGATCCTTCGCCTGGCGTTCCTCTGCGGCCGCGGTGAACAGGTCGGGTTCCACGCCAGGAACCCTAAATCAACCCTCCGACAACGGTGGCGGGAGAGCCCTCGGGGCTCAGCCCGTCCAGAACTCCCACCAGCGGACGAGGATCAGCAGACCGATGATCCCGATGTGCAGGACCGGCAGCACCCAAGGGAACTCGTCGAGGAAGCCCCGGACAGGAGCGGGTGCGGGCAGGAAGCCGTGCCGCACGTTGTGCGCCGTCACGTACCAGAACATGATGATCGTGGCGACCCAGGCGAGGCTGCACCACAGGCACAGGGCGCCGATGTCGTACAGCGACTGGTACATGAGCCACGTGCAGAATCCGACGCCGAAGAGCGTGCCGGCGTTGAACGTCAGCCAGTACCAGCGCGGGAAGCGGGCCTTCGTCAGAAGACTCATTCCGACGCAGATCACGATCGCGTAGGCCACGAGACCGATCATCGGGTTCGGCACCCCGAAGGCCTCGGCCTGCTCGCTCTTCATGATGCTGCCGCAGGAGATGACCGGGTTGAGGCTGCACGCAGGCGTGAAGTCCGGGTTCTCCGCCAGCTTGATCTTGTCGAGGGTGATCACCCAGGACGCCAGCAGCCCGGATGCCGCCGTGATCAGCAGCATCCAGGCGAAGGCTCGTCCGGCGCCGACGACGCTCCTGGGGGGCTCGTCCGTGCCCGTGCGAGCGTCGTCGAGGGGTGCCGTCATGGTCATAAGCCCTTGATCCCGTCGTCAGTCCTCTTCTGCCCCGTGTGCCGCTCATTGTGCACCAAGGCCCGCGCCGTCAGCGGAGTTTCGCGGCCACCTCGGCCACCACCCCGTCGAGCGGAACGGCGGTCTGCTCACCGCTGAGCAGATCCTTCAGCTGCGCCACTCCCTGGGCCAGATCCCGCTCCCCGACCAGCAGCGCGTAGCGCGCGCCGGAACGGTTGGCCGATTTCATGGCGTTCTTCATGCCCTTGCCGCCGTACGCGAAGTCGGCCGCGACGCCCTCCCGGCGCAGTTCGGTCACCACCCGAAAGAGTGCGCGGCGTGCCTCATCGCCGATCGGCACCGCGAACACGTCCGTGGCTGCGGGCAGTTCGAGCTCCACGCCCTCCGCCCGCAGCGCCAGGACCGTGCGGTCCACGCCCAGGGCCCAGCCGACGGACGGCAGCTCCGGACCGCCGATCATCTCCGACAGTCCGTCGTAGCGCCCGCCGCCGCCCACGGCGGACTGCGAACCGAGCCCGTCGTGCACGAACTCGAAGGTGGTACGCGTGTAGTAGTCCAGGCCGCGCACCAGCCGGGGGTCGTCCTCGTAGGCGACGCCCGCAGTCGTCAGCAGCTCGCGCACCTGCTCGTGGTACGACTTGCACGCCTCGCACAGGTGGTCCCGCATCATCGGCGCGTCCGTCAGCTGCCGCTGCACGCTCTCCCGCTTGTCGTCCAGAACACGCAGAGGGTTGATCTCGATGCGGCGGCGCGTGTCCTCGTCGAGGTCGAGACGCCGCAGGAACTCCTGGAGCGCCGCACGGTAGACCGGGCGGCACTCCTTGTCCCCGAGGGAGTTGAGCAGGATGCGGAACTCGCGCAGCCCCAGCGAGCGGTACGCGTCGTGCGCCAGGACCACCAACTCGGCGTCCAGGGACGGGTCTTCGGCGCCGATCGCCTCGGCGCCCACTTGGGAGAAGTGCCGGTAGCGGCCCTTCTGCGGACGCTCGTAGCGGTAGTACGAGCCCGAATACCACAGCTTCACCGGCAGGTTGCCGCTCTTGTGCAGGCTGGCCTCGAGAGCGGCGCGCAGCACCGAGGCGGTGCCTTCGGGACGCAGTGCGAGCTCGTCGCCGCCCTTGGTGGTGAGGGTGTACATCTCCTTGGTGACGATGTCGGTGGACTCGCCGACACCGCGCGCGAAGAGCTCGACCTGCTCGAAGCCCGGCGTCTCGGTGTAGCCGTACCCGGCCCGGCGCAGCGGCGCCGAGAGCGCCTCACGCACCGCGAGGTAGTCCGCGGACTCGGGCGGGATGAGGTCGTAGGTGCCCTTGGGGGCCTTGAACGTGGTCACGGAAGGTCTCGTCACATTCCTCGTCGCGGGGCGGCGCCTGTACTACCGCCGCCCGGCCCGGCAGCCACCTGCTGCATGAAGGGGTTGGTGGCACGCTCCCGGCCGATGGTCGTCTGGGGGCCGTGGCCCGAGAGCACCACCGTCTCGTCCTCCAGCGGCAGGCACACGCGCGCCAGTGACTGAAGGATCTCCTCGTGGTCGCCCCCGGGAAGGTCGGTGCGTCCGATGGAGCCGGCGAAGAGCAGGTCGCCCGAGAAGAACACCGGTGGCACATCTGCCTGTTCGGGCATCCGGAACGTCACCGACCCCTTGGTATGGCCCGGTGCGTGCGTGACGGTCAGCTCGAGCCCGGCAAGGCGAAGCGTGGCGCCGTCGGTCAGTTCCTCGATGTCGTCGGGCTCGCCCACGGTCAGCTCGCCCATGAGAGGCTGCCCGATGCTGCGGCCCAGGGCCTTCTCCGGGTCGCTCATCATGTAGCGGTCCTCGGGGTGGATCCAGGCGGGCACGTCGTGGGCGCCGCACACCGGCACCACCGAGGCGACATGGTCGATGTGGCCGTGGGTCAGCACGACGGCGACCGGCTTCAGCCGGTGCTTGGCGACGGCCTCGGCGACGCCTTCGGTGGCCTGGTGGCCAGGGTCGATGATCACGCACTCCTCGCCGGCGGCGGGGGCGACCAGATAGCAGTTGGTCCCCCAGGCCCCGGCGGGGAACCCGGCAACGAGCACGATCGTCCTTCAGTCGTCCGGAAACGGTCACGGCGGCCGGGGCATCTTGCCCGGGGAGCGCCGGGAGCCTGGCGGCGGTCAGCGCACATCGCCCCGCCGATCAAGCTGGTCACAGCCTACCGGCGGCGGCCACGGAGCCGCGAACCCGTATACGGTACGGGCGGACTCTGGTAGGTAGGCACGCATCCCCACGCACGCACGGCCCGAAGGAGAAGCGCCCGGTGGTCAGCAGCGAACAGCGCAGAAAGCAGCTCGCACGCGAGAAGTACCTGAGACAGCAGGAGCGGCGGGTGCAGCGCCGGCGCCGGGCACGTCTGCGCATCATCGGGATACTGGCGGGCGCCGCGCTGGTGATCGGGGCGGGCGCGGCCTACGTGGCCTCGGGCGGTCTCGAAGGCGACGGGAAGAAGAAGGAATCCTCCGCGAACAAGGACCCCGATCCCTGCACCGAGGCCGCACCGGGCAAGCCGAGCGGCGAGAAGTGGAAGAAGGAGCCCGCTCTCGGCATCGACGAATCCGCGAAGTACGCGATGACGCTGCGCACGACGTGCGGTGACATCAGCTTCGACATGGACGCGTCGAAGACTCCGCGCACCGTCAACTCCTTCCGCTTCCTGTCCGGGGAGAAGTTCTTCGACCACACCAAGTGCCACCGCCTCGTGAAGCAGGGCCCCTACGTCCTGCAGTGCGGCGACCCCACGGCCACCGGCAAGTCCGGCCCGGGCTACACGCTTCCGGACGAGAACCTGAAGGATTCACGCGTGAAGGACGGCACCTACCCGGCCGGCACCGTGGCGATGGCGAACCGGTACCAGGCGCAGACCGGCAAGGGCCGGGACACCGGGGGCAGCCAGTTCTTCCTCGTCTACAAGGACAGCAAGCTGCCGCCGGACTTCACTCCGTTCGGAAAGATCACCAAGGGCATGGGTGTGCTGAAGAAGATCGCGGCGGCGGGTTCGAGGCCGGAGCCGGAGAACCGGAACGTCGCCCCGATCGCGACCGTGGTGATCGAGGGGACTTCCGTACGCAAGTCCTGACCGGCCCGGCCGTATACGCACAGTGCCCTTCGCATGCACAATTTCGCTCCGTCGGCATGCGGACAGCGTGGGCGACGTTCGCCTATGTTGGCAGTGACGAGATCTGTGGACGATGCCGGGGGGCCCGCACCCAGCCTGGGCATCTTGTGGAGGAGGCGCTGTGAGCAGCGACCCGTCGTGGGGCCGCGTCGATGAGGCGGGGACCGTATACGTGCGTACAGCCGACGGTGAGAAGGTCGTCGGATCGTGGCAGGCAGGCTCCCCTGAGGAAGCCCTCGCCTACTTCACGCGCAAATACGAGGGCCTGGTCGTGGAGATCAGCCTCCTGGAGAAGCGTGTGCAGACCACCGATCTGTCCGCCAAGGACGCCAGTAACGCGATCGAGCATCTTCGCGAACAGGTCGACGCGCATCACGCGGTCGGCGACCTGGACTCGCTCCGCAAGCGCCTCGACGCCCTGACGATCGCCGTGGACAAGCGCCGCGAAGAGCGCAAGGCCGAGAAGGCGCACCAGAACGAGCGGGCACGCCAGTCCAAGGAGGAGCTGGTCAACGAGGCGGAGGAGCTCGCGCAGAGCGAGCAGTGGCGGGCCTCCGGCGAGCGGCTTCGTGCCCTGGTCGAGAACTGGAAGCGCCTGCCGCGGCTCGACCGCAAGACCGACGACGAACTGTGGCGCCGCTTCTCCCACGCCCGTTCGGCCTTCTCCAAGCGTCGCAAGGCCCACTTCGCCCAGCTCGACGCGCAGCGTGAGGAGGCCCGTCAGCGCAAGGAGAAGCTGGTGGCCGAGGCCCAGGCGCTCTCCGACTCCCGCGAGTGGGGCCCGACCGCGGCCAAGTACCGCGAGCTGATGCAGGAGTGGAAGGCCGCGGGGCGTGCGCAGCGGGAGCACGAGGAGGACCTGTGGCAGCGCTTCCGCGGCGCTCAGGACGTCTTCTTCCAGGCCCGCAGCGAGGTGTTCGCGGAACGCGACGTCGAGCAGCGGGAGAACCTGACCCGTAAGGAGGATCTGGCCGCCGAGGCGGAGAAGCTGCTGCCCATCACCGACCTGAAGACGGCCCGGGGCTCGTTCCGCGCCATCAACGAGCGCTGGGACGCCGTGGGCCATGTTCCCCGCGACGCCCGGCCCAAGATCGAGGGCCGCATGCACGCGGTGGAGCGGGCGATCCAGGAGGCCGAGGAGGCCGAGTGGCGCCGCACGAACCCCGAGGCGCGGGCACGCGCGGCGGGGCTGACGGGCCAACTGCAGGACGCCGTCGACAAGCTGCGCGGCCAGGCCGAGAAGGCCCGCGCGGCGGGGAACACGGCCAAGGCCGAGAAGCTGGAGAAGGAGCTCGCAGGCCGCCAGGAGCTGCTGGACCAGGCGATGAAGGGCCTGGAGGAGTTCGGAGGCTGAGCCCGACCCGGGGGCCGAAGGCCGGTGCGCTGTCTGCGGTGGCAGGCAGCGCACCGTTCTTGTGTGCCCCGGGCACCCCGGGGCAGAGCCCCCAGCCGGGTTCGCCCGGAGGGTCAGGACGGCCTGCGTGCCGAGGTCACCCGGTAGACGTCGTAGACGCCCTCCACGCCGCGCACCGCCTTCAGCACGTGGCCGAGGTGCTTGGGGTCGCCCATCTCGAAGGTGAAGCGCGAGGTGGCGACGCGGTCCCGTGAGGTCTGGACGGCCGCAGAGAGGATGTTGACGTGCTGATCGGAGAGGATGCGCGTGACGTCCGAGAGCAGCCGGGAGCGGTCCAGTGCCTCGACCTGGATGGCGACGAGGAAGACCGACGACTGGCTGGGCGCCCACTCCACGTCGATGATCCGCTCGGGCTCCTTCGTGAGGGAGTCCACGTTGACGCAGTCCGTGCGGTGCACGGAGACGCCGTTGCCCCTCGTGACGAAGCCGATGATGGGGTCACCGGGCACGGGCGTACAGCAGCGGGCCAGTTTGACCCACACATCGTCGACGCCCTTGACGACGACGCCCGGGTCGGAGTTCGCCCGCCGCTTGGCCCGTCGTGTGGCGGCCGGCATGGGCGGCGCGGTCTCGGCCAGGTCCTCGTTGGCGGCGTCCTCCCCGCCGAGGGACTGCACGAGCTTCTGAACGACGCTCTGCGCCGACACATGGCCCTCGCCGATGGCGGCGTAGAGAGCGGAGATGTCGGCGTAGCGCATCTCGTGGGCGAGGGTCACGAGGGAGTCGCCGGTCAGGATCCGCTGGATCGGCAGGTTCTGCTTGCGCATCGCGCGGACGATGGCGTCCTTGCCCTGCTCGATGGCCTCGTCCCGGCGTTCCTTGGTGAACCAGGCGCGGATCTTGTTGCGGGCGCGGGGCGACTTGACGAAGCCCAGCCAGTCGCGGGAGGGCCCGGCCCCCGGGGACTTGGAGGTGAAGACCTCGACCGTGTCGCCGTTCTCGAGCGTCGACTCCAGCGGCACCAGACGCCCGTTGACGCGGGCACCGATGGTGCGGTGACCGACCTCGGTGTGCACGGCATACGCGAAGTCGACGGGTGTGGCCTCCGCGGGAAGCGCGATGACGTCGCCCTTGGGGGTGAAGACGAAGACCTCGTTGCGGGACAGGTCGAAGCGCAGGGACTCCAGGAACTCCCCCGGGTCCTCGGTCTCCTTCTGCCAGTCCAGCAACTGGCGCAGCCAGGACATGTCGTTGACGTGCTCGTCGCCCTTGCCGGTGCCCTTGGGGACGTCCGTGCGCACCTTCGAGGCGCCGGCGACGGCCTGCTGCTTGTACTTCCAGTGGGCGGCGATGCCGTACTCGGCACGCCGGTGCATGTCGAAGGTGCGGATCTGAAGTTCGACGGGCTTGCCGCCAGGCCCTATCACCGTCGTGTGCAGCGACTGGTACATGTTGAACTTCGGCATCGCGATGTAGTCCTTGAACCGGCCGGGGACCGGATTCCACCGGGCGTGGACGGTGCCCAGCGCCGCATAGCAGTCGCGGACGGTGTCCACCAGGACGCGGATGCCGACCAGGTCGTAGATCTCCGCGAAGTCCCGGCCGCGGACGATCATCTTCTGGTAGACGCTGTAGTAGTGCTTCGGGCGGCCGGTGACGGTGGCCTTGATCCGGGCGGCCCGCAGGTCGCCCTGCACCTCGTCGGTGACGACGGCCAGATACTCGTCCCGCTTCGGCGCCCGCTCGGCGACGAGCCGCACGATCTCGTCGTACATCTTCGGGTAGAGGATCGCGAAGGCGAGATCCTCCAGCTCCCACTTGATGGTGTTCATGCCCAGGCGGTGCGCGAGGGGCGCGAAGATCTCCAGGGTCTCCCGGGCCTTCTGCTCCTGCTTCGCCCGCTTCAGGTAGCGCATCGTGCGCATGTTGTGCAGCCGGTCCGCGAGCTTGATGACCAGCACCCGTGGGTCCTTGGCCATGGCGACGACCATCTTGCGCACGGTCTCCGCCTGCGCCGCCTCACCGAACTTGACCTTGTCCAGCTTGGTGACGCCGTCGACGAGGAGCGCCACCTGCTCGCCGAAGTCGCGGCGGAGGGTGTCCAGGCCGTACTCGGTGTCCTCGACGGTGTCGTGCAGCAGCCCGGCCATGAGCGTCGCCGGGTCCATCCCGAGCTCCGCGAGGATGGTGGTGACGGCGAGCGGATGCGTGATGTACGGGTCGCCGCTCTTGCGCTTCTGGCCGCGGTGCCAGCGCTCGGCGACCTGGTAGGCGTGCTCGATCTGGCGCAGCGTCGCCGACTCGATCTTGGGGTCGTTGCCGCGCACTATCCGCAGCAGCGGCTCCAGGACGGGGTTGAAGGGGCTGGAGCGCTGGACGCCGAGACGGGCGAGACGGGCCCGCACGCGGTTGGAGGAGCCGGAGCGGCCCGAGACACCGGAGACGGCGCGGGCCGGAGCCACACGCTCGCTCTGCGCCTCCTCGGCCGACTCCGCGGCTGCGGCGGCGGCACGCTCCTCCACGGCCGTGCCGGCGGGATTGGCGCCGCTGTCCTCGTGCGCGGAGCCGGTCGGGCCGCGGCCGCCGCGCTGCGGCCCGGCAGGCGGACGGGAACCGCGGGGCTCACGGTGGTCCGCGGCATCGGCGCCGTCCCGAGGCAGCCCGTCCGGGGCAGCGGTGAGAGCGCCGGGCCCGCCGGGCTCGGCGTCGTGACGCTGTGCCGCGGTGTACGGCTGGGCCTCGTCTGGCAAGAGCACTCCTCGTTGGACCCCAGGTCGGACTGCTGCCATGGTATCGACCTCGGAGGCGCCCCCGCCCGCCACCGGCGGTGCGGCCACAGCACGAAGGCGGTCACCCGCGTCTCCTGGGGAGAACGTACCGGGTGACCGCCTCGTGGCGTCCTGTCGTGGTCAGACCGTGACCAATGCGTCCAACGGGGCATCGCGCAGCGAGGGCTTCAGCTTGTCCCGGCCGCCGAGGAAACCGAGCTCCATCAGGACCGCGATGCCGGCGACCTGTGCCCCGGCCCGCCTCATCAGCTGAAGCGAGGCCTCGGCGGTGCCCCCTGTGGCCAGCACGTCGTCGACGATCACCACCCGGTCCTGCGAGGTGAGGTCCTCGGCGTGCACCTCCATCTCGGCGGTGCCGTACTCCAGCTCGTAGGACTGCGCGAGCGTGGCGCCCGGGAGCTTGCCGGCCTTGCGTACGGGGATGAAGCCGAGCCCGGCCCGCACGGCCACCGGGGCGGCGAGGATGAAGCCCCGCGCCTCGAGGCCGACGACCTTGGTGGCACCGCGCCGGGAGCAGATCGCGGCGAGGCTGTCGGTGAGCACCGTGAACGCCTCGGGGTCGGCGAGCAGCGGCGTGATGTCCTTGAACATCACCCCGGGCACCGGGTAGTCCGCCACGTCCCGGATCCGGCCGAGCAGCATGTCCCGCACGGCGCCGGGGACCGCGGCCTCGGGCTCGCTGATGCCGGTCATCGGCTCACCTGCGCTTTCCGGACGGACGGTTGCGGCTGCGGTTGCGCGAGGGCGGCTGGCGCCGCTGGCTCCGGGAACCGGATGCCTCGCTCCGGCCGCGCGGGCCGACGACTCCGGCACCCGCCGTCGCAGCGTCCGGGGCCTGCACACTGCCGTGTCCGGGGCCCTCGAAGCCGTCGGACGGTCCGTCGCCCTCGAATCCGTCCTCCTCGTCCTCGCGGGCTTCGCGGTCCTCGTTCTTGAGGCGCTTGGTCCGCACGCGGCGGGCGAGGGCCTTCATCTCCGGCTGACGCTCCTTGAAGTCGGCGACGAGCGGCGTCGCGATGAAGATCGAGGAGTACGCACCGGCCGCGAGACCCACGAAGAGGGAGAGCGCGATGTCGTTCAGCATGCCGCCGCCCAGCAGACCGCCGCCGATGAAAAGCAGCCCCGCTACGGGCAGCAGCGCCACGACCGTGGTGTTGATGGAACGCACCAGGGTGGAGTTGATGCTGCGGTTGGCGAGCTCGCTGTAGGTGTAGCGCGTCTGCTTGGTGGCGGTCCGGCTGCTCTCTCTCAGGCTGTCGAAGACGACGACGGTGTCGTAGAGGGAGTAACCGAGAATCGTCAGCAGACCGATGACGGTGCCCGGCGTGACTTCGAACCCGACGAGCGAATAGATGCCGACGGTGATCGTGATGTCGTGGATCAGCGCGATGAGCGCCGCCAGCGCCATCCGCCACTCGAAGGCGATGGCCAGATAGATCACCACGAGGACCATGAAGATCCCCAGACCCAGCCACGCCTTGTTGGCGATCTGCTCACCCCAGCTGGGGCCGACGAGCTGAGTGTCGATCTGGTTGGCGTCGACCTTCAGCTCTTTCGAGATGGATTCCTTGACCTCCGTGGACTTGTCCGTGTCCAGACCGGCGATCTGGATGCGCATGCCGCCGCTGCCCAGCTGCTGGACGATCGCCGCGCGGCCGGACTCCTTCTCCACGACCTCGGTCGTGTGCTGGATGGAGGCGGTTGTCTTGGGCGTGGTGAGCACCGCGCCGCCCTGGAACTCGATGCCCATGTTGAGGCCGCGGACCACGAGACCCACGATCGCCGTGATCGTGATCAGGATGGAGACGCCGTACCAGAACTTGCGCTTGCCGATGAAGTCGTAGCCGACGTCACCGCGGTAGAGCCGGGCACCAATGTTGCCGAGTCGCGACATCTCATGCCTCCTTCGGGTCGGTGCGGACGGCGGACGCGCGTCGGCCGCGGCGCATTGGAGGTTTGGCCCCGAGCCTGGTCGGGTCGAGACCGGACCAGGGGTGACCGCTGGAGAAGAACCTCGTGCGTGCCAGCAGCGTCATCAGCGGCTTGGTGAAGAAGAAGACCACGACGATGTCCAGGAGCGTGGTCAGTCCGAGCGTGAACGCGAAGCCCTGCACCTTGCCGACGGTGACGATGAACAGCACCGCCGCGGCGAGGAACGACACGAAGTCGGAGACCAGGATCGTGCGCCGGGCACGTGGCCAGCCCCGCTCGACGGCGGGCCTCAGCGTTCGTCCCTCGCGGATCTCGTCGCGGATGCGTTCGAAGTAGACGATGAACGAGTCCGCGGTGATACCGATGGCGACGATCGCACCGCACACCGCCGGGAGGTTCAGCGCGAAGCCGATGGCGGGGCCGAGCAACGACATGATCGTGTACGTCAGCACCGCGGAGACCAGGAGGCTGAGAATCGCGATCATGGACAGTCCCCGGTAGTACGCCACCAGGTAGATCACGACGAGTCCCAGCCCGATCGCACCGGCGATGAGGCCCGCCATCAGCTGTTCGCTGCCGAGGGCCGGGGTCACCGTCGTGACGTCCGACTCCTCGAAGGTGAGGGGCAGGGCGCCGTAGGAGAGGATGTTGCCCAGCTCCTGGGCCGACTCCTGGGTGAAGCTTCCGGAGATCTCGGCGTTGGCCGACAGCCGCTGGCTCACGGAGGGCGCGGAGACGACCTCGCCGTCCAGGGCGATCGCGAACTGGTTCTGCGGCTGCTGCTTCTTGGCGAGCTTGCCCGTGGTGTCACCGAAGTCGTCGGAGCCCTTGCCGTCGAAGGACATGGTGACGATCCACTGACCGCGCTGCTGGTCGAACTGGGCCTTGGCGTCGGTGACGTTCTTGCCCTCGACACCGACCGGACCGAGCGCGTACTTGATCTTCTCCTTGGAGTCGCAGGCGAGGACCGGCTCGCCGGACTTGGCGGCGGAGGCCCGCTCGCTCACCTTGGCCTTGGCCTGCTTGCCGTTGCAGTCCAGCTTCTGCAGCTTCTTCGCCAGCTCCGGCGGGACACCGGGCGGCAGCTGCTGCTGCGGAGGCGTGGTGGGCGGCGTGGTCTTGTCCGGCTTGGGACTGGGCTTGTCGTCGCCGGGTGCGGCGGCTGCGGCCTTCGCCTTGAGCCCGTCGGTGACGGCACGGCCCTGGTCGTCCTGGCCGCCGCCCTGCTGGCCCTGGCTGCTCCGGCTCTCGCTGGATTGCGAGGGCGACTTGGAGGGGGACTGCGAGGGCTGCTGCTGCGGCGGCTTGGGCTGCTTGGTGGTCGGCATGTACGTCAGCACGGGCCGGAAGGCCAGCTTGGCGGTCGTACCGACCTGTTCGCGCGCCTGCTTCTCATTGGTGCCGCGGGGGATGTTCGCGATGATGTGCCGGTCGCCCTGGGTCTGGACCTCGGCCTCCGACACACCCAGACCGTTGACACGCCGCTCGATGATGCCAACGGCGGTTTCCATGTTGGTCTGATTGATCGCGTTCGGCTTCCCCGGCTGGTTCTTGGCCTCGAGCGTGATGCTCGTACCGCCGGCGAGATCGATGCCCAGCCGGGGGGTGCTGTGACCGGAGAAGAACATTCCCCCGGTCAGGCCCACCAGGGCCAGCAGGATCAGCAACAGCGAACGCCAAGGTTTCGCGTGTGCGCCCGGGCTCCTGCGGCCTTTCTTCGGTGCTGCCACCTTCTCGTCTCTCCTGTCCCAGCAGCCTGTGCCGGCCCAGGAGTTGAGTGGGGCCGCCACGCGGCGCACAAATGGTCTGCGGACGTGCTTCGCCGCCGGGCCCGGTCAGTGGCCCGGCGGCGCCGACCTTACTCGGAGTCGGTGCCCTTCCGCTTGGCGTCCTCGGGCTGGTCGTCGCCCTTTGCCGACTCGCCCTTCGCGTCGGCCGCCTTGGTCTTGGCGTCCTCGGCGGACGCGGACTCGTCGTCGTCCTTGGCGAAGTCGACCTTGGAGCTGTCGGCGTCGTCGTCCGAGGTGAGCGAGGAGGCGTCGTCCGGGACGACGGTCTTGCCGATCTCGAGGTCGCTGGGCGCGCCGTTCACGATCCGCTCGTACTCCTCCTGCTCGAGCACGGCGCCGACGGCGTTCTTGGCGTAGAGGGCGTGCGTCCCGGGAGCAACCTCAAGGAGGACCGTGTCGTCGCGGATCTCCTTGACGGTGGCGTACATGCCGCCGATCGTGCGGACACCGGTGCCCGGCGTCATCGCATCACGCATGGCGGCGGCCTTGCGCTGCTTGTTCTTGGCGGACCGGGTCATCAGGAACATGGCCCCGATGAGCACGATGAAGGGGAGGAGAGTAACGATATTCACGGCGGGAGAAAGTCCTTCGACGGACCGCGACAGAAGCGGCCGGGTTTCGGGGTGGGCGTGCCGCCCGTAAAGGGACGGCGTCGGCGGAGTCTAAGCGAGCCCTCGCCAATGGAACAACGTCAAGGGTGCCACTGGGGTTCCTGGTCTGCCCCGGCGGTGCACGTCACTCTCCGAAGAGGCCCGCCTGCCCCGGCCCCGCGGGGGAATCCGGGCGCCCGTGGGTCTGCGGGGGACGGGCCATCCCCAGGTGGTCCCAGGCCGCCGGGGTGGCGATGCGGCCGCGCGGTGTGCGGGCCAGCAATCCCTCCCGTACGAGGAAGGGCTCGGCCACCTCCTCGACGGTCTCGCGCTCCTCCCCCACAGCCACGGAGAGCGTGGAGAGGCCCACGGGACCGCCTCCGAAAAGCTTCACCAGGGCGCCCAGGACAGCGCGGTCGAGCCTGTCCAGACCCCGCTCGTCCACCTCGTAGACGCCGAGGGCACGGGAGGCGATCTCCCGGTCGATGAACCCGTCCGCCTTGACCTGGGCGTAGTCGCGGACCCGGCGCAGCAGGCGGTTGGCGATGCGCGGCGTGCCGCGGGAGCGGCCGGCGATCTCGGCGGCGCCCTCGGCGTCCGTACGCACTTCCAGCAGGCGCGCGGAACGGTGGACGACCTGCTCCAGTTCGGCCGGCTCGTAGAACTCCATGTGGGCGGTGAACCCGAACCTGTCGCGCAGCGGCGGAGGCAGCAGCCCGGCACGCGTGGTGGCGCCGACCAGGGTGAAGGGCGGCAGCTCCAGCGGGATGGCGGTGGCGCCGGGGCCCTTGCCGACGATCACGTCGACGCGGAAGTCCTCCATCGCCATGTAGAGCATCTCCTCGGCGGGCCGTGACATCCGGTGGATCTCGTCGAGGAAGAGGATCTCGCCCTCCTGGAGCGAGGAGAGGATCGCGGCGAGGTCCCCCGCGTGCTGGATGGCCGGGCCCGAGGTGATGCGGATGGGGGCGCCCATCTCCGCGGCGATGATCATGGAGAGGGTGGTCTTGCCGAGACCGGGGGCGCCGGAGAGCAGGACGTGGTCGGCCGTGCCGTGACGCTGGCGGGCGGCCTTCAGCACCAGATCGAGCTGCTCCCGCACCTTGGGCTGGCCGATGAACTCGCTCAGCTCCTTGGGGCGCAGCGCGGCCTCCACCGCGCTCTCGTCGCTGTCCGCCTCGGGGCCGACGAGGCGGTCCGTGCCGTCGTCCGCCGCGCCCGCTCCTGCGTACTCCTCGCCGCTCATGGCGTCTGCCTCCGACTGTGGTGGTGCACGGGGCCGTGCATGTGGCTCTTGTGCGGCTCCCGCGGGGCGTCGGCGCAGGGCGGCCCCTGCCACGTCCGGGTTCGCGCCCCGGCAACTCTCCTGCGCAGCGTCACCCGCGGCTCACCGCGCCCGGTTCAGCGTCTGGAGCGCGGCGCGCAGCAGCTGCGGTACGGGCGGTTCCGCGCCGGAGGCCGCCGCCTCCTCGGCCTGCGGCGCGACAGCCGTGACTGCCTCGTCCGCCTCCCGCGTCGCATAGCCCAACCCGACGAGAGCGGAGTGCAGTTGGCCGCGCCAGCCACTGCCGCCCGCCGCGCCCGCACCCTGCCCCGGAAGGTGTGCCGCCGCGGCGGTCAGTGGCTCGCCGAGGCGGTCCTTGAGCTCCAGCAGCAACTTCTGCGCACCCTTCTTCCCGATGCCCGGCACGGCCGTGAGTGCCTTCTCGTCGCCGTTGGAGACCGCAGCCCGCAGCGCGTCCGGCGAATGGACGGCCAGCATGGCCTGGGCGAGGCGTGGCCCGACTCCGCTGGCCGTCTGCAGCAACTCGAAGGTCTGCCGGGCGTCTTCGTCGTCGAAGCCGTACAGGGTCAGCGAATCCTCCCGTACGACGAGGGAGGTTGCGAGCTGGGCGTGCCGCCCGACGCGCAACTGGGCGAGCGTGCCCGGCGTGCACTGCAGAGCCATGCCCACACCGCCGACCTCGACAACTGCCGTGCCGGGGGCGAGAGATGCGACGGTGCCGGAAACGAAGGCGATCATCGGGAGGTGCCTTTCGGGGCTCGTGCGGGGTCGTCCGCGGCGGCAGCCTGTGCACCTGCACCGGGCGGGCGTGAGGAGGCCGCGGCGTGCCTCGCGTGCGCCTGCTGGAGGCGGTTGAGGCGCTGCTGGAGCGGCGTGCGCCAGATGTGGCAGATCGCAAGCGCGAGGGCGTCGGCGGCATCGGCCGGACGCGGTGGTTCGTCGAGCCGCAGCAGCCGCATGACCATGGTGCCGACCTGGGCCTTCTCCGCCCTGCCCGCGCCGGTGACCGCGGCCTTGACCTCGCTGGGAGTGTGGAGCTCGACAGGCAGCCCGCGGCGCGCTGCGCACAGCATCGCGACCGCGCTCGCCTGTGCCGTGCCCATCACCGTGCGGACGTTGTGCTGGCTGAACACCCGCTCCACGGCGACGGCTTCGGGGTCGTGCCGGTCGAGCCACTCCTCGATGCCCTGCTCGATCATGACGAGGCGTTCGGCGACGGAGATGTCGGCCGGTGTGCGTACGACGCCGACCCCCTTCATCGTCAGCGGCCTGCCGGCGACCCCCTCGACGACACCGATGCCGCAGCGGGTCAGTCCCGGATCGACACCGAGCACACGCACGCCCGTCCTCCTTGCTCACGCCTCGCGCTCCGACTGTGTTCCCGCAGGTTATCGGCAGGCACCGACAATCCTGCGGCAACGTACCGGCACGGATGCGCGAACGGGCCGGTGAACGGTTCGGTGAACGGTTCGGATCCCGGCGGTAGTTGCGGGCAGCGGAGACGACGCGGCCGCCGCGTGCGGCTCTCCGCAGGCGGCGGCCGGTGCGGCGGCCTCGGGCTGGACGTCAGGCGTCGACCTTCGCCATGACCTCGTCGTCGACGTCGAAGTTGGCGAAGACGTTCTGCACGTCGTCGCTGTCCTCGAGCGCGTCGATCAGCTTGAAGATCTTGCGGGCGCCTTCCTCCTCCAACGGCACCTGCACGGTGGGCAGGAAGCTGTTGTCGGCGGACTCGTAGTCGATGCCCGAGTCCACCAGGGCCGTGCGCACGGTGACGAGGTCGGTGGCCTCGCTGATGACCTCGAAGTTCTCGCCCAGGTCGTTGACTTCCTCGGCCCCGGCCTCCAGGACCGCCGCGAGCACGTCGTCCTCGGAGAGCCCGTCGCCACCCTTGGGGACGATCACGACCCCCTTGCGGTTGAAGAGGTACGAGACGGAACCCGGGTCCGCCATGGAGCCGCCGTTGCGGGTCATGGCGACGCGCACGTCGGAGGCGGCGCGGTTGCGGTTGTCGGTGAGGCACTCGATGAGCACCGCGACACCGTTGGGGCCGTAGCCCTCGTACATGATCGTCTCGTAGTCGGCACCGCCTGCCTCAAGGCCGGCGCCGCGCTTGACCGCGCTGTCGATGTTCTTGTTGGGGACCGAGCTCTTCTTCGCCTTCTGGATGGCGTCGTAGAGGGTCGGGTTGCCGTCGGGGTCGGCTCCTCCGGTACGGGCGGCGACCTCGATGTTCTTGATCAGCTTGGCGAAGAGTTTGCCGCGCTTGGCATCGACCACGGCCTTCTTGTGCTTGGTGGTTGCCCACTTAGAGTGGCCGGACACAGCCTCGCTCCTTCGACGTCACCGACATGAACCGACGCGGAGATCCTACCGTCAGCGGCTCAGAGCACCGACCGCCCCGCTCTCCCGCCCCAGGCCCGTGCCGTCCGGGCGGTGGCGGGCGCAACGGGGCGTGCACGCCGGGTGGTCAGCCGCGTGCGCTGCGCACCATCTCCACGAACATCGCGTGCACCCGGTGGTCACCCGTGAGTTCGGGGTGGAAGGACGTCGCCAGCAGGGCGTCCTGGCGCACCGCGACCGTGTGCCCGTCGTGGACGGCCAGGACCTCGGCGCGCTCCCCCGTCGACTCCACCCACGGTGCCCGGATGAAGACTCCTTCGACGGGGCCACCTTCCACGCCCTTCACGTCGAGCGGCGCCTCGAAGGACTCGTTCTGCCTCCCGAAGGCGTTGCGGCGCACGAGCATGTCGATCCCGCCGATGGTCTCCTGCTCCTGCCCACCGGAGGTGACGGGGGCGGTGCCCAGGATCTTGTCCGCGAGAAGGATCATGCCAGCGCAGGAACCGTAGACCGGCATCCCCGCCCGCACTCGCTCACGCAGCGGCTCCATGAGGCCGAAGAGGACGGCCAGCTTGGAGATCGTCGTCGACTCGCCGCCGGGGACGACCAGGCCGTCCACGCCGGCCAGTTCCTCGGCACGTCGCACGGCGCACGTCCCCGCGCCCGCCGCGTCCAGGGCGGCGAAGTGCTCACGTACGTCGCCCTGAAGGGCGAGGACGCCGACGGTGGGAGTGCTCACGAACGGGTGCCTCTCGTACGGGTGTTGTTCCTTGCGGAAGGCCTACGGCGCCGGGACGGTCACCAGCCGCGCGAGGCGTAGCGCTCGCCCTCGGGCAGGGTGTCGCAGTTGATGCCCACCATGGCCTCACCGAGGCCGCGCGACGCATCGGCGATGATCTTCGGGTCGTCGTAGAAGGTCGTGGCCTTCACGATCGCCGCGGCGCGCTTGGCCGGGTCACCGGACTTGAAGATCCCGGACCCCACGAAGACGCCCTCGGCGCCGAGTTGACGCATCAGCGCGGCGTCCGCGGGAGTGGCGACACCGCCGGCGGAGAAGAGGACCACCGGCAGCTTGCCCAGCGCGGCGACCTCCCTGACCAGCTCGTACGGTGCGCGCAGCTCCTTGGCGGCGCCGTAGAGCTCGTGGCTGTCCAGCGACTTGAGCCTGCCGATGTCGCCGTTGATCTGACGCATGTGCCGCACGGCCTCCACGACGTTGCCCGTGCCCGCCTCGCCCTTGGAGCGGATCATGGCGGCGCCCTCGGAGATGCGCCGCAGAGCCTCACCGAGGTTGGTGGCGCCGCACACGAAGGGCGTGGTGAAGGCGAACTTGTCGCTGTGGTTGACCTCGTCGGCCGGGGTGAGGACCTCGGACTCGTCGATGTAGTCGACGCCCAGCGCCTGGAGGAGCTGCGCCTCGACGAAGTGGCCGATGCGGGACTTGGCCATCACCGGGATCGTGACGGCCTCGATGATGCCCTCGATCATGTCGGGGTCCGACATCCGCGCGACGCCGCCGTCCTTGCGGATGTCCGCCGGGACCCGCTCGAGCGCCATGACCGCGACGGCACCGGCGTCCTCGGCGATCTTCGCCTGCTCCGGCGTCACGACGTCCATGATCACGCCGCCCTTGAGCTGCTCGGCCATGCCGCGCTTGACGCGCGCGGTGCCGGTCTCGGGGGCCTGGGCGGCGGAGGTGGCAGAGGGCACGGAAGACGGGCTGGACACGTATGACCTCACTCGACGGTAAAAAGTACGACAGGACCATGGTAGGCCCGCTGCGTACACAGTCCCGGAGAGGGGTGGCCTTGGAAAAGGGCCAATCCGGCTGCGGTGGACTGCCCGCCGGGCAGTCCCGAGGCCCGTGGCCCGGCTCCCGGTCGCGCCGTCGCCGCTGCTCCGCTGCTGCCGCTCGCCGCGCCTACCCGGGCGCTCCGTTGCCCCGGTCCGCCAGCGCCGGCGGCGGCTCGTCGTCCATCTCGAAGGCCAGCGGGAACGGCGCGTAGCCGGCCAGCCGGAGCCAGCGGACGGTTCGGTGGCGCCGCAGCGCACGCGCGGCACGTACCGCGTCGTTGTGGAAGCGCCGCGCCATCGGCACCCGCCGTACGGCCGCGGCGAGTTCGACGGCCGTGTCCTCTCCACCCGGTGCGGCACGTACGGCCTCGACCTGCGCGCTCTCGTCGAACACGGCTCGCAGCG
Organism: Streptomyces sp. TAA486; assembly: GCF_000426165.1. Taxonomy (NCBI): domain Bacteria; kingdom Bacillati; phylum Actinomycetota; class Actinomycetes; order Kitasatosporales; family Streptomycetaceae; genus Streptomyces; species Streptomyces sp. TAA486. The sequence goes on along the minus strand of NZ_AUEV01000008.1, from coordinate 78,529 downwards.
CCTGGCTCAGTTCGCTCTCGGCGACCTCGCGCTGCTCCTCCGGCGCCTGTCTCGCGTCGTGCGCGGCCTGGTAGAGGACCATCGACGCCGCGGGGTCGAGCACACCGGCGGTGGCCAACTCCTGCGCGATGGAGGCCCGTCGGAGCAGCTGCGCGTCGAGCGCGGCCCGCGCGGCGTCGATGCGGGCGTGCAGCCGGTCGAGCCGTCCGGCGGTCCAGCTGAGGTAGACGCCGATGAGGAGCACGGCTACGACGAGCAGGATCAGGGTGGTCATGGTGGGCATCGCTTCCGCGCTCTCCCTCGTTCTTCAGCTGTCGCCGGGTACTTCAGCCGTCGCCGGCCGCACGCCCGGGGGCAGCGGGACCGCTCGGAGCCATCGGTGCCCGCCGCACGCACCGGGCGACGCCGGCCCGCTCAGTCACGGGCCAGGCCGAAGCGGGCCCGCAGTCCGATGCGTTCGTCGGGCGAGACGGCGGCGGCGCCGTCGGTCACTGTCTCGTAGACGGCCAGGATGTCGGCGCCGACGGTGGACCAGTCGAAGCGCCGTACGTGGCGGCTTCCGTAGTCTCGCAGCCGCTCCCGCCGCTCCGGGTCGGACAGCAGCCGCACCGCGGCGTCCGCGAGGGCTCCGGCGTCCGCGTTGGGGAAGAGCTCGCCGGCCTCTCCCCCGTCCAGCACCTGGGCGAAGGCGTCCAGATCGCTGGCGAGCACCGGAGCACCGGACGACATCGCCTCGACGAGGATGATCCCGAAGGACTCGCCTCCCGTGTTGGGCGCCACGTACAGGTCGACGCTGCGCAGCAGGCGTGCCTTGTCCTCGTCGCTGACCATGCCGAGGAACTCGACGCGCTCCCGCACGTGTTCGGGGAGGTCCTCCACGGCTTCCTCCTCGTCGCCCCGCCCCGCGACCAGCAGCCGCGTCCCGGGCAGCGATTCGAGGATGCGCGGGAGTGCCTTCATCAGGACGGGAAGTCCCTTGCGAGGTTCGTCGATCCGGCCGATGAAGCCGATCGTGCCGCCCTGCCACTCGGCCTTGGGCTCGGCGCGCGCGAAGAAGTCGACGTCGACGCCGTTGGGAATGACGACGGCGTCACCACCGAGGTGTTCGACGAACGTACGCCGTGCGTACTCGCTCACCGCGATCCGCGCGCTGATCTTCTCCAGAGCGGGCTGCAGGATCGGGTACGCCGCGATCATCGCCCGTGAGCGCGGGTTGGAGGTGTGGAAGGTGGCGACGATGGGGCCCTGCGCCGCCCAGCAGGCGAGCAACGCGAGGGAGGGAGTGGCCGGTTCGTGAATGTGCAGCACGTCGAAGCCGCCGTCGTGCACCCAGCGCCGTACGCGGGCGGCGGAGAGGAAGCCGAAGTTCAGCCGCGCCACGGAGCCGTTGTAGGGCACGGGTACGGCGCGGCCCGCGGAGACAACGTACGGCGGCAGCGGCGTCTCGTCGTCGGACGGCGCCAGCACGGAGACCTCGTGCCCCAGGCGGTGCAGGTGCTCCGCCAAGTCCCGCACGTGGAACTGGACTCCGCCGGGGACGTCCCAGGAGTACGGGCAGACGATCCCGATCCTCATGCCTCCCGCTCCTCCCCGGACCTCACGTGCCCTCCCACCGTGTCCTCCTGCCGGGCACCGGCACCACCCCCCGGACCGGGGCGGGCCGGAAGGTCCGAGAGCCACAACCGCTGGAGCATGTGCCAGTCCTCGGGGTGCTCGGCGATGCCGCCGGCGAAGGTGTCGGCGACGGCCTGCGTCATGACGGCGGTCTTCTCCTCGCGCGTGCCCTGCGAAGGCACCGGGACGGGCGGATACACCCTGCCTTCCATCCTCGGCGACTCCTCGTACCAGAGGGTCACCGGCAGCAGCATCGCTCCGGTCTGCTGTGCGAGCAGGGCGGGCCCGGCGGGCATCCGCGTGCGTTCGCCGAAGAAGGTCACCTCGACCCCGGAGGCGGACAGGTCCCGGTCGGCCACGAGGCACACCAGGCCGCCGTCCCGCAGCCGCCGCGCGAGCGTGCCGAAGGCGCTCCCGCCGGAATGCGGCAGCACCTCCATGCCGAGCCCCTCCCGATAGGCGACGAAGCGGTCGAAGAGCGACTCGGGCTTGAGGCGTTCGACGACCGTGCTGAAGGGCGTCTTCAGGGCGGTGGTGACGTACGCCCCCGCCAGGTCCCAGTTGGCCAGGTGCGGCAGGGCGAGGATCACTCCGCGGTCCGACGCGATGCCGTCGGTCAGCAGCCTCACGTCGTGGATGTGCACGCTGTCCTGTATGTGCTGCTCACGCCACGCGGGAAGCCGGAAAGACTCCATCCAGTACCGCAGGTACGAGCGCATCCCGGCCTGTGAGAGCTGCCTGAGGCTCTCCGGCGAGGCACCGGGCACGACACGGGCCAGGTTCGCCTCGAGCTGCCGCACGCCCCTGCCACGCCGCTTCCAGACGGTGTCCGCGATGCTCCGGCCCAGGGCTGCCGCGGCCGGTTCCGGGAGCCGGCGCACGCCGGCCCAGCCCAGCCCGTACAGCGAGTCCGTCAGCCGCTCGCGCGCGTTGCCGCTCACGCCATGCCCGTCCCTTCCGCCTCGGCCGCCTCGCGCCGTACGGTCACCACCCGCTGCCCGAGCGTGACGAGGCTGCCGAGCGCGACGATCCACAGCGCGATGGGCAGCAGCACGCCGATGTAGGGCACGCCGAAGGTCGTGAAGCCCGAGAAGCCGGCAAGGACGAGCGTGATGACGAGCCGTTCGGCGCGCTCCACAAGGCCGTTGACGTTCACCGGCAGCCCGATGCTCTCCCCCCGCGCCTTGGTGTAGGAGACGACCTGGCCGCTCGCGAGGCAGAAGATCGTCACGCCGCACATCAGGACGCTGTCGCCGCCTCCCGCGTACCACAGCGCGATGCCGCCGAAGACCGCCGCGTCCGCGACGCGGTCGAGGGTCGAGTCGAGGAAGGCGCCCCACCGGCTGGAGCGCCCCAACTGCCGTGCCATGTTGCCGTCGACGAGATCGGAGAAGACGAACAGCGTGATGACCACGGTGCCCCAGAAGAACTCGCCGAGTGGGTAGAAGACCAGCGCTCCCGCGACCACTCCTCCGGTGCCGATCAGGGTGACCGTATCCGGGCTCACTCCCAGTCGCAGCAGCATCGTCGCGAAGGGGGTGAGGACACGCGTGAAGAACGCACGCGCGTACTTGTTCAGCATGGTCGTCCCGTTGATCGAAGGCGGGCCCGGCAGCGGATACGGCCACCGACGGGCCCATGTTAGCCAGGCGCGCAGGCCCGCGGTTCCAGGGTCCGCGGCGCTGCCCTGCGCTACGTATGGACGCGTGCCCGGAGCGGTGGAAAGCTCGAAGTACCGCGTTGTTTATCGCGACGAAGCCAGACGGACACCGCAGGTGTCGACCGGAAGGCGGGACACATGGGCGACAAGGCGAGCACACACCCCGGAGCCGCCGGCAGGGCAGCGGCGGCCGACCACCCATCCAAGCTGCGGAACGTGGTACTGGTCGGCCACAGCGGATCGGGAAAGACCACCCTCGTCGAAGCACTCGCGCTGACCTCCGGGGCGGTGACGAGAGCGGGAAGGGTGGAGGACGGCGGATCCCTCTCCGACTACGACGAGATCGAGCATCGTCAGCACCGCTCGGTGCAGCTCTCTCTGGTGCCGGTCGAGTGGGAAGGCATCCGGATCAACGTACTGGACACCCCCGGATATGCGGATTTCGTCGGGGAGTTGAGGGCCGGTCTGCGGGCAGCGGACGCGGCCCTTTTTGTTGTCTCGGCGGCCGACGGCGTCGACGGCGCGACGCGGCTGGTGTGGGAGGAGTGCGCGGCGGTCGGTATGCCGCGCGCCATCGTCGTGACTCATCTCGACGCCGCGCGGGCCGACTTCGAGGAAATGGTCTCGGTCTGCCAGAGCGTCTTCGGCGGCGACGACCCGGACGCCGTCATCCCTCTGTACCTGCCGCTGCGCGGCGATGAGGGCGCCGACGGACACGCGCCCGTCGAAGGCCTGATAGGGCTGCTCTCCCAGCGCGTCTACGACTACTCCTCCGGAACGCGCACCGAGCGGGACCCGGACCCCGAACAGCTGCCGCAGATCGAGGAGTCCAGGAACCGGCTCATCGAGGGCATCATCTCCGAGAGCGAGGACGAGACCCTCATGGACCGCTATCTCGGCGGCGAGGAGTGCGACGTCCCGACGCTCATCCAGGATCTGGAGAAGGCCGTCGCGCGCGGCGTCTTCCACCCGGTGCTGGCGGCGGCGCCCGCAAAGGAAGGCGCACGGCACGGCCTGGGCACGCTCGAACTGCTGGAGCTGATCACGGGCGGCTTCCCCTCGCCCCTGGAGCACGAGATCCCCGCCGTCACCACGCCGGAGGGCAAGCCGCGCGCGACGCTGACCTGCGACGCCGACGGTCCGCTGGCCGCCGAGGTCGTCAAGACCTCATCCGACCCCTACGTCGGCCGCATCTCACTCGTCCGTGTCTTCTCCGGCACGCTCCGTCCCGATGAGACCGTCCACGTATCGGGTCATGGGCTGGAGGACCGGGGGCATGAGGACCACGACGTCGACGAGCGGGTGGGAGCGCTGTCCGCGCCCTTCGGCAAGCAGCAGCGCCCGCTGTCCAAGGCCGTGGCCGGCGACCTCGCGTGCGTGGCCAAGCTGAACCGCGCGGAGACGGGCGACACCCTGTCCGCCAAGGACGATCCGCTGCTCATGGAGCCGTGGGTGATGCCGGATCCGCTGCTGCCTGTCGCCATCCAGGCACACACCAAGGCCGACGAGGACAAGCTCTCGCACGGACTGTCCCGGCTCGTCGCCGAGGATCCGACGATGCGTCTGGAGCAGAACCCGGACACGCACCAGCTCGTCCTGTGGTGCCTGGGCGAGGCGCACATGGGCGTCGCCCTGGAGCGGCTGCGCACCCGCTACGGCGTCAACGTCGATTCCGTGCCGCACAAGGTGTCGCTGCGGGAGACCTTCGCCGAGGGCGCCGACGGCCGCGGCAGGCACGTCAAACAGTCCGGCGGGCACGGGCAGTTCGCGATCTGCGAGATCACGGTCGAGCCGCTGCCTGGCGGTTCGGGCATCGAGTTCGTCGACAAGGTCGTCGGCGGCGCCGTGCCACGGCAGTTCATCCCTTCGGTGGAGAAGGGCATCCGTGCCCAGGCCGCCAAGGGCGTCGCGGCCGGCTACCCCCTGGTGGACTTCCGGGTGACGCTGCACGACGGCAAGGCCCACTCGGTGGACTCCTCGGACGCGGCGTTCCAGACGGCGGGCGCGCTCGCGCTGCGCGAGTGCGCCTCCAAGGCGCGCATCCATCTCCTCGAACCCGTCGCGGAATTGCAGGTGGACGTCGAGGACGAGTATGTCGGCTCGGTGATGAGCGACCTGTCCGGAAGGCGCGGGAAGGTCTCCGGCACCGAGCAGGCAACCGACGGGCACACGCTCGTACGGGCGCAGATCCCGGAGATCGAGATCAGCCGGTACGCCGTGGAGCTGCGGTCGCTCTCCCACGGGACGGGCCGCTTCGCACGCTCGTACGCCTGCCACGAACCGATGCCCCAGCAGCTGGCCGGCAAGATCCTGGAAGCCGCCCAGAACGGCGGCTGACTGCGGTTACGCTGGACAAAAGGCACGTGAAGAGGTGTGCCGGCCGCGGCAGTTGGGAATGTGCTGTGGTCGGCACCGCACGTGGGCGGGCAGCGCCGAAGCTTGACGAAGTGGGGGCTCAGTGGCCGGGTTCGAGGATTTCGAGGGGATCGAGGCCGCGTCCGACTTCAGTCCGGGCGCCCAGGTGCCCCTCTCGGGCTCCGGCGGGCAGACAGCTGCCACGCAGGCCCTCGCGTCCGCCGCCTATCGGGACGGCCCGATCACGGACCTGATCGCCGCGAACGACGGCGCGAAGGTGAAGGCCCCGCGCGTCTCCCTCTTCGAGCCGAACCTGGGCGAGGCCTTCTCGCGCGCGGTGCAGGTGCGGCTGCTGGGAGGAGCCCGCAAGGCACTCATCCAGTCCTTCGGCATCGAGCCGCAGACGGTGGTCGAGCACTGTCTGGCGGCCACCCGCATCCGGAAGGAACGCGACACCCGCCTGACCGTCATCATGGTCATCTTCGGGGTGGTGTTCCTGCCGGGGACGCTGCTGTGGCTGCTGGCCTTCCAGCTGCGCCGTGCGATCGCCGGCGCGCAGGACAAGCGGATGGGCGCCTTCGGCATGGCCGCCATGGTCGCGCTGGGCGGCCTGGCAGTGCTGTTCATGCTCAAGCTTCCCTTCCACGGGATGCTCGCCATCTATCTGCGCGCCATGTTCATCGTCCCGGTCGTCGGCTGGCTGTGGGCGAAGCAGGTCTGTGAGCGCTCCGCCAAGATGCTGCGCGGGCAGTGGGGGCAGCTGCTGGGCGGCAGCGGCGTGGGAGCGAAGATCCCCGAGGCCGTCCCGCAGGACCCGGGTGACAAGGGTGCCGAGCGCATCCGGCTCGGCCTCGCCAAGCTCAGCGCCGAGCAGGCCAGCAACCTCGTCTACTACGCGGGCCCCCGCGGGATACTCGGCATGGGCACCCGCTGGGGCAGCTGGCAGCTCGCCGAGGAGCTGATCCCCAAGGACCCCGAGGCCGACATCAACCCCTTCCGCAGCTGGGACGTGGTGCGCGCGATCCACGACCAGTTGCGCCGGCTCGAGCGCGGCCCGCTGCACACCGGCGGCTTCCCCAAGCCTTCGATACGGCACTGGGTCGTCTCCCCCATCGGCGAGGGCGCCACCGAGGTCACGCGTCCCGAGGGCCAGGAGGTCGAGGGGTACCGCATCAAGGACTTCGAGATACAGCGCATCTGCAACGAGCAGCAGTTCGGCAGTGGCAACAGGCATTATCTCGGCGTCCAGTTCGTGCTCTGGGACGGCCAGTTGGTGATCACGCTGCTCATCACCGTGACGGTGCTCCACCACACGCTGCGCATCGAGGTCACAGGTCACGCCCTCGGGCCCGTGCACCCGCTCTTCACCACGAAGCCCAAGGCGAAGACCAAGGAGGTCTCCAAGAGCGTCAAGTTCTGGGAGACCAAGGAGGTCAACCTGCCCCTGGTGGAGGCCCGGGAGGTGGTGCGGCTCTCGGCCCGCGCGCCCTTCACCTGGTTCCCCCCGGTGCTGGACTTCCTCGGCGGCAAGCTGACTCTTCCGGAGCCCTTCGGCCTGCGTCACGCCTGGGCGGACAAGCCGTGGCGGCACCGCTTCATGGCCGACGACGCGCTTCGTGCGGCCACTCCGGTGCTGCGTGTCGTTCACGCGGCGGCGATGCGCGTACTCGAGGAGAACGGCTGCGACGTCGAGCAGTTCGGCGCCCGCTCCCTCATCCTCAGCGGCCTCGTGCAGGGGGCCGAACCCCGGAAGGCCGACGCCTACGACGCATGAGGCGGCGGGACGGCGGCACTCCGTCCGGGTGCGCCGCCCTCCGTGGATCGCGTGTGTCCCCGCTCAGCTGGTTCGTGGCCGGCCGCCAAGTACCGTGCGCGGAGACGGGCGAAGGCCGTGGGCGCAGGCCGCCGCGGGAGGAATTCCTTGATCAGCTCGGCGCATTCGCGCGCGCTCGCCGTACTCGTATCGCATTCGAAGTCGTAGTCGCCGTGCTCATGGACCAGGCCGTACTGAAGCGCCGCCAGGCCCGACGGGCGGTCGCCACGGGCCTCTTCGCGGCGGGCCAGTTCGGCCGGTGAGCAGCGGACACCGACGAACAGCACGTCCTCCGGGCGCAGCACGGTCAGGCAGTCGATCAGGCGCCACGGCTCGCTGAGGACATGGTCGACGACGACGTCGTTGCCCACTTCGGCCATGGCCGCGATCGAGCGGTGGAATCCCATCCTTGTCCGCCGCAGAGCGGTGTCCAGGTCTTCCTCCGTGAGGCTCCGCTTCGTGCGCATCGCATTGAAGCTGTCGACCGACAGGTGGAAGAAGACACCGTCGTCCAGGATGCCGAGCAGCTCCGTGGCGATGCTCGACTTCCCTGAACTGGACGTGCCGTTGAGGAAGATGATCCGGCCTCCTGCCGCGTGGACAGGATCGCATGGCGCCGCCTCGCAAGGGCCGGAGCCCTCAGCTCAACGCCCGGGTCCGTAGGTGAGCAGCTAGTCCTGCCAGGCGTCGGCCAGCATCACGCGGGTTTCACCCAGCAGCTGCGGCAGCACCCGCGTGTGCCCCACGACCGGCATGAAGTTGGTGTCGCCGCCCCACCGCGGCACGACGTGCTGGTGGAGATGCGCGGCGATTCCGGCGCCGGCGACCGAACCCTGGTTCATGCCGATGTTGAAGCCCTGCGCCGCGGAGACGACCCGCAGTGTCTTCATGGCCCGCTTGGTGAATCCGGCGAGCTCGGTGGTCTCCTCGTCCGTCAGCCCCGGATAGTCCGCCACGTGCCGGTACGGGATCACCATGAGGTGCCCGCCGTTGTACGGGTACAGGTTGAGCACCGCGTAGACGTGCTCGCCGCGGGCGAGGATCAGACCGTCCTCGTCGCTCTTGGCCGGGATCGCGCAGAAGGGACAGCCGTCGGCCTCGCCGGGGCCTGTGGGCTTGTTCTCACCCTGGATGTACGCCATGCGGTGCGGTGTCCACAGGCGCTGGAACGCATCCGGCGTCCCGACCCCGATCTGCTCTTCCGGCTCGCTCGTCATGCGGGCCAGCATAGGACTTCCCAGGTACGGGGAAGGGCTCCAGGGTCTCGCCGGAGCCCCGCCCCGCACGACGTCCACGCGCGGGCGGAACGCGCCGCCGCGCCTCTACGAGCTGGGGCGGGCGGCCTCCAGCAGCTCCGCCACGGCCTCGTTCTGCGGCACGCCGTTCTTCTGCGTACCGTCGCGGTAGCGGAAGGAGACCGCGCCCGCGGAGACGTCCTCGTCCCCCGCGATGATCATGAAGGGGACCTTGGACTTCTGCGCGTTGCGGATCTTCTTCTGCATCCTGTCCGAGGACGAGTCGACCTCGATGCGCAGGCCCTTCTTCCCGGCCTCCGCCGCGAATTCCTCCAGATACGGCACGTGGGTGTCGCCGATCGGGATGCACACGGCCTGCACCGGGGCCAGCCACGCCGGGAACGCACCCGCGTAGTGCTCCAGCAGCACGGCGAAGAACCGCTCGATCGAACCGAAGAGAGCGCGGTGGATCATCACCGGCTGCTGACGCGAGCCGTCGGCGGCGGTGTACTCGAGCGCGAACCGCTTGGGCTGCTGGAAGTCGACCTGGATGGTGGACATCTGCCAGGTACGCCCGATGGCGTCCTTGGCCTGCACGGAGATCTTCGGCCCGTAGTAGGCGGCACCGCCCGGGTCCATCACCAGCTCCAGGCCCTGCTTGCCTGCCGCGAGGCGCAGTTCCTCGGTGGCCTCCTCCCACTCATGGGGCTCCCCGATGAACTTGGGGTTCCCCTCCTCGCGGGTGGACAGCTCCAGGTAGAAGTCGCTGAGCCCGTAGTCGCGGAGCAGGTTCAGGACGAAGGTGAGCAGGCTGTCCAGCTCGTCCGCCATCTGCTCCTTGGTGCAGTAGATGTGCGAGTCGTCCTGGGTGAAGCCGCGGGCGCGGGTGAGACCGTGCACGACACCGGACTTCTCATAGCGGTAGACCGTGCCGAACTCGAAGAGACGCAGGGGCAGTTCACGGTAGGAACGGCCGCGCGCCTTGAAGATCAGGTTGTGCATCGGGCAGTTCATGGCCTTGAGCCGGTAGTTCTGCCCCTCGAACTCCAGCGGCGGGAACATCGACTCCGCGTAGTTCGGCAGGTGTCCCGATGTCTCGAACAGCTGCTCCTTGGAGATGTGCGGGGTGTTGACGAACTCGTAGTCCGCCTCCTCGTGCCGCCGCCGCGAGTAGTCCTCCATGACCTTGCGTACGACGCCGCCCTTGGGATGGAAGACGGCCAGCCCCGAGCCCAGCTCCTCCGGGATGGAGAACAGATCGAGTTCGGCACCGAGCTTGCGGTGGTCCCGCTTCTCGGCCTCGGCCAGGAACTCCAGGTGGGCCTTGAGCTCGTCCTTGGTCGGCCACGCGGTGCCGTAGATGCGCTGCAGCTGCTTGTTCTTCTCGCTGCCCCGCCAGTACGCGGCGGCGCTGCGCATCAGCTTGAACGCGGGGATCGCCCTGGTGGTCGGCAGGTGCGGGCCGCGGCACAGGTCCTTCCAGCACAGCTCGCCGGACTTCGCGTCCACGTTGTCGTAGATGGTCAGTTCGCCCGCGCCGACCTCCGCGGAAGCGCCCTCCGCCGCCTCGGCCGCCGAGCCCTTCAGGCCGATCAGCTCCAGCTTGTAGGGCTCGTCCTCCAGTTCCTCGCGCGCGTCGTCGTCGGTGGTGACGCGGCGTGAGAAGCGCTGCCCCTGCTTCTGGATCTGCTGCATCTTCTTCTCGATGAGCTTCAGATCGTCGGGGGTGAACGGCTCCGGGACGTCGAAGTCGTAGTAGAAGCCGTCACGGACGGGCGGGCCGATGCCGAGCTTGGCCTCGGGGAAGAGCTCCTGCACTGCCTGCGCCATGACGTGCGCGGTGGAGTGGCGGAGGATGTCGAGCCCGTCCTGGCTGGTCAGCTCGACCGGCTCGACCTCGTCGCCGTCGGCGACCTCGTACGCCAGGTCCTTCAGCTGGCCCGCCACACGTGCGGCCACGACGGAGCGCTCCCCCTCGAAGAGAGCGGCGGCAGTCGTGCCCGTCGTCACCACGCGCTCTTCCCGCTCGGAATCGCGTTGGATGATCACACGGACATCGGTCACCGGTCTCTCCTGACTCTCATTTCGCGAAGCGGCCGACGTGCGTCGAGCGCCGCTGGAATCGTACCGAGAGCGGTCCCCTTCCCGCGAAACGGTTACGGGCTCCTCGGCGCCCGCGACCGCTCCCCCGGGCCGATTCCCGGGCGGGCGACCGTGATTGACGTACCGCGGAGTGCGGTATCACCAGCGCGGGCGCCCTTACCGACAGGAGTGCTGCCATGACCCAGTGGTACGAGGGACCCCTCGCGGCACTCGCGCTCCGGGCCCGCCACCCCGAGCCGGAGCCGGGCACGACAGAGGGCGCCGATCCCGAACGGGACCGTCTGTGTGCCGCCGTGGTCGTCACCCAGCAGGCGCCGGGAGCACCGGTGGAGCTGCACATCCCGCCCGGTGTCCCCGGGCTCCCGGCGGGACCGATGGCCGACTGCGTGGCGCGCTTCCTGGCAGCTCACGCCGTCGGCAGACCTCTGGTCGTCATGAATGCTCCGTACGATCTGACGCTGCTCGACCGGGAGTTGAGACGTCACAGGAACATGCCGCTCGCAAGCTGCCTCGGCGGCCGCGGCATGTGCGTGCTCGATCCGGTGCTTCTCGACCGGCGCCTCGACCGCACGTCGGGAGCCACTGACCCGCACCGCGGGCTCGCGCGGCTGTGCGACCGTTATGGCGTCTCCGCCCCGGTCGAGACCGTTCAGGACGAGGCTGCCGCGGCGTTGGCGCTCGCGAGAGCGCTCGGCCGCCACTTCGCGCCACGGCTCGCCGGGCTCACACCTGCTGCCCTGCACACCCTCCAGGCGGTCTGGTTCGCCGCCGAAGCAGGCGGCCCCACGGCCTGGTTCACCAGCGGTGCACGGCGGGCGGCGGACCACATCTGGCCGCTGCGGCCTATGACCGCCGCCTGATACGCGGGCCTCCCGGGGCAGCACATACAAGAGGCCGGCCGTCGATATGACGGACCGGCCTCTTGAACACGTGGGCGATACTGGGTTCGAACCAGTGACCTCTTCGGTGTGAACGAAGCGCTCTCCCGCTGAGCTAATCGCCCGCTCGCGGCACGTGCAGAACCATACAGTGCGGCTCAGTCATCATCCAAACCCCCTTCGAGCCACCGCTCCAGGCCTCGCCGCCCCGCCCGCATCATCAGCGCGTGGTTGGCCCGGAAGAAGGGGCGAGCGGGCACCGCCAGCTGACGTAGCAGCGGCTTACGGACCTCCACTTGCTGCTCGTACACGGCGACAGTGCCGCCGGAGCGGGAGGCTTCGTCCTTCCTCAGCGTCCAGCGCGCCCATCCGGCCACGTCACCGGTGATCTCCATCTCCAGGACGCCGGAGTCGGGATCGTGCCGGGTCGCCCTGCCCGTGATCCACAGGTCGAAGGGAAGGACGGAACGGATGCGCGCGGTGCCCGACATCCCGTCCAGCGCGTGCACCTCCCGCACTTGGGGCCACCAGACGGGGTACTCACCGGCCCGCTCGAGCACCGCGTAGACCGCTCCGGGGGACTCGTCGAGCCGCCAGACGCTGCGGAAGACGAAGCGGTGGCGCCTGGACGTCATCGGCACACTCCTCACGATCCTCCGCACGGACCGCCGTTCGCGCCCGCGGTCCGCGGCCCTCCCCGCATCCTGTCACCACGGCCGGTGCGGTCCCCGCGAAGTGCGGGTCTCCGAATTCGTCTGTTCCGGCGGGACTTCACCGACCGGCTTCTGCGGAATACATCCATCCGTAATTACCGATGAAGTGAATTCCCGCTGTATCTCCACTTCGACGAGAAACACCACGGGCGCGCGGACAGAAGGCAGGAACACTCGCGTGCGACGGCACAAGAACGGGGCCCTGGGTTTTCACCCGGACCCCGCATGAAGCGGTGGGCGATACTGGGTTCGAACCAGTGACCTCTTCGGTGTGAACGAAGCGCTCTCCCGCTGAGCTAATCGCCCGCTGCGCGGACAAGATTACCGCATGTGAAGTCGTGCTCCTGACCTCGCGGGAGCTCCCCGCCCCTACCGCACGTGCTGCTTCTCCTTGATCTCCTTGCGCCGCCGTCGCTCGTGCCGCCGGGCCTGGAACCGGTGCGTCCACTCCAGGACCTGCCGCTTCGTCCAGCGCAGCACACGCTGTGCCCAGGGGAACTCCGTCGCCCACAGACCGATGCCCGCGAAGATGATCAGCCAGCCGGGACCGGGAAGCGGAAGGAGCACCACCCCGCCGGCCACTATCGCCAGACCTAGAACGAAGATCAGCACCTGCCAGGTTCGGTGCAGGGGCCTCGATGCCTTGATGAACCGCGGGGCCCGAGACCCCAGCGGTCGCTGGTCACTCTCTGCGTACATATCCCCAACGTAACTGAACTCGGCGGCGTCACCGGAATAGCCGTACGCCAAAAAAACGTCACAGGCCATATCAAGGGCTGCATTACTCGCAAAACGGTCAGAGGGGTTTACAACCGACGAGTACGTGGCATGTCGATTTCGCCGACGTGCGAACCCCCGAGCGCACACTGAGCGAAAGGCCCTGGCGCTTATGAACACCACGGTCAGCTGCGAGCTGCACCTGCGCCTCGTTGTTTCGAGCGAGTCATCACTGCCGGTACCCGCGGGGCTGCGGTACGACACGGCCGATCCCTATGCCGTCCACGCCACCTTCCACACCGGCGCCGAGGAGACCGTCGAATGGGTCTTCGCGCGCGATCTCCTCGCCGAGGGGCTGCACAGGCCCACAGGCACCGGTGACGTCCGCGTATGGCCCTCCCGGAGCCACGGTCAGGGAGTCGTCTGCATCGCCCTCAGCTCTCCCGAGGGCGAGGCTCTGCTCGAGGCCCCGGCGCGGGCCCTGGAGTCCTTCCTCAAGCGAACCGACGCTGCTGTGCCGCCCGGCACCGAGCACCGACACTTCGACCTCGACACAGAGCTCTCGCACATCCTCGCCGAGAGCTGAGTCCACCGGTCCCGCGCAGCCGTCCGACTCGGGGCGACGGCTGCGCCTCCCTCGGCCCAGAAGGGCACGCACGGCAACGCCGTCGCCCCCGGACCCGTCTTCAGCGGGCTCCGGCGGTGGCGGCGTCGCCGTGCGTCCCAGGCGTTAGTCTCTGCGCACCGGACCCGCTGGGCTGACCCGAGGAGCGACCCGTGCAGATCAACCACGACACCCGGTGCGCACTCGATGACGTCGTGGACCTGCTCAACACCGCAGCCGACGGCGACCAGCCCGACCTGCTGGTCTCGGTGACACACCTCAGGGCGTACGTGGAGCGCAACAGCCTCAGCGACGTCGGGACGCTCACCGACGCGGATCTGGACGCGGTGCGGTCGGTGCGGGAGCGCTTCACGGAGGTCTTCGGCGCGAGCGACGTCCGTACGGCCGCCGAGCTGGTCAACGCACTCGTGGCCGAGGCAGGGACGACTCCGCAGCTGACCGATCACGACGGCTACGACTGGCACGTGCACTACTTCGCGCCGGGCGCCTCGGTGGCCCACCACCTGGCCGCCGACGGCGGCATGGCTCTGGCCTTCATCATCGTCTCCGGGGAGCGGGACCGGCTGCGCAGGTGCGCCGCCCCCGACTGCCGTCGGGCCTTCGTGGACCTCTCTCGGAACCGCTCACGGCGCTACTGCGACAGCCGGACCTGCGGTAACAGGCTTCACGTCGCCGCCTACCGCGCGCGCCAGCGGGAGTCCGCGGAGACGGCTCATAGCTGAGCGACGCCTCCGGGCCTCCAGACGCGTCCGCGCCGCTCAGTCCAGGAAGAGATCATGAGCGCCGGTGATGGCGAGAAGCATGGCGATGAAAGCGAGGAAGAACATCAGCGGCGGCTGGGAAAGGGCGTAGAGGCAGCCCTTCGGTTCCGTCAGCGGCACCTCGGGCAGGGCCGGGACGTGGACGGGCTGGGCGGTCGCGGCAGGCGCGGAGGGCGGCTCGGCGAGCTCGGCCGGGGGATTCGGCGTCATGTCCATCTCGCGGTGATGATGACGCAGCCGGCACCCCGGCGAGGGTCAACACGCCCACGGCACGGTGGAGTTCATGGGTAAGCCGGTGCCGTGGTGAAGAACGTGGTAATCGACCGCCCGGTGGGCGCGGCTGCGACGTACTGATGTGCGCTGGCGGGTGCGTCAGATGCCGTGCTTCTTGAGGATGGCCTCGATGTCGGAGAAGTCGTCGGCGTCACCGCCGGAGGAGGCCTTCTCCTGCTTGCCGGCGGCCTGTTTTCGCTCCTGTCCGGCGGAAGGTGCCGGTGTGCCGGAGCCGAGGGCGGGAGCGTTCGCCGTGCCGGAGGCGGCGGCACGGCCCGGGGACGTCGGGGTGGCACGGGGCGCCTCGCGGGACTTCCGGCGTGAATGCCGGCTCGCGACGCGGCCGATGACGTACAGCACGAACGCCACGGCAAGAACAGCGAACCCCGCCCAGACGGAGGGCTTGAGCACGAGGTCCGCGGCCCAGGTGCCGACCGCTTTGACGATCTTGCCGCCGAGCCCGATCAGGCCGGACATGGCGAGCCCGACCGGGACGAGCGAGAACGCCGCGATGCGGACGGCGGCGGCGAAGCGCCGCCGGAAGGCCGTGAGGAAGGCGACGGCCAGGCCGGCTGCGGAGAGTGCGGCGCACACGGTCGTGGTCAGCATGTGCACCATCTTGCTACGAGCGCACGTCACAGGCCATGCCCGTCCTCCGATTCAGGGGAGATCTCCGGGTCATCCGCGTCCGGTCGCGGCTGAGAGACTGTCGCCATGGACGATGTCTCCTCCTGCTCCGTGCTCGAATACTGGTGCGAGCTTCAGTGCCCCGACTGCCACCGCGCCCAGGGGGACCTGGCCACGCTGCGGGAGAGGTACGGGGAGCGGCTGGAGATCCGGCTGCGCCACTTCCCCCTGGAGAAGCACAAGTACGCCTTCGCCGCCGCGCAGGCGGCGGAGGAGGCGCTCGCCCAGGGGAAGGGCGACGCCTACGCGGCGGCCGTCCTGGCTCGCAATGCCGAACTCGCCGAACGGGGTGAGGAGTTGCTGCTGGACGTGGCGCGTGAGCTAGGCCTGGACGACGGGGAGTTCGAGAGCGCACTGATCGACGGGCGGCATCTGCTGATCGTCGATGCCGACCAGGCGGAGGGAAAGGCGATCGGGGTCAAGGGCACTCCGACGTACGTCATCGGAGGGAAGCTGCTGGACGGCGGGAAGAGCCAGGAAGGGCTGAGGGCCCGCATCGAGGAGATCGCGGACGGTCTGCTCGCCGGCAGCGCCTGACCTCTGCGGTCCCGTCTGCCCGCGGCAGTGATGGGTTCTTCGCGTGCGCTCAGAGCAGCGGCTTGCGGAAGTGGTGCTCGGCCACCTGGTAGCCCAGTGACGAATACAGGCGCATCGCCGGGGTGTTGGCGGTGAGGACGTGAAGTCCGAGCGTGTGCGCTCCGGCCGCCAGGGCCTCCCGCTCCGCGATGAGCATCAGGGTGCGGCCGTGGCCGTGGCCCCGCATCTCCTCGTCGACCTCCACCTCGTAGACGTAGGCGTCGCAGTCCGGGCGTGGGCTGCGTTCGAGTTCGACCCAGACCCGGCCGGCGTCGGTCCCTTCGTGGACGAGGACGCGCAGGACCGCGCCCTGCGTCGACGCCCCGCGGGGAAGCAGCTGCTCGAACGACGCGGCGGCTCTGCGCCCGGCCTCGTCGGCGGGCATGCCCCGTTCCGTCATCGTCTCCAGCAGCCGGGGCAGTCCGCTCTCGCGCCAGGCGGGGAACTCGGCGTCAGTCATGGGACGAACGGTGCTGCCGCTGGGAAGCGGCGGCCCCTCCCCCAGTTCCTTGAGCATGCTGCGGCTGCGTTCGCCGTAGCCGAGACCCGCGGCCAGTCCGAGTGCCGCGCCGGCCTTCGCCGGGACGCTGATCTCGACCGCCCGGCAGCCCCAGTCGCGCAGCACCCCTTCCGCGGCGAGGGCGGCGACCGCACCGCGCCCGCGCCGCCGTTCACGTTCTTCGACGACGAGCTGTGCCACCCGTCCCGTCACGGGGCCGTACTTCGGGTCGACGGTCAGCCGGAGGAGGCCGACCGGGCGGCTGTTGACGCAGATGTCGTACGAACGGGAGCGGACGCCGTCGGCGTCGTACTGATCGGGGCCGGTCGGGCGCAGCGTCGTCGTCACGCTCGTGTTCTACCCAGCCGGACGGCTTCCCGTCACGCGCCGTGGAGTCGGCCGTGACCGGGAGGGGTACTGCTCGTCACGGGTCGATGTCGGCCGCGGAGCGTTCGGCGAAGAGCTTCATCGCCTCACGGGTGACCGGGCCCGGGGCGCCCGGCAGTTCGCGGCCGTCGACGCGGTTCACGGCCTGGACGTCGCGCAGGGAGGAGGTGAGGAAGACCTCCTCGGCCCGCTCCAGCGCGTCCAGCGGCAGGTCGGTCTCCCGCGCGCCCGACCACTCGGCGACCAGGGCCCGCGTGATCCCCGCCAGACAGCCCGACTCCAGCGGCGGCGTGTGCAGTTCGCCGTCGAGGACGACGAAGACGTTCGTGCCGGTGCCCTCGCACAGGCGGCCCTGCGTATTGGCGAAGAGAGCCTCTCCGGCGCCCTGCCGATGTGCGCGGGCGAGCGCGAGGACGTTCTCGCCGTACGAGGTCGTCTTCAGCCCCGTGAGCGCGCCCCGCTCGTTGCGTGTCCAGGGGACGGTGATCACGGCGGTGCTGTCGGGACGCCGGTGCGACTCGCTGAGAACGACGACGAGGGTCGGCCGGACATCGCCACGGTCGGAGCCGAGCGGTGAGGGCCCGCCGGTGTAGGTGATGCGGAGCCTGCCGAGCGGGACCGTTTCGGCCTCGGTCACGGCGACGCAGGCGCGGCGCACCTCGTCGGGGTCGGGTTCCGGCAGACCCATGCCGCGGGCCGACCTGCCGAGGCGTTCGAGGTGCCGCGTGAGGGCGAAGGGCGTGCCGTCGATCGTCTTGACCGTCTCGAAGACCCCGTCTCCCACGGTCAGTCCGTGATCCAGAACGGAGACGTGTGCGTCGTCGACGTCCCGGAGTCCGCCGTCGAGCCAGATCCTCACAGGGCTCCCCTTCCGTTCGTCGCCGTGGGGCTGGGCACCTGGTGGTGCCGCATGTCCGACGCTACCTTGAGCAGCCCGGATGCCTTGAGTTCCGTCTCCTCCCACTCCCCTTCCGGGTCGGATCCCCAGGTGATCCCGGCGCCCGTTCCGAAGCGGAGCACGGCGCTGCCGCCGGTCCGGGTCCCCCCGGCACCTCCGGCAAGGGTGCCACGTTCGATCCAAAAGGTCCGTATGCCCACCGCCAGCTCACCCGTGTCACGGTCGGCGTCGACCCAGCCGATGCCTCCGCAGTACGGGCCGCGCGGCGTGGGTTCGAGCTCGCCGATGATCCGCAGGGCGCTGAGCTTCGGAGCGCCGGTGACGGATCCCGGCGGAAAGGTGTCCCGCAGCAGATCCGGCCATCCGGCGCCGGCCGCCAGTTCACCGCGCACGGTGGAGACCAGGTGGACGAGCCCGGGGTGCGGTTCGACCTCGCACAGGCCCGGCACGGTGACCGAGCCGGGTGCGCAGACGCGGCCGAGGTCGTTGCGTACGAGGTCGACGATCATCACGTTCTCGGCCTGATCCTTCTCCAGCAGTTCCTCGGCCGTACGGGCCGTGCCCTTGATCGGACCCGAGGTGACGGTGCCGCCCTCGCGGCGCAGATACAGCTCCGGGGAGGCCGTGGCCACCTCCACGCCGTGAGCGGGGAGACGGACGGCGCCCGCGTACGGGGCGGGGTTGCCGCGCGCCAGCAGGGCCGAGAGTCCTGCGAGGTCGGAGGTCTCCGGCGACGGATCGGGCAGGGGTGCGCTGAGCACGCGGCAGAGGTTCGCCTGGTAGACGTCGCCGGCGGCGATGTGCTCGCGTATGCGCCGTACCCCGGCGGTGTAGGCGGCGCGGTCCGTGGAGCTGGTCCACGCACCGGGTGCCGGGCCCCGCCATCGCGAAGCCGCGGGGGTGTTCGGCGTCCCCGCGGTCGCGCCGGGCCTCGGTGTCTCCCGTACGTCGCCGAAGCGCGCGCACAGCAGCCGGCCTTCGAAGTCGGCGACGACCGCCCACCACCCCGCGGATTCCAGGGCCGAGGGGTCGCTTGTGACGTCGCGCAGGTCGGTGGCGAGGAGAGAGCCGAAGCGGGCGAAGGGCGACGGAGCGTACACATGACCGAGTCTATGGTGCGAGGGCCGGAGTTCCGCGGGGCTCCCGGCCGGGCACCTCGGAGCGCCCCGGGGAGGCTTGAGGACGGGGCGCGGCGCTGTTCGCCGGAGCCGACCGGACGGTCACGCAGGGCAAACAGAATTTGAGCTGGCAGGGATATCAGCTAGAGTTCAACCCGTTGCCGGGAACGCGTAAGCCGACCCGGACGACAACACCTGCGGACGTGGCTCAGTTGGTAGAGCATCACCTTGCCAAGGTGAGGGTCGCGAGTTCGAATCTCGTCGTCCGCTCTGCGTGGGAGTTCATGCAACTCCCACCTCGGTGGAGTGGCCGAGAGGCGAGGCAACGGCCTGCAAAGCCGTCTACACGGGTTCAAATCCCGTCTCCACCTCCAAGGACGATTAGCTCAGCGGGAGAGCGCTTCCCTGACACGGAAGAGGTCACTGGTTCAATCCCAGTATCGTCCACGCAGATCAGAGGCCGCCCCCCGATGAGGGGGACGGCCTCTGGCATTTGGGCAACCGTGCGTCTGCGGGGCGGAGTTGAGCTCCGTGCGAGCGAACCTGGGCCGGAGCGGCCGAACTTCGGGTTGCTCCGGGGCGCGCTGTGGCCGAGAATCGCCTCGGCGAGCTGCGGGACGGCGATCTCCGGAAGGGCGTGACCCAGTCCGCCAGATCAGTGAGGGCGTAGGGCTGTTCGTCGAAGGACCAGGTCGAGCGTCCGGTGTCCCGGTGGTCGTAGCACACCACGCGGCTGGTCGCGCTCGTCGCTGACCTTGGCCCACCTGCGGCGCAGTCACCGAAGGCGCTCTCAGGAGGTGGCTGCCGGGTGCGGATCGCCGAGATACGGGAATCGGTTCAGGATGTCGGTGTGCGGGCTCAGACCCGTGGGAGGCGCCTCGTTCTTGGTGAGGAACGCGACGCGGATGTCGATGACGTCTTCCGTGAACATCCGGCCATTGGGGTAAAGGGCAGGCTTGGCCGGGTCGAAGTGGAGCACGTCCGGCAGGATGCCCTCCTCGTCGAGTGCGGTGATCGACTCCTCACGCGAGTAGTCGCCGGTGTGGCCCAGCAGATGCACGAACTGGTCCGTCCACCTGGGCCGGTCATTGACCGGCTCGCTGGCGTTGTACTCCTCTTTGGTGTCGTCGGTGTTGAAGAAGCTGCTGACCGAGGGGTGGCCTGCCCGGTCCGCATGGACGAGTTCGCCGTCACGAAGGACGCTGCAGCGGCCCCAGACGCGCAGCTCGGGGTTGGGTGCCAGCTCCGAGGTCGGCAGCTCGATGGCCATGGAGAAGACGTTGGCCGTGGTGTTGGAGTCCACGCCGGTCCACGGTGACTTCCCGTCCAGATGCGGTGCCGTGAAATTCCGCTTGCCGCTGGTGTCGAACAGATTCGTGATGCCGTCGAAGTCGAAGAAGAAAGCGTCACTGCGGCTGCCTGCGGCCACCTTGTAGTCGCCGCTGCTGACCACGTTGGCACGGGGGCCGAAGGACACGTCGGCCTCCGACACGATCTTGGTGCCGATCGCCTCCGGCCTGCGGGACTCCGTGCCGGTCGCCATGAAGACGCTGTAGGTCTGTGCGCCGTCGGCCGCTGCCGGGCTGAAGACCCAGCTGAAGGCGACGTCGGTCAGGTAATCGCCGTCGTTGTCGATGTTCAGCCGGTACACGGCGTCGGGGTGAAGGGCATCGGCGTTGGGATTGGCGTTGAGGATGAGAACGGTCCTGCTCGAATCGCCGGGTGCCTGAAAGGCGTACAGGTCGCACAAGTCGAGCCGCTGGTCGCCGAGCGGCGCTCCCAGGCTGAGGCCGGTGAAGTGGTTGGACATGTCGGGCCCTTCGTCGATTGCTCCGTGAACGCCAGAGCGCACGAACGGCCACTCCGCACCTCACAAAGGCCCCTGCACCCTGGAAATTCAGACGCTAGCCCGCCACACCGGCCCGGCATCGGATAGAGAGGTTGCCGCTTTCAAACAACCCTCGAACAGCTCAGCCGCCCGTATTCACACAGTCTCGGCGCCCCGCGCGACCGGTCGGTGGACGAGTGGAGACTGACGGAGCTCGTCCCTGGCGGTATCTGCGCGAGGTCCCTGTGGGCCTCGTGATCCTCGAACTCGTCCAGGTCCAGGTCGAGTTCGCCCGGCATCGTCTCCGGTCCGAGTTCCGTGTGAGTTCCAGTCGCAGGCCGTCCCTTCCGCCGAGGGACAGAGCAGCCCGGTCGACCCGTGCGCGAGACGGCCGCGTCGGACGGGTGCGCAGAGCGGGGACATGGGGCGCACACCGGGCAGGCCGTGAACCCCCCGGCCCGTGCTCCACTGAGTGACCAAGTGCGTGACAACCGCCGCGGACAGCCGCGGACGCCCACGCACTCCAGCAGATTTGTCTTGCAGGTCAGAGCGTGACAATATCTCTGACGCAACAGCCCGCGCGGTTAGCTCAGCGGGAGAGCGCTTCCCTGACACGGAAGAGGTCACTGGTTCAATCCCAGTACCGCGCACAGTGAGAGTGCCCCGGCCGATGGCGGCCGGGGCATTTCTGTGTCTCACGCGACGGGCCGTGTGCCCGGATCAACCCCGCGCCGGGGCGGGGCTCATGACGAGAAGAGCATGTGGCCGAAGCCGCGCTTGTGCCCGTGACGGCCGTGATGCCCATGGTGGCCGTGGTGCGAGCCGCCCCAGGCGGGCGCGGCCGGGTATGCCTGCGGGGCGTGGCCCTGCTGACCGTACGGGGCGGCCGGAGGCGGGCCCGAGGGCTGCGACCACTGACCCTCAAGGCGTGTGAGCGCCTCGAGTTCGCCGTAGTCGAGGAAGATTCCCCGGCAGCCGCCGCACTGCTCGATCTGGACTCCGTTGCGATTGAACGTCTGCATCGGCGCACCGCACTTGGGACACTGCATGGTCAACTTCCTCTCCACGTCGGTGTGATCACCGCTCGGCTACTGCGAGTCAAGACTAAAGCCCGGGGCGCCGGGTTGTCCGGAGGCGGCCGCGGCGATGCGTTCGCAGGCCGCGGCACACGCCGCCTCGGCCTCGTCCAGTGGGCGCCGGGCGGCGTGCGCCTTGGCCACGGCGATCGCGGTCGTCTGAACGGTCAGGGCCCGCGCCGGGGCGTCGAGCCGGGGCCACGGGTCCATGGCCCCCGTGCCGGACTCGGCCTGGTAGGCGTGCAGGAAGGTGCTCCAGGACGCCGCGGGCAGCAGCCCGGTGGCGAACCAGGCGGCCGGCCTGGCGAGATCCCACGCCGGATCGCCGAGGCCGAGATCGTCGACGTCGATGAGCTGCCAGGGTCCGCCGTCGGCGGGGTGCCTGATCAACTGGCCGAGGTGGAAGTCGCCGTGGCAGAGCGTGCCGGCGGCTGACGGCTCCTGCGGCTTCTCGTCCCTGCACCAGGCGGGCAGCGTCGCCCAGGCACCCTCGGCGGCGACGGCTGCCGCGGTGAGTGCGGGAGCGGCGGTGCCCTCGCCGAGTGCCATCCGCATCCGCTCGACCGCGCGTGCCGCCTTCGCCGGGCCTCTCATCGGCGGCAGCGGGCCCGGGAGTTGTGCGGCCAGCGCGTCCGCGGGGACGGAGTGCAGGCGGGCCAGGAGCGTGCCCGCCGCCTCCCAGGGGGCGGAGTCGGGTGCGTCCGGATCGACGGGCTCGCCGCGGGGCCAGACGGTCGCGGGACGCTCCCCGTCCAGGAGCAGCGGACGTATCTCGCTGGTGGGTTCCGCCGGACTTCCGCCGGGACCGAGCGGCGCCAGCATGATGCCTGTGAGGCGGGGGTGCGCGACGACGCTCAAGCGCACGGTCAGTTCGCGGACCTCGGCTTCGGACGCCGGCGGGTGTGCCTTGGCGACGACGTCGCCCCATCCCACGACCGTTCCGTCGGGACGGTCGGCGAGCAGGGCCGCCGTGGTCTGGGCAGGGACGGCGGACCGGCCCCGCGACGCGGCCGCGTCCCGTGCGAGTTCATGCAGCCGCTCCGTGAGCGAGAGCGTCGTCGGCACTGTCCCCCCAGCGACGGAGGCGGTTCGGAATCGGGAAACGGAGCCGGGGTCCGTCGCTCGTACGGATGGCGGCGGCCGGCCCTTCGTCGGATCGTACGCGCGCACGCGCACACACAAACGTGAGGTCCGGGCAGCTCCCCAGCTGCCCGGACCTCAATGCCGTCCGCCGCACCCCCGTCCCCACGGGGCTGATGGCCGGGTTATCCCCGACTCGGGCCGCTCTCCCGAGCCTGGAGCACGAATCAGTGCCCCAGCATTCCGGCCACGGACGACGCCTGTGTGACCACCGCTTCCACCGCACCGAAGGCGATGGCCAGAACGATGGCCAGGGGCAGAACCATCGCGGCCGCCACCAGCGGGTGACGCCGGCCGCTCCCACGGGTGCCGATGTCGGCGATGGCCGCCAACCGTCCCCGCGCTCTGCGTGCCGCGCGCTCTGCCGTGTGCGCCATGGTCCGCTCCCGTCTCTCCCTGGGGCGGCGGGCGACTGACCTCGGGGGACGAGTGCTTCGCCCGCCGCTTGCAGAAAGATTAGGCGCGCGGGCACCTGCGAAGCGTCATGCCCGCGTATCGACTGCGGGGCCTCCCCCAGGATGACGGCGGGAGCCGCCGGATACTCCCCAGGGTGGAGGCGGACGCCCCCTGTCCTGGGGTCTTCCCGGAGGGGTACCCGCGCAGGGGGCGCAGCCGGGCCTGCTGGGCCGCGCCGGCCATGCTGCGGCGCAGGGCACGCGCCGGTGGGAGGGGTGCGGCACGGCCCTTGCGTCGGGGAGGGAACCCGGTCGTGTGAACAGGTGACATCGCTCACCACCCTGGCACTGGCTCCGACGCTGTCACGTCGTCAAGTCCCGCCTCCGGGCCTCCAGTACACGCGTCCGGGGAGGGCGGCCCGGACATTCAGACGTCTGCTCGCCGGGTGACTTCCGGGCCGTCAAGTCGCTTGCGAGGAGAGGACGTTGGGTGACGCAGTAGAGGCTCCGTCCGGACGGTGCACGCCAGTTGAGCCAGCCGGCAGGCGGGTTCCCTGCCCCGGCAACAGGTGGAGCGGCACGTGCGCGGCCTGTCGTCGCCGCGTGGCAGCAGTCCGTAAGCTGTGCCTCGTCAGACGGACGCGCTAGGAAACGACCAGGGGGTCCACCCGTACCGGTCGGGGTCTCCCCGCTGGGGCAGGCAGACCTCACCACCGCAGGCAGGGGAACACATGGCGATGATGCGGCTCCGACGCGAGGATCCGCGAGTCGTCGGCTCGTTCAGGCTTCACAGGCGGCTGGGGGCCGGCGGGATGGGCGTCGTCTACCTCGGCTCCGACCGCCGGGGGCAGCGGGTCGCACTGAAAGTGATCCGTCCGGATCTCGCCGAGGACAAGGAGTTCCGCTCGCGCTTCGCCCGCGAGGTGTCCGCCGCACGGCGGATCCGCGGAGGCTGCACCGCCCGTCTGGTGGCCGCCGATCTGGAAGCGGACAGGCCCTGGTTCGCCACGCAGTATGTGCCGGGTCCGTCGCTGCACGACAAGGTCACGGAGGCCGGTCCCCTCCCCGCGAGCCAAGTCGCCTCCATCGGGGCGTCGTTGGCGGAGGGGCTGGTCGCCGTGCACGAGGCGGGCGTCGTGCACCGGGACCTCAAGCCGTCGAACATCCTGCTCTCGCCCAAGGGCCCCCGCATCATCGACTTCGGCATCGCGTGGGCGACGGGAGCGAGCACGCTGACGCATGTCGGCACGGCCGTCGGCTCCCCCGGCTTCCTGGCGCCCGAACAGGTACGGGGCGCATTTGTGACCCCCGCGACCGACGTGTTCGCGCTGGGGGCCACGCTGGCGTACGCGGCGACCGCCGACTCCCCCTTCGGACAGGGCAGTTCCGAGGTGATGCTCTACCGAGTGGTGCACGAGGAGCCGCAGTTGGAGAGTGTGCACGCGGCGCTCGCTCCGCTCATCCACGCCTGCCTGGTGAAGTCACCGGAGGAGCGTCCCAGCCCGCTTCAGCTCTCCCTCCGGCTGAAGGAGATCGCGGCTCGTGAGGCGCGCGGCCTTTCGGAACAGACGGGCGGTGCGGCAGGTACGGACACGGCGGGCAGGGGTGGTGCCTCGACGGGCTCCCACGGCTCGTACGGCTCCGACCGGCCGGGCGGCAGGGGCACCGGCGGCAGCGGAGCGGGTTCCGACAGCGGGCAGGCCGGAGGCACGCGTGGCCCGGCCACCAGGGCCACCGGCGTCAATATGAACGCCAACAGGCCGAGCTCGTCCGCCGGTTCGGCCGGATCCGGTGCCCGAGGCGGAGTGGTGCCCCGGTCGAGGCCGCCGGGCGACCGCCCCCGACTGCGGCGGTCCGAGGAACGCGGACGGCAGCGTGCCGACGGCCCCCGCAAGGACCGGCATCGCGAGCACCATCGTGACCACGGCACCTCTGACGGCTCGTCCGGTGCCGAGGGTCATGTGGGATCGCCGCGCGCCTCGACGCCCCGCACCGGCGGGGGTTCCGCGGCGTCCAAGACCGGTAGCCGTCCCGCTCCTCGGGCCTCCACGCGCGCGGGCGGCAACTCCGGTGCCGGGCGCACCGGTCAGGTCCGGCGGCCGGGCACGGAAGGCCGCGACCACGGACCAGGCCAGGCGCGGCGCGTGGTCGACCGGAGGCTGCTGCGACAGCGGCTGATCGTGTTCGTGACGGTGACCCTGCTCGTGGCTCTCGGGATCGCTGCGGCGCAGGGCTGCCAGGGGCCGGCGCGCGGCCTCGGCAAACAGCAGGGGCCCGAGCGTCCGGCGTCGGTCGCCCCCGCACACGAGGTTCAGGGCTCTGACGGGGTGCGGCCGGCACGCGAACTGCCCTAGGGCCTGTCCGGCGGATCTTTGAGGACCAGCCCGCGGCGCCTGGTGCGTGCGATCGCAAGGCGGAGGATCATCCTCGTACTGGGCGTACTCGGATGACTCCGACAACGCAGCGAGCGTGCGTGCCAGGCGTCGCGGGCCCGAGAGGATCCGCCGGACAGGTCCTAGTCCGTACCGCAGTCGGCGGCCAGCAGCGATCCGCCGCTCTGTTTCTGTTCCGCCAGGACCGCCGGCTGCCCGTCGGGCTCGCCCCTCCGTCCGGCCGGTTCAGGTCCTCGTCATGGCGTAGAAGGCCACGGCCGCGGCCGCACCGACGTTGAGCGAATCCACACCGTGCGCCATCGGGATGCGGACGCGTTCGTCGGCGGCCCGCATCGCCCGCTGGGACAGCCCGTCCCCCTCCGCTCCCAGCAGCAGCGCCACCCGCGGCAGCCGGTGCGCGCCGACATCGTCGAGCGGGATCGCCTCGGCCTCGGGCGTGAGCGCCAGCAGCCGGAACCCGGCCTCGCGGACGGAGGCGAGGCCGTGCGGCCAAGCACCGAGCCGTGCGTACGGGACGGAGAAGACGGCGCCCATCGACACCTTCACGGAGCGCCGGTAGAGCGGGTCGGCGCAGGACGGCGAGAGCATCACACCGTCCATGCCGAGCGCCGCGGCACTGCGGAATATCGCGCCGATGTTGGTGTGGTCGTTCACTGCCTCCATGATCACCACGCGCCGCGCCGACGCCAGCAGCGTCTCGGGCGCGGGCAGCGGTGTGCGTCCCATGGAGGCGAGCGCGCCTCGGTGGACGTGGTATCCGGTGACCTGCTCGGCAAGTTCGGGACTCACGACGTACGCGGGTGCCCGCACCTCGTCCATGACGTCCCGCATGACGGGGACCCACTTCTCGGAGAGAAGCATCGAGCGCATCGGGTAACCGGCCTCCGCGGCACGGCGGATGACCTTCGCTCCCTCTGCGATGAACAGGCCCTCCGCGGGCTCGCGCCTCCTGCGGAGCTCGACGTCGGTGAGTCCGGTGAAGTCGGTCAGCCTGGGGTCGTCCGGATCGTCGACAGGGATGATTTCAGCCACGGTCGGCCCCGGTTCAGCTTCCGGTCCCTGAATCCACGCCGGGTGGGGAAGCTGTTCCGCCGTCGCTGCCGGTGGCGTCGTCGTCCGTTCCTGCTCCCGGTGGGTTCCCGGCCGCCGCCGCGCGCGAGACGGCGGCACCGACCGAGACGACGTCCCCGACGACGATGACCGCCGGCGGGCGCACCTGCTCCGCGGAGGCGCGCGCCGCGACGGTCGCCAGTGTGGCGTCCACGCGGCGCTCGGTCGCGGTCGTCCCCTCCTGGACGACGGCGACAGGCGTGTCCGAGTCCCTGCCGTGCTGCATCAGGGTCTCGGCGATGGCGCCGATCCGCTCCACGGCCATCATCAGGACGAGCGTGCCGCGCAGCCTCGCCAGCGCGGGCCAGTCGACGAGCGACCGAGGGTCGTCGGGGGCGACATGACCGCTGACCACCGTGAACTCGTGCGCGACACCGCGATGCGTGACCGGGATGCCGACGGAGGCCGGGACGCTCACCGCGCTGGTGATTCCGGGCACGACGGTGACGGGGACACCTGCCGCCGCGAGCTGTTCCGCCTCCTCCATGCCGCGGCCGAAGACGAACGGGTCGCCGCCCTTGAGACGTACGACGGATCTGCCTGCCTTGGCGTGTTCGATGAGGGCGTCGTTGATGGCCTCCTGCGCCATCGCGCGCCCGTAGGGGATCTTCGCGGCGTCGATCACCTCGACGTGCGGGGGCAGTTCGGCCAGCAGGTCGCGCGGCCCGAGCCTGTCCGCGACGACCACGTCGGCCTCCGCGAGCAGCCGGCGGCCACGCACCGTGATCAGCTCCGGGTCGCCGGGGCCGCCGCCGACGAGGGCCACTCCCCCGGTGCGGCCGCGATGCCGGGGCGCGCCGAGAGTGCCGGTGTGCAGTCCCTCGACGACGGCGTCGCGTACGGCCGCCGAGCGGCGCGGGTCGCGTCCGGTCAAGACGGCGACGGTGACACCCTCGCTCTGCCCCGTGGCCGGGGTCCACGCGGTCGCTGCCGAGGCGTCGTCGCTGCGCACGCACCACACCCGGCGCGATTCCGCTTCGGCGGAGGCGGCGGAGTTGGTCGCCGGGTCGTCGGTGGCGATCAGCACGTACCAGGCACCGTCCAGGTCGCCGTCGGTGTACGAGCGGCGCTGCCAGGTCAGTTCACCCGCGTCGGCCATTGCTTCGACGGACGGGGTCGCGGAGGGGGAGATCAGCACCACGTCCGCGCCCGCGGCCAGCAGTGCGGGCAGCCGCCGCTGGGCGACGCTTCCGCCGCCGACGACCACGACCCGGCGCCCTGCGAGGCGGAGTCCCACGGGATAGGCGGGGTGGTCGGTCCGGGCATCGGGCTGATGACCGGTCCCGGTGACGGACTCGGACTCGGGCATGCGGGTGCGGCTCCTTGCTTGCGGGGCGGGCCGCTACGGCGCTGGAGCGGCAGATGAGGTGCGTCGGGGCGTCCCGTACGGACTCGCGTACAGCCTATGGCTCGCGGCGTGCGGCCGCTGTTCCGCGGATCACTGCGGGACGATCACCACCGGGGGCACGGGCGCCGACGTCGCCGCGGGCCCGCGCAGCCGGGCCCCGCGCAGCCATGCGTGCACACGGATGCCCGCCGGCACCACGTACATGCGGTTCCGCGTGTGCGTGGTGCCGGGGTACTGCGCGGTCAGACCTTTCCCGTCACTCCGGCGGAGTCGAACGTCGCGACCTCGTGCATGGCACGCGCCGCGCTCTGCACCATGGGCAGCGACAGCAGCGCACCTGTGCCCTCACCGAGGCGCAGATCCAGGTCGACCAGCGGGCGCAGCCCGAGTTTGGTGAGCGCCGCGACGTGCCCGGGTTCGGAACTGCGGTGCCCCGCGATGCACGCGGCCAGCGCCTCCGGGGCCACGCAGCGCGCGACGAGGGCGGCGGCGCCCGCGCTGACCCCGTCGAGAATCACGGGCGTACGCAGGGAGGCACCGCCGAGGATGAGGCCGACCAGCGCCGCGTGTTCGAGGCCGCCGACAGCGGCCAGCATCCCCAGCGGATCCTCGGGGTCGGGCTGGTGGACCTCGAGCGCGCGGCGTACGACCTCGACCTTGCGGGCGTGCGTCTCGTCGTTGATGCCCGTGCCGCGTCCGGTGACCTCGGAGGGATCGGTGCCGGTGCAGGCGGAGATGAGGACGGCGGACGCGGTCGTGTTGGCGATGCCCATCTCGCCAGTGAGCAGTGCTTTGTTGCCGGCGGCGACCAGGTCGCGCGCGGTCTCGATGCCCACCTCGACGGCCCGCAGCGCCTCCTCACGGGTCATCGCCGGGCCCTGCGTCATGTCGGCCGTGCCGGCACGGACCTTGCGGGGCAACAGCCCTGGTGTGGACGGGAGTTCACTCGCGACACCCACGTCGACGACACAGACCTCGGCCCCGACCTGGTTGGCGAAGGCATTGCAGACGGCGCCGCCACCGAGGAAGTTGGCGACCATCTGGCCCGTCACCTCCTGCGGCCATGGGGTGACGCCCTGGGCGTGCACACCGTGGTCGCCCGCGAAGATGGCGACGGCGGCAGGCTCCGGCAGCGGCGGCGGGCACTTGCGGGAGAGCCCGCACAGCTGCGCGGAGATGATCTCCAGCATGCCCAGCGCACCGGCCGGCTTGGTCATCCGCTTCTGCCGCTCCCAGGCCTCGCCGAGCGCCTTGGCGTCCAGCGGGCGGATGGCGGCGACGGTGTCGGAGAGCAGGTCCTGAGGCTCGGCACCGGGCAGCACACGGCGCCCGTACGACTCCTCGTGCACCACCCACGACAGCGGACGGCGCTTGGACCAGCCCGCCTGCGCCAGCTCCGGCTCCGGTGGGAACTCATCGACGTAGCCGACGCACAGGTAGGCCACGACCTCCAGGTGCTCGGGCAGCTCCAGTGCGCGGACCATTTCGCGCTCGTCGAAGAAGCTGACCCAGCCGACACCGAGCCCCTCGGCGCGGGCCGCCAGCCACAGGTTCTCCACGGCGAGCGCCGAGGAGTAAGGCGCCATCTGCGGCTGGGTGTGGCGGCCGAGCGTGTGCCGGCCACCGCGGGTCGGGTCGGCTGTGACGACGATGTTGACCGGGGTGTCGAGGATCGCCTCGATCTTCAGTTCCTTGAATTGCTTGGCGCGGCCCTTCGGCAGGGACTCGGCGTACGCGTCGCGCTGGCGCTCGGCCAGCTCGTGCATGGCACGCCGGGTCTCCTCGGAGCGGATGACGACGAAGTCCCATGGCTGGGAGTGTCCGACGCTGGGCGCGGTGTGGGCCGCCTCGAGCACACGGAGCAGAACTTCGTGCGGGATGGGGTCGGGGCGGAAGCCGTTGCGGATGTCGCGGCGCTCGCGCATCAGACGGTGAACGGCTTCGCGCTCCTCGTCGGCGTAGCCGGGGGCCGGGGAGCCGGCCGGTTCAGGAGCGCCGGCCGGGGCCTCGGTCTCCTGCGCGGGCTCCGGCTGCGTCCCGGACTCAGCAGCGGTCTCCGTGCCTGCCTCAGCCTCGGTCTCCTGGCCGGGCTTTGCTTCGGCCTCCTGGTCGGACCCGGGGGCGGATGCCTGGACGTCCGTCACGGGGGACGGCTCCGGTGTGTCCACGGCTCCTCCTGGGGTCGCGCCGCCGGCGGGGGCGGCTGCGGCCGCCTGCGGGCCGTCTTCCCTTGCGTCCGCGGCGGGTTGGGGCACTGTAGCGGAGTCCGCGCTCCCGTCCTCCTTCGCCGCCGTGGCGGCCTCGGTCTCGGGAGCCGGCTCCGGCTCCGGGGCAGGAGCGGGAACAGGCACGGCCTGGGCGTCCTGCGCTGCGGCGGGCTCCGGCCCAGACTCCGCTTCCGCTTCCGGCTGTCCGCTGTGCTGCCCCTGTCTCGGGACGGCGGCACCGGCCTCCGGCTGCTCCGGCGGCGGGCCGGCTGCCGGGACGCCCTCGCCGGTGCCGGCGGCCTCCTGGCCCTGGTCTCCCTGGTGATCCTGCTGGCCCTGCCCCGCCGGTGAATCCGCGTGACGGGCCTGCTGGGCGGGGATACCCGGGACCGCACCCGCCGGCTCACCGGTGGCGGATCCGTCCTGCACCGCGTCCTGGATCGGCAGGGCTTCAGCTTTGGCGGGCTCCCCCGTGTGCTGAGCGGGGATCTTCGCACCGTCCACGGCCGGGTCGGCCGCCTGCGTGTCCGGCGCACTCTCTGGGGCGGGCGCGACAGCGCCGTCGCCCTCGACAGCAGTGGCTGTGCCCTGCTGCAAGGGCTCGATGGCCTCCACCGCCGTCGAACCCGGCGACGAGACCCAGGTGTTGCCGGTGCCCGTGGACTCGTTGCTGCTCTCGCTCTTGGCACGGCGGTGCTTCCGCTTCCGGCCGCCGCCGGACCGTGACGCCGGCGCCTGTCCCTCGGGTGCTGCGGCTGCGGAGCCCCCATCCGGGCCGGACGCCGCGGAACCCTCCGGCTGCGGCTCGGTGCCGTCGGGAACGGCGGCCGGCGCCTCGGGAACGACGGAGGGCGCGTCGGCGACAGGAGTCTGCGCCTCGGGAACAGGGGTCTGAGCCTCGGGAACAGCGGGCGGCATCTGGGGAATCGCGGGCTCAGTGGACGGAGTGGACTCAGCGGGCGCTGCGGACTGTTCAGGGAGCGCGACCGGCTGAGGGGCGTTCTCCCGAGCGACGGCGGCCGGTTGGTGACCCGCCGTCGCCACGTCGTCCTGCCCCTGAGCGGGCGCCTCCCCGGAACCGAGCTGCTGCCCCGGTGGGACCGCCCACATCTCGTTCTCCGGTGGGAGCGCCCCGAGTTGGGGACCTGGCAGCGAGTCGGCATTGGCCTCGGTGAAGTCCAGGTACTCGAGACCGCCGGACGTCGCACTCGCGTCCTGGGGCGCCGCGGTGTCGTACTGAGGCGCGAACTCGCCCTGCTGCGGGGCCGGTTCGGCCTGCGGCTGAGGCGGAGCCTGCACCGGCTGCGGCTGCGGCTCCGGCTCCGGCTGTGCCAGCGCCTCCGGCTGCGGCTGTGCCTGCGGTTCCGGCTGCGGTTGCGGCGAAGCTTCCGCGGAGGCCCCCTTCTGCGACGCACCGCCGGCCCGGCCGCCGAGTCCACGGTCCGAGAGCGGACGTACCGCTCCGGACTGTTCAGGCACGGGCGGGCCGAGGTGGAGCGGCCGGCGGGGCGGAGTCTGGGCGCGCCGGGTGCCCTTGGCGGGGGTCTCCTGGCCTTCGGGGTTCGCGGCACGTACGGCGCCGCAGTCAATGGCCCCGGAGTCACGTCCGTCCGTCTCATGCGGCCCCGGCACGTGGGCGGGCTGCTCCTGCGCCGGCACGAACTGCTCCTGCGGCATGGGCTGTTGCTGTTGCACCTGCCCGCCGTACGGGTCCATCTCCCCATAGGCGTTCTGCTGAGCGTACGGATCGTGCTGCGCGTACGGATCGTGAGGGGCGTACGGATCGTGAGGGGCGTACGGGTCATGCTGAGCGTAAGGGCCCTGCCCGCCGTACACGTCCTGCGGGACGGCCACCTGCGGATGGGCCTGGGCCGCCGCGACCGCATGGGGATCGTTCCACGCACCGTGCGATCCCGGCAGGAGCAACTCCGGGTCCATGGAGGCGACTCCGGGACCCTGCGCGTCACCGAGGGCGTCGCCATGGGCCGCGTAGGGGTAACCGTTCACCGCAAACTCCGGCTGCTGGCCGTCCGGCTGCCCGCCTGAATTCTCCGGCTGCCCCTCACCCGGGATCTGGCCGGTGTCAGTCATGCGTACCCCTCGCCCCATCGGTAGTGCTTCTTCCAGCCCTGCGAACAGCCGCGGGCCCCGCAGATGAAGAACGAGCGTGCACACGGTGCGGCACGTTTCTCCAGCCACGCGCCATCCGGACATTGACGGACGAACCGTCAACACCGCATGGCGGCACATCGATCGGTCAGCCTACCCGGGGCGGAGCCGACCTCCGTCCACGGAGGGGTGAGAAACAGCACTTCGTCGTGCTTCGTCACGCACTGGCCACAGAGATTCAGATCCGGACACCGGAAAGCAGGAAAACGACAGCTCGTTCACTTTCCACCCACTGCGCGGTGTCCAGTTCCACGGACTGGAGCAAGGCGCACTCCACGGTGTAACCACCATCCTTGAGCGCTCTTCCGATCGCCTCGGCCTCGTCCCGCGTCGCGGCGTGGGTGACGATGCGTCCCGGTCGCCTGTCGACGACAGCCGTCACGGTGGGGACGCCTCCGCCGCCCACACGCACCACGTCCGGTTCCGGCAGATCCTCGAGGACCTGAGGTGCCGTGCCGTGCACGGTGTCCACCTGCACGCCGAAACGCCGGGCCGCGGCGGCGACACCGACGCACGCGTCCAGGTCCCGGTCGACGGCGATGACGGCGGCGCCGAAGCGGGCCGCCTCGATGGCGAGGGCTCCTCTTCCCGTGCCGATGTCCCACACGAGGTCCCCGATGCGCGGGCCCAGACGGGCGAGCTGCCCGGCGCGGAGTTGCTGCGACTCGCTCTCACGCGGGGGCGCCGCCGGGCCGCGTTCGCCTCCGGCGGTCTCGCCGTCCGCGTAGTGCGACACCGGGAGTGCCCAGCCGCGCACGGCGGGCGGGTAGTCCGGGCCGTGGGCGGCGAGCCATGCGCCGCCGTGGCCGCCTTGTGCGGCTCCGGGGCCCGGGCCGGTACCGGTCGCGGATCCTGCCGGACCGTGATGCGGTGCCGGACCCGTCGAACCGCCCGCCACGATCACGACGTTCGGGTCCCGCCAGGAATGGTCGGCGACCTTGTCGGAGGTGAGGACTGTGACTTCCTCATGCGATGTGCCCAGCGCCTCGCAGATGACGAACGTGCGGTGCACCGGACCGAGCAACAGCGCCAGTTCGGCGGGGCCGGCGCCCGGCGACGTGAGCACGCCGACCTTGGTGTGGGCGCGGCAGACGTTCACCGCGTGGCGCAGCGTACGGGAGTTGGCGACCACCAACTGTGCGTCGTCCCAGGGCATCCCGGCACGGGCGAAGGCAGCGGCCATCGACGAGACCGCTGGGACCACCTCGACCTCGAGGCCGTGCTCGGGCGAGCGCAACGTCCGTACGACGCCGAAAAAGCCCGGGTCGCCGTCCGCGAACACGACAGCGGTGCCGCGGTGGCGGGCGATGCGCTCCGCCGCGAGCGACACGCTGCCGAGCCTGACCTGCTCGGCGCGGGACGGAACTTCGGGCAGCTGCAGATGGTGTGCGGCTCCGGCGACGAGCGTGGCGGCACCCAGGGCTGAGCGGGCGGCGCTTGACAAGGGCGAACCGTCCCACCCGATCACGGTGACGCGGTCGGCCATCGGTCCGTCTCTCCTGGGCTCGTCGCAGGTCGGGCTCATCGAGCGTACCTCTGCGGCGGCCGGACCCTCAGGCCGGGTACCGACGGTTCCGGATATGCAGGTGTACGACGGGATTTGCCCCTGCGGGGGCCGCGCCCCTGAGCCGGGACCTAACGGGGCGAGTGCAACCAGTCCGGGTACGGTGCGTAGCCGCCCGCGTCGGCGAGCTGTTCCGGGAGTCCGTCGAGGTCTTCGGGCAGCAGGCTCCACACGAGCAGGTCGGTGCGGATCTCCGCCCAGCCGCCGTCCTCGGTGCGGGTGCGCGCTATCCAGGCGTTGCGCAGCACGCCCTCGCTGATGCAGCCGAGCTTCTGCGCGACCTGCTGCGCGGCGGTGTTGTCCGCCGCCGTGCGCAGCTCCATCCGCTCGAACTTGCGGTCATGGAAGAGCCATTGGGCCAGCGCCATCACCGATTCGGAGGCGTATCCCTCGCCCCGCGCCCAAGGCGCGGTGACGTAGCTGACCTCGGTCGCGAGGATGCGCCAGTCGGTGTGGTCGAGTCGGAGGAGTCCGACGAGGCGCTGAGTGAGGAACTCGACGACGGCGAAGACGATGCCGTCACCGTCCATGCGCACGGCCCGGGCCTGCCGCAGGATGAACTTGCGTGCGTCGGCCTCCCGATAGGGCACCGGCACGGTCGTCCAGGCGGCAACGAGCTCGTCGCGCATCATCTCCGTGAGCGAGTGCACGTCCGCTTCCTCGAACGGGCGCAGCACGAGGCGGTCCGTGCTGATCGTGACGTCCGGAAAGATCGAAGTCATGTGCCGCTCCATACGGATCGAGGGGGCTGGGGGTGTCGCTCCCCAGAAGACCACCGCGGGGTCTGCCGGCCGCTGTGAGAGGACCGCCGGCAGGGGGTCCTGGGTGCACCAGACGATTGCCGCAGTGCACAGCATGCAGCATCGGACGGTGTGTGCGCAGTGTCAGAGAGCCCTTCGCAGGCGAGACGCGGCGCGGCATACCGACTTGTCGATACAGGCACCTGCATCGGCTTCCCCGGACGCTTCCGGCGGGGGTGCCCGGCATCCGCCCGGAGCACGGGAGGATCGCGCCTTGCCGTGCTCCTCGACGCGTTGCCTCAGGTGGGGCGAGTTGAGCGGCAATGCGAGTTTCCGCCCACAGGGGTCGGTCCCGCGTTCCGTGCTTGACGGCGGCGCACCTCCGACCCGGAGTCCGTCGCCGGACGTGGGACGCGCCGGGGCCGAGACGCCGATGAATCCCGCGGACGCAGCCGTGAGCCGAATCGGTTACTCCCCGCGTTCGTGCGCAGTCAGGTCGGAGAGTCTGGCCGGGTGCCCGATCAGCCGGGACCCCGTCCGGGGCATGGACGGCCAGCCCTCATGGCGGGCCCGCCGTCCGGCCGCGTGCGACTGTCCCTGCCCCGGCGGGCAGCCGGTGCGTACGCCGTCCGGACCCCCTCCTAGACTTCGCACCGTGTTCACGCCGCTCACCGTTGCCCTCGCCGTGACCGCGCTCGCCCTGACCGTCTGGTGCGGCTGGGCGGCCTACCGTGACCAGCCCACGAAGGACTGGCACTTCATCGGCATGGCGGTGGTCTCGCTACTCGCGCTCGTGCAGCTCGTCGTCGGCATCGTGCGGCTCGCCGGCGGAGACGACGCCGCCGAGGGCACGCTCATCTTCGTGTCGTATCTGGTCGCCGTCGCCGCCTGCGTCCCGGTGGTGGGCCTCATCTCGCTGACGGAGCGGACCAGGTGGGGTTCGCTCACCGTCGCGGCCGGGGCACTGGTGCTGGCGGTGCTCCAGGCACGGCTGCACGAGATCTGGGGAGGCGGACGTGGCGCCTGACACATCACCGCGGGAGTCGCCCGAGTCCCGGGACGCCCGGAGACCGCAGAACCCCAAGGGCCCCGCCGACGCCGGTTCACCGGAGCCGGCGGCGCGGCGGGCCCCCATTGGCAAGGGACCCGGCACGCTGCTCGTCACGCTCTACGGCATCTTCACCGTCGGCGCGGCCTCCCGTTCGATCGTCCAGCTGACGACCCGGTTCGACGAGGCGCCGCTGGCCTATCTCCTGTCGGCCGTGGCTGCCCTCGTCTACGCCTTCATCACCTTCTCCCTCGTACGGGGCGGCGAAAGGGCACGCAAGGCGGCGTTCGGCTGCTGCTGCGTCGAACTGCTGGGCGTACTGGCGGTGGGCACCTGGACGCTTGTGGAGCCGTCCGCCTTCCCCGACGCGACCGTGTGGTCGGACTACGGCATGGGCTATCTCTTCATCCCGGTGATCCTGCCGGTGACGGGGCTGCTGTGGCTGCGCCGTTCCCGCGCCGGTGCAGCCTGAGGCACCGTCAGGCGCTCGCCACGGCAGCGGCGGAGCCGCCCGCGGCGCCTGAGACGTCCTTCGTCATCGACGTCAGCTTCACCTTCCGGTCCCACTCGGGGGTGCCGGACGTGGTGTAGCCGGACTTGCGGTACAACCGCAGATTCCGTTCGCTGCGGTTTCCTGTGACGAGGTGGTAGCGCTTGGCGTCGCGCTCCGCCGCGAGCCGGTCCTCGATGGCGGCGAGGAGCCGCCCGCCGAGACCGTGCCGCTGAAGGCGCGGGTGGACGCAGAGCCTGTCGATGCGAGCGGTGCCGTCGGAGTCGACCGCGCCCCGTACGGAGCCGACCACCTCGTCACCGAGGCGGGCCACCATCATGCAGCCGGCGGCCATTTCGGCGCGCAGCCCCTCGAGGGTCTGGGTGAGGGGAGCGATGGCGTAGTCGCCGTAGGCCTCCGCCTCGCTCTGGAAGCACAGGTACTGGAGCTTGAGGATGTGTTCGGCGTCGCCGTCGGCCGCCGCGGAGATCGTCACGCTCATACCCATGTCCGCCTGCCTCCCCTAGTCATGATGCGTCCCGGGCACGGGCCGGGTTCGAGGGTGGCCGTGCCCGGGCTGTCTGCCCTGGTGACGTCGATTTCTCCCCGCAGCATTCCCCCAAGTTCACGTACCGCAATCCGACGCCGCGAGCATTGTGCGCAGGCAACCCAGACATCGGGAACGAACCGGGCCCAGGCTTCCCTGTGACATTCCCAACTCACCTGCGATTTCGGGGTAGGTGAGGTCCCTGCCGGAGAACATCGCGCGCATCACCTCCGGGCACGGACCGGGAAGCCGTGCCACCGCCGCGGCGAGCAGGTGCCGCTGCTCGGCGGCGAGGACGGTGGTGTCCGCTCCGGGCATGGCCGTGAGGGCGCCGTCGGGCAGCGGGATCTCGCGTCTGACGCGTCGGCGGGCCCGCCGTGCCTCGGCGCGGACGGCGTCGCGCAGCCATCGCGCTGACGGCACGGCATCGGTGTGCCCGCAGGCTCCGGCCGGAGTGCCGGGACCGGCTGGTGCGACCGGGCTCCCGGCCTCCAGCCAGCGCAGCCACACGGCCTGTTGCAGCTCTTCGGGGTCCTCGCCCGCGGCCGGTGCCTCTGCCGCACATTCGGCGGCGACCAGCCGTCGCAGCGCGGCGAACGAGGAGTCGGTCGGCGGCGCTTCCCGGACGGTCTCGCCGGCTCGGGCGCCGACTTCTGCGGAGCGGTGGTTCATGCAGGCCGGGACGTGCGGGAGACGGCCGCCGGTTGCCGGCCGGCGGCGATGCCACCCCTGCGGGTGACAGCGCCGCCGGCCGGTTGTTCAGACGTACGGGCCGGCCTGGTCAGCCCGCGCGGAAGTCCTCCGCCGCGAGCAGCGCGGTGTCGGCGTTGTCCGAGAAGATCCCGTCGATGCCCGTGGCGAAGTAGGCGCTGAACGCGCCGAAGGCGTCGCCGTAGGCGTTGGGGTCCGTGCCCCTCCTGAACTCCGTCGGCAGGAAGGTGTTCTCGTTGCGCATCGTGTACGGGTGCAGGATCAGGCCCTGCGCGTGGGCGTCCCGCACGAGCGTCGTCGGCTCGCCGAGGCTGCCGTCGGGCTTCTTCGGGATGACGAGGTCGACCACCGGCCCGATGCCGTCGGCGAAGCGCGCCATCCACTTCAGCCCCTCGGGCTTGACCAGATCGGCGACGGTCCTCGGGTCGCCCGCCTCCACGAAGTCCCACGGCCGCGAGGTGGGCGCGTCCAGCAGGCAGACACCCGGACAGTCCACGAGCTTCTTCAGCTTCTGGATGCTGCTGGGCTCGAAGGACTGCACGAAGTTCGGCGAGTCCGCGCGGTGGCGCCCGTACTTGCGCAGCAGCTTCGCCAGCCGGGGCTCCAGTTCCAGACCGAGCTTGCGGAAGTAGGTCGGGTGCTTGGTCTCGATGTGCAGCCAAACGGGGCGGCCCCGCCGCTTGCCCTGCTTCTGCGCCCACTTGAGGACGTCCTCGAAGAGGGGCACCTCCCAGCGCCCGTTGTAGAGGGTGTTGCGCTGACGGGTCTGCGGGATGCGCTCCTGCGCGCGCAGCGTGCGCAGTTCGGCGAGGGTGAAGTCCTCGGTGAACCAGCCCGTCAGCGCCTTGCCGTCGACGGTCTTGGTCGTCTTGCGGCCGGCGAACTCGGGGTGGTCCGCGACGTTCGTCGTCGCGGTGATGTCGTTCTCGTGACGGCAGACGAGGTGCCCGTCCTTCGTGGGCACGAGGTCCTGCTCGATGACGTCCGCCCCCATGTCGAGGGCGAGTTGGTAGGAGCCGAAGGTGTGCTCGGGGCGGTAGCCGCTGGCACCGCGGTGCGCGATGACAGCGGGCACAGGCAGCCGTCCGCCGTGCCGGTCCTTCCCGCGTCCCCCGTCCTTGTCCTCCGCGAGTGCGCTCCCGCCCGTGCCGACCGTGGCGGCGCCGGCGGCGCCCAGCACGGCCGCTCCGAGCACGAGTCTCCGACCCGGCTGCTGCTCCTGTCCCATGAACTCTCCTCAGCTCGTGTCCATCGGTTCCGTCTGCCTGAACGCGGCTGTCCTGGCGGACGACTGGCCGATCGTAGGTCGGCCGCCCGTACGGGAGGGAGGCTTAGGGCCGAACATGCGGGAAACACGGCCAACATGACACTCTGACGCACTCCGGCATGACGTACGAGAGACGGTGAAGAGACGGTATTCCGTGTCAACTCCGTGTATCGGTCTCATGACCCCGGTGTGCGGGCCGCTTCGAGCGGCAAGTATCGTCCTCACCTGCGCGGTTTCGCGCACAACCGTCACCGACCGGAGGAACCGTTGTCCCGTTTCCGTCTGATAAAGGCACTGCTCGGCCCGCTCCTGCGGGTGCTGTTGCGCCCGCAGGTGGAAGGGGCGGAGCGAATTCCCGGCTCCGGTCCGGTGATTCTCGCCGGCAACCATCTCACCTTCATCGATTCGATGGTGCTGCCGCTGGTCACCGACCGCCAGGTCTTCTTCATCGGCAAGGACGAGTACGTGAAGGGGCGCAGCCTCAAGGGCCGCTTCATGGCGTGGTTCTTCACCGGCGTCGGCATGATCCCCGTCGACCGCGACGGCGGACGGGGAGGCGTCGCGGCGCTCATGACGGGCTGCCGGATCCTGGAGGAGGGCCGGATCTTCGGCATCTACCCGGAGGGCACCCGCTCCCCCGACGGCCGCCTCTACCGCGGCCGCACGGGGATCGCCCGTCTCGCGCTGATGACCGGAGCACCCGTCGTGCCGTTCGCGATGATCGGGACCGACGCGTTCCAGCCCGGCGGCAAGGGCCTGCCGCGTCCCGCTCCCGGCCGGCGCATCGCCGTGCGCTTCGGCGAGCCGCTCGACTTCACCCGCTACGAGGGCATGGACCGCGACCGCTACGTGCTGCGTGCCGTGACGGACGAGGTGATGAGCGAGGTCATGTGCCTCTCCGGCCAGGAGTACGTCGACGTCTACGCCACGAAGGCGAAGGCCGCCTGACCCGAACTCGGACGGCCGTCCCGTCCCGCTCCCCGGTCACCCGGGAGTCCGGGCCGGGCACGCTCGACGAGTGCTCCGGCGGACGCCAGGACGCGGGCGAAGGACGCGAAGGGGGCGCCTCGAGCCGGCGGCCCGAAGCGCCCCTCCCCTCCGTCCGGTGACATCCGGGGCGGGAGACCCTCCGGTCAGGCCGGCCAGGTCCCCGTCAGGCCGCGTACCCCGCTGGCGCCGCCCCGGTGGAGCACTGCCTTGACCACACCCGCGATGGCGCCCTTGAGCGCCGCGGCGGACAGGATCTCCTTCAGGCCGCGCTCCTCGTCGGAGGCGTCCGGGGTGTCGTCCTCGTGCGTGGCGGCCTTCCACACCTTGCTGAAGACCGCACTGGCGATCACTCCGCCGAGGATGCCGGAGAGGATCGCGAAGGGCTTGAAGAGGAGCTTGGCCACGCCGGTCACCCCTTCCAGTGCTTGAGGCACATCCAATGATGCTCCTGCTTCGCGCGCTGCCGGTGCAGGATCATGTACACGGCCAGGGCGGCGGCGCCGATGGCGCCTACGGCTCCGATGGCGGCACCGGGCTTGGTGAAGCCACGGTCCGCGGCCTCCTCCGCCGTGTGCTGCATCCTGGCCTTGGCCTCGTTCACTTCGAACAGAGCCTTTGACCTGGCGTGCGACGCCATCTCCCGCGCATGGGCCTTGACGTCCGCCTTGCCCGCCAGCTCGGCGACCGTGCCGGCCAGCTGCTCACGGGCCTCTTCGACCTCCGCGCGCAGCTGCCGGCTGTCACCGGCGGTGCCGGACTTGCGCGTCATCGGTGGGCTCCTTCCCTGATCGCATCGACATCGGCCTTGACGCTGTCGATGGTCTTCTCGGGTTTCGGTGGTCCGGCGGAGCCGAGCTCATGCTTCCCCGCCAGTGCCAGCCCACCGGCCACCAGCAGCAACCCGCCGGCGACGATCAGGGCCGAGGCCCATACGGGCAGCGCCACTGCTATGCCCGCAATCGCCGCGAAGACCAGCGCCCACAGGGCCAGCAGCCCCATGATCGCGGCTCCGCCGAACATGCCGCCGCCGAAGCCGGCACGCTTGCCCTTCTCCTTCATCTCGGCCTGCGCAAGACGCATCTCGCTGCGCACGACGTCGCTGAGCTGCTCGGATGCACGCTTGGTCAGCTCGGCGACGGTCTTGTGGTTCGTCTCGTCGGGCCGGTGACGCACAGATCCGATCATCGCTTCGCCTCGCTTCGTTATCGGGAGGCCAACCGGGTGCCCTCCCCCGGCGCGGCTACGCCTGCGCCGATATCACCGCCGGTCAGCGGCCCATTCGCGCTGCGCGGCAAGATCATCCCGTACCTCCGCGAGTTGGACGGCCACGGCCGAAGGGGCGGTGCCGCCGCGGCCGTCACGTGCCGCCAGGGCCCCGGGGACGGTGAGGACCTCGCGAACCTGCGGGCCCAGATGCGGGGAGATCGCGGCGAACTGCTCGTCCGTGAGCTCGTCCAGCTCGATGCCCTCGCGCTCGCAGACCTTCACGCACTCCCCCGCGACCTCGTGGGCCACGCGGAACGGGATCCCCTGCCGCACGAGCCACTCAGCGATGTCCGTGGCCAGGGAGAAACCGGCGGGCGCCAGCTCGGCGAGGCGTTCCCGGTGGACGGTGAGCGTGGCGAGCATGCCGGTGAAGGCGGGCAGGAGCATCTCCAGCTGGTCGCAGGAGTCGAAGACGGGCTCCTTGTCCTCCTGGAGGTCCCTGTTGTACGCGAGAGGCAGCGCCTTGAGCGTGGCGAGGAGCCCCGTCAGGTTGCCGATCAGGCGCCCGGACTTGCCCCGTGCCAGCTCGGCGATGTCCGGGTTCTTCTTCTGCGGCATGATCGACGAGCCGGTGGAGAAGGCGTCGTGCAGCGTGACGAAGGAGAACTCCTTGGTGTTCCAGAGGATGATCTCCTCCGCGATCTTCGAGATGTCGACGCCGGTCATCGCCGCGATGAAGGCGAACTCGGCGACGAAGTCCCGGGAAGCCGTCCCGTCGATCGAGTTGGCGGACGAGCCGTGCTCGAAGCCGAGATCCGCGGCGACGGCCTGCGGGTCGAGACCGAGCGACGACCCGGCGAGCGCGCCGGAGCCGTAGGGGGAGACCGCGGTGCGCGCGTCCCACTGGCGCAGCCGCTCCGCGTCCCTCGAGAGGGCCTGTGCGTGAGCGAGCACGTGGTGGGCGAAGAGGACGGGCTGGGCGTGCTGGAGGTGGGTGCGGCCCGGCATGGCCACGTCCGGGTGAGCCTCGGCGAGACCGACGAGCGCTTCCTGGAGGTCCGCGAGGAGGCCGCCGATGATGCGGGCGTGGTCGCGGAGGTACATGCGGAAGAGCGTGGCGACCTGGTCGTTGCGTGAACGGCCCGCGCGGAGCTTCCCGCCGAGGTCCGGCCCGAGCCGCTCCAGAAGTCCTCGTTCCAGGGCCGTGTGGACGTCCTCGTCGGCGATGGTGCCGGTGAACGTGCCGTCGGCGACGTCCCGTTCGAGCTGGTCGAGTCCGTCGATCATCTGCCGCAGCTCCTCGGCGGTGAGGAGGCCGGCCTTGTGCAGTACGCGGGCGTGGGCCCGGGAGCCCGCGATGTCGTACGGCGCGAGGCGCCAGTCGAAGTGCACGGACGCGGAGAGCTTCTCCAGCGCTTCGGAGGGTCCGTCGGCGAAGCGCCCGCCCCACAGCCTTACGTCCTGGTCTGCGGCTGCGCCTGGGGTCCGCGGCGCTTCGTTCCCGGTCATGGGGTGTTCTCCTCGGTGCTCGTAACAGGCCGCCTCCCCGCCGGATGCGACGGGGAGGCGGCTGAAGGGTGGTGCGTACGGCCCTGGCCGGCGGGCCGGGAGGTGAGACTACTGGGCCTGGTCCCGCTTGGCGGCGATCTTGCTCGACATGCCGAACAGCTCGATGAAGCCCTTGGACATCGACTGGTCGAAGGTGTCTCCGCTGTCGTACGTCGCGAGGTTGAAGTCGTACAGCGACTGCTGGGAGCGCCGGCCGGTGACGACGGCCCGTCCGCCCTGCAGCGTCATCCGGATGTCGCCGCTGACGTGCTCGCTGGCCTCGTCGATGAAGCCGTCCAGGGCGCGCTTGAGCGGGGAGAACCAAAGTCCGTCGTAGACGAGTTCGGCCCACCGCTGCTCGACCTGCCGCTTGTAGCGGGCCAGTTCACGCTCGACGGTGACGTTCTCCAACTCCTGGTGCGCGGTGATCAGCGCGATGCCGCCCGGGGACTCGTACACCTCACGGGACTTGATGCCCACCAGCCGGTCCTCGACCATGTCGATCCGGCCGACGCCGTGGGCGCCCGCCCGGTCGTTGAGCTGCTGGATCGCCTGGAGGACACTGACCGGCTTGCCGTCGATCGCGACGGGGACGCCCTTCTCGAAGGTGACGATCACCTCGTCGGCCTCACGCGGGGTCGCCGGGTTCTCGGTGTATTCGTAGACGTCCTCGATCGGCCCGTTCCAGATGTCCTCCAGGAAGCCGGTCTCGACGGCCCGGCCGAAGACGTTCTGGTCGATGGAGTACGGGGACTTCTTGCTCGTCGCGATCGGGAGGCCCTTGTCCTCGCAGAAG
Organism: Streptomyces sp. TAA486; assembly: GCF_000426165.1. Classification (NCBI taxonomy): domain Bacteria; kingdom Bacillati; phylum Actinomycetota; class Actinomycetes; order Kitasatosporales; family Streptomycetaceae; genus Streptomyces; species Streptomyces sp. TAA486. The sequence continues at coordinate 35,044 of NZ_AUEV01000008.1, read as the reverse complement.
GCGATCGCCTTGTCCCGGGTCATCGCGTAGTCCCGGACCGGGGCGATGCACTTCAGGTCGGGCGCGAGGGAGGAGATGCCGGCCTCGAACCGCACCTGGTCGTTGCCCTTGCCGGTGCAGCCGTGGGCGACGGTGGTGGCACCGTGCTTGTGCGCGGCGGCGACCAGGTGCTTGACGATGGTCGGCCGGGAGAGGGCGGAGACCAGCGGGTAGCGGTCCATGTAGAGCGCGTTGGCCTTGATCGCCGGGAGGCAGTACTCGTCGGCGAACTCGTCCTTGGCGTCCGCCACTTCGGCCTCGACGGCACCGCAGGCGAGGGCACGCTTGCGGATGACGTCCAGGTCCTCGCCTCCCTGGCCGACATCGACGGCGACGGCGACGACCTCGGCCCCGGTCTCCTCGGCGATCCAGCCGATGCAGACGGAGGTGTCAAGGCCGCCCGAGTAGGCGAGTACGACGCGCTCAGTCACGGGGTTCTCCTTACAGTGCATACGCTGATGGGCATAAGTATGCACTGCTCTGTATGCTTCGTCAACGCGGCTGGTCAGAGGTGTGCGGAGCGGCCGCGCGGCCGTGCCGTGCCGTGCCGTGCCGTGCCGTGCCGTGCCGTGCGAAGGTTCGTTCAGCCGGTGCCGCCGAGCTCTTGCCTGAGCACCGCCGCATGACTGCGGTCCAGCTGCTCCTCCTTCACGGAGGTCAGCAGGGTGACCGTCCCTCCGTCCAGGCGCTCGCGGAGCCGGTCGAGCGCCTCGCGCGCTTCGGGCTCCGCCAGCTCGGCGCGGTAGCGCTCGGCGAACTCCCCGAATCGCTCCGGGTCGTGGGCGTACCACTTGCGCAGCTCGGTGGACGGGGCGATCGCCTTGGCCCACTCGTCCAGCCGGGCATCCTCCTTCTTCATCCCGCGCGGCCACACCCGGTCCACCAGCACCCTCAGCCCGTCCTCGCGGGGCCGGGTCTCCTCGTACACGCGGCGCACCCTCACACTCCTCGGCTTCGTCATGCCTCAAGGGTGGGACACGGGCCTCCGGGCCGCGCATCGGCGGCCCGGGGCCGGTGCGCCAGGCTCACTCAGCCTGGCGGGGTCTTCCGGCCGTCCGGGTCACGCGCCCCGTCCGAGGGCGCCGGCAGATCCGCCTCCTCCGCCCGGAGCGCGGCGCGCAGCGCCACGTGCAGGAGTTCGTCGTCCGCTCCGAGGCTGCGCCCCGCGGTGATGTAGGCCCGAGCGGCCTCCGCCAGCAGCTCCTCCTCATGCCGGACGCGGTCCTGCGGGGGCGTGACCCTGGTACCGGCACCGCGCCGCGACCGGATCAGTCCCTCTGACTCCAGCTCCCGATAGGCGCGGGCGACGGTACCCGGCGCGAGGCCGAGGTCCGTGGCCAGCTGACGTACGGACGGAAGACGGGCGTCGACCCGCAGATACCCGCCCATGATCAGGTCGGCGAGCTGCGCGCGGACCTGCTCGTACGGCGGCGTCGGGCTCGTGGTGTCCACATGGACCGTCTGCGGCTTCATCCGGCGTCCTTGCCCCCGCCGGGGATGCGGACGAGCTGCACCAGGAACTGCACCAGGCAGATGATCCCCGCCGCTCCCGAAAGTGTGGCCAGGATGCTCGGGAGGTCGGCAGAGGATGTGGGGCAGAAGCCATCGAGGACACCCCCGGGGGCCAGCGCCCCGGCGGCGAGGGTCGCGGAGACGGCAGCTCCCCAGGCGAAGATCACGGCGCGGGCCGACGTCTCTCGCTGCCGCTCGTCCGCGTCCAGGGCATCGGGATCCGAGTCGAGCGGTGGACGTCCGGCGATGCGTCGCAGCGCGAGGAAGGAGAGGGCGGCGCCCACTCCGAGCGCTGCCAGGACGGGCATCGCATACGAGAGCCCGAACCCGTCCGACATGTAGAGCACCAGGCTGTGTCGGTTGCCGCACACCCAGCCGGCCGCTGAGACCCCCGCGAAGTGCAGATGCGTGAGCGTCAGCATGCCCGCGAGCAGCACCGTCAATGCGGCTAGACGGATCACGAGACGGCGGGGGAAGTAGTCGCGGACACGACGGTGACGCAGCGCCGCGGCACGCACCGGCGCCTTCCGCGCGGGCAACCACAGTTCACCCGCCAGGCAGCCGGCCAGCACACAGACGCCGAGTGCCGGACCGGCCAGGAAGGCGGCAACGTCGTTGCCACCGGTGCTGAGTTGCGTGAGAGCGGCGGCGGCGACGAGTCCGGCAACGAGGCTCCCCCGGCGCCAGTAGGCGATGCGACGGGGCTGCGGCGGCGTGGGTCCCGCCGGATCCGTTGCCGGTGTGCGGGTCGGTATCAGGAGAAGGAGCAACCCCGCGACGATCGGAACGGAAACGAGCAGGACCACAGGGACGTTGAGCATCGGATTCCCCCTTGACGAGCCGTTCTGGCTCACTTGTATCAGGTCGTTGGTACAGTAAGCGGCCGCGGCTGAATGTGTCAAACAGTCGATACATTGAACAGGGGTGGACCTCAACCGCCTTGCCGCGTCGGCGACTTCACCCTCGAACACCGACGACGACCACGCGCGCGAACGTGTGGACCTGACACCCATCGGGTCGAGCCGACGAGCCCGAGTACATGTTGACAGCGTTCACATTGACTGGTTCGCTTACCCGTCATGACCGATATCGCAGGACTCGCCCGTAAGTTGTGGCATCAGCTCGAACCTCTCCATGCCTTCGTCTACTTCTCACCACAGGTCGCCGAGGAGGGAGCGGCACTCGGCTACCCCGCCGGCGAGCGCTGGCCCTGGTACTTCGCACTGCGTGCGGCACCGCTGGGCCCCGTGGCCCCCGAGGTCGTGACCGCGTCCTTCTACAGCTTCAGCGCGCGCACCGTCGCCACGCACGTCCCGGCTGTGTGGCGGACCGCCGCTCCCCGGCACGTACTTGAGGCCCGCATGCGCGGCGTGGACCGGACGCTGAAGGAGCTGCTGGGCGGTGGCATCGACGCCGCCGGCATCGCCGAGGCGGCGGAGCTGGCACGCACTGCCGCCGAGGCGGCGGAACTGCCGGGGCGCCCGCTGGCCGCCGCCAACGCCGCGTTGCCCTGGCCCGAGGAACCGCACCTCGTCCTGTGGCAGGCCACCACCGTGCTGCGGGAGCACCGCGGCGACGGGCATCTGGCGGCCCTGCTCGCGGCCGGACTGGACGGGTGCGAAGCCCTGGTCTCCTTCGCAGGCATCGGCGCGGCACCGCGGGCGAACTTCGACTCCCGTGGATGGAGCGAACAGGAGTGGGACGAGGCGCGGGAACGCCTGGCCGCGCGCGGCTGGCTGGACGCGTCAGGCACCGCCACGGACCTGGGACGCCGTGAGCGTGACGAGATCGAGCGGAGGACGGACGAACTGGCCGAGGGGCCGTACCGGGCGCTGGGCACCGAAGGCTGCGCGCGGCTCGCGGAACTCACCGGTCCCCTGCTCGGCGCTGTCCTCGGAGCCGGCATGCTTCCTTCGCAGTCGACGCTGGGCATCCTCACGGTGCAGGCGCCCGGGCCACGCCCGCAGGAGGCGGCCTAGCTCCATGGCCCTGCTCCACCTGACGCGACGGACCGGCATCCTGGGGCGAGGTTCTCAACTGCCGCTCCGGGTGCCGCCGTTCGCGTACAGGCATGCCAGTGGGGGCAGTTCACGCCCGAAGCGTGCAGGTCGAGTTGCCCAATTGCCCTGCCCGAAAAGTCATTTGACGCCCGGTGGCCTCCGGTGTTCGGTGACATCCATGAGCACGGGGCAGATGCATCCTGGTATGCATCCCGTTGACGACGACCTTGTATGCCGGCTGCTCGCCGGACAGTTCCCCCAGTGGGCGGGACTGGCGGTGGAGCGGTGGCCGTCCGGCGGCACGGTCAATGCCATGTACCGGCTGGGCGACGACATGGTCGTACGGCTCCCGCTGGTGCAGGGCGGGGCCGGAGACGTGCTGCTGGAGCAGGAGTGGCTGCCCCGCGTCGCGCATCAACTGCCCACGCGCGTCCCTGAGGTGCTCGGCGCCGGGGAGCCCGCCCAGGGGTATCCGTGGCCGTGGTCGGTGTACCGGTGGCTCACGGGCGAACATCCCGAACCGGGGGCACTGAGCGAGCCCGTGCTGCTGGCCGAGGATCTCGCCGCTTTCGTGGCGGCGATGCGGAGCATCACCCTGCCCGAAGCGCCCGAGGCACACCGGGGCGGGCCTGTCGCCTCCCTGGACGACGAGACCCGGGCGGCGATCAAGGAGCTGCGCGGCATCCCCGAAGAGGACGTGGACTGCGATGCCGCAGCCGCCGTATGGGAGGAGGCCCTGCGGGCTCCCGACTGGGACGGGCCGCCGGTGTCGCTGCACGGCGATCTGATGCCGGGCAACCTGCTGGTCGAGGGCGGCAGGCTGACTGCGGTGATCGACTTCGGGTGCATGGGGACGGGGGATCCGGCCTGCGACCTGTTCCCGGCGTGGAATCTGCTGCCGCGCGAGGCGAGAGAAGTCTTCCGCAAGGCGCTCGGCGTGGACGACGCGGCCTGGATCCGGGGCCGCGGCCGGACGCTGTCGCAGGCGCTGATCGCGCTGCCCTACTACCGGAGGACGAACCCCGCGATGGCGCACAACGCTCGGCACGTGATCCGGACGGTGCTGGACGAAGGCTGAGCCGGGCCCAGCGCTCGACTCAGAGGCAACGACGGCTTCGGACGCCAAGACCGGCCGCCCGTCAGACCACCCCTGACCCCCGCGAGCCACGGCGCCTGATCGTCCACGACCTCGCTCCACCTTGGCGGCAGCCCCTAGTGCTCCTTCTGAGCCAGGTTCAGCAGATGTCCCGCCAGGGCCGGCCCGCCATCGGCGGCACGGCTGATGAGCAGGAGCGTATCGTCGCCGGCGATGGTGCCGATGATGTCGTGGACGCCCGCCTGGTCGATGGCGGAGGCGAGGAACTGCGCGGCGCCGGGCGGTGTGCGCAGGACGACCAGATTCGCCGACGCCTCGGCGGAGATGAGGAGTTCACCCGCGAGGCGGGCCATGCGCGCCTCGCTCGCCGACTCGCCCAGCGGTGCCTTCGGCGTACGGTCGCCGCCCTCGCTGGGGACGGCGTAGATCAGCTCGCCGCCGGTGTTGCGGATCTTCACCGCGCCCAGCTCGTCCAGGTCACGGGAGAGCGTGGCCTGCGTGACGGAGAGCCCGTCGTCCGCGAGGAGCTTGGCGAGCTGGCTCTGCGAGCGCACCGGCTGCCGGTTGAGGATGTCGACGATCCTGCGGTGCCGGGCGGTGCGGGTCTGCGGTACGGCCTGGCCCCCGTAACCGCTGCCCAGCTCCTGCTCCTGCGCGTAGCCCTCGGTCATCGGCGCGGTCCCCTTCGGCTCATCGGCTCTGCTTCCCGCCATCCGCGGCGTCCAGGATGGCGGGGAGGGCGCGGACGAGAGCATCCACTTCGTCCTCGGTGACGATCAGCGGCGGTGCGAGCCGTACGACATCCGGCGCGACCGCGTTGACCAGGAACCCCGCATCCTGAGCCGCCTGTTGCACATGCGGTGCGACGGGCTCGGTGAGCACGATACCCAGCAGCAGTCCCGCTCCGCGGACCTGCTCGACGAGCGGATGCCCGATCGACCAGATCCCGTCACGCAGACGCTCCCCGAGCTGCCCCGCGCGTTCGGGCAGCGCCTCCTCTTCGAGGGTCCGCAGCACGGCGAGCGCCGCAGCGCACGAGACCGGGTTGCCGCCGAAGGTGGAGCCGTGCTGACCCGGTGTCAGCAGCCCCTCCGCCTCCCCGAAGAACATGGTCGCGCCCAGCGGAAGGCCGCCGCCCAGACCCTTGGCCAGGGTGATGATGTCCGGTTCCACACCCTGCGCCTGGCAGGCGAACCAGTGGCCGGTACGTCCGATACCTGTCTGGATCTCGTCGATGACGAAAAGCGTCCCGGTGGCACGCGTGATGTCGCGGGCGGCCGCGAGATAGCCCTCGGGCGGCACCACGATGCCGTTCTCCCCCTGCACCGGCTCGACGATGACCAGCGCCGTGTCCGTGGTGACGGCGGCACGCAGCGCCTCCGCGTCGCCGTAGGGCACGTGGGTGACGTCACCGGGCAGCGGCTGGAACGGTGCCTGCTTCGCGGGCTGCCCGGTCAGCGCGAGGGCGCCCATGGTGCGGCCGTGGAAGCCGCCCTCGGTGGCGACCATGTGCGTACGGCCCGTGCGACGCCCCGCCTTCACCGCGGCCTCGACGGCTTCGGCACCGGAGTTGCAGAAGAAGACGCGACCCTGACGGCCCGACAACTCCAGGAGTCGCTCGGCCAGTTCGACGGGCGGCTCGGCGATGAAGAGGTTCGAGACGTGTCCGAGCGTGGCGATCTGGTCGGAGACGGCCCGTACGACGGCGTCGTGTGCCGTGCCCAGCGCGTTGACGGCGATCCCTCCGACGAAGTCGGTGTAGGCGGTGCCCTGCGCGTCCCACAGCGTGGCGCCGTGACCGTGCGTCAGGGGTATCCGCGGCGTGCCGTAGTTGTCGGTCAGGGAGGACTGCCAGCGGCCGGTGAGCGCCGAGTTGGCGGTGGCCGTCGCCCCCGGGGCGCCGGCCGTTCCTTCCGTGGTGGTCATGGCGTGGGCTCTCCCTCGCGCTTGTCCGGCACGACCATCGTGCCGATGCCCTCGTCGGTGAAGATCTCCAGCAGGATCGAATGCGGTACGCGGCCGTCCAGGACGCGTGCGGTGCGGACCCCGTTGCGTACGGCGTGCAGACAGCCCTCCATCTTGGGGACCATTCCGCTGGCCAGCTCCGGCAGCAGCTTCTCCAGTTCCGTGGCGGTGAGTTCGCTGACGACCTCGTCGCTGTCCGGCCAGTCCGCGTACAGGCCCTCGACGTCGGTGAGCACCATCAGCGTCTCCGCGCCGAGAGCGGCGGCCAGCGCGGCCGCGGCGGTGTCGGCGTTGACGTTGAAGACTCCGCCACCCTCTCCCGCCGCGTCCTCGCTGTCGGACGGGTCGGCGCTGCGCGCGATGGAGGAGATGACGGGGATCCGGCCGTCGTCCAGCAGAGCCTGCACGGCTCCCGTCTCGATGCTGTCGATGTCGCCGACGCGGCCGATGTCGACCTCTTCACCGTCGACCTGGGCGTAGCGCTTCGTCGCAGCCATGAGGTGGGCGTCTTCGCCGGTCATGCCGACGGCGAGCGGGCCGTGCCGGTTGAGGAGGTTGACCAGCTCGCGCTGGACCTGTCCGGAGAGGACCATCCGTACGACGTCCATCGTCTCCGGCGTGGTCACGCGCAGGCCCGCCTTGAACTCCGACTCCAGGCCGAGGCGGCTCAGTTGGGCACTGATCTGCGGGCCGCCGCCGTGCACGACGACGGGACGCAGACCGGCCTGCCGCAGGAAGACCACGTCCTGGGCGAAGGCTGCCTTCAGCTCCTGATCGACCATGGCGTTGCCGCCGAACTTGATGACGACGGTCTTGCCGTTGTGCCGCGTGAGCCACGGCAGGGCCTCGATGAGCGTCCGCGCCTTGGGCAGCGCGGTGTGCCTGCGGGTGGGGTGCACGGAATCGGTCATGAACTGTACGCGCTGTTCTCGTGGACGTAGTCGGCCGTCAGGTCGTTGGTCCAGATGACGGCGGACTGGGAGCCGGCGGCGAGGTCGGCGGTGATGCGCACCTCGCGGTAGCGCATGTCGACCTTGCCGCGGTCCTCTCCGACGGAGCCGTTCTGGCACACCCACACGCCGTTGACGGCGACGTCGATCCGGTCCGGTTCGAAGGTCGCGCCGGTCGTGCCGATCGCGGACAGCACACGGCCCCAGTTGGGGTCCTCCCCGTGCACGGCGCACTTGAGCAGATTGTTCCGTGCGATGGAACGTCCGACCTCGACGGCGTCGACCTCGCTCGCCGCCCCCCTGACCTCGATGCGGATGTCCTTCGACGCGCCTTCGGCGTCGCGGATGAGCTGCTGGGCCAGGTCGTCGCAGACGGACCGCAGGGCCTCGGCGAACTCCCCGCGGTCGGGGACGACTTCGGCTGCGCCGGAGGCGAGCAGCAGCACCGTGTCGTTGGTGGAGAGGCAACCGTCGGAGTCGATGCGGTCGAACGTGGTGCGGGTGGCCTCGCGCAGCGCCTCGTCGAGTGCGGCGGAGTCCAGGTCGGCGTCGGTGGTCAGCACCACCAGCATGGTGGCCAGGGACGGTGCGAGCATGCCCGCTCCCTTGGCCATACCGCCGACCGTCCACCCGCGGGAGCCCTGCGCCACGGCCGTCTTGTGCACCGTGTCTGTGGTCTTGATCGCCAGAGCGGCCTTCTCACCGCCGTGCTCGGAGAGCCGGCCCGCGGCGGCGTCGACTCCCGGCAGGAGCTTGTCCATCGGGAGCCGCGTGCCGATGAGGCCCGTCGAGCAGACGGCCACCTCGGCCGCGCTGTGACCGAGGGCGGCGGCGGCCTGCTCCGCCGTGGCGTGTGTGTCCTGGAAGCCGAGCGGGCCCGTACAGGCGTTGGCGCCACCGGAGTTGAGCACGACGGCCGAAACGCGGCCGCCCTTGAGTACCTGCTGGGACCAGAGCACCGGCGCGGCCTTGACCCGGTTCTCCGTGAACACGCCGGCGGCCGCACGGCCCGGCCCGTCGTTGACGACGAGCGCCAGGTCCTCTCCCCCGCTGTCCTTGATACCGGCCGCGATGCCCGCAGCCGTGAACCCCTTCGCCGCTGTCACACTCACTCTGCTTCTCCGTTCGCTTCGCTGCCGCCGGGCTGCGGGCCGGTGCCGCCGCTTCCGTCGCGCTGCCCGCGTGACGTACCGCGGACCTCGCTCACGGCGCGATCCCGGCCGCGGGCAGCCCCAGCCCTTCGGGCAGTCCGAGGGCGATGTTCATGCTCTGCACGGCGCCGCCCGCCGTGCCCTTGGTGAGGTTGTCGACGACGCTGACGACGAGAACGCGGCCCGCGTCCGCGTCGAGGGCAAGCTGCATCAGGACGGTGTTCGAGCCGTACACCGACCCCGTCGACGGCCACTCCCCGTCGGGGAGCAGCGTGACGAACTGCTCGTCCTGGTAGGCCTTTTCGTAGGCGGCACGCAGTTCCTCCGCCCCGGCGCCCGGCTTGGCCCGGGCGCTGCACGTGGCGAGGATGCCGCGTGACATGGGGGCGAGCGTCGGTGTGAAGGAGACGCTGACGCGTTCCCCGGCCGCCGCCGAGAGGTTCTGCACCATCTCCGGCGTGTGCCGGTGTACGCCGCCGACTCCGTACGGGCTCATCGAACCCATCACTTCACTGCCGAGAAGATGCGGCTTGAGCGACTTGCCGGCACCCGAGGTACCGGTCGCCGCGACCACGACGGCCTCCGGCTCGGCCAGCCCTGCCGCGTACGCGGGGACGAGCGCCAGGGAGACGGCGGTCGGATAACAGCCCGGGACCGCGATGCGCTTGGACCCCACCAGCGCGGCGCGGGCCCCGGGCAGCTCAGGAAGGCCGTAGGGCCAGGTGCCGGCGTGAGGTGTGCCGTAGAAGCGCTGCCACGCCTGTGCGTCGGAGAGGCGGAAGTCCGCGCCGCAGTCCACGACGAGCACGTCCTCTCCCAGCTCGCGTGCGATCTCGGCGGACTGTCCGTGCGGCAGCGCGAGGAAGACGACGTCGTGTCCCGACAGGGCCGAGACCGTGGTCTTCTCCAGCACCCGGTCCGCGTACGGCGTCAGGTGCGGCTGGAGCGTGCCCAGCCGGCTGCCCGCGTTGGAGTTGCCGGTGAGCGCCCCCACCTCGATCTCGGGATGTGCGGCCAGCAGGCGCAGGATCTCGCCGCCCGCGTATCCGCTCGCCCCCGCGACCGCTGCTCGTACTGCCATCGATCCCTCCTCGTCGATAGCATGACTATACGTGGCATGGCACTTTTATGCAAAGGAAAGAAGAGCGATGCAGCTGTGACCTGCGACCGAGATTTTTAGTTGGCGGACGAGCACTTTAGTTGGCGGATCTTGGTCCCGTAACGCTGTGTTGCGATCAGTTCCGAAGAGTGTTCCCCGTCGCCAGCCGGTGAGTGCTGCTGTGGGTGTGTGAGCGAGGTAGCGAGGGCGAAGATCGCTTCGGATTCAAGTCACCTGGACGAGTTGGTCGTGGAGTTCGACGGGGATGCCGGAGTACGGGATCGGTTGGGCCTCGGGGGCGACTGGTTGCGTCGGTGGAGTTCGACATGGCGGATCGGTGCTGGCGAGGTGTGCTGGCCGGTCCGCGATATGGCTCACGTACCGGCGCTGTCTTCTCGGCCGATGCGGGGATTCACGTGGCGGGCGAAGCAGCGGCATCGCCCGGGGCTTGAGGTGATGGCGTCGACGGGCAGAGCGCACGGCTTCGAGTCGTTGGAGGAGATGCGGCTGCTGGTCGCGCTGGACTTCCTGGGTGCTTCAGAGGTGCTGTCGCAGCCGTTCCGGCTGGACTTCGAGCACATGGACGGACAGGCGTGGCACATCCCGGACTACCTGGCCATGATCGGCGGCGGGATGTGGCTACTGGATGTCCGACCGATGGAGCTGGTCAAGGATGCGGACGCGCTGAAGTTCGCGGCCGCCAGGGAGGTGGCGGCGGCATGCGGCTGGCGGTACTCGGTGGTCGCGGGCTGGCGTCCTCATGTGTGGAGCGTCCTTGATCACTTGTCGTCGAGGCGGCGGCCTGCGAAGGATCTGCTGGGCATGCGGGATCAGTTGCTCACGGCTATCGGCAGTCGGGAGGGGCGGGTGATGCCGTTCTGTGAGTTGGCGGACGCGACCAGCGTCCCCTCCGTTGGTCGTGCCAACATCGTCCGGCTGCTCTGGCAACGCGAGCTCGGTGTTGATCTTGGCAGTCCCTTGCGGGACAGCTCCCTGATCTGGGGGGTGTGATGGCGTCGAGAGGGTTCTTGCAGGTCGCTCCAGGCAGGCGGCTCGCGCTCAACGGAGTCGGGTGGACAATCGAGGACGTCCACGGCCAGTTCGGCCGACTCGTTCTCGTGGATGACGACGGCCGCGCGGAGACCCGCTCGTTCCGCTGGCTCATCAACCATCCCGACCTGCGGCTCCTGCCGACGATCGAAGCCTCAAGGCAACACTTGCCGGTCTCCCGTCAGCCGAGGACACTCGCCGACCTGACCACGGACCAGCTGGAGCGTGCCCGGCTTCGGGCGGCGCATGTGTTGGAAGCTGAGACGGGCTTCCGGGAAGGCCACCCGGCTCGAGCGCTGCCGGGTGAGCCCCGGCCTGCCTACGACCCGGACCGCACGACGCTGACCCAGCGTCGCCATGCGAAGGCGGCGGAGACGAAGGCGATGCCCCGTCCGGAGGCGGTCCGGCTCGGTCTGCAGCACCTTGGCTACCGGACTCTGGAGCGTCTTTCGGCTCTCTCCGGCGACAGTCTTCTGCTGGCCTGTGCGGACGGGCGCTGGACACGGCGACGCAGCGGGCACCGCTGCATCACCGAGGAGGTCCGTGAGGCGATCTTCGCGGTCAAGGGTGAGTGCAGCGAACGCGCCCGCCTGAGTCTGGCCGCGAGGCACCGGTTGATGCACCAGTACATGCATGAGCGGTTCCCGGAGTTTCCGACCAAGAAGATCCCATCCCGTTGGACGCTCGCGGACGTCTGGGAGGAGTGGTTCGGGTCTGGCGGCGCCCGGTCGCGCTACAGGCGGACGGCCGAAGCCGCCGCGGAAGCCGGGGTCTCCGGTCGGATGGTGGTCCATCGACCGGGCCAGGTTCTGGCTCTGGACTCAACCCCGATGCCGGTGAAGCTGCGCGAGACCGTGTTCGGTGATGCGGTGACCGCGACACTGACCCTCGCGCTGGATCTCTACACGCACGGGCTGCCGGCCTTTCGACTCACGCTGCTGTCCGATACCTCGGTCGATGTCGCGATGCTGCTACGGGACGTGATGCTGCCGCTCCCGATGCGGGACGGCTGGAGCCCGGAGATGGAATGGCCCTACGCGGGCGTCCCAGCTGACGTGATCGCCGAGTTCACCGGACACCAGGTCGCCGCTCTGCCGTTCTTCACCCCGGAGACGGTCACCACCGACCACGGCGGCCCGTACAAGAACCACGACCTGGTGGAAGCCGAGAGGGAGATCGGCTGCCGGATCCTGCCCGCCCGCGTCCTGCGGCAGACCGACAAGTTCGCGGTCGAGCGTCAATTCCTCACGATCCAGACCATGCTCTTCGAGCACCTGCTCGGCTTCACCGGCGGCGACGTAGCCGACCGAGGGGCCGACCCGGAACGCGACGCGAGCCTCACGCTCGCACAGGCGGAACACGTCATCGCAACCTGGATCGTCCGGATCTGGCAGAACCGCAAATTAGGCGAATATGCTCCGAGTTGGGCACCTGGTGAGGACCACAGCCCCAACACCCTGTTCGCAGCGGCGATGGAACAGGGCGGCTTCGACCTGGACTTCCCCGAGCCGAGCCTCTACTACAAGGTCCTGCGCAAGCACCACGTGAAGATCCATCCGCGGCGCGGAGTGAAGATTCTCGGGCTTTGGTATCACGACCCCGTCCTCGACGAGCCGCCATTCCTGCAACCCTCCGCCCGAGGCGGCAAGCACACGGGCAAGTGGGTGGTCCGCAGTGACCGAAGGGACCGTCGACAGGTGTTCTTCCAGGACCCGGAGAACCACGAGACTTGGCACATCCTGCGCTGGAGGGGGCTCCCGCCCGAAGGTGAGATCCCCGCCTTCTCCGACAAGACCGCCGACGCCCTCCTGACACACGTGAAGGCGAACAACATCAAGATCCACTCCGAGAGCGAGCTCTTGGAATATCTGCTGGAGATCCTCGGATCGGTCACCCCGGTCGATCAATGGCCAAGCCAGGCCACGAAGAAGGTCGGGAAGAAGCGGCGTGCCGCCCAGGCCCGCGAGATCACTCGCGCACAAGCCGCGTCCGCCGACCGCCCAACCGCCCCGACTCCGCCAGTCGAGCCGACCCCGACGGAGATGCCTGCGCCCTGGGCCGAGCATGCCCGCACGATTGACCGCGCGGTCGATACCGACCGCCGCCGACGTCGCGACGAAGCACTCGCCGAAACCAGACCCTCCGCCCCGCCGACACTGCACGAGTCCCTGAGCCGTCGACCCATGTTCCTGCCGCCGCCCCGCGAAGGTTCAGAGTCCGACACCATTGTCCGGGAGGACGACACGTGACCCAAGCCCTCTCCCACGACGATCCGCTAGACGGCCTGCCCTCACGAGCAAAGATCGCCGAGTTGATCCTGGGCGAATACCCGCCCCGCGACACCTATGCCGGCTGGCAGCACTTTCGCACCCACTGGGGCCTGCTCGTCCCCTCCCCGGTGATCTCGTTGCAGCAGTGGCCAACGATCCCCGAGAGCCGCCGAACCGACTATGACCTATACCGGCAGCTGACGAACGCAAACCTCCCGCTGCAGGACACTCCCATGCATCACAAGGTCGCCCAGCTGATCCGGCGTCGTTTGAAGGGCAACACGATGAAGAAGGATGACCCGACGCGCGCCGGCGTCATGGTCAGCGGCTGGGGCAACTACGGCAAGACCGTCTCCGCCTGCTCCGCGGGCGCCGTATTCGAAGACAATTGGCTGAAGGTGCACAGTTACCTCAACCCCGCCGCTCTGCCGTGCTCGCGTGATCTCCACACGCCGGTCGTCTATGTCTCAACCCCAGTGACAGCGACCCCGAAGAGTCTCTGCGCGTCAATCCTGGGCTTCTTCCGCGCCCTGACCCGGAAGTCGGCCACACTGCCGGAGCTTGTCCGGCAGGTCGCCGACTCCCTCCACGACAACGGCGTCAAAGCGTTGATCCTGGACGACATCAGCCGGCTGCGGATGCACAGAGCCGACGACCAGGATGTCCTCGACCTGATCCGGGCCTTCATGAGCCTGAACGTCACCCTGATCCTGATCGGTGTCAACATTTCCGGCATTGGGCTGCTGCGTGAGGCCAAGTGGAACAAGAGGACCCGGCAGTGGGAGATGCCACCGCTTGAGTCGACCCGCATCCACGGCTTGGAGATCACCCAGACCGAGCACCGCTTCGAACTCATCGAACTCGACCGCTTCCGCTACACCACCCGGCAGCAGATCCAGGCCTTCGTCAACCACTTGCAGGGAATCGAGCAGCACCTGCGGCTTCTGAACGCGAAGGAGGGCATGCTCACCGGCGGCACCATGCCGGAGTACCTGATGCGTCGTACCGGAGGCGTCGTCGGCCTCCTGGGGCGCCTGCTCGAGGACGGTGCCCACGAGGCCATCGAGTCGGGGAAGGAGCTGATCGACGAGAGCCTGCTGGACGAGATCGTGCTTCGCCGGGACGAGCCCGAACAGGCGCCGGACGAGCCGGTGATCCCGGCCGACTCAACTGTCGTCGGTAAGAAGACCCGGCAGGTGAAACGGCGCCGGAACACCGTCTTCGACGACCACGGCCCGGCCGAGGCAACAGGGAGTTGAACCAAGCAATGCATCCCTTACCCCGGAGCTTGGACCCGCTCCGAGATGAATCAATGGGGAGCTACTTGCGAAGGCTCGCATATCGCCTCGGAATCTCTCCAGTGCATCTCGCCAGCGTCACGGGCCTGCACAACGCCAATCAGCTGGACAATCGCATGGGGCGACATGCATTGATGGAGCTCGACGGAGACACCGTCACTACCTTCAGTCAGGCGACGCGGCTTACCCGAGAGGAGGCCACTTCTCTTACCCTGTCCTCATGGAAGTATCGATACCCTCCAATTCTTCGCTCTCTTCCTGGGCCTGCACAGCGTACCCTGTTTGATACGTGGCTCTTCGGTGTTCCACGCTTCTGTCCGCAGTGCCTCGCGGACGAAGAAGCAAATACGCGAATGCCGTGCGGAGGACCGTGGAAGAAAGAATGGCACCTCCCTGTTGCTTTCGCCTGCATGGAACACCGCGTATTCCTGAGCCACAAGTGCCCTCGCTGTGGTCAGCCGGCACAAGACAGCGCCATGCTGATGCAGCGACCGAACGACCACACCCTGCATCCGGCGCAGTGTCGGTGGACGTTCGAGACGCCCGGAGCCCGGAAACGAATGAGTGAGGCATGCGGCAACCGCCTCGACGATTCCCCTGCGGCGCGTCACTACGCGAAGCCCACGGATTCGATGTTCGCCTTGCAACAGGAGATCATCGAGACCCTCAACCTCACAACGTCGCATCACGATTCCGCGTCCTTTTTCACTGACCTCCGGCTCGTCGTCGCTGCCCTCACTGCGGCTTGGCCGGCAAGCAGCCACCTCATCGAGTCTGAACACAGAGAGAGTGTTGATTTCCATGTGTCAGGCCAGACTGATTACCGGCGAACAACCCGGGGAAGGGCCCGGAGGTACCGGATTGACGCGCTCCCGCGAGACGCTACTGCGAGCGCAGCACTCTTGTTAGCGTCACGTTCAGTCCTTAATGCCGAAGATCTTCGCGAAAGCCTATCCCCCTTAATTCGCGAAGGATTCAAGGATCGAGACGAACGGTATTCTTGGGAAGGACTCCTATCTCGACACGAGGAAAATTGCACGCCTAGATTCCGAATCGCCGTTGAACCCTTGACGCGAACATTTCGGAGAGCCGGAGGCTCTTCCAGACTCCGTTCGGCAACGCGCAATGACTACCGACCCGCGCACATTCCCGCGTTCTTGGAGGAAGGCTGGTTCGAACGCCACCTTCACCATTTTCATGGCGCGACACCCAAGGTCCTACGCATGAATGCGGCTGTTCGTCTAGTACAGTGGGTGCTCGACGGATCAATGGGGGCTTCTGCGGCATACCTGGGAATTCCGTTGAAACGTCATAATTTCTCGTCAGCGGCGATCAAGCGGGTCGATCCATTTGAGTTTCACAGGGCGCTTGAAGGAATTGCCCAAGAAATCTCCTCGACGCCCTATCCGATCGACTACCATCGACGCCGAGAGGCCCTTCAGAGTTGGGCTCTTGATCAGGACGCTTGGGACCACATCACCAAGCGACTGGCACCGATCCCTGGTCACCATTTTTCGCCATTGCTGCTCGACGATCGGAAGCGGCAATCAGCCTCTGTCTTCGTCTGGGTTCAAGTGACCCGAGGCCAGCACGTCTTCGCCCCGAGACCGATCGAAGCTGCTCAGACGCCCGACGTCCAGCGCGAGTGGGCACGCACGCGCAACACGACTTGGCACCTGTTGACCCGCCCTGATGCCATCCCTCACTACGCCGATCTACGCAATGTCCTTACCGATTACGCGACCCAGTTGGCCCGCAGCATCGACAACGGGGAACCGCTCACCTAGCAGTGAACACGACCTGCTCGACCCTCATCTGGGACCAGCCATCGGAGGCGAACACCTGCCGGTCCAAGGTCGCATTACCTGTTCAAGGGCGACAGCCCCATTCAGCACCGCATCGGGTGCCGACGACCGGGCACTTGAACTTCGCGCTCGTCTCGGGCTGAAGGCGTGGCCGCTGATAAGAACGGACGTGGCACCGTGCTGGCCGTGCGACCGCTGACGGCTGAGAGGCGGATCGTGCCGCTGCGATGTTCGAGGTGCTAGGCGACCCGGTACCGCTGCTCGCAGATAGCCGCGCACGCCAGCAGATGAGGCGTGCGTCTGCGACATCTCCAGTCCCCCGGCCGGGGCAGATGAAAACCGTGGGCCTCCAAGTCCTTTCGCTGAGGCATACGGTCGCACCGGCCGCGTACGGCTCAAACCGCGTGCGCCGCCAAGCAGCCCCAACAGGTCTGCCTCTTTCACCGTGTACGCCTCTCGCAGGACCGAAATGGCCGACCATGGAGAGACGGCTCAACACCGTTGACCTAGCCATGAGGGGGACTCTTGCAGGCCGAGTTGTGCGTAGATCAGGACGCCAGTGAGCTCCGTTCGCTACACGCCTGGCTTCGTGGCGACGCGGACATACGCCGGTCTGTCGGCTTGGAGCTCAGGGAAGCACCCCCACGGCCCGAGCAGATGGGCTCCCTCGTCGACGTGCTTCAACTCGTGACCGACAACAGTTGGAGCGCGGCATCATTCGTTATGGCGCTGGTCGCGTGGAAGCGCACTCGCCCACAGAACCCGAACATCACGATCAACCACGGCGATACATCCGTCACGCTCACCAACTGTAGCGACGAGGAAGTTGAACGAGTGATCCGCTTCCTTAACCAACAGCCGACGGGAGAGGCTGCCGATCAGTGAGTGAGCTGCCGGACCCGGGGGCCTCACGAGCCGTACTCATCGGCACGAGCCAGTACGACCATCTCGAGCCGCTGCCAACCGTCGCCAACAACCTGACGGCGCTCGCGGAAGCGCTCGCCAGCCCTGCCTGTTGGGGCCTGCCGCCGCAGAACTGCGCAATCATCTCTGACCCAATGAGCTCAGAAGAAGTGATGGCAGCTGTCCGGGACTCGGGGAAGCAAGCGCGCGACACTCTCTTCGTCTACTACGCCGGGCACGGACTCGTGGATCCGCAGGGTGGGCTCTTCCTTGGAAGGCCCCAAACGAAGCAGCAGCTGGTTGAAACTGGCCTGCCCTATGACTGGCTGCGGCAAGCGCTAAGCGGCAGTCAGGCAGAGCGACACGTCGTCGTGCTGGACTGCTGCTACGGCGGTCTGGCCCTGGGCACCATGGGCGGCGGCGCCTCGGAGCTGGTGAACCAAGCAACAGTAGAAGGTAGTTACCTGTTGGCCGCGGCTTCGGAGACGCGCCCGGCGCTTGCGCCGGCGGGCGAAACGTACACCGCATTCACAGCAGAACTGCTCGACGTCCTGCGCAGCGGCATCCGTAACGGCCCCGAACTGCTGGAGCTTGATGTCGTTTACCGACACCTGCGGTTGTCATTGGGGGCCAAGGGACGTCCGCTGCCACAGGCCCGGAACCGCAATACCGGCGGGCGACTCGCACTCGGGCGCAACCAAGCCTTTCTGCCGGCTCAGCCGGTCAGTGTCTCTGCCCCAGACCTCGATCGACGGAAGTGGCCACAGCCGACCAACGTTCGTACCGCCGAGGGCTTTATCGAGAAACTGGCCGACGTCCGCAGGGTGTCCGGCCTCACACAAGAGGGAGTCAGCCGGCGCTCCGGCGGAGAGATCTCAAAGAGCACGGTCAGCGCCTTATCGAACCGAACAGCGTTGCCGAAGACATGGAAGACAACTGCCATCTATCTATCTGCATGCGGTGTGCCGGAGGATCAGGTGGCTCAGTGGAAGTCTGCCTGGCAGAGGCTCCGAGCGGAATCATCTCGTCCCGCTCCAGAGGACCCCCCGGCACACGAGCAGCAACAGCAGACCCGGCCACCGACGGCGGGCATCTGGGGCAAGCTGACACGGCGAATCCAGGCCCGCGGCCAGCGTTGATGCCCCCAACTGAAGCCTGCTCCCCAGACTTGGTTTCCCTCGCCGCTGCTCAGGTTCTCACTGGCCGGGAGAAGCAGGAGCGGAGGGCCCGGTCTTCTCCGGCGCCGGCCTGGACTTGTCCGAGTCACTACCGAACAGCGTGTTCCACCCGGCAATGATCAGCACAACAACCACGACGATCACCCACGTCGCTGGCTTCTTTGAACGTCCAGACAGGCCAGATGGCCTGACGTAGTGCGCTGCACGGTAATAACCCTTGCGGCTCGCCATCCTGAGTCCCCCCGAGTGCTCCCGACGTTTACTCACTCGTTCTGGCAATGCAGTTTGACAGGCTGTAGTTGGCAGAAGAGAGGCTTCTGCCGCCCCAGGGCCGGAATCCGTCGGTTAAGGGACATGCTTGGCGAAAACTGCCGCCCCAGAGGCAGAGCTGCAGAGCCGCGAGCACTGCTCGTGCTGAGCTGAGGTTTCGCTGATCAGGGCCACCACGTAGTGAATGCGTTCTCGCCCCAAGAGCCGTTTGGCGAGGGCGTGGAGCACCTGCGCCTCCGTCCCACCAATGCCCGCGCCCACGAGCGCGGCGACGTGGCCGTCGCCGCGGTGGTCGCGCAGCAGGTTGCCCCCGTGCCAGGCCGCGCCAGCGGCTCGGAGGGCACGGGCAGCCTCCGCACTGCGGCGTAGAGGCCCCCTGGGCGCGGAAGTAGACGTCCCACATCGTCCTCGGCGTCCAGCGCCATCACTGCTTTGGCCGGCTCAGGCGCCAGGTACGTGACGACCGCCATCGGTTCGACCAGCTGGACGAAGCGGTCGCCAGTGGCGTTCGACACGTGCGGACGGGCGACGTCACGCAGGGGCGCCGAGCGGCGGGTGTTCGAGCACGCGTGGCTTGTACTCGACCAGCTGGATGCGGCCGTCGAAGGTCCGGTGCTCGGTCATCTCGAGGGCGACGTCCGGGTAGCCCGTCGTAGATACGTTCTGCGCCCGTTGCCCCGGTGATCACCGGGAACATCCCGACCCGGAAACGGTCGACGAGTCCGGCCCGTAGCAGGGACCGGCACAGGCTGAGGCTCCCGATCGTGCTGAGGAGCCCCGAGCCGTTCTCCTTCATGGCGCGGACCGTCTCGACGGCATCGTCCCGGACGAGCGTGGAGTTGGCCCACGTCAGAGGCTCCTCGAGCGAGGAGGAGAACACCACCTTGGAAGCTTGCGTGAGCTCGTCGACGGACGCCTCTTCTTCGGCCCTGAACTCGTCTTGGCCATCCGGGACCTCGCCGGCGGCGAAACCTGACATCAAGCGGTAGGTGTTCGACCCCATGAGGTGGGTGACCTCGGGCTGCTCACCGAGCCAAGCGAGGTACTCCGGGCCCTCGAGACCCCAGAACCCGGGCCAGCCCTCTCCCGATGCGTAGCCGTCGAGGGAGGTGATGAAGTCGACGAGAAGCTCTGACATGGCGGTGTCCTTCCTCCGGTGTCACGAGCTTCGACCGGCCGCGGGCCACGAACTCATCGGGTCCGTCCGGTTCCTTCGATGACAGGTCGGCTATGGATCGGAAACCCCGACTACACCCTCGATCGTGAAGAATCTATTTACACCTGCATCAAGAGCCCTCTCTGCGGCGCCCCGCCGCGCCTGCATCAGCGGTGGTGCTTGGCTCCGATGGCGCGCTGCTGGCTCTCCATTCCGGTGCTTCGGAGTCCTCTCTGAACTCGAGCAGGTGCTGACCTGCGAACCGCTCGAGTGCCTCACGGACTTCGGTGGGGCGGACGTAGAAGAACTCGCGGCGGACGTTGACCCGATTGACGCGGCGGTCCTCGAACTCGTCGTGGAGTTTGCGTTCGAGTCCGACAGCGTCTTCGCTGAAGATCAAGGCATGCACGTCAAAGCGGAACGGTACGGAGGCATCTCCGAGTTCGTTGACCCTGTCCATGGGCTCTAGGCGCCTGGTCAGGCCGATCTTGACCATGCGCTCGCCGAAGGCACCGATGTTGGAGATGACGTAGACGTAGCCGGCGCGGATGTTGGCCTCGCGGGCGTCGACCGCAGCCATGGACGCCTCGATCTCGGCGAGCTTGTCCCGCAATTCCGCGGCGCCGGCCCCGCCGTCGGCGCGTGAGGCACGCAGCCGTTCCAGGGCCGACTGATAGTGCTGCCGCTCCTTGTCCAGCCGGCTTCGCTCGCGTTCCAACTCCCTTTGCAGGCGTTCCTCTTCGCGCTGTTGCTCCCGCAGCTCACGTCGCCGTTCCTTCTCTTCCTCCTGCTTGGCGAGGTGGTCCGCGGTCAGTTCCAGCTCGCGTACACGGAGACGGTGGTACTTGTCGGAGATGCGGATGTGCATCGTGGCGCCGAGTCGGGCGATGGTCTGCCGGGACTTCTCGAGCCGGTCGACGAGTGAGACCAGGCGGTGAGGCCGCATTGTCCGCACGGCGTTGTCGGCTTCCGCGTTGTAAGCGCGCAGCATCAACTTGGAGAAGTCGCGCACCATCTTCCTGCCCTCGGTCAGTGAGCCGTTCACGTGCCAGTCAGTGGCCGCTTGGACCGCACGGTTGCCCTTGACCAGCGCCTTGGCCTCGTCCTTGAGGCGGTTGAGCTCGGACTTGTACGCGATCGCATCCTCCAGCGGATGCCGGTACTCATAGATCCCGGCTTCCTGGAGCATGGCTGCCTCTTCGGTGTGCACCACTTGACCGCGAAGCTGCTCCAAGCGCTGCTCGGTCCCCGCCGTCTCCGCCTGGATGTCTGCAGCTCGACGCACCAGATCGTCGTACGCGTGCTGCTCCTCGCTGAGTGCCTGATGCAGTTGGTCGGAGGCTCGGTCGATCTTGGCGAGCAGCAGCTCGTCCGCTTCCTGGTAGGAAGCGCGAAGCCGTTCGGTGTCGACGATCAGCGTGGCTGCTTCTTCGCCCTGCACTCGCGAGAGTTGCTGATGCAGGGCGGTCTTCTCAGCCCCTTGCCGGGCGAGCTCCGCCTGTAAGCGATGCAACTCGCTCGTCAGCCGGTCCACTTCGGCTTCCGCCTGCTTACGTCTTCTGCCGAAGACGCCTACACCGCCGTCGGCCCTGGCTGGAGCAGACGGAGCTCCACCGTATGCAGGGACCGCGACCGGGGTAACGGGCTGCGGCACGTCGGTCGCCAGGTCAACGGGCACCCACAGCTGCCAACCCTCCGGCGGCGCAGGCCAGGAAGGGTCGGGGCGCCAGTCGGCGGGCGGCATCCAGCCCTGCGGCGGCTGAGGCCAGGAAGGTGGCGGGTTGAATCGGAACGACAAGGAAGCTCCCACGAAATCACGTTGGTTGATCGATGTACCAACTTGCGACATGCGAGAACGCCGAATGGTTGCAGTCCAACCTGAACCGTGACATAGCGCGTGGTGCTGTTACGGAGGCGAATCGGGATTCGTTCACGTCCGAGGACACGGGCGGACCACTGTGCAGTGCACTACTGCTCCAACCGTCGCCCCGGCCGACTTGAGAGCGAGAAGCCGGGGTTCAACCACTACTTGGGGATGCCTTGAGGGTGCTCATGGATCCACGAAAGCCCGCCCAGATCGAGGTGTTGGCGGGCGCGGGTGACGGCGACGTAGGAGAGTCGGGCTTCGCCGAGGTCGATCGGCCCGGGGAGCGGGTTGCCGTGCTCGTCCTGGCTCTCCTCGTCGTCCGGTGGTGGGGTGAAGTCATCGGCGATACGGATCGAAGGCCACTCCCGCCCTTTCGCCTTGTGGGCAGTGGAGATGGTGATCTCGGCACGGTCTTCGTGAGTGAGCTGGTCGACGGCAGTGAGGATGGCGTCGACACCGTGCTCGTCGACGAGGTCCACCAGGGGGGCAAGGTCGCTGCCGGAAGGGTCCTTGTCGGCGTAATCCTGTAGCTCACCCCAGGACCGGAAGAGGATCAGTTCTGGGTGCGTGGTGCGGCGACCGGATTTCAGGTCCCGGGCCGCGACGGCAAGTGCTTGAAGAGCCCCTCCACCACCAGCGAGGGCAACTCGCCTGCCGGCGTCGAGGTATTGAAGGACTTCGATCATGGCGCCGACGTTCGTTCGGCACAGTACCGCGGCCGGTGATGCCGTGGCTGGGCTGACCGTTGTGGCGATGTCGGGTGTTCCAGTGAGGCGGATGGGAGCCTCGGCGATGGCGAGCCACCTGTTGGCTTCTTCCGCCAGGCGGGGGCCGAAGCGAAATGAGCGTGAGAGGTGCAGGTGCGTTCCGTCGAACCCCGTCATGACGTCACGTGCGCCGCGCCAACCGTAGATCGCCTGGGCTGAGTCTCCGACCATCACCAGCTGTGCGTGGTCGCGTTGGTCATTGAAGACCTTCTCCAGAACGGGGTTGGTGTCCTGGGCCTCGTCGAGCAGGAGGAAATCGGCGGGGATCCGCGGTTCCGTCAGCGCCCAGATCTTCAGGTAGTGGTCGTGTTCGAAGCGCACGATGCCTTCGTCGGACTGCTGGAGGTCCTCCCAGGCCTTACGGGCATACGGCAGTACCAAGTCAGCCAGTTCCGCTCGTTCTTCAGAAGCCTCGATGCCTCGCAGAGGCGGCACGTGACGTGCTGCCAGTTCTGGGTCTGACGAGTGGCAGAAGCGGGTGACGGTCTGCAGCATGCAGTGGGAGAGGGCACGCGTGCTCACATCCCGTGTTCCGATGCGGACGTCTTTGGTGATGCCCAGGCTCTGCCCGGTTCGCCAGCTTGCTGTTCTGGGTGCGTTCATGCGGGACAGGTACTTGTGGCCCACCGCGGCGAAAGCCATGGCGTGGGCGGTCTTACACAGCACGTGGCGCGGGAAGGTTCGGGCTGCAGCGGTTGCGATGGCCTTGTTGAAGGCGATGTAGCGGCCTCGGCTGGTGACACTTTCAGCCAGCATGACCAGCGTGGTGGTCTTTCCCGTTCCCGCTCCGGCCTGCAAGGCGAGGTGGTGGCCGTCGCGGAAGGCCTCGACAGCAGCCGATTGTTCGTCGGTGGGGTGCAGCATGCGCAGAGTTCCTATCGAAGCGGCAGAAGTACGGAGCACGGACCGTGGTGTTCACGCCCGGGCAGTAGTGGCCGCTCACCGACAGCTGACTCACAGCTCGGGCAGGAACAGGGGTCGTGCTTGACGCGAAGGTGTCAGCCGCCACGCCGCAACAGTCCTGACCTAGCCGCTATGTCCCTCTGACGCAGCACCAGGAGCGCTCAAATGTTCCCTTGATCGAGCACACATTCTCACCCGGTCATCTCTTCGGGCAGAACCCACAGTGCCGACTCCGAGGGCGAACCACCCGCGATCAGCCGCTATTCGCCTGGCGGTACCGGCGGCGGATGGTCATCGCACAGGTGCGAAAGGAGCTCACCCACCGGAGCGCCGAGTGCATGGGCGATTGCGTGCCAGGTCCTCAGGGTGCCGACGGTGCGCCCTTGTTCGATCTCGATAAGCGTGCGCCTGGCCAGGCCGCTACGTTCGGCGAGTTCGTCGTAGGTCCAGCCGCGCTCCGCTCGCAAGCGCGAGAGCTCCAAGCGCATCGCTTCGAGGTCCGGCTCGGGCGGGAAGATCGTCACTCAGTAATCGGACGGTGCAGACCCTTGCCCTGTCAGTGCAGACATCTGCCCTATCTGACACAGCCTCAGTCGACCTCCGCGCAGGGCAGACATCTGCACTACAGTGCCGCCGCCTGCTGGTTCCTGCAGGCAAGCTCTGTTCGACAAGGAGGGTCCGGTGACCGTCACCGCACCGACCTCAGTGACGCCACCACCCCGGGCGTGGACAGTCGAGGTTCTTCCACACCGCGGTTCGACGAGATTGAGATGCACCACCTGCGGTCCACTAAGCCGTCCCGCCGGCACGGCCGGCCCGCGACAGGACGCGTTGGGGCATCTCGCGCAACACGCGCGCGGCAGTTGGCTACCACCCCACCTGCGCACGTGTCGGTGCAGCGCAGGGGGCTGCCGCTGGCACGCCCGTCATCGCGGCTGCGGAGGAGACATCGTCCTCGCGCTGACCCAGGACGCAAGGTGCTGGCGCCTGGCAGACGCCTGCCGCCGATGTGCAAGTGCCACAGCAACCACCGCTCTTGTCTGCGAGCCACACGCAGGCTCGCGCCCAGCGCTACCCACCGCACCTTCGCGGATCTTGCCCTGGGATGCCGAGGAGGTCGATACGTGGTGGCTGATTCCCGAGGAAGACCAGCTGCCAGAGCAGGGACGGCAATTGTCGCAATGAAATGTTCCGGCTTGCCTCAGTAATGACACCGGCTTCACCGTGCCGCGTGGGGTGAAAGAAGCCGGGTCGTCTCAGGCGTTGGGTGCAAGGTCCGTGCCGCACCTCGGCGCCCGCGACCAGATCGCTGTGGGCTTCGCCCGACGAGACTTGCTGTCGCACGGCGGCGCCATCACCGATGGTGCACTCGCCGGGGTGAGAGCCGGAGTCGGCCGTGGCGGCCCTTCCGGTCCGGGGGGTGTTCACGAGTACGTCTGACCAGCGGCGTCGCAAGCACCAGAAGATCGTTCCCCGATCCGCGAGTGATCGTTTCCCAATCTCCGACCCTCCCGCGGGAAAGCTCGACGATCACTGCTGCCTGGATGACTTGCCAAGATGAATCGCCGACCCGTCATCGCTGAGACGGGATGAATGAACCCGCGCTGCGCTCGAAACTTCGGCGCGTTCGCGCGCCCACGAGGCTGCGGACCCCATCCGCTCAGGTCTCCTTTCGACGTCGGCGGAGAACGCGGCGGAACGGTGCATAGCGAGTGAGCTTCGCGAGCTGGGGGTGCCGGGCGAAGGGCTGGCGGCTTTGGAAGTCCAGCTCTTCGGTCAACCGCGCGGAGCGTTTCTCCGCGGCGAGTTCGTCCAGGAGCCGGTCGATCTGGGTGAGGAGCGTGCCGTGAAGCTGCCACTGTTCCGGATGGCGCTGCTGTTCGGCGAGCAGCAGCTGGGCAATCCGGTCGCGGGCATCGTGGGCATCGCGGAGCCTGTCCGTCAGCGCGACCTCCGCGTCGTCTGCGTCCGCGGTGACGTCGCTGGTGACGAGTACGGTGAACGCATCGATGGCAGCGGCCAGTTCAGCGAACAGCTCCTGCAGTGCAGCGGTTGTCTCGGGAGGGAAGAGCGACTCATGCGCACCTTCCTCGGCGAGTTCGGTCAGCGTTCGGGCGATGACCCTGAGTACGACCGCGCAGATCTCCAGGGTGTCCAGGCCTGTCCTCAAAACGAGCCGTGAGAGTGTGCCCTCCCTGACCCGGGGGTTGAGCTTCAGACTCTCCTCGGCCTGCGCAACAGCGGCATCGACCCGCACGATGTCGTGGTCGAGTCGGCGCGCCTCCTCCAGGCGTGCCTCGGCTTCTTCCACCGGGGTGGGCCGGCCGACCTCTTCGCCCAGGCTCCACAGAAGATCTCTCATTCGTTCGGCAAGGTCCTCAATGGACTCACCGGCGGATTGTGTCCAAATCGGGGGAACGAAGAGGACGTTGAACAGCAAGCCCACGACTGCGCCGATGAGGGTCTCCACCACCCGGTCCAGGGCGGTCTCCGCCACTCTTGTCACGCTTACGCCCAGCACGATCATGGCGCTGATTGCGACCTCGGGAACGAATTCGTTGACGCGCACCAGATGGCCCAGGATCAGGGCGGCAAGGATGAGCACGCCTAGCGACCACCAGCTCAGCCCCACCAGTGAGCTGAAACCGACAGCCAGAAGCACGCCGGCGACCACAGCGATGATCCGCCGAATGCCTCGGGTCAGCGTGGCGTAGACGGTGAGCTGTACGACGAGGAGAGTGGTCAGCGGGGCGAGGAGCGGGACCTGGGCGCTGCTCAGCCAGAGTGCAGCCAGGTAGCTGAGCACAGCCGCCGCTGAGGAACGGACGGTCTGGATGACCGAAGGGTCGTTGCGGCGGTGCAGGACACCGGCGATGGCTTCACGGACGTCCGGCACCCGGTGGCTTTTCCCGGTCACACTGCGGTAGAGCACCGGTCCTGCAGGCCGTCACCCGTGTGGGCGTCACGATGCACCTTCGTGCTGTGCGGAACCGTCACAGGAGTCCGAAGGGTAAGTAAGGCAAGGACGGGAGGTCAGGTGCTCGCCTGCGTGAATGTCTCCTCGGGGAGAGCCTGATCGTCCGCGCGGTAGGTGTAGGCCGCTTCCCGCACCGATTCATCGCTCTCCCAGCCCGCCCCGACGGCCTCGCCGATCGTGGCCAGGGAGCTTGTCAGCCACACGAGTTCCCACTTGTCGCCGATCCGGACAGGGTGGCCGAGCGTCTCGGAGAGCAGCCCTGTCGGCACGAGAAGCAGGGAACCGAGCCATGTCAGCACCAGCAGAGTGCCGTAGAGGGAGAGGACGCCGATCGTGACCGTTGCCAGGGTCACGATGTTGAAGAGGATCACCTGTTCTCGTGCCTCGGGCCGGGGACTGCGCTCCCACAGCTGGGCGCCGATGATGAACGTGCAGATCGTGGTGAGAACCGACGCAGCGGTGATCAAGCCGAGCCGCAATGCTCCCAGGTCGTCCGCCAGCTGCCAGATGTCGCTGGTGACCAGCGCCAATGCCGCCGTCCCGAGGGCGGTGACGGACGCACGAGTGAGGTGCATGCTGAGCTGCCACGGGCGATTGGCACGCAGCATTCCCACCAGGAGCCGCATGTTGCCCGCGGTGACCCGCGCCACCATGCGTACGTCGGATTCGTCCTCTTCGATCTTGTGGCCGAGTTCCCTCACTCTGCGCATCACCCCGGGGGGTGGACCAAAACGATGCACAACTCCGTGTTGATCCACCTCCGCCGCACTGATGTCCCCGATGAGGGCCGCGACGAGCCGGGTGACGGTCTCGGCGAGCCGCTGTCTGACCCCCATCGCGCCGAGCGCCGGCATCGAAACCACCGCGACCCCGTGGCTCGCGCTGGCGTGCGCGATCACGGGGCGGCGTGAGGTCGCGATCGGCAGGTCCGTCACCACGACCGCGAGATCCCAGCCTTCCCGGAGCAGGCGCTGCCGGCCCGCCGAGATGATCTCTGCCACGTCGGTGGGTGGCACGGCGAGCCGGTCGGAGACGGCTTGGAACCTCCAGCGCACATCGGGCACCCGTGCGGTCATCCGGTCGGCGAACTCCGCCTCCATCCCCCCGACGAACTCCGAGACCATCCCCGGTGAGGCTGCAACGCCGACGACGATTTCGATCGTCGCTTCGCCGACGTCGCCCTCGACCGGCTTGTCGGGAGTGTGCATCCGCCCAGCACACCAGCCCCTTCGGAGCGAGTCCAGCGAACGCACCGGCCGCCGGTCCGGTGTGCCGGTTCGCCGACGCTCAGTCGCTCAGCTCCGGTTCCCCGAACAGCGCCGCGTAGCCGGATGGCAGCTGGGTGAGGAGCTGGTTGAACTCTCCGCCGGAAACCGATTCGGCGACGGTGGACAGTACAGCGCTTGCGTCCCATTCGGCTGTCCTGGTCTGGACTCTGGTCCGTTCGGCGACCCGGGCGAGGAATGTGGTGACGCCGAAGGACTCGGCCGCCTCCGTGCTCCTGTCCAGCAGTGGCCGGTCGATCGGCTCGGGCAGCTGAGAGGCCAGGTCCTTGGCCTCACCACCGGTGATCCGGGAGCTCAGTACATCGAGGACTGCTTCGGTGATCTGCATCGCTTCTGCCTGGTCCCGGTACTTGCCGCGTTCGCGCACGCGGGCGAGGAATTGGTCGCTCTTCATGACGGACCTCTCGTTCCGATCACAGGGCGGACATGGCTCTCGCAGGGGTTCGAGCAAGGTGTTCATGGGCGAGGCGTACGGCCATGGCACCCTCTCCCACGGCGGAGGCGACGCGTTTGACCGAGCCGCTGCGTACGTCTCCCGCTGCGAGCACTCCAGGCCAGTTCGTTTCGAGGGGCAGCGGTTCCCGTTCCAGCTGCCGCCACGGGCCCTCGTAACGGGTTTCGCCGGGTGCGCTTCCGGTGACGACGAATCCGCGCTCGTCGAGAACGAGCGTTTCCCCGAGCCAGTCCGTACAGGGACGAGCGCCGATGAACACGAAGAGGGCCCGCACCTCCAGGTCATTCTCCTGCCGTGTCTGCAAGTCACGGACCTTCACCCGCCGGATCGTGTCCTCGCCGATCACTTCGACCACTTCCTGTTCCAGATGCACCTCGATGCCGGGGCGCTGTTCGATCTGGTCGATGAGGTAGCGGGACATGTTCCGCTCCAGGGAGTCGTCGATCGCGACAATGTGGACGCGGGAACCGTTGTCCGCGAGGAAGACGGCCGCTTGACCGGCGGAGTTGCCGCCGCCCACTACCGCGACGGGATTCTGGCCGCACATGTGCGCTTCGAGGGCGGTTGCTGCGTAGTGGATGCTGCTGCCTTCGAAGTGTTCGCTGCCGGGGACGACCAGTCGCCTGTAGCGCACTCCCGTGGTCAGGACGACCGTGCGTCCGGCGGCGTCACTCCCGTCGGCGAGGGCCACGGTGTAGTGATCTCCGTCGCGTCGCAGGGCCTCCGCCTCGGCCGGCACCAGGATGTCGGCGTCGAACTTGTGAGCCTGAAGCACGGCGCGTTCGATCAGCTCGCCCCCGGAGATCCCGGAGGGAAAGCCGAGGTAGTTCTCGATGCGAGATGTTCTGGCTGCCTGGCCACCGGTGGCGACGGCGTCGATCATGGCCGTCGAGTAGCCGTCGGAGGCCCCGTAGACAGCGGCGGCAAGTCCGGCAGGACCCGCACCGACAACGAGAAGATCATGGACGGACGCATCTCCGGATGGCGCCGGCAGGCCCACCAGACGCGCGAGGTCGGCCGCGTCCGGATTCCGCAGCACCTGGCGGCCATTCCAGATGACGACCGGTGTCTCCTGCGGGGTGATGCCGAACCGGCGCAGAAGCGCCTCGGCCTCGTCGTCGCTGTCCAGGTCGACCAGGCGGTGCGGCAGACGGTTGCGTGCGGCGAACTCGCGCAGCCGCCGGGTCTGCGGCGAGCGGCACGAACCGAGGATCCGGAAGCCCGCGCCGGCACCGATGAGTCGGGCACGGCGTCCGAGGTAGGCGCGGAGGATTTGGTCCCCCAGGACGGCATCGTTCGCGACCAATTCACGGAGACTGTCCACCGAAAGGGCGAGCACTGCACCGGCCTCCCGGACAACGGCTGTGTAGAAGGCCCGCTGCCCCTCCAGCAGACCGAGTTCACCCAGGAAGCGACCCGGACCGTGGGTGGCGACAAGCCCTTCCTCCGGCAGGCCGAAGTCGTGCACGACGTCGACCAGACCGCTGAGGACCACCAGGAACTCCCGGTTCGACTCGCCCTCGCGGAACAGCACCTCGCTCGCCACTGTCGGACGCCGCTCACCTGACGCGGCAAGCAGCTCAACCTGTTCGTCCGTCAGCCGTGGATAGGCGCCGTGCATGTCCGGGGTCTCGGTGGACATCAGATCAGCTCCTCTCCCGTACCGGACGGCAGCCTGTGAGCGCACGGCGCCGAGCAGCGCACGCGAGACTGCAGATCGATGCGGATGGCCACCGGGGATCACACCTCCTGGCCGTGGGATGCGGAGGCCGCCTGGTCGTGTCGGGCGAGCGTCTCCTCCACCCAGGAGCGCAGGCTCGCCGCGGGCAGGGCACCGGCACGGCGCCCGATCACCTCACCCCGGTCGAGGATCAGCAGAGTCGGCACCGCCTGCACCTCGAATCTCCGGGCCAGCTGCGGACATTGATCCACGTCGGCCTTCACCAGCTTGATGCGGCCTGCGAGGTCGGCTGCGACCTGTTCCAGCGCGGGACTCACCGTGTGGCAGGGCCCGCACCACTGGGCCCACAGGTCGACGAGTACGGGCAGATCGGCGCGCTCCACGGTGTCGGTGAAGGAGTCGTCCGTGGTGGAGACGATCCAGGGCAGTGGAGACCGGCAGTTGCCGCACCGGGGTGTTCCGGCTGCGGAAGCCGGGAGACGGTTCGTCCGCCCGCAGGAAGGGCAGGACACCGTCTTGTTCTGCGGTGTGCTCATGGATCTCACGCTGCCCTGGCGAGAGAGTCGTCGGCGGCCCGCTCCTCCGCCGATGCCTCGTAGGTGACGGTCAGTTCCCCGTCGGCCGCGTCGACGAGGACCGATGCGCCGTCCTCGACGGCGCCCCGCAGCAGGGCGCGGCCGACGATCGTCTCGACCTCGTGCGAGATGTAGCGGCGCAGGGGCCGGGCGCCGTAGACGGGGTCGTAGCCCTGGTGTGCGATCAGCCGACGTGCGTCCTCGGTGAGTTCGACGGTGATCCTGCGTTCGGCGAGGCGGGAGCGCAGGTCGTTGAACTGGAGCTCGACGATCTGCTCGATCTGTTCCTGGCCGAGCGGGCTGAACAGGACGATGTCGTCGACGCGGTTGAGGAACTCGGGCCGGAAGTGGCTGCGCAGCTCGTCCATGACGCGGCTGCGGGCGTCCGCCTTGATCTGCCCTTCGGCTGTCACGCCGTCGAGCAGGTGCACCGAGCCGATGTTGGACGTCAGGATGATCACGGTGTTGCGGAAGTTGACGGTGCGGCCCTGAGCATCCGTGATCCTTCCGTCGTCGAGCACTTGGAGGAGGGTGTTGAAGACGTCGGCGTGCGCCTTCTCGATCTCGTCGAAGAGCACGACGGAGTAGGGCTTGCGCCGGACCGCCTCGGTGAGCTGTCCGCCTTCCTCGTAGCCGATGTATCCGGGAGGTGCGCCGACGAGTCGGCTGACTGTGTGCCGTTCCTGGTACTCGCTCATGTCGAGCCGCACGATGCTCTCCTCGGAGTCGAACAGGGCCTCCGCGAGGGCCTTGGCAAGCTCTGTCTTTCCGACGCCTGTCGGGCCGAGGAAGACGAAGGACCCGATGGGCCGCCGGGGGTCGCGGATCCCGGAACGGGAGCGGATGACGGCGTCGGCGACCAGCCCCACGGCTTCGTCCTGTCCGACGACCCGCTCCCGCAGGATGTCGTCGAGCCGCAGCAGCTTCTCCCGCTCGCCCTCCTGGAGACGTGTCACCGGGATGCCGGTCCAGGCGGCGACGATCTCGGCGATCTCGTCCTCGGTGACCACCTCGCGCAGCAGCCGCGACTCGCCCTGCTTGTCGGTCAGTTGGTCCTCGTCCGCGGCGAGCTTGCGTTCGAGCTCGGTGATTTTGCCGTAGCGCAGTTCCGCCGCCCGGTTCAGGTCGTAGGAGCGCTCGGCCTCCTCCGCCTCCTGCCGTGCCTGCTCCAGCTCCTGGCGTATCTCCTGCACCCTGCGGATCGCCTGGCGTTCGGCCTCCCATTGGGCCTGCTTGGCGTCCGCCTCGGCCCGCAGATCGGCCAGTTCCCGCCGCAGCTCCTCCAGGCGCGCTGCGCTCGCCGCGTCCGTCTCCTTCGAGAGGGCGGCTTCCTCGATCTCCAGACGCGTGACGCGGCGGGTCAGCTCGTCCAGCTCGGCGGGCATCGAGTCCATCTCGGTGCGCAGTCGGGCGCATGCCTCGTCGACGAGGTCGATGGCCTTGTCGGGGAGGAACCGGTCGGAGATGTAGCGGTGGCTGAGCGTGGCCGCGGCGACCAGCGCGGTGTCCTGGATGCTGACGCCGTGGAAGATCTCCAGCCGTTCCCGCAGTCCGCGCAGGATCGACACGGTGTCCTCGACCGACGGCTCGTCCACCATGACTTGCTGGAACCTGCGCTCCAGTGCGGCGTCCGACTCGACGTGCTTGCGGTACTCGGTGAGCGTCGTCGCGCCGATCATGTGCAGTTCTCCGCGGGCGAGCATCGGCTTGAGCATGTTTCCGGCGTCCATGGCGCCCTCGGCACCGCCACCTGCCCCGACGACGTTGTGCAGTTCGTCGACGAAGAGCAGGATCCGGCCCTCGGCGGCCTTGACCTCGCTGAGCACGGCCTGGAGCCGTTCCTCGAACTCGCCGCGGTACTTGGCTCCGGCGACGAGCGAGCTCATGTCGAGGGAGAAGACAGTCTTGTCCCGCAGCCCCTCGGGAACGTCGCCGCTGACGATGCGCTGCGCCAGCCCTTCGACGATGGCGGTCTTCCCGACGCCCGGGTCGCCGATCAGCACCGGGTTGTTCTTCGTCTTGCGGCTGAGGATCTGGATCACCCGGCGGATCTCCGCGTCCCGGCCGATGACCGGGTCGAGGGTCCCGCCCCGCGCCTCGTCGACCAGATCGCGGCCGTACTTCTCCAACGCCTCGTAGGCACCCTCGGGAGTCGCGGAGGTGACGCGCTGGCTGCCGCGAACACGCGTGAGGCTGTTCAGGAAGGCGTCACGGGTGACGCCGTGCTCCTTCAGGAGCCGACCCGCTCCGGTCGCCGGGCCTTCCTCCGTCATCGCGAGCAGCAGATGCTCCACGGAGACGTACTCGTCCTTGAGCCTGCGGGCCTCCTGATCCGCGGACTCGAGCAGCTTCGCCAGACGCTGCGTCACACGGACCTCGCCCGAAGCCGCCCCGGCGCCGGTCTGCTTGGGTTTGCGGCCCAGCTCGCTCTCCACCGCCTCCCTCAGCGCCGAGGGATCGGCTCCTGCATGTTCGACGAGGCGCGGAATGAGGCCCTCGCTCTGGCCAAGGAGAGCGGACAGCAGGTGCTCGCCGTCGACTTCGGTGTGCCCCAGCCTCGTGGCGGTGGACTGCGCTTCCTGGAGCGCTTCCTGCGACTTCTGAGTCAGACGGTTCATATCCATGGCGAGTCATCACTCCTCACGCCGCTGCGGCGCAGTGCGGCTTCGAGCTCGGCGATGCGGTCGAGCAGTTCCATAACGAGGCCCAGCGACGCGTAGTTGAGGCAGAAGCCGGCTCGCAGCCGCTGGATGCGGGCAAGTGTCAGGGAGGCGGACGCGGGGAACCACAGACGTCCCTCGGCGTCGCGGTGCACGTCGTCGAGCAGGCCGAGCGCGACGAACCGCCGCACCACGTCGGGATGCAGCCCCGAGCGGCGCGCGACAGCCTCCAGGCTGAACCGGTGCACCGGCGCCAATACGTAGGTCGGCCGAAGCACACCCCTATCTGTGATGTGGGAGGCGGGCTTCGATCGCGTGATCATCGTTGCCTCCTCGGGTCGAAGTCGGAGGTGGCGGCGAGCTCTTCGAACAGCTCGCGTTCACGACGCGTGAGCTCGGGCGGCACTTCGATGCGCAGCTCGGCGTAGAGGTCGCCGGGGGTCCCGCTGGGGTTGGGCATGCCTTCGCCGCGCAGCCTCAGCCGCCTGCCGCTGGAGGAACCCGCAGGCACGGTCACCTTCGCCTGCCCGTCGGGAGTCGGCACCGGGACGGTCGCCCCGAGCGCCGCCTCCCAAGGTGTGACCGGCAGTTGGACGTGGACGTCGCGGCCGTCGAGCCGGAACTGCGGATGGGGTGTGATCCGCACCCGCAGGAACAGGTCACCGGCAGGGGCGTCCTGACTGCCCCGGCCGCCCTCACCCGCGAGCCGGATGCGCTGACCGTCGACGACACCGCGTGGGATGTCGACCTGGTAGGTGCGGCCTCCTTCCGCGCCGCCGAGGGTGATGCTCCGGCGGCCCCCTCGGTAGGCGTCCTCGACGCTCAGCGGCATCTCCGCCTCCTGGTCCGCGCCGCGGACCGGTCCGCGGGCGCCGCCCGCGCCGAACATCGAACCGAAGAGGTCCTCGAAGTCGACCCCGACGTCCTGGAAACCGCCGAAGCCGTCCCCGACGTCCTGCGAGACGCGCACACGCGGGCCGCCGCCACGCCATGCCCCGGCTCTCCCCGCGCCTGCGCCGGCGGCCACCCGCTCGTCGTAGTCCTCGGGAATCTGACGGAACGCCGGCCCGTAACGGTCGTAGCGCGCACGGGTCTTGGGGTCGGAGAGAACGCTGTAGGCCTCGTTGAGCTCCTTGAACCGTTCTTCCGCCGCGGGGTCGTTGTTCACATCGGGGTGGTACTTCCGGGCCAACGTGCGGTAAGCCTGCTGGATCTCGTCGGCGCTCGCACCCCGGTGCAGTCCGAGGACCTCGTAGTAGTCCTGAGCCATGGCAGGTCACTCCTGCCGGGCGGTGACGGTGACGGCCGCGGGACGCAGCTGATTCACGCCGTCGCCATAGCCCGGGCGCACAACCTCGCGGACGATGCCGGGGCCGATTCCGTCGTCCTCGACGGTGCTCACCGCCTCGTGACGTGTGGGGTCGAAGGGCACCCCGGTCTCGTCGTGCCGGGGGAAACCGAGCTTCTCGAAGGTGCTTACCGCCTCGTCACGCACAGCCCTGACGCCTTCGATGACGGAGGACTCGCCGGCCTCGGCGTGTTCGAGAGCCAGCTCCAGGTGGTCGATGAGGGGCAGCAGGGCTGCGGCCGTACGGGCACGCTCCGCGGAGCGCTCCCGCTCGAGTTCACGGGCATGACGCTTGCGCAGGTTGTCCAGGTCGGCCAGCGTGCGCTGCCAGCGCTCCGTCAGTTCCTCCACGGCCTGCGACTGCTCCTCGGACTCGGCCACGGCGGCCTGTTGCGGGCCACCGTCGCCCTCCCGGGGGACGTCGGGCTCGTCGGCCCTGTCCCCCTCGTCCAACGGAAACTCCGTCTCCATGGGCTCGTGTTCGCTCGACATGTCGCGCCTCAGCCCTTGTCGAACTCGGCGTCGACCACGTCGTCACCCGGACCGCCCTCTTCGGACGGGCCGCTCGGAGAGGTGCCGTCGGTCGAGGCAGCCTGCTCCGGCCCTGTTCCCCGGGCTCCCAGGGAGTGGAAGAGCTGCTGCAGCTCCGAGGTGAGCGAGCGGACCTGCTCCACGCTCTCCTGTTCCTGCACGGCCTTCCGGGCGTCGGCGACGAGCATCTCCGCACGGGCCTTCTCGTGCTGGGGTGCGTCGTCGCCCAGCTCCGTGAGCCGGCGTTCCACCT
>NZ_AUEV01000007.1:0-441916 GCF_000426165.1 Streptomyces sp. TAA486 | reverse complement strand
TCCGGGTCTGACGCATTCCGTCAACCAGGCGGCGTCGACGACGGCGTTGACGGATGTGCCGGATCCGTCGGTGGTGGGGCAGTCGGTGACCTTCACGGCGACGGTCTCGCCGGTTGCTCCGGGTGCGGGTACGCCGACGGGGACGGTCGTCTTCGACTTCGGTGACGGCAGTCCAACTGTCCCTGTGGCGTTGGTCGGTGGTGTGGCGACGACTTCGCATGCGTATGCCACGACGACGGGTTCGCCGTTCCCGATCAGCGCTTCATACGGCGGCGACTCCAACTTCACGGCCTCGGCCACTGCTCCGGGTCTGACGCATACGGTCAACCAGGCGGCGTCGACGACGGCGTTGACGGATGTGCCGGATCCGTCGGTGGTGGGGCAGTCGGTGACGTTCACCGCGACTGTTTCGCCGGTTGCTCCTGGTGCGGGGACTCCTACCGGCACCGTCACGTTCGACTTCGGTGACGGCAGTCCAACTGTCCCTGTGGCGTTGGTCGGTGGTGTGGCGACGACCAGTCACGCGTACACGACGACCACGGGTTCGCCGTTCGCCCTCACGGCTACCTACGGCGGTGACTCCGACTTCACCGGGTCCGTGGGGTTGGGCAGCCATGCGGTGAACCAGGCGGCGTCGACGACGGCGTTGGCCGACACGCCGGATCCGTCGGTGGTGGGGCAGTCGGTGACGTTCACCGCTACCGTCTCGCCCGTCGCTCCTGGTGCGGGGACTCCTACCGGCACCGTCACGTTCGACTTCGGTGACGGCAGCCCAACTGTCCCTGTGCCGTTGGTCGCCGGCGTGGCCACCACGAGTCACGCCTACGCGACCACGGTCGGCTCGCCGTTCGCCCTCACTGCTTCCTACGGCGGTGACAGCAACTTCACCGGGTCTGTGGGGATGGGCACTCATGCGGTGAACCAGGCGGCGACAACGACGGCGTTGACGGATGTGCCGGATCCGTCGGTGGTGGGGCAGTCGGTGACGTTCACCGCTACCGTCTCGCCGGTCGCTCCGGGTGCGGGGACTCCTACCGGAACCGTCACGTTCGACTTCGGTGACGGCAGTCCGACGGTTGCGGTGCCGTTGGTCGCCGGTGTGGCGACGACCTCGCATGCCTACACCTCGACTTCCGGGTCTCCGTACATGATCAGTGCGAGCTATGGCGGTGACGCCAACTTCACGGCCTCGGCGACGCCTCCGGGTCTGACGCACACGGTGAATGTGGCGGCGACGACGACGGCCCTGGCTGATGTGCCGGATCCGTCGGTGGTGGGGCAGTCGGTGACGTTCACCGCTACCGTCTCGCCGGTCGCTCCGGGCGCGGGCGTCCCGACGGGCACGGTCGTCTTCGACTTCGGTGACGGCAGTCCAACTGTCCCTGTGGCGTTGGTCGGTGGTGTGGCGACGA
The DNA here is from genome assembly GCF_000426165.1 of Streptomyces sp. TAA486. Classification (NCBI taxonomy): domain Bacteria; kingdom Bacillati; phylum Actinomycetota; class Actinomycetes; order Kitasatosporales; family Streptomycetaceae; genus Streptomyces; species Streptomyces sp. TAA486. Next base: position 440,504 of record NZ_AUEV01000007.1, on the reverse strand, counting down.
CCAGTCACGCGTACACGACGACCACAGGTTCGCCCTTCGCCCTGACCGCCACCTACGGCGGTGACTCCAACTTCACGGGTTCCGTGGGGATGGGCACCCATGCGGTGAACCAGGCGGCGACGACGACGGCGCTGGCTGATGTGCCGGATCCGTCGGTGGTGGGGCAGTCGGTGACGTTCACCGCTACCGTCTCGCCGGTCGCTCCGGGCGCGGGCGTTCCGACGGGAACGGTGGTGTTCGACTTCGGTGACGGCAATATGTCGGGTCCGGTGGCACTGGTTGCCGGTGTCGCGACCACCACGCATGCGTACGCCACAACGACGGGTTCGCCGTTCGCCCTCACGGCCACGTACAGCGGCGACTCCGACTTCACCGGGTCTGTGGGGTTGGGCAGCCATGCGGTGAACCAGGCAACGACGACAACGGTGTTGACCGATTTGCCGGATCCGTCGCTGGTGGGCCAGTCGGTGACGTTCACCGCTACCGTCTCGCCGGTCGCTCCTGGTGCGGGGACTCCTACCGGCACCGTCACGTTCGACTTCGGTGACGGCAGCCCAACTGTCCCTGTGCCGTTGGTCGCCGGCGTGGCCACCACGAGTCACGCCTACGCGACCACGGTCGGCTCGCCGTTCGCCCTCACTGCTTCCTACGGCGGTGACAGCAACTTCACCGGGTCTGTGGGGATGGGCACTCATGCGGTGAACCAGGCGGCGACGACGACGGCTTTGGCCGACACGCCGGATCCGTCGGTGGTGGGTGAGCCGGTGCTCTTCACGGCGACGGTCTCCCCGGTCGCTCCGGGCGCGGGCGTCCCGACGGGCACGGTCGTCTTCGACTTCGGTGACGGCAACATGTCGAGTCCGGTGGCACTGGTTGCCGGTGTCGCGACCACCATGCATGCGTACGCCACGACGACGGGTTCGCCGTTCGCCCTCACCGCCACGTACAGCGGCGACGCCAACTTCACGGGTTCCGTGGGGATGGGCAGTCACGCGGTCGATCCGGCGGCGACGACGACGGCGTTGGCCGACACGCCGGATCCGTCGGTGGTGGGGCAGTCGGTGACGTTCACCGCGACGGTCTCGCCCGATGCCCCGGGTGCGGGTACGCCGACCGGAACGGTGGTGTTCGACTTCGGTGACGGCAACACGTCGGCTCCGGTGCCGTTGGTCAGCGGCGTGGCGACCACGAGTCACGCCTACACCACCACGACCGGCTCGCCGTTCGCGCTCACGGCCTCATACAGCGGTGACAGTAACTTCAACGCGTCTGTGGGGTTGGGCAGCCATGCGGTGAACCAGGCAGCGACGACGACGGCGTTGACCGATCTGCCGGACCCGTCGCTGGTGGGCCAGTCGGTGACGTTCACCGCTACCGTCTCGCCGGTTGCTCCGGGTGCGGGCGTTCCGACGGGGACGGTGGTGTTCGACTTCGGTGACGGCAACACGTCGGCTCCGGTGCCGTTGGTCAGTGGTGTGGCCACGACCAGCTACCCGTACCCGACAACGGTCGGCTCCCCGTTCACGATCAGCGCCACCTACAGCGGTGACGCCAGCTTCACGACCTCGAGCACGCCTCCGGGCCTGACTCACACGGTCAATGTGGCGGCGACGACGACCAGTGTCTTCGACGATCTGCCGGATCCGTCGTTGGTGGGTCAGCCGGTGGCCTTCACTGTCCATGTCCTGCCTGTCGCCCCGGGTGGGGGGACGCCCACGGGAACTGTCACTCTCGACTTCGGTGACGGCAACACATCGGCGCCGCTGCCGCTGGTCGGCGGTGTGGCCACGACCAGCTACGCCTACCCCAGCGCGTCCGGCTCCCCGTTCACGGTGACCGCTTCCTACAGCGGTGACGTCAACTACACCGCCTCCTCCGGCGCCGGCGGTCACACGGTCAATCCGGCGGCGACCACCACTGCTCTGACTGATCTTCCGGATCCGTCGGTGACGGGTGAGTCGGTGCTCTTCACCGCGACCGTCTCGGCGGTTGCTCCGGGTGGTGGTACGCCGACCGGGACGGTGGTGTTCGACTTCGGTGACGGCAGTCCCACGGTTCCTGTGGGGCTGACCGGCGGCGTGGCGACGACCAGCTACGCCTACCCCACCACGGTCGGCTCCCCGTTCACGATCAGCGCTGCTTACACCAGCGATGACGGGGACTACCTCGGCTCGTCCGACAACGGCACCCACACGGTGAACTGACAGGAGGAAGGCGTGAGATGGCGGGCTGCCGCTTCACCGGTGAGCAGCCCGCCCTCTCCGGAGCCGACAGCGGCAACGGAGAGTGGACGATCTGATTCAGCCGGATGGCCGGGCAACCGCCCTCCATCCCCGATACGGCGAGGCTCCTGGCGCCGCGCCGGTGGTGAACCGACCACCGGCGCAACGCCCGAGGAGCCTCGCTCTACTTGTGCGCTGTGCCCCGCGCCGCGTCCCTCAGGGGGACGCAGGTCCCCGCACGCGGCAGTGGCGGGGTGTCAGAGCGCCGACGGGATACCGTGTCGCGGCGTCCCGGAGCCGCTCGTGCACTCCGTCGTCCCGCGTCGGGGGAGTCCCGGGGACGAGGGTAGGGGCGGCGGGCCCGGCGGCGTAAGGGTGCGTCAGACGCTGGTCACAGGGCACTTCGCCGGGCCGCCGCTGGGTTCTGCGGGGCGATGTCGAACTGCAGCGAACGGATGCGGTTGTCGAAGCTGGAGGGCACAAGGTCCGGCAGGCCCACGGCTCGCATCGCGACGGAGTCGGTGAGCAACTGCCTGAAGAGCGCCTTGAGTTCCTGGCGGGCGAGGTGCGCGCCGAGGCAGTAGTGCGGGCCGCCTCCGCCGTAGCCGAGGTGGGGGTTGGGGTCGCGGGTGATGTCGAAGGTGCCGGGGTCGGTGAAGACCGCCTCGTCGCGGTTGGCGGAGGCGTAGTACATCGCCACCGTCTCGCCCTTGCGCAGCGTACGGCCGCCCATGACGTGGTCGGTGCGCAGCGTGCGGCGGAACTGGATGATCGGGGTCGAGCACCGCACGATCTCGTCCACGGCGGTGTCCGCGTACTTCTCGAAGTCGCTCTTCCACAGCTCCCGCTGCTCGGGGTTGGCACTGAGCAGGGCCAGGCCGTGCGAGATCGCGTTGCGGGTCGTCTCCACCCCCGCGACCATCAACAGCGTGAAGAACGCGCCGAGTTGGCGGTTGCCCAGGCATTGCCCGTCGACATCGGCGGTGACCAGCGCGGAGATGAGATCGTCGGTCGGGTGGCGCCGGCGCTTCCTGGCGAGCATCGCGATCATGACGTGCATACGGGCCAGCGCCCGCAGCCCCTTGCCGGGGATGCGGAACTTCGCGCCCGCTCCGCGCCGTACGCCGATGTTCTCCGAGGCGTCGTTGAGCTGGGCGAGGATGCGGGGGCGGTGCCGCTGCGGGATGCCCATCATGTTGCACACCACCTCGCACGGCACCAGCGAGGCCACGGCGGTCACGAACTCGCGGGAGGGCTGGCGCACCGCGTTCCCGACGACGGCCGCGACGACCTGCTCGATGTCCTTCTCGGTGCCCGCCAGCAGCCTGGGGCTGAACGCCCGCGAAATGATCTTCCGCAGCTTGGCGTGGTCGCTGCCGTCGACGTTGACCATGGACTCCCCGAAGAGAGCCTTCACCCAGGGCGCGGGATGCGGCGTGGTGACCCCGGGGGCGCTCCCGAACACGGCGGCGTTGCGGCTCGCTTCCTGCACGTGCTCATGCCTGACGAGAGCGTAGAAACCCGGCTGCTGCCGCTTGCGCAGGGAGTGCTGCGGCTGTGCGAAGTACGTGGGCGCCTCCCGCTCGCGCAGCACGGCGAACACCTGGTGCCGCTGGTCGTGCGGCAGCTGCCAGAACCGGGGGTCAGCGGGGTTCGTCTCCGGCGGCAGGCCCGCCGCCTCGAAGGCTCCGGCCGCCTCCGAGGCTTCGACTCCCGCTGCCGCTGCCGCGGGGGAGGGGGCTTGCGGTGCGGCCGCGGCTTCGGGTCCTGCCGAGGATGCGGACGCGGTGTGGGGTGGCATGGTCATCTTCTCCAGTCGTCGTGGAACGGATCGCCCCGCCCGGCCTGCGCACCGGCGGGGCGGTGAGTCTCCGGCAGCAGCTTGGAACCGGCGGGCCGCTCCACGGCGTGCGCCACACCGCCGCGACCCGGACGGCCCTGTGAGGGAGGGCCACGAAGGCACCGGGACGTTCCTGTCGCCGGGATCCTGGGCGGCTCTCCCCGTCGGAGCCGGTCCCATGCCTGTGGGGGGTGAGGCCGCGCCGGTCCGGTGAGGGCCACGGCAGACCCGCGCTTCGCCTCCGTAAACCGCCGTGCCGCATGAAGAAGCCCTCACTCCTGCCCTTTGTCGCGGCGGCTCGCGGGCCCGTACGCTGGAGACGCAGTCGGTTCGGCCTGTCCGCCAGACAGGCGCGTCGCAAGAGGGAATCCGGTGAGACTCCGGAACTGCCCCGCAGCGGTGAGTGGGAACGAAAGCCGTCATACGCACTGGGTCCGAGCGGACCCGGGAAGCGACGGCCGGTAGGAGCCGGTCCGTGGATCACGGACACGGCGGGCCCGCGAGTCCGAAGACCTGCCACTGCCCGCCGGCCACCCCCTGGCCGCAAGGCCCAGGGGGAGACGCGTCGGCGGATTGATCTCGGTGACCTCGAGGGCGGGTCGGCGGTACAGGTGAGCAGCACACGGTGCGTGTGCGCGCCGCCGCGTCGCCTCTCCTCCTCGCCCCGTACCTCTCGGGTCACCGGCCAGACTCGCGAAGGAGAGTTGAGTGACACCGAAGTCCGCAGCCGCGGCGTCGCAGCCGGCCACGAGGCCCCGCGCCACCGTCCACGGATACCCACGGCAGGGCAGCGGCCGTGAGCTGAAGAAGGCCGTCGAGGGGTACTGGAAGGGCCGCGTCACCGCCGACGCCCTGCGGGAAACCGCCGCCGGGCTGCGCCGGGACAACTGGCAGCAGCTCAGGAATGCCGGCGTGCGCGAAGTGCCCACCGGAGACTTCTCCCTCTACGACCATGTGCTGGACACCACCGTCATGGTCGGTGCCGTTCCCGAACGCCACCGTGCCGCCGTGGAGGCGGACGCGCTCGACGGCTACTTCGCCATGGCGCGCGGTACGCAGGACGTCGCGCCGCTGGAGATGACGAAGTGGTTCGACACCAACTACCACTACCTCGTACCGGAGTTGGGGCCCGACACCGTCTTCGCGGCGAACTCCGTGAAGCAGACCGGTGAGCTGTCCGAAGCGGTCGCACAGGGCCACGACGCCCGGCCCGTCATCGTCGGGCCGGTCACGTACCTGCTGCTCGCCAAGCCCGCGCCCGGCGTCGCCCCCGACTTCGATCCGCTGACGCTGCTGGACCGGCTCCTCCCCGTCTACGCGGAGGTGCTCGCCGACCTCCGTGCGGCCGGGGCCGGCTGGGTGCAGCTCGACGAGCCGGCGCTGGCGGCGGACCGCACGTCCGCCGAACTGAACGCCGCCGCACGCGCGTACCGGGAACTGGGCGGGCTCACCGACCGGCCCGAACTGCTGGTGGCTTCCTACTTCGACCGTCTCGGCGACGCGCTGCCCGTACTCGCCAAGGCGCCCGTCGAGGGGCTGGCCATGGACTTCACCGGCCCTGCCGCCGCGAACCTGGAGGACCTGGCACGCGCGGGAGGACTGCCCGGCAAGCGGCTCGTCGCGGGAGTCGTGGACGGACGGAACGTGTGGATCAACGACCTGAAGAAGTCGCTGTCCACGCTGGCTTCGCTGCTCGGCTTCGCCGACCGTGTCGACGTCGCCCCGTCCTGCTCGCTGCTGCACGTACCGCTCGACGCGGCCCTCGAGCGCGACGTGGATCCGCAGGTCGCGCGCTGGCTCGCCTTCGCCAGGCAGAAGGCCGAGGAGGTCGTCGCCCTGGCGACGGGACTCGGCGAGGGCACCGACGTCATCGCGGGACTGCTGCACGCCAACTCCTCTGCGCTCGCGGCCCGTTCCTCCGCCGCGCTCACCCGCGACCCGGCCGTGCGGGCACGCACCGAAGCCGTCACCGACGCCGACGGGCGCCGCACCGCGCCCTACCGCGAGCGGGCCGCGGCGCAGCGCGCGCGGCTGAAGCTGCCTCTGCTGCCGACCACCACCATCGGCTCGTTCCCACAGACCGGCGAACTGCGTGCGGCGCGCGCGGACTTGAGGGCCGGACGGCTCGACGCGGAGGGCTACGACAAGCGGATCGCCGCCGAGATCAGGGACGTGCTCGCCTTCCAGGAAGAGGCCGGACTGGACGTGCTCGTGCACGGCGAGCCCGAACGCAACGACATGGTCCAGTACTTCGCGGAGCGGCTGGACGGCTACGTCGCGACGCAGCACGGCTGGGTGCAGTCCTACGGCACCCGCTACGTCCGGCCTCCGATCCTCGCGGGCGACGTGTCCCGTCCCGAGCCGATGACGGTGGAGTGGACGCGCTACGCCCAGTCGCAGACCGGACGGCCCGTCAAGGGCATGCTGACCGGGCCCGTCACGATGCTCGCGTGGTCCTTCGTGCGGGATGACCAGCCGCAGGCAGAGACCGCACGCCAGGTGGCACTGGCGTTGCGGGACGAGGTCGCCGACCTGGAGTCCGCGGGGACCGCCGTCATCCAGGTCGACGAGCCCGCACTGCGGGAGACGCTTCCGCTGCGGGCGGAGAGCCGCCCGGAGTACCTGGCGTGGGCGACGGAGTCCTTCCGCCTGGCCACCGGTGCCGTGCGCGCGGACACGCAGATCCATACGCACATGTGCTACGCGGAGTTCGGCGACATCGTCTCGGCAATCGTCGATCTCGACGCCGACGTCATCAGTCTGGAGGCTGCCCGTTCCCACATGCAGGTCGCGGACGAACTCGCCACGGCCGGCTACCCGAACGAGGTCGGCCCCGGCGTGTACGACATCCACTCACCGCGGGTCCCCGACGCGGACGAGGTGGCGTCACTGCTGCGCAAGGGGCTCGGCGCGATCCCGGCGGAGAGGCTGTGGGTCAACCCGGACTGCGGCCTGAAGACCCGCGGCTGGCCCGAGGTGCGTGAGGCGCTGGAGCACATGGTCGAGGCGGCGCGGACCGTGCGGGCGGAGGCCGCGGGCCGCGGCTGAGCCTGCCGCCAGTGCCGAAGGGGCCGGGACTCGCGCCCGGCCCCTTCGCCCTTCGGCGCGGCACGGGTGCCGTCGAAACCGGCCCGGAGCCGAGCGGCACCGCACCGTGAAAAGCCGCTGCCGGGCACCCGATGCGGGTGCCCGGCAGCGGCTCACGGCCCGTCATGTACCGGGCGTTGTTCGCTTCAGTTGGCGGCGGGTGCCGCCGCGGCCGACGCCGTCTCCTTCTCACTGCGTGCGGCGGTCCCCAGGGCACGCTCGGCGAGATGACCGAACGTCAGCCCGAAGGCAGCCCACAGCGCGAGCTGTACGGCGAGCGTCGAGATCCGGAAGCGCCACAGCAGCAGCGCGGGGAAGTGCTCGGGGAGCTCGCTGAGGGACGGCAGGAACGCGTAGGCGAGGCCGATGACGAAGACGAAGCCGAGCACGGCCGTCACCGTCGCGTTCCAGTTGCCCAGACGGGGCGCCAGGCGCTTGCCGAGGATCGTGGCCCCGATGGCGAGCAGCAGGCTCAGCAGCACCATCAGGAAGTACAGAGCCGTTCGCTTGTCGAGGCTCGCCGGGTCACCCACGGACGGCGGGTTGGCCGGGTACTTCAGGAACGGCACCAGGTACACGCACAGGAACGCGGCACCCGACAGCATCAGGGCCGTCGCACGGGGACCGAAGCGGCCCACGCGTCCCAGCGCGAAGCTGAAGGCCAGCGAGGCGATGCCGCCGATGGCGACGCCGTAGACGAGGACGGCCGTGGCGAGGCCCGCGGTGGACTGCATGCCGCGGCTGACGATCTCCTCGCCCCCGTGTTCGTGCGAGTGCGCCTCCTCGAAGGCGATCGCGGCATCCACGTGCGGTTCGCCCAGGAACGAGGCCGTCACCAGGGCGAACAGGCCGGCCACGAGACCGGCCAGCATGCCCCGCACAAGGAGGGTCCTCACAGTGGCGGAGTTCATCGTGCTCCCCCGCTCAGTGGCAGGGGAAGCCGAGAAGGTGGCGTCCGTCGTGGACCCACTCGTGCACGTCCGTGCCGGAGATGAGGGACGTGGCCCCCTGCTCCGCCCCGACGAAGTACAGCAGGACGAGCATCAGCAGGCCGAAGAAGAATGCCCACGGAAGGATCGCCTTGACCGGGAGTGTCGCCGGAACGGAGACGCCGGAGGCGGGAGTTGCGGAACTGGGCGGGGCTATGGACTGTGCCATGGCAGGACCTCCTGGTGGGAACTCGCGTCCCTGTCGGTGGAGCTCGTGACGGCCTGCGGGTCTGGCTCGCCCCTGCCCGTACGCTGCGCACGGCAGCGGACCGGAAGGGGCATACAGTGGCGCGACCGCACCGGAATCTCACCGGCTTCCGCCCTGCCGTCGTCGATCGATACCAGCGGAAGGTACCCCGATTCCACCTGCCCGGCCAAGGCCGCACATCCCGGACACCGGGACGACGCATGATCAACTCCCTTGTGCGAAGCCGCCGTTCACCGCGAGGAGAGGCCGATGACCACGCGAGTGACTTTGATCTCGCCGGCCCGCAGCGAGGCGTCCGAGGAGTTCCGCTTCGACGACGGGAGTCCCGTGAGCGACGCCGGGCTGCGGGACGCGCGCCGGGTGCGGGGCGCCGCCGCGGAGCTGCTGTCCGCGGCCGGGCGGCTGAGTGTCTCGCCCTCACCGCGCTGTGTGCGCACGGCCGAGGAGCTGGGTCTCGCCGGGGCCTCGGGCCTCGTCGACGAGCGGCTTTCCGGCTGCGCGACGGGCCGTTGGCGCGGCAGGACCCTCGATGAGGTGAGCGCCGCCGAACCGGAGGCCGTCGGGCTGTGGCTCTCCGACCCCGGAAGCGCCCCGCACGGCGGTGAGCCGGTCGCCGCGCTCTGTGCCAGGACGCGGGAGTGGCTGGCCGGGCTGGCGGAAGTGCCTGGCCGCGTTCTGGCCGTCGTCGAGCCCGACATCGTGCGTGCCGCCGTGGTGTCCGCCCTGGACGCACCGCCGCACGGCTTGTGGAGGGTGGACGTCGCACCGCTGACGGCGACGGAGCTGAGCGGCCGCTCGGGCCGCTGGAACCTCCGCGCCGGCACCGCACTCACCGGCCCCGCCGGTTAGGACCTGTCCGGCGGATCCTCTCGGGCCCGCGACGCCTGGCACGCACGCTCGCTGCGTTGTCGGAGTCATCCGAGTACGCCCAGTACGAGGATGATCCTCCGCCTTGCGATCGCACGCACCAGGCGCCGCGGGCTGGTCCTCAAAGATCCGCCGGACAGGTCCTAGCCCGTCCCGGCCGGCGGGTCGGCCAGGATCCCCTCCACCATCCCGGTCGCCTGTCCCACCTCGATGAGATAGCCGTCGGGATCGCGGACGTAGCAGCGCAGCTCGGCCTTGCGGTCGATGGGAGGGGTGAGGAACTCGGCGCCCTTGGCGCTCCATTCGCGGTAGCACTCCTGGATGTCGGCCACGCGGATGTTGAGGAAGCTGGAGGTGGTGCCGGGGTCCTCCGGCGGCCGCAGCGTCACGTCCGGCTTGTCGGGGGTGGGGCCGCCTCCCGGGTTCATGATGATCCAGCCGTTGGCCAGCCTGATGATGCACGGGTTCTCCTCCAGCACCACCGTGCCCCCGAGGACGCCCGAGTAGAACGCGCGGGACCGCGGTACGTCCCGCACGGTCAGGAAGTGGGTAAGGAGGATGCCCGTCTCCGGGGCGGGCAGGTCTTCGCGTCGCATGGTCTCCGGTTTCCTCCCTGCTCGAGGCGATGTCCTCGCAGGGTATGGACGCATTCGTCGCCGTACGCGCACTAACACGCGCTGGTCTCCGCCTAGCCGCCGATGTCGGCCCTCAGCCGCGCGGCCCGTACCGCCGCGTGCAGGCTCGCGCTGTCGTACGAGCCGTGGTGGCGGCGGCCGTTGACGAAGAACGTGGGCGTGCCCGAGACCCCGCTCTCGTCGGCGGACTCGATGTCCTCGGCGACCCGGTCGGCTCCGACACGTTCGCGCAGGTCCTCGCGGAACCGGTCGGTGTCGAGGCCGAGCACCTTCGCCTGACGGACCAGCATGCTGACACTCGTCTCCTCCTGGTTGGCCAGGAGGAAGTCGTGCATCTCCCAGAACGCGCCCTGCGCGCCCGCCGCTTCGGTCGCCTCGGCCCTCAGCTGCGCGTTCGGGTGGACGTCGGTCAGCGGCAGATGCCGCCACACGTGGCGCACGTCGTCACGGCCGCCGAGCAGGGAGCGGATGACGGGCTCCGCCCCGGCGCAGTACGGGCATTCGTGGTCGCCGTACTCTACGAGTGTGACGGTGGCGTCGGCCGGCCCGCGCACGTGGTCGCGTTCGTCGTCGACGTCGGTGGTCAGGTCCCGCAGCGGCTCGGAGGTGCCGAGCAGGGCGCGCCCCTTGATGCGGTGCGGCAGCATCGCCGTCGCACGCGAGACCGCCCACGTCAGCAGGGACGCGCACAGCGCCGCGCTGAGCACGCCGATCTTCGCCTCCTCCAACTCGTCCCCGTGGAACGCCAGTCCCGTGATGAGGAGCGAGACCGTGAAGCCGATGCCGGCGATCGTCCCGCCGCCCACCACCGCGGCCCAGCCCACAGGCGGCCGCAGCCGGCCGCCGCTGAGGCGCGTCACCAGCCAGGAGACGCCGACGATGCCGATCGGCTTGCCCACGACGAAGCCGATGAGGATGCCGATCGTGACGGGTGAGCTGAAGGCGCGTGCGAGCAGCTCCTCCGTGAGCGGCACTCCGGTGTTGGCAAGGGCGAAGAGGGGGACGATCACGTAGCTCGCCCAGGGGTGGAACAGGTCCTGGAGACGGTCGTTGGGCGAGATGGCCGCGGCCAGCCCGACGCGTGCCGTGCGCGCGAGTTCCCCCGTCGGCTGCTCACGGAAGAGGCGGAAGAGGCCGCTGGCGCGCTCCAGATCGCCCCGCGCCGCCGGATACGCGTACGTCAGCAGGCCCAGCACGAGGCCCGTGACGACGGGATCGACACCGGACTTGAGCATCGCGATCCACATGCCGACGCCCAGCGCACCGTAGACGAACGAGGAGGAGACGGTCGCGTACCGGAGCACCAGCACGACCAGGAGCAGGCCGCACGCCGCCAACAGCGGTACGGGAGCGACGTTTTCGCTGTAGACCAGGGCGATGACGGCCAGTGCGATGACGTCGTCGACGACGGTGAAGGTGAGCATGAAGGCACGCAGCCGACGTGGGAAGCGTGGCCCCACCAGGGCCAGGATGCCCAGCGCGAAGGCCGTGTCGGTCGACATCGCCGCTCCCCAGCCCTGCGCCGAGGGGTGGCCCGCGTTCAGCGCGAGATAGAGCGCGACGGGCACCAGCATCCCGCCGATCCCGGCGAGGGCGGGCAGGGCGACCCTGCGCCGCTCGCGCAGGTCGCCCATGTCGAACTCGCGGCGCGCCTCCAGGCCGACGACGAAGAAGAAGAACGTCATGAGCCCGCTGTTGACCCAGTCGTGCAGGTCCAGCGAGATCCGGTCGTCGGAGACGCCGATGTACAGCCTCGTCGACCACAGTTCCTCGTACGAGGCGAAGTCGATGTTCGCCCAGACCAGCGCGGCGAGCGTCGCGGTCAGCAGCACCGCGGCGCTGCCGGTCTCGGTGCGCAGGAACTGCCGCACCGGTCGGTGGAGGCTCGCCCAGGGGGTCCGCCCGGCCAGCTCACTGCGGGAAGATCCCTGGGAGTCGCTCATTCCGCAAGTCTGTCCCAGTGGGCGCGCCTTGGCACAGCACCGGCAGGTGTGCGTCGTCCCTACGGGCCCGGCGGGCCCGTAGGGAGGGGCGGGCCCGTAGGGAGGGGCGGGCGCGGTGGGGCGGTGGGGTCAGGCGGGCCCGCGGCCCATCTCCCTCGCGAAGGACTCGGGCTCCGTGTCGAATCCGGTGACCCCGTCGTGGAGCTCCCACGCCCCGTCCTCCGTGCGCACGAACTCGGCGACGGTCGCCGCCGTGGAGGCCGCCACGCCCGCGAAGTCGTTCTCCGCCAGCTTGTCGTAGCCCTCGGCGACCCGCATGAAGGTGTTGTCCACGTCGCCGAACGTCGTCCGCCCCGAGCCCTGCTGGATGGCCACGCCCACCACCACCCGCACGTAGGAGGGCGCCAGCCGCTCCAGCTCGAGCATCATGGCCTCGTCGGGTCCAAAGCCCTGCCCTGTGCGGCTGTCCCGGGTGAGCGTGATCGTGCCGTCCGGTGCACGGCTGTCGAAGTGCACGAGATAGTCCGGCTCGCCGTACGGGTCCTCGGCGGTGTACGTGGCGGCGACGAGATCGAGATCGTGCACTGGGGCACCCATGGGACTCGGGTCCCACTTCAGCGTCACCTCGACCTTTTCGAGACCCTTGTTGAGACTGCTCACAGACTTCCCCTCCTGGTCCGGGATGCAGCGGAACCGACCGCACACAGGATCAACTGTACTGCCGGGGAAGGACGTTGAACCGTGGTCGGGGAATCGCCCGCCGGGCGGGGCAGGTGCCCGTCCCGACGGCCGCCGAGGGGGAGGACAGGGAAGGGGCCGCGGCATCGTTCGCCCTCGTCGTGGGGGGTACGGGAATGCTCGCCGGAGTGGTGCGCGCACCGGTGGACGCGGGGCACCGTACGGCCGTGGTGTCGTCGGCCGTCCGGGGGTCCATTCACCGCACCGGCCGTCCGTGCACGAAGCCGTCGCCGGCGTGCTCGGGAGTTGCGGCCGAAGCGCCCTCGGACGGCGACGGGCGGGGACCCATGAGCATCCCCGCCGTCGTCGGACGCGGCCCTGGGCGGACCGCCCGGGCCGAGCCGCCGCCACATCGGTCCGCGCGCCCGCCGATCAGCCCGTGAACGCCGCCAGTACTCCTGCCGTGAGCGCGGCGCGCTCCGTCATGCCGGTGACCGTCGTGTGCTCCGTGCGGGCATGTGCACCGGCGCCGACCGCGCCGAGGCCGTCGAGCACCGCCACACCCGCCGCGAGCACGAAGTTGCCGTCGCTCGCGCCGCCCACGGACGTCTCCCGCAGGTGGAGACCGAGCGGCTCGGCACACGCTCGGGCCAGCCCGTAGAGAAGGGCCACCTCCGGTGTGCGTTCGAAGACGGGCCGGTTCCACTCGCCCGTGACCGTGACGTTCGTGCGCGGATCCACCGGTGGGAGCGCCGAGAGCACCGTCTCGATGCGCTTCTGCTCCGCGGTGGAGGCGACCCGTATGTCGAGGTCGGCGACGGCCTGCCCGGCTGTGACGTTGCTGCGCGTACCGCCGTGCAGGACGCCGACGTTGACGGTCGTACCGGCGGCATGGTCGCTCAAGGAGCCCAGCCGCAGGACCTGGTGAGCGGCCTCCTCGATCGCGCTGGCGCCTGCCGTCGGGTCGAGCCCCGCGTGCGCCTCGACGCCGTCGACGGTCAGTCGGAAGAGGCCGACGCCCTTGCGGGCCGTTTTGACCGCGCCGTCGGCCGCGGCCTCGAAGACGAGTGCCGCACGCGAGCGGGCGGCCTCGGCGACGATGGCGTCGCTGGAGGCGAGGCTGCCGGTCTCCTCGTCCCCGTTCAGCATCAGCGTGCATGCGGGACGCGGCAGCCCGAGCGCGCCGAGTGCCCGCAGCGCCCAGACGGCCTGCACCAGCCCTGCCTTCATGTCGAAGACACCCGGCCCGGAGATCGTCTCGTCCTCGCGCCGGAACGGCCACTCCAGCAGGGTGCCGGTGGGCCACACCGTGTCGTAGTGCGCCAGCAGCAGCACGGGCAGAGCCGTGCCGCCCGCGGCGTCGCCGCTGCCGCCCGCCGGGTCCGGGCTCGACGCCGGATAGCGGCGGACGACGACGTCACCGGCGTCCGTGCGTGGCAGCCGCTCCTCGGTGATCCCCGCGCTTCCGGGCGCGCCGAGCGACTCGTCCAGCCAGCCGCGCAGCCACTCCAGGCAGGTGTGCAGCTCCGCAGGATCGTCGCTGGAGCTGCCCTTCTCCGTATACGCGGCGAGGTCGCGGACCATCTGCTCGCGGTGCTCCTCCAGCCACTCCTGTACGGCGCGGGCCTCGGCGTCGCCGAGCCGCGGTGCGGTGGGCAGACCTCCGGGGGCGGCGTCCGGCACGTCGTCGTTGCGGCCTGACGGTGCGGCGGCCCCGGTTTCGCCTCCCGCTCCGGCCTCACCTGCCGCTCCGGTCCCGGCCTGGGAGACGGGCGCGGCCGAAGTCCCCGCGGGATGCGCCGGGTTGTGCCCCGAGGCGAGCCGGTCCAGTTCGTCCAGTCGGGTCTCCGACATCCCGGCGGGGTCGCGTTCCAGCTCCCGCAGCCCCCCGATGACCGCTCGCAGCACCGGGGTCGTGATGCCGGCGCGCTCCGCCTCCTCGAACACCGTGGCGTAGTGGGTGGTCACCTCCACGGGACGGCGGCGCACGACGATGTCACGCCAGATGCCGCTCCGGTCCTTCGACTGGGTCCGCAGCCACGCGGTGAGACGGTCGGTGGCGGCGTCGCGCACGCCCGGGGGAGTGCCCGTGCGGAACGCCTGCGCCTCGAAGGCGTCGAAGGGCTCCAGCCGTACGCCCTTGGCCTCGGCGACGGCGAAGACCTCGTGCACCACCGCGTACATGGCCTGGCGGTGACGGTCGATCAGGTCGGCCATCGCGGCGTCCGCGAGGGATGTCGCGGCGAGCATCGCGCCGAAGCCGGCCTTGGCCCACAGATAGCCCTCGACGTTGTCGGTGGCGAGGGCGGGTCCCCAGGCCTGAAGGTCCTCGACCAGGCGCCGGACGCGCGGTGAGACCGGTGCTCCGCCGGGCTCGCCGACGACGAAGGCGCCGGGGCCGCCGTCGCGGACGACCCCGGGGTCGGTGACGTCGGCGAAGATGTTCACGAACGCGGCGACGGTGCGCTCCGCGCCCACGTGCTCCGCGATGAGAGCCTCGTTGAAGCCGTTCTGGACGGAGACGACGTAGCCGTCGGGCGCGAGCCTGGGTGCGATCCACCGCATGGCGTCCTCGGTGGCCTGAGCCTTGACGGCGAGCAGAACACGCGACAGCGGGCGCTGCACCACCCGGCTCCCGTTGCTGTCGCTGTCCCCGTCGCTGTCCCCGTCGCTGTCCCCGTCGCTGTCCCCGTCGCTGTCCCCGTTGCTGTCAGGGTCTCCGGCGTCGAACTCCTCCGGAGTGAAGGCGGACACGCGCACGGCGGCGAAGCGGCCGCCCCCGTGATCCACCGTCAGGCCGTGGGCCCTGATCGCCGCCACGTGCTCGGCGTCGGAGTCGACGACGGTGACGGGGTGCCCGGCACGGGCGAGGCTGTGCGCGATGGTGCCGCCGATCGCGCCCGCGCCGACGACCGTGTACGCGTCGCCGCTCATACGGTCCTTCCTTCCGTGTCGTTCCCGCCCCGGTTTCCTGCCTGTCCGGAACCGGGGGCGTCAGGTGCGGGCGCGTTCGGGGACCCGTTCGCGGGCCTGTTCGCGGACCCGGGCGGCCACAGCCGGGGCAGGTGACCCGCGCCCGTACCGGAGCCTCCGTCGACGCGAAGGATCTCCCCGGTGATCCACGCGGCCTCCTCACCCGCGATCCAGCGCACGGCGCGGGCGACGTCCTCCGGGGTTCCGGGCCGCCCCAGCGGGTTCGGGGACACTGCCGCCGCGTACTCCGGCGCGACCGGATTGCAGTTGCTGGCGACCGGTACGAAGCCGGGGCTGACGGCGTTGACGCGGATGCCGTGCGGGCCGAGTTCGAGTGCCGCGGCCCGCGTTGCCATTTCGAGCGCCGCCTTGGAGGCCGCGTACGGGCCGCCGCCGGGACGGGCCCGCAGCGCGGCCCCCGACGAGATGTTGACCACCGAGGCGGGGCGGGACGCCGCGACGGCACGGCGGGCCAGCGCCGCCGTCGCCAGTGCGGGCGCCCGCGAGTTGAGAGCGAAGACCCGGTCCCACAGCTGTGCCCCGGCCTTCGCGCCGCCGTCCTCCCCGACGTGCACGTCGATCATGTCGAGCGATGGGTAGACGCCCGCCGCGTTCACCAGGACGTCGACGCCGCCCCGCGCCTCCCATGCGCGGTCCACCGCCTCGCCGGGACCGCCGGGCGACGCCAGGTCCACCCGGATCTGCCCGGCGTCCAGCGCCGCGGCGGCAGCCGCGAGTCCGTCATCGTCGACGTCCACCAGGGTCAGCGCCGTGTCCACACCGGAGACGCCCTCCGAGGCGAACGCCTCCGCGACGGCGCGGCCGATGCCTCCGGCCGCGCCCGTCACCACGACGTGGACCGGGGCACGTCTGTGCGGCCGCGCCCCCGCCATCAGTCGAACTCCTTGTTCTTCGTCTCCGGCATCGTCAGATAGACGACGAGTGAGATGAGCGCCGCGCCCGATACGTACAGCCACACCATTCCGCCGTGCCCGGCGTCGTTGAGCCACGTCGTGACGTAGGGCGCCGTCCCGCCGAAGAGGGCCACGGCCAACGCGTACGGAAGGGCGATGCCGGTGGCCCGCACCTCCGGCGGGAACTGCTCCGCCATGATCACCGCGCAGTTCGCCGAGTAGCCGAGGATCAGCAGCATGCCCGTCAGCTGTACGAAGAAGAGGCTGGCGAAGCTGTTGCTCAGCAGGTGCAGCAGCGGCCAGGACAGCACGACGAAGCCTCCGGCGAATCCGGCCATCGTGGGCTTGCGCCCGATGCGGTCCGACAGCTTCCCCACGAACGGCAGCAGCGAGATGAAGATCGTCAGGCAGATGGTCTGCGACAGCAGCGCCTTGTCCATGGGTATGCCGGTCGCCAGATTCGCGTACGTCGGCAGATACGTGATCCACACGTAGTAGGTGAGGGTGCCCGCGATGGTGATGCCGACGACGCGCAGCGCGGCACCCGGGTGCTCGCGGAACATCGCGGCGAGCGGATTGCGCCGCGAACGTCCGCTCCGCGCGGTCTCGTTGAAGGAAGCGGTGTCCTCGACGGAGACGCGCAGCCACAGCCCGACCAGGCCGAGCAGCCCGCCGACGACGAAGGCGAGCCGCCAGCCCCACGAGTGCAGCGCGTCGTCGCTCAGTGCGGACGTCAGAACGGTGCCCAGCAGCGACGCGATGAGTGTGCCCGCGCCGACGGAGACCTGCTGCCAGGACCCGGCGAAGCCGCGCCGCCCGGCCGCCGCGGACTCCACGAGGAAGGCCGACGAGGAGCCGAACTCACCGCCGGCCGAGAAGCCCTGCACGAGCCGCGCGGCCAGCAGCACCGCGGGCGCCGCGACGCCGATCGACTCGTAGCCCGGGGTCAGGGCGATGATGAACGAGGCGCCCGCCATCAGCCCGACGGTGAGGGTGAGGCCCTTCTTCCGCCCGAACTTGTCCGCGTACGCGCCGAGTACGGCGGCGCCCACAGGCCGTACGACGAATCCGACGGCGAAGACGGCGAGGGTGGACAGCAGCGCGACGGCGCCCTCGGCCTTCGGGAAGAACACCTCCGAGATGACCTTCACGAAGATCGAGTAGAGCGCCCAGTCGACCCACTCGACAGTGTTGCCGATGGTGCCCGCCAGGATCGCCTTGCGCTGCGCCCGGGTGAGGCGGCCGTCGGCAGCCGGGCTGCTACCGGGTCCGGTGGACGCGGGTGAGGTTCCGGTGCTCATCAGGGCTGCTCCGTCGGGGCGTTCGGTGCGGTGGCCCGGCCGAGCTGGTCACGGGCGGTGCCCGCCAGCTGGTCGTGGGTGGCGAACCACACGCCGCGGTGGCCGCTGATGTGGTCGAGCAGTTCGCGGAGGATCACCAGGCGCGAGCGGTGCCCGATGACGTGGGGGTGCATGGTCAGCTGGAAGACGCCCCCGTCGCGGTAGGCCGCGTCGAACTCGTCCTTCCAGATCTCCAGCACGTCGCGGGGGCGGGTGTAAGGGCGCAGCGCGGTGAAGCGGTCCATCGTGAAGTACGGGGCGTCGTCGCGGATCCAGTCGACGGGGATCTCCACCAGGCCGGTCGGGCGGCCGTGCGCCACCACCTCGTACGGCTCGTCGTCCGCCATGAGGGACGAGTCGTAGAGGAAGCCCAGGTCGAGGACCGTCTCCAGCGTGGAGTCGCTGAAGTCCCAGGAGGGGGTGCGGATTCCGGTCGGCGTCCGGCCCGTGATGTCGGAGAGGGTCTCCAGGGCGCGCCGGATGAGGGTCTTCTCGTCCTCGGCGGCGAGCAGGGTGTTCCGCTCGTGGATCCAGCCGTGCACGCCGACCTCGTGACCCTCCTGCACGTAGCGGCGGGCCTCGTCGGGGTGAAGGAGCGCGGAGACGGCGGGCATGAAGAACGTGGCCGGCGCGCCGTAGCGCTCCAGGAGCTCCAGCGCACGGCCGGCGCCCTTGCGTGCCCCGTACTCGCCCTGTGCGAGGAGGCCGGGGCTGGTCTCGCCGTCGCGCAGCGGGATCGTCTCGTGGTCGGAGTCGAAGGAGAGAGCCACCGCGACCCTTGCTCCGTCCGGCCAGCGGGGCGGCAGCAGTCCGCGCCCGGCGCGGACGGCCTCGACCTGGCCGCGCCAAACGGACTCGGGCCACTGCCAGGAGGGCGTGGCCGCTTGCGGGTCCGGCGCCGGGGAGCGGGACGGGTCGGGTCCGGCGGCGGGGGCCGGGGGATCGTCGTGGGACATGGTGCCTCGCAGGGGATCGAGGAGGAATCGAGGGAGAGGGGAGCGGGCCGGGGGAGCCCGTCCGAGGGGTGGGGCGGGCCGTGCGGTGCGATGGAGCCGCTGGCGCGGGACCGGGGTCGCCGGTCAGGCGTCGAACTGGTCCATGCGGGTCCACGCGCCTTTGAGCGTGACGAGGTGGAGCGTGACGTCGGAGCCGTTGAGGCCGGGCAGGGCGCCGATGACCTCGTCGGTGTAGCGGAAGAGGTCGGTGCGGCGCGGCAGCACCATGTGGCCGACCAGGTTGAACCGCCCGGTGGCTGCCGCGAGGAACTTCGTCCCCGGATGCTTGGCGAGCTGCCTGCCGGCGGCCTCGAGGCGTCCGGGGTCGATGGAGAGCCAGAGCATGAACTCGGCCTCGTAGCCGAGCAGCGCCGGCTCGGCGAGGGTGCGGAAGTGCAGGCAGCCGCGGGCGACCATCCGGTCGAGCGCCCGGGCGACGCTGGACTCGCTGCGCCCGAGGTTCCGGGCGATGGTCGTCACCGGAAGCCGTCCGTCCGTGGCGAGTTCACCGACGACCTCACGTTCGAGTTCGGTGAGCGGCTGCGGTGCCTTGTCCCAGTCGACCCGCTCGTACGGGGGCTGCTGGGCGGGACGCAGCTCGGCACCGGCCTGCTCCGGCAGCAGCCCGGTGTCCCACAAAGCCGCGGAGGAGAAGGTGCGGATGACCGCGACGTGCTCGGTGCCCGCGATGAGATGGGCCCCGGGCAGGTCGGTGTAGAGCAGCCGCAGCAGCTCTTCGTTGTCGCGGGCGACGAAGTCGACGATCAGGTCGGCGGTGCCCGTGACGAGTGCGAGGAACCGGGCTTCCGGACACTCGGCCAGCAGCTCCGCCAGTTCCAGCCCTTTGCCGGGACGCGCCTGCACACGCACCAGCATCGAGGAGCCGCCGCCGGTGCGGTCCAGTTCGACCGCGCCGACGACATGGAGGAGCCTGCGCTCACGAAGGGCGTTGAAGCGGCGCTGGGCGGTGGATTCGCTCGTCCCCGCCCAGCGGGCTATTCCGGCCCAGGGAGCACGACCGTTGAGCTGGAGCGCCGCGATGATGCGGCGATCCAGCGCATCGATCATGTCGGCGCTCGCTCGCGGGGTCATGGGCCGGACGTTAGGGACGCGGCCCCGGGGCGTCAATGCCGGAATCCTTCATCAGAAGCCACGTGCTGCCAGGGATCGGCCGCGACTGGAGCCGTCGAGGCGGGGAATCACCAGTCTTCCCGTCCCTGTGACCTCGGTTACGGCGTGGGGGATTCCGGCGGAAGGAATTCCGGAAAACCGGCCGCAGAGGCGGCTCACGGCGATGGGCGTGACGGTCAGCGGACTGCCGGGTCCCGCCGGGGTGCGGGACAATGACCACATGACCGAACGGAAGCCGCCCGGCATCACCTTCGAGTCCTGGGTCGACAAGCAGATCCGCGAGGCAGAGGAGCGCGGCACCTTCGCGGATCTTCCCGGCGCGGGCAAGCCGCTGCGGGACGCGGACGCTCCGTACGACGAGAACTGGTGGCTGAAGCAGAAGATGCGCGACGAGGGCCTGTCGCATCTGCCGCCGACCCTCGCGATCCGCAAGGAGGTCGAGGACGCGCTGAAGGCGGCCTCGCGCGCACGGTCGGAGAAGGAGGTGCGGCGGATCGTGAACGGGATCAACGGCAAGATCCTGGAGGCCATCCGACGGCCGCCCGCCGGTCCGCCGCTCAATCTGACGCCGTACGACGTGGAACGGGTCGTCGCGGAATGGCGTGAGGGCCGGGACCGCGAGGAGAGCGGCCCCGGCGCCTGACGCGGCCCGCGGTTACGGCAGCAGCGAACGCACCAGCCTGCACGTGGTGTTGGACGGCGGGTGCACGCCGATGCGGGCCGCCGTGCGGCGGATCGTGTGGTCGCGGGCCTGACCCGGCGTGTAGACACCGGAGTCGAGCAGGGCGATGGCTATGCGCATCGCCTTCAGTTGGCGGTTGTGCGAGACATACCATTCCCGCGGCCGGCCGGCCGGGAGCCGCTTCTTCGGGAGTGAGGCGTCGTGCGTGGTGGGGAAGGCGAGCGGCAGAGGGGGCGTCAGGGGGCTGGCTGTGGCTGCGGTCATCGGCGACCTCCGTGAACGTCGTGACGTGGGTGACGTACTGACGCGACTGGTGTGCTGACGTGGTGAACCGGCCTGGATTCCGCGTCGTTCTCTGGTTCCCAGAATACCGCCGGGCACTGACAACGAGGGGTCCTGGAGTCGGTCAACTTCCCTGGTCACAAAGGATGTTGGGCGCCTTCTCCGGGGGCCGTGCGGGACCGCTGGCCCATGTGTTCCGTACGCCGCGTTCGCGTCTTCGAAGGAGGCTTGCCGAAGCCGTGCGCGGACGAGCTCGGGGAGCCGGGAGGCCCGGCGAGGAGAGCGGGATCGGCCTGTCCGAACGGGCAGTTCGCGCGCCCGGGGTCCGAACTGCCGCCGTATCCAAATCCTGTTGGGTACCGAGCGCGGGCCGGACGACGGCAGGTTCCACCACCGCGCGCCCGCCCGCGCGGTGCGGGATCCCGATCGCGGGGCCGCTCAGGCCGCCGTCGTCAGCGGGCCGTCGCTCACGGGCAGCGGCAGTTTGAAGTCCCGCAGCACCTCGTGCGCGGCCCGGCGGCCCGAGACGAGCGCGCCCTGTGCCGTACTGGTGTCGCGGTGCTCGCCGCACACGTAGAGGCCGGAGAGCACCCGCACTGGGCGCCGCATGTCGTGCGGGGCCGGCATGGCAGGGACCGCCTGCGCGTCGTGGTGCGCGGCGAGCAGGCTCCAGCGCCCGGCGGGCACCCCGTGAAGGGTTGCCAGCTGGGTACGGGATGCCTCCTCCAGCACGGCGAGGGGCTCTGCCGCCGCGGCGCCGAGCACCACCGAGGTGACGAGGCCGGCGCGTCCCGGGCGTGCCCGTGCGGGATCGACCGCGGAGGCGGCCCACGAGTGCGACACCGGCCCCTGCCGGGTCCCGTCCCCGTCGACCAGGAGCGAGGGCGACAGCGGCGGCACGTCGTCGACGGCGTGGTGCAGGACGGTCATGGGGTGGAAGTCCGGCACTCGCAGCCCGGGAAGCAGCATGCCCGCGTCGGCGGCGCCGGTCGCCACGACGACGGCGCGGCAGGCGAGGGTGCCGTGATC
The DNA here is from genome assembly GCF_000426165.1 of Streptomyces sp. TAA486. Classification (NCBI taxonomy): domain Bacteria; kingdom Bacillati; phylum Actinomycetota; class Actinomycetes; order Kitasatosporales; family Streptomycetaceae; genus Streptomyces; species Streptomyces sp. TAA486. Next base: position 418,689 of record NZ_AUEV01000007.1, on the reverse strand, counting down.
GCGGGTGGTGACCGAGTTCGTCGTGACGGCCACGGCGGTGACGTTCGTACGCACGGTGCCCTCGGGCAGCGCCGCTGCGAGCCGTTCCGGGACGGCCGACATGGCGCCCGCCGGGAGGCAGCAGCCGCCGCGCACGAACCCGCGCAGCGTCAGGTCGGCGACGCGGCTGGAAGTCGTCAGTGCGGGGTCGGAGAGCAGCGCGGAGAGCAGCGGCCGCACGAGCGAGCCCACGGTGCGGGCGGGCAGCCCGCGCGCCGACAGGGCCTGATCGGCGGGGAGTTCGGTACGGGCGAGGAGCCGGTCGGAGGGCACCGACGCGAAGCGGGTCAGTGCGCCGCGGAGCCGAGCGAGGTCGAGCGCGCCGGTGCTCCCCTGCCCGTGGCGGGAAATGCCCCAGCCCTGCCTGCGGCGGGAGATGCCCCAGGAGGCCCGGCCGCGGGAGCCGGCCGCAGCGCGTGCGGTGGCGGGTGCGCCCCTCGTGCGCCGGTCGGCACGTTCGGTGCGGCCGTCGGCCTCCGCGTATGCGGGCGTCGGTGCGCCCGGGGGTACCGCACGGGTCCCGATGCCCAGAGGCAGACGCCCGGCCGTGCGGCGCAGGTCGCCTATCCGGAGTGTGCGGCCGTCGGCGCGCAGCAGGGCACCGGGAGAGAAGGGACGCATCTCCAGAGTGGCCAGCGCGGGGAGCCGCCGGAACTCCGGCCAGTCGGGACACAGCAGCCGCCCGGAGCGATCCAGCAGGTATCCGTCGACGTTCTCCGTGGCCATGCGGCCGCCCACCTCTGAGGTGGTCTCCAGCACCGTGACCTGCAGTCCGGCATCCGTGAGGTGGTGCGCCGCGGCCAGGCCGGCGAGGCCCCCACCGATGACGACGACATCGGTGTCCGGGGTCTGTGTACGGCCGGGGCGTGATATCTCGCTGGAGCGCACGATGCCTCCGAGGGGTCGGCGCGCGGTGAGGGCCGTTCTGCATCCGTACTGCCCGGCCCGGCGCTGGTGAACCGTCAGGATCCGGACTCTACGCAGCCGTCCGGTCGCGGTCAGTGGCACACGGGCAGAGCACGGGCGCACAGCGGTCGCACACCGCTTCGATCAGGCCGCGGCGCGGCCACCGAGCAGTCGCGGGGCGGCGGTCGCCCCCGCCCGGCCAGGCCGTACCGTCAGCGCAATGCGGCGCGTACCGCGTCTTCGATGCCGGGAAACGCAAAGGTGAAGCCCGATTCGAGCAGCCGCCTCGGAATCACGCGCTGGCTGCCCAGTACGTCCTTGGAGAACTCGCCCAGCGCCGCCCGCAGCACCGGCGCCGGCACGGGGAAGAGCGTGGGCCGGTGCAGGACGCGCCCCATCGCGGCGGTGGCCTCCTTGTTGGTGACGGGCTCGGGCGCGGTGAGGTTGAACGGGCCCGACAGATCGTCCCGGTCCAGCAGATGACGCAGCGCAGCGATGTGGTCGTGCAGAGCGATGTGGCTCCAGTACTGGTTGCCGCTGCCCAGCCGGCCGCCGGCCCCCGCCTTGAAGATCCGGAACAGCGGCCCCCACGCTCCGCCCTCGCGCGCGACGACGAGGCCGGTGCGGGCGAAGACCGTGCGGATCCCGGCCTCCTCGGCAGAGACGGCGGCCTCTTCCCACTCCTGGCAGAGGTTGGCGAGGAAGTCGTCGCCGGGCGGGGCGCTCTCGTCGACGGCACGCGAGCCGGTGTCGCCGTAGTAGCCGACGGCGGTTCCGACGATCAGGGTGCGGGGCGGCTCGTCGAGCGAGGCGAGCGCGTCGGCGATCGTCGCGGTGCCCAGCACGCGGCTGTCGCGGAGCTCCTTCTTGTACGCGGGGGTCCAGCGCCGGTCCCCGATGCCGGCGCCCGCGAGATGGACGACGGCGTCGCATCCGACGAGCCCGGCGGCGTCGACGTACTGGCCCTTGGGGTCCCACCTCACCTCGGACGGCGGCCGCCCGCCCGCCGCTGGCGCGCGGCCCGCGCTCTCGTAGCGCCGGGCTTCCTGGGGGGCTCGCCTGACGAGCCGGACGATGTCGTGCCCGTCCGCACGGAGCGAACGGGAGAGAGCCGTGCCGATGAGGCCGGTGGAACCGGAGACCGCGATACGCATGGGACCATCCTGCCGTCTGGGCCCGCCCCAGCTGAAGCGCCGCGCACCCCGGCCTTGTTGGGCCGGAGAGCATAAGTGGAACATGGTGGACCGGCCGATGTGCCAGCGGGCAGGGTGGAACCCATGCGGGACAAGGGGACCGAGGTGACCATCCGCGCCGCGACCTTCGCCGACGGGACCGTGCTCGGCGAGCTCGACAGGGACAACTGGTCGCCCGTCCACGCCGTGGTTCCGCCCGCACAGCCTCCGTACGCCCCGTTCTTCGACGGGAGCCACCTGCCCGGACACGTCCTCGTCGGGGAGTTGGAGGGCTTCGGCGTCGTGGGCTACATTCGCGCGGTGCCGCCTACGGAGCTGCCGAGCAACGCGCACGTGCGGCAGATACGGGGACTCGTCGTGGACGCGAGGGCACGCGGCCGCGGTGTCGCGCGGGCACTGCTGGAGGCGGCGTGCGACCGGGCACGGCAGGAGGGCGCCCTGAGGATGACGCTCCGGGTGCTGGCGCACAACGAGCCCGCCCGGGCGCTCTACGAGGCGGCGGGCTTCGGGGTGGAGGGCGTCCTGCCTGGGGAGTTCCGGCTTGACGGGCGGTACGTGGATGACATGTTGATGGGGCGCTCGCTGGGCGGGCGGTGAAGGGCCGAGCGGGTACGTGGACGACGTTCCCCCGGAGCCCTGCGGCCCGGGAGGCGCCGCCAGACGGGGCGCTCGCCGGCCGGACGGTGAAGGGACCTCGGGGCGTGGCCGACGGGCCCCACCGGGCTCAGCCGCGGAAGCGGTCCCAGAGCTTGGGGAGACGCTCGGCCAGGGTGGCGTCGTCCTCCAGGTTGAGGGAGACGCCGGCAGGATCCTCCGGTGGCTCGGGCAGGCCGAGATCGGGCATGACGGTCCCTGTGAGCTGCTCGTACGCCTCGTCGGCCGCGTAGCCGAGGTCCTCCGCGTCGCCGTCCAGCTCCTCGTCGAAGCCCTCGAGGACGTCGGCGAGGGAGTCGGCGTCGTGCGCAGCGGTCTCGAAGACCTCACGGCCCTGGCTGATGAGCCAGCAGCGGAAGGCGTCGAAGGCGTCGTCGCTGACTCCGTCCAGCAGAATCCACGCCGCCGCCCACAGGTCCCACTGGTTGGCGCGGTTGTAGCGGGACTCGAAGTGCCGGGCGAAGAACGTCACGGCGTCCGGATCGAGCCGCGTCAGCTTGTCGATGAGCAGGTCTGCCTGCTCCTCGGGGTCGCCCTCGGCGTCCACGCGGGTCGAATCGATCAGCGCCCAGAACTCGGTCTCGTCCATCACGAACACAGCATCCGCCTTGTACCCGCCAGACGCACGCGGACTCCCTCGGATGCCGCCTTGTCGTTACCGGGGCGCGTCAAGGTCTCAATGTGCTGCTGTTGTGACCATCCCATGTATCACCCGTGGCGGCCCTCCCGTGGAAGAGCCCGGAAGCCCGACAGAAGGTGTCCGGTTTCCGTGCGAGCGTGCTGGCAGCAGGCGAGTCACACGCACCGAGAGGACACCTGGGTGAGCACAAGAGGGGCACTGACGGGCAAGGTCGCGCTGGTCGCGGGAGCCACGCGCGGCGCCGGGCGGGCGATGGCCGTCGAACTGGGCAGAGCGGGGGCGACGGTCTACGCCACGGGCCGCACCACCCGCGAGCGGGTGAGCGAGATCGGCCGCACGAGCGAGACCATCGAGGGCACGGCCGAACTGATCGGGGAAGCCGGAGGTACGGGCATCGCCGTGCCCACCGACCACTTGGAACCGGAGCAGGTACGGGAGCTGGCCGAGCGGATCGACCGCGAGCAGGGCCGGCTCGACATCCTCGTCAACGACCTCTGGGGCGGCGACTGCTTCGTCCAGTGGGACAAGAAGATGTGGGAGCACGACCTGGAGGCCGGCCTGCGGATCCTGCGGCTCGGCATGGAGTCCCACATCGTCACCAGCCGTTACGCCATCCCGCTGCTCATCCGCCGGCCGGGTGGTCTCGTCGTCGAAGTGACCGACGGCACCGCGCAGTTCAATGCCCGCTACCGCAAGCCCTTCTACTACGACCTCGCCAAGAGCGCGCCGCTCAGGATGACCCTCGGACTGTCCGAGGAACTGCCGGAGTTCGGCGCGACGGCGGTGTGCCTCACGCCGGGCTGGCTGCGCTCCGAGTTCATGCTCGACACCGCCTTCGAGGTGACGGAGGAGAACTGGCTCGAAGGCACCGCCCAGAACCCGCACTTCGCCATCTCCGAGACACCCACGTACGTCGGCCGCGCCCTGGCGGCGCTGGCCTGCGATCCGGACGTGGCCCGCTTCAACGGGAGTTCGCTCTCCAGCGGCGGCCTCGCGCAGGAGTACGGCTTCACGGACGTGGACGGATCGGCGCCCGACGCATGGCGCTACATCACAGAAGTCGAGCAGGAGGGCAAACCCGCCGACGTCACCGGCTACCGCTGACCGTCAGGAGAGGCCGGGCCGCCCGCGTCGTCGTGGAGAGCGGCCATGCGCATGCCCGTCTCCCTGAACCGGGCCCGCAGCGACGGCGGTTCCAGCACCTCGCACTCCGCGCCGAGGGCGAGCAGCTGGGTGTAGGCGACGCTCAGTGACTCCACCGGGAGGACGACGACGGCCGGCCCCTCGTCGTCCTGTCCGGCTTCGCCCTGTCCGGCTTCGTCCTGTCCGGCGACCGCACCCGGTACGGGCTCGGCCCTCTCCAGGGCCTCCTCGGCGGCGCGATGGTCGGTGACATGGCGCAGCTTCCGTCTCCCCGTCGCCGTCAGCCGCAGCCTCACCTCGTCCCGGAGGATCGACTGGGCGAACGCCACGGAGCGCTCCTCCCAGAACGCCGGAAGGTCGAACTCCTCGTCCCGCACGAAGCGTTCGCCCGTCTCCTCGACGCCGGTGACCCGGTCGACCCGGTACACCCTCCGGTCGCCGCCGTCGGTCACGCGGGCCGCCAAGTACCAGACGCCCGCCTTGAGTACGAGCCCGTACGGCTCCAGCTCCCGCTCGACCTCGGTTCCCCGGCGCCGGTAGCGCACCCGGACCGTGCGGTCGTCCCACACCGCGTCCGCCACAGCGGGCAGCTGCTCCGGTGGTTCCTCCGGGGGCTGCCACCACCCGGGCGCGTCGAGGTGGAAGCGCTGCGCCGCAGAGCGGTGTGCGTCGCTCAGCTCGGGGACGAGGGCCGCCGAGACCTTCAGCCGCGCTGCCGACGCGGCGTCCGCGAGCCCCATGTCCCGCAGCGCGCTCGGCACTCCGGACAGGAACAGGGCCTCGGCCTCGCCGCGTCCGATGCCGGTGAGCCCGGTGCGGTACCCGCCGACGAGCCGGTACCCGCCGCTGCGTCCCCGGTCCGCGTAGACGGGCACCCCGGCCTCCGACAGGGCGAGCACGTCGCGCGAGACCGTACGTTCGGAGACCTCCAGCTCCGCGGCGAGTTCGGCACCGGTCATGGCACGTCGTGCCTGGAGCAGAAGCACCATCTTGATCAGCCGGGCAGCGCGCATGGCAGCATTCTGCCGCCGCGCACGTGGGTGGTGAACCGCCGAGGCGCCGGGCGCCCGGGACCCGCGATCGAGGGACCGCGAGGCTCCCGGGGGCCCGGCTGCCGCAGCCGGCGGTCAGGCCAGGCCGTAGCCCTCCGCCGCCCGCCGTACTGTCTCGTGCTTGACCTCGCCGCGCCGGGCGAGCTGCGCCAGCGCCGCGACGACGACCGACTCGGCGTCGACGCCGAAGTGACGGCGGACCGCCTCACGGGTGCCGGAGAGGCCGAAGCCGTCCGTGCCGAGCGACGTCCAGTCCTGCGGCACCCACTGGCTGATCTGGTCCGGGACCGCCCGCATCCAGTCGCTGACCGCGAGCACGGGGCCCGGCGCGTCCTCCAGCACGCGTGTCACGTACGGGGTGCGGTCCTCGCCCCGCAGCTGCGCGGCGTCGCACTCCAGCGCGTCCCGCCGCAGCTCGCTCCAGGACGTCGCCGACCAGACGTCCGCGGTCACGCCCCACTCCTCGGCCAGCAGCCGCTGCGCCTCGAGCGCCCAGTGGATGGCCGTGCCGCTCGCCAGAAGCTGGATCCGGGGCGAGTCCTTCCCTGAGCTTTCGGCCAGGGCGCTTCCCCCGGGACCCTCGCTGAAACGGTAGAGGCCCTTGAGGATGCCCTCCTCGACGCCGTCGCCCGCGGGCTGCGGCGGCTGAGCCTTCGGCTCGTTGTAGACCGTGAGGTAGTAGAAGACGTCCTCGTTGAGGGACGGGTCCGGGCCGTACATGCGGCGAAGACCGTCCTTGACGATGGCTCCGACCTCGTAGGCGAAAGCCGGGTCGTAGGTGACGACGGCCGGGTTGGTGGAGGCCAGCAGCGGCGAGTGGCCGTCCGCGTGCTGAAGTCCCTCGCCCGTCATGGTCGTACGGCCCGCGGTGGCGCCGATGACGAAGCCGCGGCCCAACTGGTCGGCCAGGGACCAGAACTGGTCGCCGGTGCGCTGGAAGCCGAACATCGAGTAGAAGATGTAGAACGGGATCATCGGCTCGCCGTGCGTCGCGTACGACGTGGCCGCCGCGGTGAAGTCCGCCAGCGAACCGGCTTCCGTGATGCCCTCGTTGAGGATCTGACCGTCCGACGCCTCCTTGTAGTACAGGAGTTGGTCGCGGTCTACCGGGTCGTAGTTCTGTCCCAGCGGCGAGTAGATGCCCGCCGAGGGGAAGAGGGACTCCATGCCGAAGGTGCGCGCCTCGTCCGGCACCACCGGCACCCACCGCCTGCCGGTCTCCTTCTCCCGCATCAGGTCCTTCACCAGCCGCACGAACGCCATGGTGGTGGCGATCTCCTGGCTGCCGGAGCCCTTCTTCAGCGTCTCGAAGGGCTTCGCCGACGGCTCGGGCAGCGCGACGGGGTGCACCTTGCGTGCGGGTGCGGGCCCGCCGAGCGCGGCGCGGCGCTCCTGGAGGTAGCGCACCTCCGGGGAGTCCTCGCCCGGGTGCACGTACGGCACGAGCTCGTCGTCCAATGTGCTGTCCGGGATGGGCAGTTCGAGGAGGTCGCGCATTGCGCGGAACTCCTTGCCGGTCAGCTTCTTCATCTGGTGGTTGGCGTTGCGGGACTCGAAGCCGGGGCCCAGGGTCCAGCCCTTCACCGTCTGCGCCAGGATCACCGTCGGAGCGCCCTTGTTCTCGAGGGCCGCATGGTAGGCGGCGTACACCTTGCGCGGCTCGTGGCCGGCGCGGGAGGTGTGGAAGCAGGCGGCGATCTTCTCGTCGGAGAGCAGCTTCGCCATCTCGACGAGAGCCGGGTCGGTGCCGAAGAACTGCTCGCGGATGTATCCGGCGTCGCGCGTCGCGTACGTCTGGAACTGGGCGTCCGGCACCTCACGGAGGCGGCGGACCAGGGCGCCGGTGGTGTCGAGCTGGAACAGCTCGTCCCAGGCGGTGCCCCACAGCGACTTGACCACGTTCCAGCCGGCCGCGCGGAACTGGGCCTCCAGCTCCTGCACGATCTTGAAGTTGGCGCGGACGGGGCCGTCGAGGCGCTGGAGGTTGCAGTTGACGACGAACGTGAGGTTGTCGAGCTGCTCGCGGCCCGCGAGGGCGAGGGCGGCCGTCGACTCCGGCTCGTCCATCTCGCCGTCGCCGAGGAAGGCCCACACGTGGGAGGCGGAGGTGTCCTTGATCCCGCGGTTGGTCAGATAGCGGTTGAAGCGGGCCTGGTAGACGGCGTTGATCGGGCCGATGCCCATGGAGACGGTGGGGAATTCCCACAGCCAGGGCAGCCGGCGGGGGTGCGGGTACGAGGGCAGGCCGCGGCCCTCGCCCGGGTGCCAGGTCTCCTGGCGGAAGCGGTCGAGGTCGGCCTCGGTGAGGCGGCCGTCGAGGAAGGCGCGGGCGTAGATGCCGGGGGAGGCGTGGCCCTGGATGTAGAGCTGGTCGCCCGAACCGCCGGACGCGGGGTCCTCCTTGCCGCGGAAGAAGTGCTGGAAGCCCGTCTCGTACAGCCAGGCGGCGCTGGCGAAGGTCGCTATGTGACCGCCGAGGCCGTAGCGGCTTCCGCGGGTGACCATCGCGGCGGCGTTCCAGCGGTTCCAGGCGGTGATGCGGGATTCCATCTCCGCGTCGCCCGGGAACTCCGGCTCGGCCGCGGTCGGGATGGTGTTGACGTAGTCCGTCTCCAGCAGATGCGGCACCGCCAGTCCGCTGTCCTGGGCGTGGCCCAGAGCGCGGCGCATGAGGTACGTGGCGCGCTCGGGGCCGGCATGTGCGATGACGGCGTCCAGCGATTCCCGCCACTCGGCGGTCTCCTGCGGGTCGCGGTCCAGGAACTGGTCGAGCTCGCTCGGACGGTTGCGTACGGGGCGGGGCATGGTGGCCACCTTCCGGACGGGACGGACGGGATGGGCGGGGAGCGGGCGGGGGTCTTTCGGCGGTGGGGCTCCGCGGGGGGTGCGGGGTCCGCTGGGTGCGGAGGTTCCCGCGCGGTGCGGGGTTCCGCTGGGCGCGGGGCCTCCGCGGGTGCGGGTCTTCCTGAATGGCAGGACAGGATCGGCCCAGCAAGTGGACTGTACGCCTGCGATCGATGATCGATCAAAGCTTCCCGTGAAATTGGCATTCCGTGCCGCGAAAGTCGGCACGCGGTGCCGGGGCTCGCAGGTGCCGTTCCGGTTGCCTGGGGTGGCTCTTCCGGTGCCGGTGCGTGGTCCCTCCGGGGCGGCCTCTCCCCGCAGAGGGGGAGGGGTCCGCGGCCCGGCGCCCCACGCGCGAACGCGGTCCCGTAGCCGTGTTCAGCGGGAGTGGGAGCCGGCGAGTTCGGCCAGGTGGTGAAGGGAGTTGATGAGGTGCTCGGGGCCGAAGGGCGGGAAGTCGATGTACTCCCGGATGGACTGCGGCACCGCCGACCAGTCGTAGGTGAGCCTGACCTCGGTCTCGGACGGGCCGAGCGGCGCCAGGTCGTAACGCCAGGTCCAGCCGCCGAAGTCCAGTCCGCCTTCGTCCGTGCGGTACCCCGGGAGCCAGCCGATGGCGCGCGGCGGCTCGAGCACCTGGACCTTGTTCGCCACCTGGTAGTCACCGTTCGGATGGTCGGGGTGGTACATGTCCATCCGGAAGATCTGCCCGACCTCGGTCAGCGTCGCCCGGTCGGCAGACTGCTGGACCCAGCCGGTGCCGTCGATCGCGGAATGGGCCGTCGGGTCCGCCAGCACCGCGAACACCGTCGCGGCGGGCACGGCGACCGTCAGGGTGGCGCTCACGCTCTCCTCGGGCACGGTGTCCACGCTCCTCGTCGTCCGATCCCCGGCCTCCCGCCGGTGTGCGAGGGACCTCACGACGTGCAGACGACGACGCGGGGCGGAACTCATCGGGCGTGTGGCCGGAACCCCGGGCCCAGGCCGGTGGCGGCCACGGCTCAGAGGCCGAAGAGCCGTGCCGCGTTGTCGTGGCAGACCGCGCGGAGCCAGTCCGGGCCCAGGCCCGTCTCCTCCAGGGAGTGCAGCGCATCGGCGTAGGTGTACGGGATGTTGGGGAAGTCCGTGCCGAGCAGGACGCGGTCCTGGAGGGCCTCCAGGCGCGGCAGCGCCCGGCGGGGGAAGGGCGCCTCGTCCTCGACGAACGGCGTGAACGCCATGGTCGTGTCGAGCATGACCTTCTCGTGCCGCTCCGCCAGGCCGAGGAAGTCCTCGTACTCCGGCATCCCCAAGTGCGCCACGATCAGGGGGAGTCGGGGGTTGTGGTCGAGCAGCGTGGCGATCGGTCCGGGCCCTGTGAAGGGGCCGGGCCTGGGGCCCGAGCCGCAGTGCGTCACGATGGGGACGCCCGCCTCGGTGAGCAGTCCCCAAACGTCCTTGAGTGTCGGGTCGTTGGGGTCGTACGCCCCGACCTGGAGGTGGCTCTTGAATACCCTCGCGCCCTGCTCCAGCGCGCGCCGTACGTCGTCGCCCGCGCTCGGCTCGGCGTAGAACGTCGCCGTGTGCAGGCAGTCCGGTGTGCGGGCTGAGAAGTCGGCGGCCCAGTCGTTGAGCCACCGTGCCATGCCCGGCTTGTGCGGATAGAGCATCGAGGTGAACGCCTTGACGCCGAACTCCCGCAGCAGCCGCAGGCGTTCCTCTTCCTCGTGGCGGTACTCGATCGGCCAGGGCTGCCCCACGAGCGGACCGCCCGCGTCGAAGTAAGCCCACACCTTCTCCAGTACGCGCTTCGGCATGAAGTGGGTGTGGACGTCGATCAGCGAGTCCAGTCCCAGCGAGCGGCGGAACGCCGCGACCTCCTCCGACATGGACACACACTAACTTCAGGGTGGAAGGGGCAGTTCGCGGAGCTTCTGCTTCTGGACCTTGCCCGAGCCGGTGCGGGGCAGCGAGTCGACCTCGTCGAAGTGCGCGGGGATCTTGTACTTGGCCAGGCGTGCGGCGAGGAACGAGCGCAACTCGTCGGCGGTGGCGTGCGTGCCGGGGCGCAGCGTGAAGAACGCCCGGCCCGTCTGCCCCCACTTCTCGTCCGGCACGCCGATCACCGCGCACCCCGCGATCGAGGGGTGCGCGAAGAGGACGGCCTCGGTCTCGGCCGGATAGACGTTCTCACCGCCCGAGATGTACATGTCCTTGACGCGGTCGACGATGGTGACGAAGCCGTCCGCGTCACGTGTCGCGATGTCCCCGGAGTGGAACCACCCGCCTTCGGAGAAGGCAGCCGCCGTTGCTTCGGGGTCGTTCCAGTAGCCCGGCGTGACGTTGGGGCCCTGGATGAGGACCTCGCCCCGCTCGCCCGGTGCGGTTTCCGTCAGGTCGGGCCGTACCAGGCGCACATCGGCGAAGAACACCGGCACCCCGGCCGAGCCCGCCCGTTCGACGCTCTCCGCCGCTTCGAGCCACGTCGCGCCGGGTGAGGTCTCGGTGAGCCCGTAGCCCTGGCAGAAGACGAGGCCCCGCTCCTGGTACGTGCGGATCAGCGCCTCCGGGATCGGCGCGCCCCCGGACATGAGGTGGCGGAGCGAGGAGAGGTCGGCGCCGGCCCACCGCGGGGACTGGGCGAAAGCGGCGAACATCGTCGTCACGCCGAACATCCAGGTGATGCCGTGCTCGGCGATCAGGTCGTAGCAGGCGTCGACGTCCCACGCCGGCATGATCACGCTGCATCCGCCCTTGAGGAACGTGGGGAGCAGCATCTGGTTCAGCGCCGCGACGTGGAAGAGCGGAGCGCTGATCAGCGTCACCTCGTCGGACGCGATGTCGAGGCCCACCATCAGATTGAGCGTGTTCCAGATGATGTTGGCGTGCGTGAGGACCGCGCCCTTGGGCCTGCCCGTGGTTCCGGAGGTGTAGAGGATGAAGGCCGGGTCGTCGCGCGAGACCGGTACGTCGAGGGGTGACGGATCACCCGAGGCGAGCCACGGCTCGTAGTCCCTCTCACCCGGGGACGGGTCGCGCAGGGCCACGACGCCACGCAGACCGTCGCGTGCGGTGAGGGCGGCCGCGGTCTCCGCGCTCCCGTGGCCGTACACCAGCAGGGATGCTTCCGAGTGGCCGAGCACGTAGTCGAGTTCGGGTGCCGTGAGGCGGAAGTTGAGCGGCACGAAGACACCGCCGAGCATGTGCGTGGCGAACATCGTCTCGGCGAACGCCGGGTGGTTCGTGCCCAGATACGCCACACGGTCGCCGGGGCCCACCCCCTCCGCCTTCAGCTGGGACGCCAGACGGGTGCTGCGTTCGTGGAGCTGCGCATAGGTGACCGCGTCGCCCTCGTGGACGAACGCGGTGCGTCCCGGCGAGAGCTGGGCCCGTCGCGCCGGCCACGATCCGATGCCCTGGTTGTGCATCGTCAACTCCTGCTCAGGGGACGGGAGTCGGCCCCGGGCTTCTCGGAGAGGTCCCGGCCGCGGGTCTCGCCCAGCAGCACGACGCTCACCACCGTCAGCGCGCAGAATCCCGCGACGACCAGGGACACGGTGAGCGTCCCGCCACCGCCGGCAGCTCGCTGGACCTCGGCGAAGAGCAGCGGAGCCAGACCCGCGCCCGTCCCGGCGAGCTGGTACCCGAGGGAGGCGCCGGTGTAGCGGCTGCGGGTGCTGAACAGTTCGGCGTACAGCGCCGCCAGCGGTCCGTACATCATCGGGTGGATGACGGACTGGCCCAGCACCAGCGCCACCGTCAGCAGCAGAGCGCTTCCGGCGTCGACCATCGGGAAGAGGGCGAAGGCGAAGATGCCCATGGCGACCGCGCCGGCGAGGACGACGGGACGCCGCCCGACCCGGTCCGAGAGCGCGGACCAGCCGATGATGCCCGGCACGGCCAGCGCGGAGGAGAGCGTGAGCGCGTTCAGCACCGTCTGCCGTTCGTGCCCGGTCTGGACTCCGTGGGCGATGAGGAACGTCGTCAGCGTGCCCTGCGCGACGAACGCCGCGAGCCCGACCGCCACCGCGAGCAGCAGGCTGCGCGGGTGGTGCCGCAGCAGGTCGAGAAGGGGCGGCTTGCTGTCCTTCCCGGCGCGCGCCGCCTCGAAGACGGGCGTCTCCTCCACCCGCATCCGCACGAACAGCCCCACGGCCAGCAGCACGATGCTGAGCAGGAACGGGATGCGCCAGCCCCATTCGAGGAGGGCCTGCTCGCCGACGACGGCGCCGGTCGCCGTGAGTGCCGCCGTGGAGAGCACCATCCCGAAGGGTGCCCCGGCGTTGGTGAAACTCGCCCACAGGCCGCGCCGCGACGTCGCGTGCTCGGCGGACATCAGGACGGCGCCGCCCCACTCGCCGCCGACCGCGACACCCTGCAGGACCCGCAGCAGCACGAGCATGACCGCCGCCCAGCTGCCGATCTGCTCGTACGTCGGGAGCACGCCGATGAGGAAGCTGACGGTGCCCATCAGGGTCATCGTCATCACGAGCATGCGCTTGCGGCCGAGCCTGTCGCCGAAGTGCCCGAAGACCACGCCGCCGAGGGGACGGGCCAGATAGCCGGCGGCGAAGGTGCCGAAGCTGGCCACGGTGCCCGCCAGCGGGTCGAGGTCGGTGAAGAAGACCTTGCTGAAGACCACGGCCGAGGCGGTGGCGTAGAGGAGGAAGTCGTAGTACTCGATCACGCTGCCGAGGAAACTGGAGGTGACCGCCCGGCGAAGCTGGACGTTCCCTGCGGCGCCGGGGGAGTGGGTGCCTGATGGTGCGGTGCCGGCCATGACTGGCCTCCCGTGTCGGTGAGTTGCGGGACGAGCGTGAGCCCGGGGCTCAGCTGTAGTGCCGGTAGAGGGCCTGGCCCACGCACGCGGGCTTGTCCGAACCGTCGCTCTCCACGGTGAAGTCGAGCTCCATCTGGACCCCGCCCCCGGACACCTCCACCACGGAGCCGGCCTTGCCCGTCAGGCGGATCCTGCTGCCGACGGGTACGGGAGCCGGGAAACGCACCTTTCCCAGCCCGTAGTTGACGCTCATCGAGACGCCGCTGATCTGCAGCAGCTGCTGGAAGAGCGGGATGACGAGGGAGAGTGTGAGGTAACCGTGGGCGATGGTGACGCCGAAGGGACCGGACGCGGCCGCCTCCTCGTCGACGTGGATCCACTGGTGATCGTCGGTGGCGTCGGCGAACGTGCCGATCCGCTCCTGTGTGATCTCCAGCCAGTCGCTGCTGCCGAGGTCCTGGCCGGCGAGGGCCTTGAGCTCCTCCACACCGTGAACCGTGGTGGTCATGGGCTTCCTTCCGCCGCCGGGCCGGTCGCCGGCTTCGTGAGGCCGAGCAGACGGGCCGCGTTCTCCTTGAGGATCTTGGGACGTACCTCGGGTTTGATCTCGAGCTTGTCGAAGTCGGAGAGCCAGCGGTCGGGCGTGATGACCGGGTAGTCCGAGCCGAAGAGGACCTTGTCCTTGAGCAGGCTGTTGGCGTAGCGCACGAGTTGCGGCGGGAAGTACTTCGGGGACCAGCCCGAGAGGTCGATGTGCACGTACGGCTTGTGCGTCGCGACGGCCAGCGCCTCGTCCTGCCAGGGGAACGACGGGTGGGCGAGGATGATGCGCAACTCGGGGAAGTCCACGGCGACATCGTCGACGAGCATCGGGTTGCTGTACTTCAGCCGGATTCCGCCGCCGCCGGGCACCCCGGCGCCGATGCCGGTCTGGCCCGTGTGGAAGAGAGCGGGGACGCCCAGTTCCTCGATCGCCTCGTAGAGCGGGTAGGCCATCCGGTCGTCGGGCGAGAAGGCCTGGATGCTCGGGTGGAACTTGAAGCCGCGCACGCCGTGTTCGGTGACGAGCCTGCGCGCCTCCCGCACGGCCGCCCTGCCCTTCCACGGGTCGACGCTGCCGAAGGGGATCAGGACGTCGGAGTGGTGCGCACAGCTCTCGGCGACCTCCTCGTTGGAGATGCGGGGATGTCCCGTCGCATGCTCGGCGTCGACGGTGAAGACCACGGCGGCCATGCTGCGTTCGCGGTAGTAGGAGGCCATCTGGCCGATGGTGGGCTGCCGTTCGGTGTGCGTCTTGAAGTACTCGGCGGAGGCACCGAAGAGTTCCGGGCTGAGCGATCCGTGCCCGTCGGCCGACACCTCGGCGTGGGTGTGCACGTCGATGGCCGTCAACTCATCGGGGTCGATTGCCGGTTCGCGGGGCGCACCGTCCGCCCGGGTCATCGCGGCGCCTCCGGCGTGCGCGGCGCGGGTATGCCGTACGTCTCCGGCTGTGCTCCCGGCCCGGTGCTCCAGGAGGCGGCGATGGAGTCCGCGTCCCAACCGCCGCCGGCGTACGCCGCCGCCTTCTCCCGCGGGTGCGACCACAGGGCGAGCTTGTCGCCGCCGATGCCGATCGCCTGTCCCGTCACCTCGGACGACGCGTCGGAGGCGAGGAAGACGACGAGCGGTGCGGCGTCCTCCGCCGTCCCGAACCCCTCGTCCCTGCGCAGCCATTCGGGCAGCGGGCCGCCCGTCCTCTCGGCCTCCTCGATGAGGGGCGCGAAGGCGGGGATCGACTTCGTCATCTCGGTGGCGGCAATGGGCACGATCGCGTTCGCCGTGATGCCCGCACGTGCCAGTTCCATCGCCCATGTCCGGGCCATGGCGACGATGCCGGCCTTGGCGGCCGCGTAGTTGGTCTGCCCGAAGTTGCCGCGCTGCCCGGCGGGGGAGGAGACCAGGATCAGCCGCCCGCCGGTGCCCTGTTCCCGCATCCGTACCGCCGCCGCGCGGGCACAGGTGAACGTGCCGCGCAGATGCACGTCGACGACGGTGTCGAAGTCCTCGTCCGACATCTTCCACAGCACCTTGTCGCGCAGGACCCCCGCGTTGGTGACCATGACGTCCAGCCGCCCGAAGTTCTCGACGGCCGCATCCACCAGGGCGTCCGCGGTCGAGGTCTCACCGACCGGAGCGACCACGGACACGGCGCGTCCTCCGCCGGCCGTGATCTTCTCGACGGCAGCCGCGGCGGCGGTCGCGTCGACGTCGTTGACCACGACGGACGCTCCGGCGCCGGCAAGGGCCTCCGCGTAGGCGAGGCCCAGCCCCCGGCCGCTGCCGGTCACGACGGCTGCTTTCCCGGACAGATCCATGGGCACGTACCTCTCTCGGCCGCTGCGGCTCTCGCGTCCGTACGCCAAGGAACGTACGGCTGTTCTGAGACGACCGTCAATAATGTGCACAACATCAGTCTCCGGCGGCTACGCTTTTCGACGTGACGCCCAGCAGTGCAGAGACAGAAGAACCGGACCGGGAGCTCGGCCCCGCCGTCCGTCCGCAGTCCCTCATGTTCAGCTTCTTCGGCATCCATGTACTCGGGCGCGGTACCGGCGTCTACTCCGGCAGCGTCATCGACGTCTTCGCACGCGCCGGCGTCGGCGAGGAGGCCGTGCGCTCAACGCTCGCCCGCATGGCCAAACGGAATCTGCTGGTGCGCCACCGTCAGGGCCGCAAGGTCTTCTTCGGGCTCACGCCGCACGCCGAGGAGGTGCTCCAGGACGGGCACCGCCGCATCTGGGAGACCGGAGCCGTCAACCGGGACTGGGACGGCACATGGACGCTCGTCGGCTTCTCCCTGCCCGACAGCCGCCGCCGCGAACGGCACGATCTGCGCTCACGGCTGATATGGGAGGGCTTCGGGCCGCTGCAGAACGGGCTGTGGATCGCCCCCGGCGAGAAGGACGCCGCCGCGATCCTCGCGCCGATGGGCCTCGACGAGCACGTCACCGTGCTCCGGGCACAGGCGTTCAAGCCGACCGAGGCCGCGGACCTCGTACGCAAGGCCTTCGACGCCGCCTCGATCGCCGACGGCTACCGGGAGTTCCTCGGGCGCTGGGACACCGGGCGCCGCCCGCCGCTGCCCTCCGCGCCCGACGACCTGGCACGGCAGCTCATGCTGCACACCGACTGGCTGCGGCTCGTCCGCCAGGACCCGCACCTGCCCGCGGAACACCTGCCTCAGGACTGGCCCGCGATCCGGGCGGAGACCTGCTTCCGCGCGCTGGCCCGCACATACGAGCCGACAGCGGCACGCCTCGCGGACGACGTGCTCGACGTCATCCCGGTCGTCTGAACATCAAGAACCACGTGCACTGAGCGGCGTCCCCGCCGCCGGGGCCCCGCTCAGGAGCCGCCGTCCCGCGGTGCCGGCGCGCAGCCCAGCACATGCGCCTTGACGAGCTCCGCGATACGCGGATCACGGCGACGGAACGCCTCCATGACCGCCTCGTGCTCCTCCGCGTACGACTGCTGCACCGTCCCGAGCCAGCGGATCGACAGGGCCGTCCACACCTCGATGCCCAGCGACTCCCAGGTGTGCAGCAGCACGCTGTTGCCCGCCGCCCGCACCATCTCCCGGTGGAAGGCGACGGTGTGCCGCACCTGCGCCTCGCCGTCACCGGCACGGTCCGCCTCGTACAGGGCCGCGACATGCGGCTGCAACGCGGAGGCGTCACCCGCGAGGTGCGGAGCTGCAAGCTCGGCGGCGATCTGCTCCAGCCCGGCGCGTACCGGGTAGATCTCCTCCAGGTCGGCCGCCGACAACTCCCGGACGCGCACGCCCTTGTTCGTCGCCGACTCGATCAGCCGCAGCGTCTCCAGCTCACGCAGCGCCTCCCGCACCGGTGTCTGGCTGACCTCCAGTTCCACGGCGATGCGCCGCTCCACGATCCGCTCGCCGGGCTTCCACCGGCCGCTGACGATGCCGTCCACGATGTGCTCGCGGATCTGCTCGCGCAGCGAGTGCGCCAGCGGCCGGGACGGGGTCGAGGTCACGGGAGCGGGTCCTTCCTGGGGCGGTCCGGGAGGCCGGTGGTTCCGGATGTGCTCGGCGGGGACGGTGCCTCGACGATACGACCCCGTAGGTTACGGGTGCGCCGGGCGGGGGCCACGATCCGTGAGGGGTTCGTCACGAGACCCAGCCGGTGGCGGCCAGCACCTCGTGGGCGACGTCGATGACGGGCCGGCCGTCGGTGCTCACCCGCACGGTGCCGTCCGGCGCGCCCTCGTCGAGCAGCCGCGCCTTGTGGACGCTGCTGCGCAGTTCCTTCTCCAGCTCCGATCCGCGTTCGCGCTCCGTCAGCCGCTCCTGTGCCGTCCGGTCGCAGGCGGTCAGCAGGACGCGGACGAGGCGTGCATCCTCTCCCATCGCGTGCCGGAACACGTCCCCCATCCCGGGCATGACGCTGAGGGTGTTGGTGTAGATCAGACGCCGGTATCCGAGCTCGGCGTAGTTGCCCCACACCGCCGTCAGATTGCGCTCGACGATCCCCGTGCGGTGCGGGTCCTCTGCCGGGGCGGGATGCACCTGGCCCATGAAGTCGCCCTCGATGACGGCGTGCGCGACTCCGGCGGCGCGGAGCCGGGCCGAAACCTCCCACCCCACGGTCGACTTGCCCACTCCGGCGCGCCCTCCGATGACGAGTGCTTCGGCGTTGTCCATACCGGGAGCATGCCCGCCCAAGGCTCTCCGGTGCGACCGGCGGGGTTCATCCCGACTCGGTACCCGGCGGGGCGACTTGCCGCCGCTTGCGGCCAACTCACCCCTATGACCTGTGTGTTGTGTCTGTGGCTTCATCAAAGTGGCCGCAAAGCCGTTTCTGCGTCACAGTCCTTGGCGTGCAGGGCGTACACCGCCCTGGGCAGAGGGGGGACAGCAAGGAAGACCCAGGGCGGCGCCCCGGGTCTGCCTCTGTCGGGGCGGCGTCGGCCGGGAACGGCAAGCAACTCCGGCCACGGCCGCCCGAGGGCGCCCCCGCCTGCTCGCAACCGCAGGCGGGGGGCTTGCTGTACCGGATGCCAGGAGCGCGGCCCCCGCGCGATGTGCCCGCGTCCGCCGTCGGCCTCACGTACGGTCCGAGTCCTCCGACTGCTGCCGCAGCAGCGCGCCCCCTGCCGAACTGAGCTGGTGGAACACGCTGTTGGCGTGCCGGTGACTGATGATGAGCCCCGCGTCCCGCAGGACCGCGGCGTGCTGGCTCGCGGCCGAGGGCGAGATGCCGACGTGGCGGGCGAGTTCGGTCGTGTTCGGGACGGTGGCCGCGGCACGCAGCACTTCCGCGCGCGTCCTGCCCAGCAGCCGCGCGAGGGGGTCGCCGGACGGCGAGGGCTCACCCGCGCCGTGCGGAACGATGGACATCCACCGCGCGTCCCGGTCGAGGGGATACAGGACCGTCGGCGGCAGTTCTGGATCGGCCAGCGGCACGGGGCGGTTCCAGAGGAACTGGGAGGGCACCAGCAGCAGTCCGCGGCCTTCCAGATGCAGATCGCGGTCCACCGGGTGCGTGGGTATCTCCAGCACGGGTGACCGCCAGCGCATCGCGGGGCGGAAGCTCGCCAGCAGGCCCTGGGCGCCGCCCACGCCACCGGTTTGCAGCGCGCGGATGCGCACCGCGCGGTCGGCAGCCGCGCGACGGCGGATCGTCGGCCAGTACGGGGTGAGTGCGCGGTCGTGATAGCCGGAGATCATCTCCCCGAGATGCCGGCGGGCGTGCGGAGAGCGGTCGGTCAGGTCCTGCGCCCAGCTCGGTGCGCCGACTCGCTCGTGCAGGATGCCCAGTTCGTGCGAGATGCGCCGGCGCGGCGTGGCGACGATCGCCTCGATGCCTTCCTCCAGGCCCAGCAGCCCCTCGGGCGGTGTGAGGAAGTCGGGGAAGTAGCTGGCATCGGGCAGAAGCGGCATCAACTGCCGTACGTCGTCGGTGCGTCCGTGCCCGCGCAGATCGGCCCGGACCCGGCGGCGCCAGTCCGCGAACGGCAGCCTGCCGTAGCGGGCGCGCAGCATGTGCAGGCTGAAGACCGTCTCCCAGAGCGGGTCGGGGCTCTCGGCGACGTGTGTCCGCGCGAGGTCGGTACCCGTGAAGTGGATGCGCAGCATGGGGCGTTCTCCGGTGTTTTGTGCCGGGGCCCGATCGTACGCGCGGACGCCTCCCCACCGGGCCCGTTTCCGCCACGGGATCCCGTTCCGCACGCGGACCAACCCGCGAGCGGCCCGACGTGCGACGACGGCCCCGCGCGGAGCAGCAGGAGCTGTCCGTGCGGGGCCGTCGTGAGGCCGTTCAGCGGTGGGTCACAGACCCAGTTCGCCCTCGAACTCGCCTGCTTCCAGGCGGGCCTTGACGTCGCCGAGGTAGCGCGCGGCGTCCGCGCCGTCGACCAGCTGGTGGTCGTAGGACAGGGTCAGGTAGACCATGTCGCGGATGGCGACGGTCTCGCCCAGCTCCGGGTGGTTGATGATCATCGGACGGCGGACGGTGGCGCCGATGCCGAGCTCCGCGACCTGCGGGTAGTTCACGATGACCGTGTCGAACAGCGCACCGCGCGAACCGGTGTTGCTGATCGTGAACGTGCCGCCGGACATGTCGTCCGGGCCGAGCCCGCCCTCGCGGACCTTCTTCGCCAGCTCCGCCGTCTTGCGCGCGATGCCCGCGAGGTTGAGGTTCCCGGCCTCCTTGATGACCGGGACCATCAGGCCCTTCTCGGAGTCCACCGCGATGCCGATGTTCTCGACGTCGTGGTAGGTGATCGTCCCGTCGTCGTTGAGCCGCGAGTTGACCGAGGGGTGGGCCTTGAGCGCCTCCGCCGCGGCCTGCACGAAGAAGGGCATCGGGGAGAGCTTGACGCCCTCTCGCGCCGCGAAGGAGTCCTTGGCACGTGCCCGGAGCCGCATCACGCGCGTGACGTCGACCTCGACCACCGTCGACAGCTGCGCCTGGTTGTGCAGCGCCTTCATCATGTTCTCCGCGATCACCTTGCGGATACGCGGCATCTTCACCGTCTGGCCGCGCAGCGGAGAGGGCTCCAGCTTCGGCGACTTGGGAGCCGTCGACGCACCCGCGGCAGCGGCGGCCGGGGCAGGTGCCGCCGCCTTGGCGGCCTCCGCCGCGGCGGTGACGTCCTGCTTGCGGATACGGCCGCCGACACCCGTGCCCTTGACGGTACTCAGGTCAATGCCCTGCTCGTTGGCCAGCTTGCGGACGAGCGGGGTGACGTACGCGCCGTCGGACTCGCTCACCGCGGGAGAGGCGGGCGCCGCCGGCGCGGGAGCCGGTGCGGGCGTGGGCGCGGCCGGAGCCGGCTGCGCCTTCGGGGCGGGGGCGGGCTCGGCCGGTGCCGGCTGCGGCTCGGGCTGCGCCGGCGCGGGAGCCGGCTGAGCCTCGGGCTGGGCGGGCGCGGGAGCGGCCTCGGCCGCCGGAGCGGCCCCTGCGGCACCGATCACGGCGAGCTTCGCGCCGACCTCGGCGGTCTCGTCCTCACCGACGACGATCTCCAGCAGCGTGCCGGCGGCGGGCGCGGGGATCTCGGTGTCGACCTTGTCGGTGGAGACCTCCAGCAACGGCTCGTCCGCCTGCACCTCCTCGCCGACCTGCTTCAGCCAGCGGGTGACGGTGCCCTCGGTGACGCTCTCGCCGAGCGCGGGAAGGACCACGTCCGTACCCTCCGCCGAGCCGGCACCGCCACCGCCGGCGGGCGCCGCCGCGGCGGGCTGCGGCTGCGGCTGCGCCTGCGCGGGCTCGGCTGCCGGCTCCGGCTCTGCGGCCGGTGCCTCGGCCGCCGCTGCTGAACCGCCGTCCCCTGGCTGCGCCGGGGATGCCCCATCGTCGATCACGGCCAGTTCGGCGCCGACCTCGACCGTCTCGTCCTCGGCCACCTTGATGGAGGAGAGCGTGCCGGCCGCGGGGGCCGGGATCTCGGTGTCGACCTTGTCGGTGGAGACCTCGAGCAACGGCTCGTCGGCCTCCACTTGCTCACCCTCGGCTTTCAGCCAGCGGGTGACGGTGCCCTCGGTGACGCTCTCGCCGAGCGCCGGCAGGGTTACGGAAACCGCCATGGTTTCTGTTGCTCCTAACGGAATGGTGCGGATGCGGGTAGCGCCCGGACTTGGTCAGTCGTGGGAGTGCAGCGGCTTGCCCGCGAGGGCCAGGTGGGCCTCGCCGAGCGCCTCGCTCTGCGTCGGGTGTGCGTGGATCAGCTGCGCGACCTCGGCCGGCAGTGCTTCCCAGTTGTAGATGAGCTGGGCCTCGCCCACCTGCTCGCCCATCCGGTCACCGACCATGTGGACGCCGACCACGGCACCATCGCGGACCTGAACCAGCTTGATCTCGCCCGTGGTGTTGAGGATCTTGCTCCTGCCGTTGCCGGCGAGGTTGTACTTGAGGGTGACGACCTTGTCGGCCCCGTAGATCTCCTTGGCCTTCTCCTCGGTGACGCCGACGGAGGCGACCTCCGGGTGGCAGTACGTCACCCGCGGAACGCCGTCGTAGTCCACCGGCACCGGGTTCAGCCCGGCCAGCCGCTCCGCGACGAGGATGCCCTCGGCGAAGCCGACGTGCGCGAGTTGCAGTGTCGGGATGAGGTCGCCCACCGCCGAGATGGTCGGCACGTTCGTGCGGCAGTACTCGTCGGCGAGGACGAACCCGCGGTCCATGGCGACCCCGGCCTCCTCGTAGCCCAGGCCCTGCGAGACCGGGCCGCGGCCGATCGCGACGAGCAGGACCTCGGCCTCGTACTCCTTGCCGTTGGCGAGGCTGACCTTCACGCCGTCGTTGGTGTACTCGGCCTTCTCGAAGAAGGAGCCGAGCGAGAAGGAGATGCCGCGCTTGCGGAACGCGCGCTCCAACAGCTTGGAGCTGCTCTCGTCCTCGGCCGGAACGAGGTGGGGAAGGCCCTCGACGATGGTCACGTCCGTGCCGAACGACTTCCAGGCGGAGGCGAATTCGACGCCGATGACGCCGCCGCCCAGAATGACGGCGGACTCCGGGACCCGGTCCAGGCGCAGCCCGTGGTCGGAGGAGATGATGCGGTTGCCGTCGATCTCCAGGCCGGGCAGCGACTTGGGGACCGAGCCGGTCGCGAGGAGGATGTGACGGCCCTCGTAGCGCTGGCCGTTGACGTCGACGGAGGTCGGGGAGGAGAGCCGTCCCTCGCCCTCGACGTAGGTGATCTTGCGGGAGGCGACGAGTCCCTGCAGGCCCTTGTACAGCCCGGAGACCACGCCGTCCTTGTACTTGTGCACACCGGCCATGTCGATGCCCTCGAAGGAGCTCTTCACGCCGAACTTCGTTCCCTCTCGGGCCTGGTCGGCCAGCTCGCCGGCGTGCAGCAGAGCCTTGGTGGGGATGCAGCCCCGGTGCAGACAGGTGCCGCCCAGCTTGTCCTTCTCGATCAGGGCGACGTCGAGACCCAGCTGCGCCCCGCGCAAGGCAGCGGCATAACCGCCGCTACCGCCTCCGAGGATCACTAGGTCGAAAACGGTGCTGGCGTCGTTCGCCACGTCACGTCCTCCATGCATGGGTACGCCGGAGCCGGTCTCCTTCAGACCGGGCGGCTGTATTGCGGCCGCTGTACTGCTCGGCCCTGGACTCGGCTTGGTGAAGCCGTGCTGGGGCCCTGTCCTGCCGGGGACCCATCTTCGCACTTGTCGGCGGGCTGCGGGACGCGGGGCCGTGTACCCAGCGGTACGGCCGTGATCGCTCACGGCGAACCAGGCCGTACCGCGGGGTGACTGCCTGACGTACCCCTAAAAAGCGACGGAAAGTGTGACGCTCCTCACGTAGCTCCGCACGCATCCGCGGGAAGGGGGAGGAACGGGCGAACGCCGCGGCGTATCAGGGGAGCTCGCCCGCCGCCGCACGCTCGGCGACACGCACCAGGGTGCGCACTCCGGAGCCGGTGCCGCCCTTGGGGGTGTAACCGAACGGGCCGGAGTCGTTGAACGCGGGCCCAGCGATGTCGAGATGCGCCCACAGGACCTTCTCGTCGACGAACTCGTTGAGGAACAGGCCCGCCACGAGGCCTCCGCCCAGCCGCTCGCCGATGTTGGAGATGTCGGCGACCGGGGACTCCATGCCCTTGAGCAGATGCGTCGGCATCGGCATCGGCCAGGACGCCTCGCCCGCTTCCTCGGACAGTTCGTGCACCGTGGTGCGGAAGTCGTCGTTGTTGCTGAGGACGCCGAAGGTGCGGCTGCCCAGGGCCAGCATCATCGCTCCGGTGAGGGTGGCCACGTCGACGATCGCGTCCGGCGACTCCTCGCACGCGCGGGTCAGGGCGTCCGCCAGCACCAGCCGCCCCTCGGCGTCGGTGTTGAGGACCTCGACGGTCTTGCCGCTGTACATCGTCAGCACGTCACCCGGACGAGTGGCCGAGCCGGACGGCATGTTCTCGGCGAGCGCCAGCCAGCCGGTCACATTGACGCGCAGGCCGAGGCGGGCGGCCGAGACCACGGCCGCGAACACGGCGGCGGCGCCGCTCATGTCGCACTTCATCGTCTCGTTGTGGCCCACGGGCTTGAGGGAGATGCCGCCCGAGTCGTAGGTGATGCCCTTGCCCACGAGGGCGACGGTCTTCTTCGCCTTGGGGTGCGTGTGCGAGATCCGCACCAGACGCGGAGGGTTCTCCGATCCCTTGCCGACGCCGAGGATGCCGCCGTAGCCGCCCTTGGTGAGTGCGCCCTCGTCGAGCACCTCGATGTCCAGGCTGTGCTCCTTGGCGGCCTCCTTCGCGCGGTCGGCGAAGGCGGCCGGAGTGAGGTCGTTGGAGGGGGTGTTGATCAGGTCACGGGCGCGCCCCACCTCGGTCGCGAGCACCTCGGCACGCTCGGCAGCAGCCTTGTGCGCCTTGTCCCGCGGCTTGGCGCCGACCACGGTGATCTCGGCGAGCGGGGTGCTCGCACCGTCCTGGTCCTTCTTCTCGCTCCGGCCGGCGCCGCCCTTCCTGCCGTTCGTTCCGCCGCCGTCGGAGCTGCGGTAGGAGGTGAAGGAGTAGGCACCGAGCAGCGCCCCCTCGGTCACGGCTCCCACGGCCGCCGCGTCGTCGACGGGCAGAGCGAACGCGGCCTTCTTCGTGCCGGCCAGGGCACGGGCAGCCGTGCCGGCGGCGCGGCGCAGCGTCTCCAGGTCGTAGGACTCGTTCTTGCCGGGGGCTTCGCCCAGGCCGACGGCCAGCACCACCGGTGCCTTGATCCCGGCGGCCGGCGCCGGGAGCTTCGTGGTCTCGCCCTCGCTGCCGCCCGCGCCGAGCGCGTCAAGGGTCGCGGCGAGCTTCCCGCCGTACGCCTTGTCCACGGCCTCGCCGCCCAGAGCGACGACTGGGCCCTTGGCGCCCTTGGCGACACCGATCACGACGACGTCCGCGCGCTGAGTCGTGGCGGACGAGGTGCTGAGAGTCAGAGCAGACACGGTGAGAGGGACCTTCTTCCTATTCGGATGCCGGAGTGGCGGACCGCCGGATACGGGTGAACGGCTTCCGGCACGTCGGGCATCGTATGCCCGCGCAACACGTGTAGTGCCTGAGACCTTACGCCCACCACGGAGGTCAACACCGGGCCCCGGGGCGGGTACTGAGGTCCTGGCGTGGCGCCCCGGCAGAGGCCGGCCGACCGGAGGGTCAGCCGAAGGCGAGCACGACCAGCGTCACGGTGGCCGCGCACTCCGCCAGCGCACCGAAGACGTCGCCGGTGACGCCGCCGAGACGACGGCGGCAGTGGCGCAACAGCAGCTCCGCGGCGGCCAGTCCGAGGGCCACGGCGAAGAGGTACGAGACGGCGCCGAAGAGGGGGTTCCACCACAGGTTCACGATCGCGGCCGCCGCGGCGCTCACCACGGCGACGCCCGCGGCGACGATCACTGCCGTACGTACGGGAACGGTGCCCGCGACGATGGAGCCGAGGCCCTCCGGGCGTGCGGCAGGAACACCCGAACGGGCTGCGAGCGTGAGCGCCGTGCGCGCGGTGACGGCCGAGACGATCACGGCGAGCGCTCCGTGCGCCCAACCCCCTTGATCGTAGAGCTCGTTGACCACAGCGACTTGCGCCAGCAGCACGAGCACGAGGGTGATCACACCGAACGGCCCGATGTCCGACTGCTTCATGATCCGCAGCGCGCCCTCGGCGGGCTTCGCGCTGCCCAGGCCGTCGGCGACGTCGGCGAGACCGTCGAGGTGCAGGGCCCGCGTGAGCACGGCGGGCACTGCCACCGAGACGACCGCGGCGAGCAGCGAGGACGTGCCGAGCAGCAGCATCAACAGGCCTACGGCGGCGGCCGTGAGCCCGACGAGCAGACCTGCGAGCGGGGCCCATTCCATTCCACGGCGCGCGGACCGGCGGTCCCAGCGCGGGACGTTCACCGGGAGGACGGTGAGCGTGCCGAGCGCGAAGCGGATGCCGTCCTCGGCGGAGGCGGCGGCCTCCGCGGCCTTGCCGGGGCCCTTCCGGTCCTTGCCCTCGGACGGGCCGGCGGACCCGCGGGCGTCCTTCTCGCGGGAATTCTCCTCGACGGGCTCAGGAGGTTCGCGGTCGCGGTCCTCGCGGTCCCGGGCCGTGCCGTCCCGGTCCTTGCGAAGCTCGCCGAAGGGGCCGTCCGGGCCGGACTTGCCGGGCCCGCCGGCCTGTTCGGGCCCGTCCGGGGGAGTGGTGTCCATCGAAGCGCAGGCTAGCGCTTCACGGTCCGCAGCGGCACCGCTCGCGCGCGACCCGTCGACGGTGCTTCGCATGCCGCATCGCGAGCGCCGCCGTCGGACGGTCCCCGTCAGCGAGTCCGGCCGATCGGTTCGGCGCCGCGACCGGGCCCAGGCCCATGCCAGGTCAGGGCACATGCCAAGTCGGTTCCGGTGTGAAAGAGTCGGTGGCCTGCACCGTCCGGCAGCGGGGCGCGCGTACCCAGTTGATCAGGACGGGACGTCGCCGAAGACGGTTCGCCGCTCGGGCCGCATCCGGCGACCGCTCGAGCCGCGAGCGCTCCCGTGAGTGCTCAAGTCGCGTCCAGCGCGGGGGAGTCCGCCGCACTGTGGCTCTCGCCGTCCTTCTCGTCGACGGCGTCCTCCCGTACGGGAAGCTGCGCCGCGAGTTCTGCCGCCGCCTGCACCAGCGGCAGGGCCAGCAGTGCTCCCGCGCCGCCGCCGACCTCGACGCGCTGCTCGATCACGGGATCGAGCGCCATGCGGTCGAACGCCTTCTCCTGCGCGGGCTCGCTGGTCGCGTGCCCGGCGACCCACCAGTCCGGGGCCCTGAAGGCGACGCGCTGAGCCACGAGCGCGCACGCCGCTGTGACGACACCGTCGAGCACGACGGGCGTGCGCCGCACCGCGGACTGGAGCAGGAACCCGGTCATGGCCGTCAGGTCGGCGCCCGCGACCGCGGCCAGGAGCTCCAGCTGATCGCCCAGCACGGGCCGCGCACGGCGCAACCCGTCCCTGATGGCCGCGCACTTGCGCATCCACGTCAGGTCGTCGATCACCCCGCCGCCCCTGCCCGTGACCACCGAGGCATCGGTGCCGCAGAGCGCCGCGATCAGCGTCCCCGCGGCCGTCGTGCCACCGACCGACAGATCGCCGAGCACGACGAGGTCCGTGCCCGCGTCCGCCTCCTCGTCGGCGACGGCCATCCCCGCGCGGAAAGCGGCCTCCGCCTCCGGCCCGGTCAGTGTGTCCTCGATGTCGAGACGGCCGGAGGAGCGGCGCACCCGGTGCCGCGTCATCTCTTCCGGGAGGTCCGACGGGTCGCAGTCGAGCGCCATGTCCACGATCCTGACCGGGACTTCGAACTTCCTGGCGAGGATCGCCGCGGGCGTCGTGCCCTCCAGCGTCTCCCGCACGAGCGTGTGCGCCGTACCGGCCCGGTGGGACGAGACGTCCAGCGAGGCGACACCGTGATCCCCGGCGAAGACGACCAGCCGGGGGTGCCGCAGCGGCGCGACAGGCAGATGTCCCTGAGCGGCCGTCAGCCACTCGCCCAGCTCGTCGAGCCTGCCCAGCGACTCGGGCGGCAGGCCCGTCCGCGCCCTCCGCTCCTCGGCGTCCCGGCGCAGTCCGCCGTGCGGGCGCTCGATGAGATCGGAGAAGTCGTCCAGGTCCAGGGTGCCGTCAGTCATGTAGGCGAAGCGTACGGTACGGACCCGGAGCGTACGGCGGTGCGGTGCCTACGCACACGGGGGTCGTGCCCGGGTGCCGCGGTGCTTCCGGACGGCCCCGTGCCGTCAGCCGCGCAACGGCTGCACGATCCCGGCCGTGACCAGCAGCACGTGCTCGCACTCCCCGGCGAACTCCGTGTTGAGACGGCCCAGTTCGTCGCGGAAGCGGCGCCCCGACGACGTCTCGGGGACGATGCCCGACCCGACCTCGTTGCTCACCGCCACCACGGTCCGCCGGGTCCCGCGCAGCGCCGAGACGAGCTCCGAGACCCGTTCACGGAGCATGCGCGAACCGACCGTCGCCCAGCGCTGGTCGTCCCAGGCGCCCACGGAGTCCATCGCGTCCGTCAGCCACAGGGCGAGACAGTCGATGAGCAGCGGCGGGCCCGGCTCCTCCAGCAGCGGCACGAGATCGCAGGTCTCGGTGGTGCGCCATGAGGCCGGGCGGCGTTCCTTGTGCGCGGTGATCCGGGCCGCCCACTCCGCATCGCCTTCGCGGGTGCCGCCCGTCGCCACGTAGACGACATTGGGGAAGGAGGCCAGCCGCTGCTCCGCCTCGACGGACTTCCCGGACCGGGCTCCGCCAAGTACGAGCGTGCGGCGCGGAATCTCGGGGACGTCCGGATACTCGCCGACGACGAGGGTCGTGCCGTCCGGTTCGGCGTGTGCTCCCGCCGCGGCGAGGCGCCGGTGCAGCTCCGGGCCCGGCGGCACGTCGTGGTCGATGTGGACGGCGACGACGTCGGTCGCCGGGCCGACCGCCCCTGCCTCTCGCAGCCGGGCGAGCGCCTCGGGGCGGCCGAGCACGTCGAGAAGCACCATGTCGTAGGGGGACGAGACCGGTTCGCGTCCCTCCTCGAGGCCCGCGGGCGCCGCTCTCGGCGGCAGATAGAGGAGGCGTTCCCCGTCGGGACCCGTCACCTGGTAGCCGGTGCCGGGCGAGTCCAGGGCGACGGCACGTATGCGGTGGCCGCTGATGAGCGCGAGATCCTGCCGCTCGGCGACGCGCAGAGGTGCGGGAAGCCCCGCGGGGAACTCCGTCGCCGGGCCCTCGTGCGGGTGCGAGAGCAACACCTGCCGTACGCCGTGCAGCGACCGTCCCGCACGGGCGGCGGCGAAGGCGGGACCGGGGGTGAGGTCGAGCAGCACGGCGCTGTCGACGAGTACGGCCGTGGCCGCGCGCGTGTTCGTACGGCCTCTGGCGCAGGCGGCGCACACGGCGCACGGGCAGTCGGGTCGCGGAAGTCCGGAAGGGGCTCCGGTGCCGAGCAGTGTGAGTTCCACCCCCCGATCGTCTCGTGCGCGGTCTTCGCCCGCTCACTCAGGATTAGTCTGCGGGCAGCAACAGTCGATCTCTGGAGGCATTCATGGCGTGGACGTGGCGGTTCGAGAAGGCCGACGGATCGGAGACCGAACCTGCCGTAGCGCCCGAGGAGTTCCCCACCCAGGGCGATGCCGAGTCCTGGATCGGCGAGGTCTGGAAGGACCTGCTGCAGGGCGGCACCGACCAGGTGACGCTGTTCGACGACGGCAGCAAGATCTACGGGCCGATGAGCCTGCACGCCGAGGAAGGCTACGAGGGCGAGAACGTCTAGGGGACGGGCGGGGTCGGCGGGTCCGCCTGCCGTGAACCAACGCAACCCGTGAAGGACGGAGCGGGACGCGTCCGGGTGAATCCGCCCGGCCGGGTCCCGTTCCGCGTTCACCCTCGCAAGGGGGCCGTGGGTCACCTCCCGGCCGGGCCATGACCGGTCGGAGTCCGAGCGGGCGCCGCCCTCCGCCTCGCGCGCCGGAGAAGGCCGGAGGCGACCGCCGTCTCAGCCGCCCCGTACCCCGCAGATGTGCAGCATCGCCGCCACCGAACGGTACGGATCGAGTCGCCCTGCGTGCTCCTCCACCGCGAGCATCCGCTCCGCCTTCTCCTCCTCGGCGGGGCATTGGCGGCCGAAGATCCCGACCCCGTACCACTGCCGCAGCGGCGTGCCGATCCCGGCGAGGCCCCTGGTCAGCGTCTCCAGGCGCAGGGCGCTGCCGGTCCGCTCCGGGAAGTCGAGAGCGGCCAGGGCCGCGTCCCAGTCGCCCGTGCGGCCCGGATGCATGGCCAGGGCCGCGTCGTTCCGTATCAGCAGGGACAACAGCCCGCCGGGGCCCAGCACTCGGGCGAGACCGGCGAGCGTGGTGCCCGGGTCGCGCGCCTGGAGCAGCCCGCCGTGGCAGAGCACCACGTCGAAGGCGCCGGGCAGGAAGTGCGCGCCCGTGTCCTCGCTCCCGCCCGCCACGAGCCGTACACGCCCGCGTGTCTCCTCCGGTTCCTCGGCGAGGTCCTTCTCGAAGAGTTCACGCAGGTCGGGATCGGACTGCAGCCCGGTCACCGCGTGGCCGGCACGCGCCAGCCGCAGGGCCTGCACGCCGCGCCCGAGCCCGACGTCGAGTACACGCAGGCGCTGGTCGGCCTCGAACACCGCCGATATCTGCTCGTCGAGCTGACGGGCGAGAAGCCGCTGCCCGAGCTGCCCGGGATCAGTCAGGTCCACGGCGCACCCTCGGCGCATCGGCGACGGCCCGCGAGGTCCGAGGCCGTGTGGGCGGGGTGTCCCGGCCTCCCCTGACGCCCGTTCAGGGCTTCTCGCCGCGTGCGACCTGCGGCTTGGGCAGACGCATCTTGCGCAGCTGGAGCGTGCGCATCAGCGCGTAGGCGACGGCGCCGCGCCTGGACTCGTCGGGGAAGCGCGCCCCCAGGTCCCTCTTGAGCCGGAAGCCGAGCCCGATCGAGTCGAGCACGATCATCACGATCACGAGCAGCCAGAGCAGCAGCGAGATGTTCTTCAACTGGAGGGAGGGCATCATGCTCAGCACCAGGATGATCACCGCGATCGGCAGGAAGAACTCCGCGACGGACCAGCGCGCGTCCACGTAGTCGCGGGCGTAGCGCCGCACGGGCCCCTTGTCACGCGCGGGCAGGTAGCGCTCGTCGCCGCTCGCCAGCGCCTGACGCTGCCGCGCCATGTCGCTGCGGCGCGCCTCGCGCTGCCTCTTCGCGGCCTCCTTGCGGTTGGCCGGTGCCTTGGCGAGCGTGCGGCGCTGCGACTGCGAGTCGCTGCGCTTGGGCGTCGGCCGGCCCTTGGGAGCCTGCGGATCACGGGTCTGCTGGGGCTCGGCGGCGGTCACCTTCGTGGTGGGAGCGGCCTGCCCGTCCTTCGAACGGCTTCGGAACACGCTCCTAAGCCTACGATGCGGCGCGGAGGTCCCCCAGAGTCCTGCCGGGAACGATCTCGCAACACCGGACCGTGCCGATCCGGAAGGCCCCTGCCTGCGCCGCATCCGTCCGGCCACCGCGCGTGCACGTCCGCACCGCCGCTACCGGCCGTAACGCCATTTCCGGCGCCTGATCGCGGGCCCGCATCTACTCCTTGCGCCGGAGGCCGCACGCCGCGATCGTCCTTCAGGAGGAGCCCATCCGCCGTCGAACAGTGCGGTAATGGAACCAGGGCCCGTAGTCTTGGGTCTTGAAGGTGTGCTGCTGAGGCTCAGTCCGTTACGAAGGGGGCGCGCGAGGCCCATGAGCGGTGTCATGAAGCGTATGGGGATGATCTTCCGCGCGAAGGCCAACAAGGCCCTGGACCGGGCCGAGGACCCGCGCGAGACGCTGGACTACTCGTACCAGAAGCAGCTCGAGCTGCTGCAGAAGGTGCGTCGCGGGGTCGCCGACGTGGCCACGTCCCGCAAGCGCCTGGAGCTGCAGATGAGCCAGCTACAGGGCCAGTCCACCAAGCTGGAGGAGCAGGGCAAGAAGGCCCTCGCGCTGGGGCGTGAGGATCTGGCCCGCGAGGCCCTCTCTCGCCGTGCCGCGCTCCAGCAGCAGGTCACAGACCTGGAGACGCAGCACCAGACGCTGCAGGGCGAGGAGGAGAAGCTCACGCTCGCCTCCCAGCGCCTGCAGGCGAAGGTGGACGCCTTCCGTACGAAGAAGGAGACCATCAAGGCCACCTACACGGCCGCACAGGCACAGACGCGCATCGGCGAGGCGTTCTCCGGCATCTCTGAGGAGATGGGCGATGTCGGCATGGCCATCCAGCGCGCCGAGGACAAGACGGCGCAGCTGCAGGCCCGCTCCGGTGCGATCGACGAACTGCTGGCCTCCGGCGCTCTCGACGACCAGTCCGGCCTGGCGAAGGACGACATCACCGCCGAGCTGGACAGGCTCTCCGGAGGTACGGACGTCGAGCTGGAGCTCCAGCGGATGAAGGCCGAGCTGGCCGGCGGCACGGACAGCGGCGGGCAGCAGGCCATCGAGGGCGGCAGCGGCACCGGGCAGGCCCAGGAGCAGCAGCAGTCCCAGGACACCCCGAAGTTCGAGAAGTAGCGGCCGGCAGGCAGCACGGGGAGCGCCGCGTGCGGCGCGGGCTCCCCGGCTCCCAAGCAGTGACACCGAGAATCAGCTGAGGGCCCGCGCCAGAAGGAGAGCGACATGATCGTACGGATCATGGGGGAAGGCCAGGTGAAGCTGGACGACAGCCACTTCGCCGAGCTGAACAAGCTGGACGATGAGCTGCTCTCCGAGATGGAGAAGGGTGACGAGGAGGGCTTCCGCCGCACGCTGGCGGCGCTCCTCAACGCGGTACGGACAATGGGCAGCACGCTGCCCGACGACGCCCTGGAGCCGTCGGAGCTGATCCTGCCCGCACCGGACGCATCCCTCGAAGAGGTACGGGAGATGCTCACCGACGACGGCCTCATCCCCAACTGAGCCTCCGGACCGGCCGGGGCGCAGGGCGATCGGAGCACACGAGGAGCCGGAACGACCCGGCCCCGCCCCACGCCGTCCGGCCGGGCAACCCGGACCGGCCCACTGATCGAGCCCACGTGCCCGACTCACCCGAAGCGTCCGACCGGCCCGACGCAGCAGACGAGCCCCCGATGACGGCGAAGCCCGCAGCAGGCACCTTGAGCGATGTGCGGCACTGGATGCACGCGCACCCGTACGCCGTCGACGCACTCATCGCCCTGGGCGCCTTCGTGGCGATCCTGCTGGGTGCCGCAGCACGAGCCTCCGGACATGAGATCAGCCCCAGCTTCGGCCGGCGTGAGGTCGCCCCGCAGACGGCTCTGCTGGCGGCGCTGGCCTGCGGGGTGCTGGTGCTGCGCCGCCGCGCGCCGATGCCGGTCCTCTGCATCACCGGCCTGGTGACCGTCGTCGGCCTGGTCGTCGACCCGCGGGCCGGCGATCCCTCGGCGGGCCACCGTGCGCCCGTCGTCATCGCCGCGATCATCGCGCTGTACACGGTCTCCAACCGCACGGACCGCGTCACGAGCGTCCGCGTGGGCGTCGTGACCGTGGGAGTGCTCACGGCGGCGGGCATGCTGCTGGGCAGCCGTCCCTGGTACGCGCAGGACAATCTCGCCACCTTCGCGTGGACGGGCCTGGCCGCTGCCGCCGGAGAGGCGGCACGCAGCCGCCGGGCGTTCGTCGACGCCATACGGGAGCGCGCCGAGCGGGCCGAGCGCACCCGGGAGGAGGAGGCCAGGCGCCGCGTGGCCGAGGAGCGCATGCGCATCGCCCGCGAGCTGCACGACGTCGTCGCCCACCACATCGCGCTCGTCAACGTCCAGGCCGGGGTCGCCTCGCACGTCATGGACCAGCGGCCCGACCAGGCCAAGGAGGCGCTGGCGCACGTGAGGGAGGCGAGCCGGCACGCGCTCAACGAGCTGCAGGCCACGGTCGGTCTGCTGCGCCAGTCCGGGGAGAGCACGGCGCCGACCGAACCGGCACCGGGGCTCGGCGTCCTGGACGAGCTGGTCGAGGGCTTCACCAGGGCGGGGCTCTCCGTCTCGGTGGACGTCGCGCCGGAGCGGGAGGCCGCTGCCGTGGGGGAGGGGGCGGAAGCGCCGCGGGCCCTTCCGTCCGCCGTGGACCTCACCGCGTACCGGGTCGTGCAGGAAGCGCTGACGAACGTGCAGAAGCACGTCGGTACGGGTGCGCACGCCGAGGTGCGCATCGTCACCCTGCCCGGCGAGCTGGAGATCACCGTGACCGACGACGGCGAAGGCGACGGCGAGGGGACGACCCCGGAGGAGACCTCCGAGAGCGGGCACAGGGCCCGTGGGGCGGACAGGACGGCCGGCGCGGCCGCGACAGGGACGGCAGCGGCGGGAGCCGCCGCGGGGGAGCAGGAGGCGGCGGAACCGGCCGCCCTGTCCGCCCCTCCCGCGGCGGCCGGAACCGACACGGGCGGCGGCGGGCACGGCCTGATGGGAATGCGGGAGCGCGCCGCCGCGCTGCACGGCGTGTGCGAGACGGGTCCGCTGCCGGAGGGCGGATTCCGGGTGCACGTACGGCTGCCGCTCCAGCCCCGCGACCGCGCGGGAGGCCGCGGCGGCGACGGAGGCGGCCCGGCGGGACCCCGGGCCGAGGAAGGCGCGTCGGCATGACGATCCGCGTGGTGCTGGCGGACGACCAGACGCTGCTGCGCAGTGCCTTCCGGGTGCTCGTGGACTCCGAACCGGACATGGAGGTCGTCGCCGAGGCGTCCGACGGGGCCGAAGCCGTCGACGCCGTACGCGGGACGGGCGCCGACGTGGTGCTCATGGACATCCGGATGCCGGGCACCGACGGCCTCGTCGCCACGCGAGCCATCACCGCCGATCCGTCGCTGGCCGGGGTCCGGGTCGTCATCCTCACCACGTTCGAGGTGGACGACTACGTCGTGCAGGCCCTCCGCGCGGGCGCCTCCGGCTTCCTCGGCAAGGGCGCGGAGCCCGAGGAGCTGCTGGCCGCGATCCGTACGGCCGCCAAGGGCGAGGCCCTGCTCTCACCGGCGGCCACCAAGGGACTGATCGCCTCCTTCCTGGCACAGGGAGGCCCCCACGGCACCGTGGAGACGGACGGCTGGGAGAGCCCCGGCAACGGCAGTGAGAGCGGGAGCGAGCAGGGCCCGCTCGACGTGCTGACCGGCCGGGAGCGTGAGGTGCTGACGCTGATCGGCGGCGGCCTCAACAACGAGGAGATCGCGCAGCGGCTGACCGTCAGCCCGCTCACCGTCAAGACGCACGTCAACCGCACCATGTCGAAGCTGGGTGCGCGCGACCGGGCCCAACTCGTGGTCGCCGCCTACGAGAACGGACTCGTACGGCCCCGCACGCACTGACGGCTTTCGCCTCCCCGCCCGTGCCGGCCCGGTCCCGGATTCCCTACAGGAAGCCCCCGGAGGGGATGTACGGCGAGGGCGGCCGCATCCCCCGGAGGCAGAGGTAGCCGGCGGTGGTCAGCTCCAGCCCCGCGGCCAGTCCGACGTCCACGGCCCACTGCTGGTCCGCCGTCAGATCGCGCACCGACGCGCGGGTGCCTTCCGGGAGACTCAGCAACGCGGTGGTCAGCAGCCGGGTCGCCAGCCGTCGCGAGGTGGCAGCGAGGAGTTCGACCCGTCCGTTCTCCCGCAGATAGCAGTAGCCGCTGCCGGCGAGATCGTCGGAGACGAAGACGCGGTGGTGGCGCAGCAGAAACTCGTGGTCCACCCCGTGCGCGCCGCCGCGCAGCCGCCGGTCGACGGAGTCCATCAGGTCCCGCTGCGCCGGAGAGCCCACGATGACCGGGCCGTCCGGGGCCGCGAGCCGGGTGCCGTCGACCGTGCCGTGCAGCCGCATCGCCGGATGGAGCTCGAAGCCCGCCTTGCGGTAGGTGCGGGCCGCGACGGGGTGGCGGGAGCAACTGATGATGCCCCGCAGACACGCCCGGCCGTACCCCATCGTCCGCTCCAGCAGCGCCGTACCCACGCCCTTGCCCTGCGCCTCGGGCAGTACGGCCAGGAGCGCCAGTGCCCAGGTGCCCTCCCGGATGAACGACTGGGCCGCGCCGACGGGACGCCCGTCCGCGTCCGCCGCGACCCAGCTGCCGCCGGGATCGGTGCGTGCCAGGTGCCGGATCCGCTCACGGCTGCGTGCGGGCTGCCCAGGGTCGGAGCCCGCACCGTGAGCCGCCCGTGCGACGGGGACGAGGGGAGCGGGCGAGGGCTCCGGGCCGTGCGGCGCACCGCTGTCGGGGGAGTCGCCCTTCGCGGCGTGCGACGCGGCGAAGGACGCCTCGGCCAGCTGCCGCACGGCCTCGGCGTCCTCCTCGGTGTCCCGCACCGGTTGCAGCAGCATCGCCGCAGATTACGGCAGGGCCAGCATGCGTTCCAGGGCGAGTTTCGCGAACTTCTCCGTCTCGGCGTCGACTTCGATCCTGTTGACGACGTCGCCGTTCACCAGCGACTCCAACGCCCAGACCAGATGAGGCAGATCGATCCTGTTCATCGTCGAGCAGAAGCAGACGGTGCGGTCGAGGAAGACGACTTCCTTGTCGGGGGAGTAGCGGGCCGCGAGCCGCCGCACCAGGTTGAGTTCGGTACCGATGGCCCACTTCGACCCCGAGGGTGCGGCCTCCAGGGTCTTGATGATGTGTTCGGTCGAGCCGACGTGGTCGGCCGCCTCCACGACCTCGTGCTTGCACTCCGGGTGCACGAGCACATTGACGTCCGGGATCCGCTCGCGCACGTCCCGTACGGAGTCGAGCGAGAAGCGCCCGTGGACCGAGCAGTGGCCGCGCCAGAGGATCATCTTCGCGTCCCGCAGCTGCTGCGCCGTGAGACCGCCGTCCGGCTTGTGCGGGTTGTAGACGACGCAGTCCTCCAGGGACATCCCCAACTCCCGCACGGCGGTGTTGCGTCCGAGGTGCTGGTCCGGCAGGAAGAGCACCTTGCCCCCGCCGCCCTGCCGGCCGTTCTGCGTCCCGAAGGCCCACTCCAGGGCCCGGCGCGCGTTGGACGAAGTGCAGATGGTGCCCCCGTGCCTGCCCGTGAACGCCTTGATGTCGGCAGAGGAGTTCATGTACGAGACGGGGACCGTCACATCCGCGACCCCGGCCTCGGTGAGCACGTCCCAGCACTCGGCGACCTGCTCGGCCGTGGCCATGTCGGCCATGGAGCAGCCCGCCGCCAGGTCGGGCAGCACGACCTTCTGCCGGGCGGAGGTGAGGATGTCGGCCGACTCGGCCATGAAGTGCACGCCGCAGAAGACGATGTACTCCGCGTCGGGCCTGGCCGCCGCGTCCCGCGCCAGCTTGAAGGAGTCACCGGTGACGTCGGCGAATTCGATGACCTCGTCACGCTGGTAGTGGTGGCCCAGCACGAAGACACGCTCGCCGAGCTTCGCCTTCGCCGCGCGGGCACGCTCGACGAGGCCGGGATCCGAAGGGGCGGGAAGGTCCCCGGGGCAATCGACGCCGCGTTCGCTCTTCGGGTCCGAGTCGCGGCCGAGGAGCAGCAGCGCCAGCGGAGTCGGCTGTACGTCCAGTGGGGCGGTCACGGCACCCACCCTTCCTCTTCTCCATCGCCGCAAGCGGCTTTTCGTCTAACTGACGCTATTAATCATAACCGCTTCACGTCAGTTTGACGATGGCGTTCGCGTCGATGTGACGCATTCCCAGCCGCTCCGGGCGTGTGCGAGCATGAGTGAGGAGAAGGACGTAGAAATAACGTGTCCCCTGGAATGAATCCGGGACGCCGACGGTTGCAGTCGGCGGCAGAGCAGTCCGAACAACCCGGGAGAGAAGCAGATGTCCGTATCGGACGAGACCGCTGTGAGCGAGGGCATCATCCTGTCCGACGCCGCGGCGGCGAAGGTCAAAGGCCTGCTCGAGCAGGAGGGCCGTGACGACCTGGCACTGCGGGTCGCCGTCCAGCCTGGTGGCTGTTCCGGCCTTCGGTACCAGCTCTTCTTCGACGAGCGCTCGCTCGACGGCGACGTGGTCAAGGACTTCGACGGTGTGAAGGTCGTCACCGACCGGATGAGCGCCCCGTACCTGGGCGGCGCCTCCATCGACTTCGTCGACACCATCGAGAAGCAGGGCTTCACGATCGACAACCCGAACGCGACGGGTTCCTGCGCCTGCGGCGATTCCTTCAACTGACCGGGCTGCCCGGCAGGCTGAACAGGACGAAGGCGGCGGACTCCCCCCACCAGGGGTCCGCCGCCTTCGTCGTTCCCGCCCCCGTGCTCTCAGGTCCAGTCGGGCGTTCGCGTTCCGCTATGCCTACCCGCCGATCGCCGGTTCACTTCCGCGGGAGGCCCTCTCCGTCGGTGGCGTCCACCACCTTGCGGTCACCGAGCGGCTCGTCCAGCTCTACCTCGACGGTCTGCCGCTTGGCCATCTTCACGCACACCTTCTTCGGGTCCGTGTTCTTCGGGCGCACGGCCACCTTCACCGTGCTGCCCGACTCCTCGGCGCTCGCCTTGTAACCGTCGCACACGCCGCCCCAGAAGGTCAGCTTCACGCTGCGGCCGTCCGCCGCGTAGGAGGTGAGGGCCTGCGCGGGCGCCGATCCGGGCTCCTCGGCCTGGCCGGAGCCTGAGCCCGAGCCCGGGTCCGAACCCTGGTCCGAGCCGGTGCCGGCATCGGAGCCGGAGCCGGAGCCCGGCTGGGCGGGCTTCGCCGGCTTGAGGTACTCGGGTTCGATCGCGGGGTGGGCGACGCTCGCGGTGTGGTCACCGCCGAACCTCACCTCGTAGATCCAGGACGGTACGAGCACGGGCTTGCCGACCGTGTACCGCGTGACCAGCCCGAACTCCGCGCCGGTCACCTTCAGCGCCTTGCGCGGCTTGACCTTTCCGGGATCGGTGCTGCCGGGCGGCGCCGGGTCGGCCTTTCCGGGCTCCGGCTTCCCGGGATCGGCCTTTCCGGGCTGCGCCTGGTCTTCGGCGGCCCACGGCTCGCGGACCGTGGTGCCCGTACCCGCGCCGGAGGCCATGGCCCCCTGCTTGTTGAGGTGCTTCAGGGTCTCCTCCGCCGACATCACCGGGTAGGAGGCGCCCTTCCTCAGCTTGCCGAGATTGCCGTGCCCGAGCACGACCTTGCCGTCCTCGTTCACCGTGAACGTGCTGTTCCAGTCCTTGGCCGGCATGCCGCCCACCTGGGGAGTGGCCGTCACCATGCGCAGCGGGCCCGTGGCCACGCCCGCGTCGAGCCGCGCGTCCTCGAGCTTCAGCGTCTTCAGCAGCGGCCGTACGGATTCCTCGGCCTTCTTCTCCGAGACCGGGTCACCCTTGCCGGACCCCGGCACCGAGGAGCACGCATCCGGGGCGTCGCCGTCGTCGGGCGGGATGATGTCGAGGTGCGGCACGGTCGGCAGCGGCCTGGCACAGTGCACCGGCCGGTCCGCGGACCGGTACGTCCAGTTGCCGGCCATGCGGTCGTCGTTCACGATGAGGGCGGTTCCGCGGGGGGACTCGGCGTCCTCGCCCACGATCCACCGGCCGTCCTTGCGCTCCGGCTTCCCCTTCACACCGAGGGTGTCGGCGAGCGCGGAGACGGAGGCACGCCCGACGTGTGCCGGATTGCGGTAGACGGATGCCGTGCCCGGTCCCTTCGGCAGCTCGCCGTTGGCGCGGTAGACCTGCGGATGCGGTTCGCCGGGCGCGATGCCCGGCCGCTCACGGTCCCCTTCGCCGCTCTGACCGGCCGGCGCGAGACCGTCCAGGGCGAGAGCGGGCGGCTCGGACCCGTTGCCCGCGCCCGTCGATCCCCCCGGGCCTCCGGCCGGGCCCGCGGTCGAGGCCCACCACGCGCCCCCGCCGCCGGCCACCAGCACTGCCGCCGCCACCGCGATCACGGGCAGCCGGTGCCTGCGGGCCGGGACGCCCTGTCCGCCGGCGGAAGAGGTCTCCCCACCGGGGTTGGGAGACGTTTCGGTGCTCACGGCATCGCTCCTTCGTTCCGCTCACCGCGTCCCCGCCCGCCCCTGCCGACGAGTGGACCGCGATGGCACAACTGGGACGGAGCCGGAGCCCCGCAGGTTCCCGGAATCTCAGTGATGCGCGCCGGCCCGTACGTCGCGTACGTCGGGTCGGCGCGGCAGTCAGCGCATGAGCACGTGGCGCAAATCAGTCCATGGGGAGCGGCGGTTGGGCCGTTGCGCGGGCCGGGGAGGTGAGCCCCTGCGGCCCTGCGGGCCGCCACCACTCACCAGACGCCGTACTCGGACATGCCCTCCAGCACGCGGGCGGAGGCCGCGGGAACCCGGACCCCATGAAGCGCTTCGTAGGACGCCGGAGCCACAGCCGCGGCGCCCGGATCAGCGGGAATGTGCAGGGCCCATGCGGGCTCCGTCCAGTGCGGCGCCATGCGGGCGCAGTCACCCAGCAGTTCGTCCATCGACTCGGGGTCTGCGGCCGTGCGCCGCGTGAGGTTCCGCATGGGTCCGACGCTACGCAGCAGGTGAGGGCGCCTGGAAGGCCCTACTATCTGGTAGTTCCGTCCTGTTCGGTTGAGCGGGGGGAGCAGGTAGCGTGATGGTGCCATCCGACAGCGTCCTCCGACAGGAGCAGATTTCGCCGTGCGTATCGCAGTCACCGGCTCCATCGCGAATGACCACCTGATGACGTTCCCTGGGCGGTTCGCCGACCAGTTCGTCGCCGACCAGTTGCACACCGTCTCGCTCTCCTTCCTCGTCGACTCGCTCGAGATCCGGCGTGGCGGCGTGGGCGCCAACATCGCCTTCGGCATGGGGCAGCTGGGAGCGAACCCGATCCTGGTCGGCGCCGCGGGCGAGGATTTCGAGGAGTACCGAGCCTGGCTCGACAGGCACGGCGTGGACACCGAGTCCGTCCACATCTCCGAGCTGCGGCACACAGCCCGCTTCGTATGCACCACCGACGAGGCGCACAACCAGATCGGCTCCTTCTACACCGGAGCCATGAGCGAGGCCCGCCAGATCGAGCTGCAGACCGTCGCCGAGCGCGTCGGCGGCCTCGACCTCGTCTGCATCAGCGCCGACGACCCCGAGGCGATGACCCGGCACACCGAGGAGTGCCGCAAGCGGGGCATCCCCTTCGCGGCGGACTTCTCGCAGCAGATCGCGCGCATGGGGGGCGAGGACATCCGCGCCCTCATGGAGGGCGCCACGTACCTCTTCTCGAACGAGTACGAGAAGGAGCTCATCGAGACCAAGACCGGCTGGAGCGACAAGGAGATACTCGCCAAGGTCGGTACCCGGGTCGTCACGCTCGGCGCCAAGGGCGTCCGCATCGAGCGCGAGGGCGAGGAGCCCATCGTGGTCGGTGTGCCCAAGGAGGAGGCCAAGGCCGACCCCACCGGCGTCGGCGACGCCTTCCGCGCGGGCTTCCTCTCGGGCCTCGCCTGGGGCGTGAGCCTGGAGCGCGCCGCTCAGATCGGCTGCATGGTGGCCACCCTCGTCATCGAGACAGTGGGCACGCAGGAGTACGAGCTGAAGCGGGCGCACTTCATGGAGCGCTTCACGACGCAGTACGGCGAGGAGGCGGCCGCCGAGGTCGCCGCCCATCTGAAGTGACCCACTGAGGCATTCGTCATGCGAAGGGCGGGGCGGCACAGGCCGCCCCGCCCTTCGCGGTACGTGCCGCCCGCACGCGGTCAGTCGAGCCGGCGCACCCTGAACTCGCTGCCGTCGGCGCCCAGATACTCCTGTCCCCGCATCTCGCACCAGGCGGGGATGTCGACACGGGCCGCCTCGTCGTCCGCCAGGACCGTGATCACACCGCCCACCGGCACGTCGCCGATCGCCTTCGCGAGTTCGATCACCGGCAGCGGGCACAGACAACCGAGCGCGTCCACCGTCACTCGGGAGGGCTCGGAAGGCGCGGTGCGCTCCTCTTCCGCCGCCTCTTCTCGAGGCCCGCCCACGTCGTCCGGCTTCTGCGCGCCGCCCCCGGACTCCTCCGGTTCCGCCAACGGCCCGACCGGCGCGCCCAGTTGCCCGCGGACCTCACGTACCGCTTCGGGGAGCACCTCCAGGAAGCGCTCCACGTCCTCCTCCACCGAAGGCCCCGGCACGGGCGGCAGCGACAGACGGATGTTGCCCTCCGAGAGCACCCCCATCGCACGTAGCACATGACTCGGCGTCAGCGTGCTCGACGTGCAAGACGAACCCGAGGAGACCGAGAAGCCCAGCCGGTCGAGGGCGTGCAGCAGGGCTTCACCGTCCACGTAGAGGCAGGAGAAGGTCACCAGGTTCGGCAGCCGCCGCACGGGATCGCCGACGACCTCGACGTCCGGGACCAGTTCGGGTACCCGCGCTCGCACCCTGTCGATCAGCACGCGCAGCCGTTCCGACGCCGCGTCCGCCTCGGCACGCACGGCGCGCAGCGACGCCGCCGCGGCCACGATCGCCGGGATGTTCTCGAACCCGGCGGAGCGCCCCGACTCCCGCTCGTCGGTGGGCGGCGGCGCCGCGAAGCGCACACCCTTGCGGACGGCCAGCAGCCCCACACCGGCCGGCCCGCCCCACTTGTGCGCGCTGCCCGCCAGCAGCGACCAGCCCTCGCCGGCCCGCCCCCAGGCCAGGGACTGCGCCGCGTCGACGAGGAGCGGGACCCCGGCGCCCAAACACAGCCCGGCCACGTCCGTCACCGGCTGCTCGGTGCCCACCTCGTGGTTGGCGGACTGCAGACAGGCCAGCGCGGTGTCCTCCCCGAGCGCTGCCGCGAAGTCCGCCGCGGCCACCCTCCCCGCACGGTCGACGGGCACCTCGGTCACCGTGCCGCCCGCGGCCTCGTGGGCGGCGGCCGCGTGCAGCACAGCGGAGTGCTCCACGGCGGAGACGACCAGCCGCCCTCCCGCACGGCGGCGCCCCGCGAGCGCGCCCGCGATGCCGGTGTGCAGGGCACGGGCACCCGATGGAGTGAAAACCAGCTCGTCCGGACGGCATCCGACCGCCTCGGCGGCCGTCTCTCGCGCGGCGTCCAGGAGCATCCGCGCCCTCCGTCCCTCGCGGTGCAGACGTGCGGGATCCGCCCATCCCTCGTCCAGCGAGGCGATCAGCGCCTCACGGGCGACGGGGTGCAGGGGCGCGGAGGACGCGGCGTCGAAATAGGGCACGGGGGAACGCTAACGCGCCGGCCCCGCACCGGGCGTCCGGCGCCCGACGAGGCGCCACAGGGCGCCTGTTGAGGGGCCTGCGGCGCGTTGGGGACCCTCCCCGCGAGGCCCCGAGAACGGTCCAGTAAGGTTTGCCCCGCATAAACATCAAACCCCTGCCCGCGCCAGGGGCCGCGCCCGACCAGCAACGGCCGAGCCGGCATGGGCGGGCGAGACTCTCGGGAAGGCGCTACGTGAGTCCCAACGGCTCCGACCTCCCCCACCGCCCGCCGGGCGTGGGCGGTACCCCCATGCGGCGCCCGATGCGGCGGAAGCTGCAGCAGGCGTTTGCCGCGGGCCTGGTCCTGGCTACCGCTACCGGTTGCACATACAAGGACTTCCCCCGCCTCGGTATGCCCACCCCGGTCACGGATGAGGCTCCGCGGATCCTCTCCCTGTGGCAGGGATCCTGGGCGGCAGCGCTCGCCGTGGGCGTTCTGGTCTGGGGACTCATCCTGTGGAGCGTCCTCTTCCACCGTCGATCGAGGACCAAGGTCGAGGTCCCTCCGCAGACCCGGTACAACATGCCGATCGAGGCCCTGTACACGGTGGTCCCGATCATCATCGTGGCGGTGCTCTTCTACTTCACCGCGCGGGACGAGACCAAGCTCCTCGCGACGTCGAAGAAGCCCGACCACGTCGTCAACGTGGTGGGCTTCCAGTGGAGCTGGGGCTTCAACTACATCGAGGACGTGGACGGCAAGCCCTCCACCTCGAACACAGGCGACAAGGAACTCTCCGCCATCCCCGACCGGATGAGGACGACGTTCCCCAAGGGGGCCGACGGCGTCTACACCGTCGGGACGCCCGCCGAGCGCAACCCGCAGACCAACAACCCGGGTCCCACGCTCTGGCTGCCCAAGGGCGAGACGGTGCAGTTCATCCTCACCTCCCGCGACGTCATCCACTCCTTCTGGCCGGTGCCGTTCCTCATGAAGCAGGATGTGCTCCCCGGTCACGTCAACCGCTTCGAGGTGACTCCCAGCAAGGAGGGCACCTACGTTGGCAAGTGCGCCGAACTGTGCGGCGTCGACCACTCCCGGATGCTCTTCAACGTGAAGGTCGTTTCACCGGAGCGTTTCCAGAAGCATCTGAAGGACCTGGCCAAGAAGGGCCAGACCGGCTACATCCCGTCGGGCACCGCCACCACCGGCGACGCCAGGAATGCGGAGACGAATAACCCGTGAGCATCCTCAACGAACCCAAGGGTGCCGCCGCGACGGCCGAGGCAGCACCGCCCGTACGGCAGAAGACGCCCGGCGCCATGCTGGTCGACTGGGCCACCACGACCGACCACAAGAAGATCGGGACGCTGTACTTTGTCACGTCCTTCGCCTTCTTCCTCTTCGGCGGCGTGATGGCGCTGTTCATGCGTGCCGAACTCGCCCGGCCCGGCATCCAGGTCATGTCGAGTGAGCAGTTCAACCAGGCGTTCACCATGCACGGCACGATCATGCTGCTGATGTTCGCCACCCCGCTGTTCGCCGGTTTCGCGAACTGGATCATGCCGCTTCAGATCGGCTCGCCCGATGTGGCCTTCCCGCGGCTGAACATGCTGGCGTACTGGCTGTACCTCTTCGGTTCGCTCATCGCGGTCGGCGGTTTCCTCACGCCGTCCGGCGCCGCGGACTTCGGCTGGTTCGCCTACTCGCCGCTCTCGGACGCGGTCCGCTCGCCGGGCATGGGCGCCGACCTGTGGATCATGGGCCTCGCGCTCTCCGGCTTCGGCACCATCCTCGGTTCGGTCAACTTCATCACCACGATCATCTGCATGCGCGCACCCGGCATGACCATGTTCCGGATGCCGATCTTCACGTGGAACGTGCTGCTCACCGGTGTTCTGGTGCTGCTGGCCTTCCCGGTGCTCGCCGCGGCTCTGCTCGCGCTGGAGGCGGACCGCGAGTTCGGGGCGCACATCTTCGACTCGGCCAACGGCGGGGCGTTGCTGTGGCAGCACCTGTTCTGGTTCTTCGGCCATCCCGAGGTGTACATCATCGCGTTGCCGTTCTTCGGCATCATCTCCGAAGTCATCCCGGTCTTCAGCCGCAAGCCGATGTTCGGGTACAT
Source organism: Streptomyces sp. TAA486 (assembly GCF_000426165.1). Classification (NCBI taxonomy): domain Bacteria; kingdom Bacillati; phylum Actinomycetota; class Actinomycetes; order Kitasatosporales; family Streptomycetaceae; genus Streptomyces; species Streptomyces sp. TAA486. The sequence goes on along the minus strand of NZ_AUEV01000007.1, from coordinate 374,301 downwards.
CAGCCTCATCGGTGCCACGATCGCCATCGCGGGCCTCTCGGCGACCGTCTGGGCGCACCACATGTACGTCACGGGCGGGGTGTTGCTGCCCTTCTTCGCCTTCATGACGTTCCTGATCGCGGTGCCGACGGGCGTGAAGTTCTTCAACTGGATCGGCACGATGTGGAAGGGCTCGCTGTCGTTCGAGACGCCGATGCTCTGGTCGATCGGCTTCCTCGTCACGTTCCTCTTCGGCGGTCTGACCGGCGTCATCCTGGCCGCGCCGCCGATGGACTTCCACGTCTCCGACTCCTACTTCGTGGTGGCGCACTTCCACTACGTCGTCTTCGGGACGGTCGTCTTCGCGATGTTCGCCGGATTCCACTTCTGGTGGCCGAAGTTCACGGGGAAGATCCTCGACGAGCGGCTCGGCAAGATCACCTTCTGGACGCTGTTCATCGGCTTCCACGGCACCTTCCTCGTCCAGCACTGGCTGGGTGCCGAGGGCATGCCGCGCCGCTACGCCGACTATCTGGCCGCGGACGGCTTCACCGCCCTGAACACGGTCTCGACGATCAGCTCCTTCGTGCTGGGGCTCTCGGTCCTGCCGTTCCTCTACAACGTCTGGAAGACGGCCAAGTACGGCAAGAAGGTCGAGACCGACGACCCATGGGGCTACGGCCGCTCCCTCGAATGGGCGACGAGCTGCCCGCCCCCGCGGCACAACTTCCTCCAGCTGCCGCGCATCCGTTCCGAGTCGCCGGCGTTCGATCTGCACTACCCCGAGGTCGCGGCTCTCGACCAGCTCGGCGAGCAGCAGGCTGCCGACCGGACGCTGGTCGGCCGTAAGGAGGACTCGAAGTGAAGATCCAGGGCAAGATGTTCATCGGCCTGGCCGTCTTCCTGCTCGCCACGGCGATCGTCTACGGCGCCTGGTCGAAGGAGCCGGTCGGCACGACCGGGCTGTTCCTCGCCTTCGGTCTGGCGGTGATGATCGGCTACTACCTCGCCTTCACCGCCCGCCGTGTGGACGTCGGCGCGCAGGACAACAAGGAGGCCGAGGTCGCGGACGACGCCGGCGAGGTCGGGTTCTTCAGCCCGCACAGCTGGCAGCCGCTCGCCCTCGGGCTCGGTGCGGCCTTCGGATTCCTGGGCGTGGCCTTCGGATGGTGGCTGGTGTTCGTCTCGGCGCCGCTGCTCTTCGTCGGCCTCTTCGGCTGGGTCTTCGAGTACTACCACGGCGAGAATCGCACTCAGTGAGGCTCCAGGCCGGGCCTCGCACTCGGTGAGGCTCGCGGCTGAAGCAGTCTGCAAATGGGTCGGCCCCCGGTGATCACCGGGGGCCGACCCATTTGCATGCGCCCAAGAGGCCCTGAATCGCGACAGTTCCTACCTTGGGCCTATGAATCACTCTTCGAACAGGACGAAGCGCCGGTTCTCAGCCGGCTGTGCCCTCACCCTCATACCGATGGCTGTCGGGCTGACCTCGTGCAGTGTCGGCAGCGACGGGAACCCCCTCGCAGGTGCCCCGTACGACGCCAGCAACCAGATTTCCGTCAGCGCGGGCGAGGAGGGGGCGGTCGTGGACCCCTCCCAGCCCCTCGAGGTGACCGCCACGGGCGACGAAGGACGGATAGCCGACGTGACCGCCGTCGACACCGCGGGACGCTTCCTCAGCGGCAAGCTCTCCGAGGACGGCAAGCGCTGGCGGAGCACGACCGGCCTCGCCGCGGGTGTCCGCTACACCGTCCGCATCAGCACCGAGAACGGCTCCGGTGAGCAGGGGCGCCGGACGCTGAACTTCCAGACCAAGCCCGCACACGCGAAGCGGCTCGGAGTGACCTTCGGGCCCGACAGCGGCACCTACGGCGTGGGCCAGCCCATCACCGCCGAGCTGAGCCACAAGGTCAAGGGCGCCAAGCAGCGCAAGCTCGTCGAAGGCGCGCTCACCGTGAAGTCCTCCCCGCACGTCGAGGGGGCCTGGCACTGGGTGGACAGCAAGGAGCTCCACTACCGTCCGAAGGAGTACTGGCCCGCACACTCGACCATCAGTGTCAGCTCGCGCCTGAAAGGCCTGAAGGTGCGCGACGGCCTCTACGGGGACAAGGCCAAGTCCGTCAAGCTGAAGACCGGCGACCGGGTGGAGGCCCTGGCGGACGCGTCGGGTCTGTCCATGAAGTTCAGCAAGAACGGCAAGGTCATCAAGGAGATCCCGATCACCACCGGCAAGGCCGGGTTCGAGACCCGCAACGGCACCAAGGTGATCCTGGGCCGGGAGTCGTTCGTACGGATGCGGAGCGGCAGCGTCGGCATCGGCGGCGGCGAGTCCTACGACCTGGGCGTCCACTGGGCCTCGCGGCTCACCTGGAGCGGCGAGTACGTGCACGCCGCCCCGTGGTCCTCCGGCTCGCACGGCGTCTCCAACAGCAGCCACGGCTGCACCGGCATGAGCACGGAGAACGCCCAGTGGTTCTTCGAGAACGTGCGGAACGGCGTCCCCGTCAAGTACGTCAACTCCGACGGCGAGACCATGCCAGCCTTCGGCAACGGCTTCGGTGACTGGAACCTGTCCTGGGCGAAGTGGAAGAAGGGCAGCGCGCTGCTGCGCGGCTCCCACGGCCAGGACGCCGCTTCCGCGACCGGAGTGAACAGGCTGCGCCCGCAGGTCTGACCTCGTCCGGGCCGTCAGGGGCCCGGACGACAACCAGCAGGGGGCTCAGACCGGGGGGATCAGAGAGGCTGCACCTGCGCAGACGCCCCGTCGCTTTCACGGAGAAGCCCCGCCAGGGCGCCCGCGAGGGCGACAGGGTCGATGGGATGCGAGACGGCGGCCTCCGCACGGCTCCAGGAGGCCAGCCAGGCGTCCTGCGGGCGTCCGATCAGCAGCAGCACAGGGGGGCAGTCGAAGATCTCGTCCTTGATCTGCCGGCACACGCCCATGCCGCCCGCCGGTGCCGTCTCCCCGTCGAGCACGCACACGTCGATGCGGTGCTTCTCCAGCGTGGAGAGGACCGCGGGGAGCGTCGCGCACTCCACGTACTCCACGGGCGGCACGTCCGCGGCGGGACGGCGGCCGGCGGCGAGCCGCACCTGCTCGCGGGTGTCGGTGTTGTCGCTGTAGACCAGCACCGTGGCGGTCGGCTGCATCGTTCCTCCGCTGGACGTCTCGCTCGTGATCACGTGGCGGCAAGGAGCCGCTGCGCGGATGTTACTCCCTCGCCACGCTCGTCAACACCGCTTCGTGTGCCCCGGGGAGAGGCTTGTTTGAGCTGGACACACTGCCTGGACACACCGAACGGCACCCCGGGAGTAAGGGCCTTAGGAGCGACCGACATAATGTCGGTCGTGGCGACAGCAACAGCAGTAGAAACCGGGCACGCGCACCCGTCGGTCAACAGGCCGAACCTCACCAGCGTCGGAACGATCATCTGGCTGAGTTCCGAGTTGATGTTCTTCGCGGCCCTCTTCGCGATGTACTTCACCCTTCGGTCCGTGACGGGTGCGGACTTCTGGAAGGAACATGCCGACGCGCTGAACGTGCCCTTCTCGGCGGCGAACACCACGATCCTGGTGCTCTCCTCGCTCACCTGTCAGCTCGGTGTCTTTGCGGCCGAGCGCGGTGACGTGAAGAAGCTGCGGGGCTGGTTCATCATCACCTTCGTCATGGGTGCGATCTTCATCGGCGGCCAGATCTTCGAGTACACGGAGCTGGTGGAGAAGGACGGCATCTCGCTCTCCTCGGATCCCTACGGTTCGGTGTTCTACCTGACCACCGGCTTCCACGGGATGCACGTCACGGGTGGTCTGATCGCGTTCCTGCTCCTGCTCGGCAGGACGTACGCGGCCAGGCGCTTCACGCATCAGCAGGCCACTGCAGCCATCGTCGTGTCCTACTACTGGCACTTCGTCGATGTCGTCTGGATCGGCCTCTTCGCCACGATCTACCTGATCAAGTAGCTGATCGGGCGCCGGTGCGCGCGAGCGTGCGCCGGGCAGTGACAGACACAAGCACAAGCATCGACGCAGAAGATCCTGACACCGGGGTAATCCGTGAAAAAGCTCTCCGCACGACGGCGCCATCCGCTGGCGGCGCTCGTCGTTCTCATCTTCGCGCTGGCGGCCACCGGGGGGCTGTACGCCGCGTTCGCTCCCGCAGGTGAAGCGAAGGCCGAACAGTCGTCGAGCCAGTCCCTCGCCATCGAGGAGGGCAAGAGGCTCTACGACGTGGGCTGTTCCAGCTGCCACGGAACCGGCGGCCAGGGCAGCAGCGACGGCCCCAGCCTGGTGGGCGTCGGCTCCGCCGCCGTGGACTTCCAGGTCGGGACCGGCCGGATGCCCGCGCAGCAGCCGGGCGCCCAGGTGCCGAAGAAGAAGAGGATCTACAGCGAGCACGAGACGGACCAGCTCGCCGCCTACGTCGCCTCGTTGGGCTCCGGTCCGATCAAGCCCACCAAGAGCCAGTACGACCCGAGCGGCGCCGACGTCGCCAACGGCGGTCAGCTCTTCCGTACGAACTGCGCCCAGTGCCACAATTTCACCGGTGAGGGCGGGGCGCTCACGCACGGCAAGTACGCGCCGGGTCTCAGCGATGTCGACCCCAAGCATGTCTACGAGGCCATGCAGACCGGCCCGCAGAACATGCCTTCCTTCCCGGACAAGGTGTTGCCCGAGCAGGAGAAGCGGGACATCGCCGCGTACCTGAAGACGGTGAACAGCAAGGAGTCCGAGAACCCCGGTGGTTACAAGCTGGGCGGCCTGGGTCCCGTCATCGAGGGCCTGTTCGCCTGGATCTTCGGCCTCGGCGTCCTCATCCTCGTCGCCATCTGGGTCGCAGCTCGGACCGCAAAGGCCAAGAAGTCATGAGCGAGACTGGATCACACGAGAACGTGTCTGAGAAGAACCTGCCGACCGAGCAGCAGAACGGCCACGGTGCCGTGGCCGTAGCGGACGATCCGTTCGCCGACCCGGGCCTCCCGCCGCACGAGCCGCGGATCCAGGACATGGACGAGCGCGCCGCCAAGCGCTCCGAGCGCGTCGTGGCGATGCTCTTCACGACCTCGATGCTGGCCACGCTCGGCTTCATCGCGAGCTTCGTGCTCATCCCGGTCGACAAGATCATCTACGTCTGGCCGGCCGGGCGCATCGGCGCACTGAACTTCGCGCTGGGAATGACGCTCGGCGTCGCTCTCTTCTGCATCGGCGCGGGCGCGGTCCACTGGGCACGCACCCTGATGTCGGACCACGAACTGGTCGACGAGCGGCACGCCGTCTCCGCCGAGCCGGAGACCCGCGCGAAGGTCATGGAGGACTTCGCGCGGGGCGCCAAGGAGTCCGGTCTCGGCCGCCGTTCGCTCATCCGCAAGACCATGTTCGGCGCGCTGACCCTCGTGCCGCTCTCCGGTGTCGTACTCCTGCGCGACCTCGGGCCGCTGCCGGAGGACAAGCTGGAGCACACGCTGTGGTCCAAGGGCAAGCTCCTGGTGAACGAGAACACCCAGGAGCCCCTGCGCCCCGAGGACATCACCGTCGGCTCGCTCACCTTCGCCCTGCCCGAGGGCCTGGAGGAGGAGGACGAGGACTTCCAGCAGGAGATCGCCAAGGCGGCCCTGATGCTGGTCCGGCTCGAGCCCGACGACATCAAGGACAAGCGGGAGTTGGACTGGTCCCACGAGGGGATCGTCGCCTACTCCAAGATCTGCACCCACGTCGGCTGTCCTGTCAGCCTCTACGAGCAGCAGACGCACCACGTGCTCTGCCCGTGCCACCAGTCGACCTTCGACCTGTCGGACGGTGCACGAGTGATCTTCGGTCCGGCGGGCCATGCGCTGCCGCAGCTGAAGATCAGCGTCAACAACGACGGATTCCTCGAAGCGCTGGGCGACTTCGAAGAACCCGTGGGCCCGGCCTACTGGGAGCGTCGAGCATGAGTACAGCAACCGAGACCACCGCCCCGAAGCGCAAGGCACCCGCCGGCGAGCGGGTCGCGGACTGGGCCGACGGCCGCCTGGGCATCTACACCCTGGCCAAGGCCAACATGCGCAAGATCTTCCCGGACCACTGGTCCTTCATGCTGGGTGAGGTCGCGCTCTACAGCTTCATCATCATCATCCTGACCGGCGTGTATCTGACGTTGTTCTTCCACCCGTCGATGAACGAGGTGGAGTACCACGGCAGTTACGTGCCGATGCAGGGCGTGCGGATGTCGGAGGCGTTCGCCTCCACACTGGACATCAGCTTCGACGTCCGCGGCGGTCTGCTCGTCCGGCAGATCCACCACTGGGCGGCGCTGATCTTCCTCGGCGCGATGTTCGTGCACATGATGCGTGTCTTCTTCACCGGCGCCTTCCGCAAGCCGCGCGAGATCAACTGGTTGTTCGGCTTCCTGCTGTTCGTGCTGGGCATGTTCACCGGCTTCACCGGCTACTCCCTGCCGGACGACCTGCTCTCGGGCACCGGCGTGAGGTTCATGGAGGGCGCGATCCTCTCCATGCCGATCATCGGCACCTACATGTCGATGTTCCTCTTCGGCGGAGAGTTCCCCGGGCACGATTTCGTCGCGCGGTTCTTCTCGGTCCACGTGCTGCTGCTGCCAGGGATCATGCTGGGCCTGCTCGTGGCGCATCTGATCCTGGTCTTCTACCACAAGCACACGCAGTTCGCCGGTCCCGGCCGTACGAACAAGAACGTGGTCGGAATGCCGCTGCTGCCCGTCTACATGGCCAAGGCAGGAGGCTTCTTCTTCCTCGTCTTCGGCGTCATCTCCGCCATCTCCGCGGCCTTCACCGTCAACCCGATCTGGGTGCTCGGCCCGTACAGGCCGGACCAGGTGTCGACCAACGCGCAGCCCGACTGGTACATGGGCTTCTCCGAGGGGCTGATCCGCATCATGCCCGGCTGGGAGATCCATCTGTGGGGCCACACGCTTGCGATGGGCGTATTCATCCCGCTGATGGTCTTCCCGCTGGTGCTGGCGGCGATCGCCGTCTATCCGTTCATCGAGTCGTGGGTGACGGGCGACAAACGCGAGCACCACATCGCCGACCGGCCCCGCAACGCCCCGACGCGTACGGCCTTCGGCGCGGCCTGGATCGCCTGGTACACGGTGATGCTGATCGGCGGCGGCAACGACCTGGTGGCCACGCACTTCGACCTGTCGATCAACTCGATCACATGGTTCGTGCGGATCGCCTTCTTCGTTGTGCCGGTGGTCGTCTTCTTCATCACCCGGCGCGCGTGCCTCGGGCTCCAGCGCCGCGACAAGGAGAAGGTGCTGCACGGGCGCGAGTCCGGCATCATCAAGCGGCTCCCGCACGGTGAGTTCATCGAGGTGCACGAGCAACTCTCCCAGGAGCAGCTGCACACGCTCACCTCGCACGAGCAGCACAAGCCGTACGAGGTCGGTCCGGAGACGGACGAGAACGGCGTCCAGCGGAAGGTCGGCCGCGGGCAGAAGCTGCGCGCCCGGCTCTCCAAGGGCTACTACGGCGAGCAGGCGCAGATCCCCAAGCCGACCGCCGAGGAGTACAAGGAGCTCACGAGCGGCCACGGCCACCACTGAGCCGCCGCGGCGCCGCCGGGTGCGGGCCGTGCAGCCACGGACGAGGGGCCGGGCTTCCCGAGTGGGAGCCCGGCCCTTCGCGTGTGTCCGTGTCCGCCCGGTGGCCCGCGCCGCGCGCCGGCCTCGACCCGCGCGTGCCCGACGGAGGTCCTGGCCGGGGACGGGTGCCGCTAGGGTGGGGACTGGCCGGGCCCTGATGCCGGGCCGTCCCCCACGCCGCACTCCCGCATGCCGGCCGCCGGTGCACCCGGTGATCCGGCCGGGACCCGGGTGCGTGGGCCCCAACCGAACCGATGACCTCAGGAGGGACCATGAGTGCCGTTCCGTCTGCCGGCTCTCCCTCCCCCAGTGCCTCCGGCCTGGGCGGTACCCCCACGAGAGCCTCCGGCCTGGGAGCTACCGCCGGGGGTCCGAAAACCTGGCCGGACGTACTGACGTCGCTGCTCGCCGGTGAGGATCTCAGCGCCGACGCCACCGCGTGGGCGATGGACAACATCATGCGAGGCGAGGCCACCGACGCACAGATCGCCGGTTTCGCGGTGGCGTTGCGGGCCAAGGGCGAGACGGTCGGGGAGATCTCGGGTCTCGTACGTGCGATGTACGCCCACGCCAACGTGATCGAGGTGCCCGGCCGGACCGTCGACATCGTCGGTACGGGCGGTGACAGGGCCCGTACGGTCAACATCTCCACGATGTCCGCGATCGTCGTCGCCGGATGCGGGGCGAAGGTCGTCAAGCACGGCAACCGCGCCGCCTCCAGCGCGAGCGGAGCCACGGACGTGCTGGAAAAGCTGGGCGTCAACCTGGAGTTGAGCCCGCAGCGTGTGGCCGAGGTGGCCTCGGAGGCGGGGATCACCTTCTGCTTCGCCGTGAAGTTCCACCCGTCGCTGCGCCATGTGGCCAACGCACGGGGCGAGTTGGGCATCCCCACATCGTTCAACTTCCTGGGCCCGCTGACGAATCCCGCGCGTGTAGGAGCTCAGGCGACGGGCGTCGCCAATCCCCGCATGGCGCCCATCATGGCCGGTGTGCTGGCCGAACGCGGTTCGTCCGCCCTTGTCTTCCGCGGCGACGACGGGCTGGACGAGCTGACGACCACCGCCACGTCCACGGTGTGGGTCGTACGGGACGGTGCGGTGCGCCAGGAGTCCTTCGACCCGCGTGACGTCGGCCTCGACATCGTGCCGGTCGAGGCGCTGCGCGGCGCCGACGCCGCCTACAACGCCGATGTGGCCCGCGCTCTGCTGGACGGTGAGCACGGCCCGGTGCGGGACGCCGTGCTGCTCAACTCCGCCGCGGCACTCGTCGCGCTCGAACCGGGAGACGCCCCGCTGACTGAGCAGATCCGTGCGGCGATGGACAGGGCGGCCGAATCGGTCGACAGCGGCGCCGCGCGTGCCGCGCTGGACCGCTGGGTGACGGCCAGCCACATGTGACACCGGAGTGCCGCGGCGGCTCCTCCACCCGCGCCTCCAGCCCGGGTGGTACCCCATAGCTGTCCGGGATACGGACGGCGGGGCGGAGCCCGCGGCACTCTGTGCCATACTTCCCGCCAGGTCACGAGCGACAGCGATCAAGGCCCCGGCCCGCTGTCCGGCAACCCTCCTTCCGTGGTGGGGTGCCCCGGGTGATGACCGGGCCGTTCGACAGCAGGGTCGTGCGGCAAGCACGGATCCCTCTTCCCCTGCCTTCGGCGGGGAGGCGTATGCCAGGGGTCCCCGGCATTCGAGGGAGACTTCGCATGAGCCTGCTCATCGCGTCCGCCACCGACCGTCCCGCGCCGGCCCGCGAGCCGGTTCCGGAGCCCGCCCCTGTCGCCGCCCCCGCCTCCGCGCCCCTGCCGGTGCTGGGCCTGGACGTGGGCGCGCCGCTCGCGACGGGCGGTGAACTCCCTTATGCCGCACTGGACTACGCCGCGAGCGCGCCCGTGCTGCGCAGGGTGTGGGAGGACGTCGCCGCGTACGCCCCGTACTACGGCAGCGTGCACCGTGGCGCCGGCTACCTCTCCCAGCACTCCACCGCCCTCTTCGAGCGGAGCCGTGACACGGTGGCGCGCTTCCTCGGCTGCCGCCGCACGGACCAGGTCGTCTTCACCCGCTCCACCACGGATTCGCTCAACCTGCTGGCGTCGGCGCTTCCTGAGGGCACGCGCGTGTTCGTCTTCGAGACGGAGCACCACGCGTCGCTCCTCCCGTGGCAGGCCGCCGGTACGCAGACGGTCCTCCTGGACGCACCGCGCTCGCCGCGGCAGGCCGTCGAGACGCTGGAGCGCGCGCTGGCAGCGGCGCCCGAGGGCCCGAAGCTGGTGTGTGTGACGGGTGCGTCCAACGTCACGGGCGAGATCTGGCCCGTACGGCGGCTGGTCGCAGCGGCGCACCGGTACGGCGCCCGGATCGTGCTGGACGCGGCGCAGCTCGTACCGCACCGCCCCGTGCACATCGGCGAACTGGACGTCGACTGGGTGGCGTTCTCCGGGCACAAGCTGTACGCCCCGTTCGGGGCCGGTGTGCTGGCGGGCCGTCCCGACTGGCTGGACGCTGCCGAGCCCTACCTGGCGGGCGGTGGGGCCAGCCGCAAGGTCGCGCGGGACGCGGAGGGCGGCGTCGAGGTGGAGTGGCAGAACGGGCCGGCCCGTCACGAGGCCGGGTCGCCGAACGTGATCGGCGCGTACTCCATCGCTTCCGCGTGCGAGGCGCTCACCGGGGCGGGGTTCTCGGAACTGGCCGCGCGCGAGGGGGAGTTGACCATGAAGCTGCTGTCGGGCCTGTCGGAGCTGCCCGGAGTGCAGGTGCTCTCGCTCTTCGGTGCGGACGACGCGGGCACGCCGGCCGGCGTCAGGGCCGAGGCGGCGCGCAGGGTCGGCGTCGTCTCCTTCGTCGTCGAGGGCTGGAGCAGCGCGCACGTCGCCGCGGCCCTCTCCGCCGAGTACGGCATCGGCGTACGCGACGGCCTCTTCTGCGCGCACCCGCTGGTGCGTGCGCTGCTGGGTGCCCACAGCGAGGACCCCGGTGAGTGCGGTGCGCCCGAGGGGCGGTCGCTGAACGCCGTACGGGTGAGCATCGGGGCGGGGACGCCGGACGAGCACGTGGAGAGGTTCGTACGGGCCGTGCGCGAACTCGTACGTGACGGGGCCCGTCTGCGCTACCGCACGGAGGAGGGGCGCTGCGTCCCGGAGACCGACGCCCTCCAGGAGCCCGCCGCCCGGGGTGTGCTCACCGCCTGAGCGCCGTCAGGGCCGCCCGGAGCGGCCCCGGGGCCCGGCCCGGCTCCCGGGCGGGCCGCGCCCTCAGGCGTCCAGGCCGATGGCGAAGGCCGACTCCAGATCGTGCTGCGAATAGGTGCGGAAGGCGATGTGGGTCTCCGTGGAGAGCACGCCCGGCACCTTGCTGATCCGGCCGGGAATGACGTCCGCCAGGTCATCGTGCCGGGCCACCCGCACCATCGCGATCAGATCGTGCGCACCGGTGACCGAGTAGACCTCGCTGACGCCCTCGAGCGCCGCGATCTGCTCGGCGATCTCGGGGATGCGTTCGGGGCTGGTCTTGAGGAGCACGATCGAGGTGATCACGGTGTGGACTCTCCCTGGGTCGCCGGAGCGGGCGTGCCCACTGTAGCCGTACGGAAACGCCGGAAACGCGCCCACGCGTAGAGGAAGCCGAGGGTGAATCCGACCACATGGGCGAGGTAGGCCACGCCCGGTCCGTCGGTGTCCCCGCGGGCCGCGATCCACTGCAGGGCGAGCCAGAAGACGAGCACCACCCATGCGGGGAAGCGGAGCGGCAGGAAGTAGAGGAAGGGGAAGAGGCTGGTGACCCGTGCCCTCGGATGGAGGTAGAGGAACGCCCCCAGCACGCCCGAGACCGCGCCGGACGCCCCGACCAGGGTCTCCCCCGACTGGCTGTGCGCCGCCGCGTAGCAGAGCATGGCGATGTAGCCGACGCTCACGTAGAAGACGGCGAAGCGCAGGCGGCCCATGCGCATCTCCACCGGGCCGCCGAAGACATGGAGGAAGAGCAGGTTCCCCAGCAGGTGCAGCCAGCTCGCGTGCAGGAAGAGCGCGGTCAGAGGTGTCACGAACGGCCGCAGGGCACCGCTCCACAGAGTGCGAGGGACGACGCCCCAGTGGTTGAAGTACGCGGCTTGCGCCCGGTGCAGGGACGTGCCGCTGCCGTGGCCCGGCAGAAAACCCGAGGCCGGGCCGGTGAGGAAGATCACGGTGCACAGGATGATGAGCGCACAGGTCACGACGGGCATCTTCGGCACGGTGCGGTTCATGATGATTCGGGCACTGGGCAGGCTCCTCGGGACACACGCTGTGCGGCAGGGTCATAGGGTTACGTCAGGCGATGCTGCGCTTTCGTCGGGTTACCGCACACGCACGTGGTCGCACCGCAGCGATGCCCGCGAACGCTCGAAGGAATGAGGTCGAGTCCATGTCGGTCCCCAAGCCCACGGCCGGAACCCGGTGGCGATGCACACTCTGCGGCAATCTGACGCGCTTCGACGTGACGCGCTCCAGCAAGGTCGTCGAGTACGTCCACCTGGACCTGGCCGGTGAGCCGCGGGTCGAGGAGCAGGAGGTGCTCAGTGAGAGCATCGAATCCGTGCGCTGCCGGTGGTGCGACGCCGCCGACCAGGTCGAGCTCGTGGACCGGCCGGGCGCCCAGGTCTGAGAAACGGCAGGTGTGAACGGTGGTGGATGGGAGTGCCGACGGCTCGGGGCGCGAGCCGTCGGTGCCGGGTGCCGACCCCTCACCGGAGACGGACGCAGGTCCCGTCGCCGGTGAGGGCGAAGACGAGCCCAGGCCCGCCGGTCCGCCGCGCTCCGAGGAGGCCGAACCCTTCGACAGGCCGCTGCCCGAGAAGGTCCGCCGCAGGGTGGTGTCCCTCACGGGCGACGCGCTGGGCGGCCTGACCGTCGCCGAACTGCCCGCCCCGCTGCGCCAGTACGCACGTTTCACCCCGCAGCGCCGCATCAAGTTCGGCGCCAACGCGATGGCCGCGGCGCTCGAGAGCGAACCCGCGTTCCGCGAGCGGATCGCCGAGCAGTTGCGCGAGCGCTTCCCGGAACTCACCGAGGCGCTGACCTCGGGCACGCCCCCGCCCGCCGCCGATCCCGTGGATGTGGCGGCCGTGGCGTACGTGCTGCGTCCCGTGGACTGGCCCAAGCTCGTCGCCGCGGCAGGCGAGGAGGCCCAGCGTGCGCAGGCCGAACGCGCCGGCGAGGAGGCCCAGCGCGAACTGGTCAGGCTCCGCGGCGAACTGGCCGAGGCGCGTACCGCGGCGCGTACGGAGGCTGAACGTGGCCGCGGCGAACTGGAGTCGGTACGCAAGGAGCTGGAAGTGACCCAGCGGAAGCTGCGCAGCGCCCAGAGCGATGTGAAGCGCGGCGAGGCGGAGATGCGCAAGACGCGGGCCGAGCTGGAGGAGCTGCGCTCCTCGGCATCCGCGGAGAAGTCGGCGGCCGAGAGCGAGAGCCGCCGGCTGCGCACCCGGCTCTCGGAAGCGGAATCCGCGCTGGAGGCCGGGCGCCGTGCCGCCCGCGAGGGGCGCAGCGTGCAGGACATGCGGGTGCGGCTGCTGCTGGACAGCGTTCTCGACGCCGCACAGGGTCTCCGTCGCGAGTTGGCGCTTCCCCCTACGACGAGCCGCCCCGCCGATACCGTCGACGCCGTCGAACCGGGGCGCATGACCCCGCGCGACATCGCCGCGCGCGCCCTGTCCGAGACCGATCCGGAACTTCTCGACCAGCTCCTCACGCTGCCGCAGTCGCATCTGGTCGTCGACGGCTACAACGTCACCAAGACCGGCTATCCCACGATGCCCCTGGACAAGCAGCGGCTGAGGCTTCTCGCGGGGCTGGCGGGCCTCGCCGCCCAGTCCGGCGCCGAGGTCACATGCGTCTTCGACGGGGCCGAACTCGCCGCTCCCGTGCTGTTGGCGCCTCCGCGGGGAGTGCGCGTCCTGTTCAGCAAGCCGGGGGAGACCGCCGACGAGCTCATCCGGCAACTCGTGCGGGCGGAGCCTCCGGGACGTGCCGTGGTGGTCGTCTCCTCGGACCGTGAGGTGGCGGACGGCTGTGCGGCCGCCGGAGCCCGCCCTGTCGCCTCGACCCTCCTTCTGCGCCGTCTCGGACGGACTTAGACGGGTTCCGGCGGCGTCCCTGCGGCACACCTCCGAGCCCCGGAACCGTCGCGTCCGGACAACGTCCTCTTCCCCGGCACATGGCGTTCGCGCCCGGGTGAGGGTTGCGGACTGCCGCCTCCGGACGGGGATGTGCCCGGCCGACGTATGTGCCCAACTGGCGCCGCGAGGGGACGACCTGCACGAACCCGGCGTCGTGGTCCACCGGGGGACGGTTCCGGCTTCACATCCCTCACACCGCCATCACAGTGGAGTCCAACGACGGGCATGCGCAGGGCACGTCGCGGGCGGCAGGTTCCAATCCGGGGCCGTCGGGCCCGCGTTCGCACCGCTGCGTGACTCCGTCATCGCTCCCTGTGCGATGTGAGTAAAGAATCTGCTCCTGTGACGGGTTTTTTCTGAGAGTGATTTGATCCGACGATTACGCGTGGCTAATGTCTGGCCCCGAACCTCCGCACGTTTGGCCGTCCATCCGGGGCGGCAGCGGAGGACCGCCTCGTTCCGCGGAGCCCCGCCCATGGCGAAGTGGAGCCGGAGTGTCAGTCCGGCAGGCGGCTGAGGAAGAAGGAGCTCGCCCCAGTGGCGTCCCACCGTCGACCCAAGCAGCCCAGCCGTACTCGCCGCGTCACCGTGCTCACGGCAACCGCCGCCGCGGCAGTCGCCCTCACCACGCAGGGCGCGCAAGCGGAGCCCAAGGCCTCCAAGAAGGAGGTCAAGGAGAAGGTCGACAAGCTCTACGAAGAGGCTGAAGGCGCGACGGAGAACTACAACGGCGCCAAGGAGAAGCAGCACAAGCTGGAGAAGGAGGTCGCGAACCTCCAGGACAGCGTGGCGCGCGGGCAGGACGACCTCAACGACATGCGCAACGGCCTCGGTTCGATGGCCACGGCGCAGTACCGCACCGGCGGCGTGGACCCGTCCGTACAGCTCTTCCTCTCCTCGGACCCGGACAGCTACCTCGACAAGGCCTCCACGCTCGACCAGTTGAGCAGCAAGCAGGCCGAGGCGCTGAAGAAGATCCAGACGAAGCAGCGCAACCTGGCGCAGCAGCGCCAGGAGGCCTCGGACAAGCTGAAGGACCTGGCCGACACCCGCAAGGAGCTCGGCGAGAAGAAGCAGGACATCCAGGCGAAGCTCTCCAAGGCGCGCGGACTCCTCAACCAGCTCACCGCGGGCGACCGTGCGCGTCTGGCCGCCGAGCAGGCGAGAGCCGACCGTGCCTCCGCCTCGCGTGTGGACCTCGGCAGCGACGCCTCCGCCTCGCAGCGGGCCGCGGCCGCGCTCTCCGCCGCCAAGAGCAAGATAGGTTCGCCGTACGTGTGGGGCGCGACCGGTCCCAGCTCCTTCGACTGCTCCGGCCTCACCTCCTGGGCGTACAAGCAGGCCGGCGTCTCGCTGCCGCGCACCTCCCAGGCTCAGGCCGGCGCCGGAACCCAGATCGGCCGCGGCGCACTCGCCCCCGGCGACCTGGTCATCTTCTACGGCGACCAGCACCACATCGGCTTCTACGCGGGCAACGGGCAGATCCTGCACGCCCCCAAGCCGGGTGCCGGTGTGCGCTACGAGTCGATCAACAACATGCCGTTCCAGTTCGGCGTGCGGATCGGCTGAGCTCCCGCTTCCTGATCACTGCCTTCCGGAGTCGTGCGGACTCCGCAGCAGCATGGGTCACTCCGGCAACACGCGCGTCATCTCGCCTACAGGACACAGTCGTTCGTCCGGGTGAAAGCGAACACGCCGGAATGACCCCTGACCCCGCCGTTGACCTGCGTCGATCGGCGGGGTCCGTGCATATGTCCGGGCTGTCGCGCCGCGCGCGGTGCGTGGAACCTTCCTGGCGGTACGGCTAGATTCGCCGCGCCGTAACGGAAGGAGCTCGTCCCCAGTGGTCTCGCACCGGAGTCATCGAAAACCCGCCCAGCGTGGCCGAAGTTGGCCCGGCCGTCTCGTCGTGCTGACAGCGGTGGCGGGTGCCGCTGCCGCGCTGTCGCCGGCCGCGCCCGCGGGCGCACGTCCGGCCGACCCGGGAACCGCGGAGGACCGCGCGGTCGGTGCCCGCATCGACAAGCTCTACGAGCAGGCCGAGGCGGCCACCGAGAGGTACAACGCCGCCTCCGAGCGCTCCCGCGCACTGCAGCGCCAGGTCGAGTACGCCCAGGAGAGCGCCGCCAGGAAGCAGGAGCGGGTCAACCGCCTCCGCTCCGCGCTGGCTTCGTTCGCCGGTGCGCAGTACCGCTCCGGCGGCATCGACCCGTCGATCGCCCTGATGCTCACCGAGGACCCGGACGGCTATCTGGACAAGGCCGCCACCCTCGACCGCATCGGCAGCCGCCAGCACGACAAGCTGCTGCGGTTCAAGAGCGCCCACCGCTCCCTGAAGCAGCAGCGCGCCGAGGCGGGCACGAAGCTCGGCCTGCTGGAGCGCGAACGGGCGGAGAGGAAGCGGCAGAAGCAGGCCGTGCTGAAGAAGCTCGACGCCGCGCGCAAGCTGATGCACGAACTCTCCGCGGCCGAGAGGGCCGAGCGGGAGCGTGCCTCGCGCGCCGGTGGGCGCGGTGGGTCCGCCGAACCGGGCCGCGGCGCGAAGGCGTCCTCGCAGCGCGCGGAAGCGGCGTTGGCAGCCGCACGCTCCGCCGTGGGCAAGCCGTATGTGTGGGGAGCCTCAGGACCCGGATCCTTCGACTGCTCGGGGCTCACACAGTGGGCTTACGGGAAGGCCGGGGTGTCCATTCCCCGTACCTCGCAGGCGCAGCGCTCGGCCGGCCGTCAGGTGCCGATGAGCCAGGCGCGCCCCGGCGACCTTGTCGTCTACCGTGACGACGCCAGCCACGTGGGCATGTACGCCGGCAACGGCCAGGTGGTGCACGCCCCGCACCCGGGAGCACCCGTGCGTTACGACCCGGTGGACATGATGCCGGTCTCCTCAGTGACCCGTCCGTGAGTGCTCGTCCGGGCACGCCCGTACGATCGTTCGCGTGGTTGGACCTTGGAAGTGGTGTGAGGCGAGGAGGGCCGCGGGCAGCCGCGCGCTGAGTGCGGCCCTGGCGGGCGTGGTGCTGACGGGGGTGAGCGGCTGCGGCGCGGGCGCGGAGCCGAGCCGCGAGAGCCGTGAACGTGCCGCTGTGCAGCGCGTGCTGGAGCGGCAGGCCGATGCCGTGCGCGACGGCAAGGAGAGCCAGTATCTCGCGGCCGTCGACCCCCGGGCGGAGAGCTACCGCAAGGAGCAGCGGCAGGTGTTCGGGAATCTCCGTCGCCTGCCGCTGACCCAGTGGTCGTACCGGGTCGGGGACGTGCGCCCCGCCGCGGCGGGCGACGAGGGCGGCGTCCAGGCTGACGTACGCCTGCGCTACAAGCTGCGCGACGACGACCACGCCCCCGTCTCCGTCACCGAGCGGCTCGCCTTCACCGAGCGCGGCGGCAAGTGGTACGTCAGCGACGAACTGCCCGGCAGCGACCGGCAGCTGTGGGAACAGGGCGAGATCACCGTGGTGCGCGGGAAGAAGAGCCTGGTGCTGGGCGCGGACCGCAGCCGCGACGATCTCGACGACCTCGCACGCAAGGCGGACACCGCGGTCTCCCAGGTGGACCGGGAGTGGCCGCGCAGCTGGCCGCACCGGGTCGTGGTCGAATCCCCGTCCTCGCTGCGGGACATGGCCCGGCTGCTGGACGCCCCCTCCAAGTCGTACGAGGGCATCGCAGCCGTCACCACGGGCGAGGCAGGCGAGCAAACGAAAGCGTCCGCGGACCGGATCGTGGTCAACCCCGAGGCGTACGGCGATCTGAGCGGCGAGGGGCAGCAGGTCGTCGTCACCCACGAGACGGTTCACGTCGCCAGCCGCACACACACGAGCGGCGCGACGCCGCTGTGGCTGTCGGAGGGGCTCGCGGACTGGATCGGCTACCGGGCCACCGACCGCACGCCCAAGGAGTCAGCCGCCGAGCTCGTCCGTGCCGCGGACGCCGGGAAGCTGCCCCGCGAACTCCCCACGGACCGCGACTTCCGGTTCGGCAGGGACCCGGAGGAACTGGGACGCGCCTACGAGAGCGGCTGGCTCGCGTGCCGCCTCATGGCGGACGAGTGGGGCAAGGACAAGCTGCTGGGTCTGTATCTGCGGCTCGGTTCGGCCCAGAAGAGCCAGGACGCGGCCGTCGACGAGGCCATGGAGAGCGAGTTGGGGCTCAGCCCCGAGGAATTCACGGAGAGGTGGCGCTCGTACGTCCGGAAGGAGGTGTCGTGACGTCCTCGGACGTCCCGTCACCCGTCGGCCTCGTCGAGCGCCACAGCCGCACGCACGCCAGCAGTGACGCGGCCACGAGAAGGCCGTTCCGCACGGCCATCAGCACGAGCCCCTGCCAGTCGCTGGCGACGACATGGGCGAAGCCGAGCGGGAACTCCAGCAGTGTCACCGCCGTCGCCCCCAGCACGAGCACCGAGGGCAGCGCCTGACAGCTGGCACGCAGCGTCAGGCATACGGCCGCCAGACCCACCAGCCAGATCATGTACTGCGGGCTGATGACGCGGCTGGTGGTGACGAAGAGGAGCACCGTGGTGAGCGCGGTGTCCGCCGGGGTCGAGGGCGTCCACTCAACTGCGCGCAGCCGCCACGTCAGCAGCCACGCGAAGGCGATGAGTGTCAGCACCAGCGCGGCGTCGCTGACGAGATGGACGTACGGGCCGACGAACTCCATCGAGCCGTAGTTGAGCAGGACCTGCCCCTCCCAGCCGAACTGACGTGCCACGTGGAAGACCAGGGCGCCCAGCGACTCCACCTCGGTGCCCCGGCTCTGCTGGAACTCGAGGAACGCGAACGCGCCCGGCATCGTCGCGGCGAAGAGGCCCATGACGACAACTCCGGTGAGCAGCGCGGCTGTCCACGTGATGCGGGTCACCCGGCCCCGGGGCGTGCCGAGGAGAAGCAGCCCGGGCCAGATCTTCACCAGGGCGCCGAACGCGGCGAGCGCACCGGCCGCACGCGGATGCCGGACCCCGGCGAGGAGCGCGCCGACGGCAAGGGCGGTGACCATCAGGTCGTAGCGGGCGTACGCGGTCGGCCCGAGCAGGGCCACGCCCGCGACCCAGCTCCACACGCCCGCGCGGCGTCTGCCCGGGCGTCTTGAGGTACGCAACAGCAGACCGAGGACGACGGCGTCGGCGGCGCAGGCCAGCAGATAGAAGGCCGAGGCGTAGTCGAGGAAGGGCAGCAGTGCCGGGGAGAGAATCGCCACGGCCGCCGCCGGCGGGTACTGCCAGGTGACGTCGTTCCACGGGAACACGCCGGACTGCAGAACCCCGTACCAGCCTCGGTAGATGACGTTCACGTCGTTGGTGAAGTCCGGGCCGGGCAGTGTGACGACCTTGAAGGCGCACAGCAGCAGTGCGGCACGGGTGACGGCCCACACAGCGACGGGTGCGGCGGACCGGAAGGGGGAACGGGGGCGGGAGCCGCGGCGCCTGTGGCTGCCGCGCCTCGCGCTTCCCCTGTCGCTCTCGTCCCGCGGCGCTCCGGCCTCTGCCTCGCGAGGTGCCGGCGCCGCTGCGCTGTCCGTCATACCCACCTTGCCGTCTCCTGCGTGCCGGGTCCCGCCCGGCGCCCCGTTGGATGTCCCCCCACTCGCCCGCGACATCATGCCCGTTGGCGTCGAACACCGTGATGACGAGCCGGTGACAGGGCGGTGCCGGTCACCCGGACGGTACTGTCGGCCGCGATGCACAAGACCTTGATCGTCACCAATGACTTCCCGCCGCGGCCGGGGGGCATCCAGGCGTTCCTGCACAGCATGGCGCTGCGTCTGGAGCCTTCCCGCGTCGTCGTCTATGCCTCCACTTTCAAGCACACCCGTGAGGGCATGGAGGAGACCGCCAGGTTCGACGCGCAACAGCCCTTCACCGTCGTACGCGACGGCAGCACCATGCTGCTGCCCACGCCCCGCGTGAAGCGGCGTGCGGTGGAGCTGCTGCGCGAACACGGCTGCGAATCGGTCTGGTTCGGCGCAGCGGCACCGCTGGGCCTGATGGCGCCGGCGCTGCGGCGTGCGGGGGCGCAGCGGCTGGTGGCGACGACACACGGGCACGAGGCCGCGTGGGCCCAACTGCCGGTGTCCCGGCAGCTGTTGCGCCGGATCGGCGAGGGCACCGACACCCTCACCCATCTCGGCGAGTACACGAGGTCGAGGATCGCGCGAGCCCTCACTCCTCAGGCGGCCGCCCGGATGGTGCAACTGCCGCCCGGAGTCGACGAGAAGACCTTCCACCCCGGCTCCGGCGGCGACACGGTGCGCGAGCGGCTCGGTCTGAGCGGCCGGCCGGTGGTGGTGTGCGTCTCGCGACTGGTGCCTCGCAAGGGACAGGACACCCTGATCCTGGCGATGCCGCGGATCCTCGCGGCACATCCGGACGCCGTGCTGCTGGTGGTCGGCGGCGGCCCCTACCGGCGTGAACTGGAGAAGCTGGTGACGGCAACCGGCGTGGAGCGCTCCGTGCGCTTCACCGGAGCCGTCCCGTGGGAGGAGCTTCCCGCGCACTACGGCGCCGGGGACGTCTTCGCGATGCCGTGCCGTACCCGCCGGGGCGGGCTGGACGTGGAAGGCCTCGGCATCGTCTATCTGGAGGCCTCGGCCACCGGACTGCCGGTCGTCGCGGGCGACTCGGGCGGCGCGCCGGACGCCGTCCTCGAGGGGGAGACCGGCTGGGTCGTGTCTGGGGGCTCCACCGGGCCGCGAGGCTCAGGGGGAGCGTCCGAGGAGGCGGCCGAACGCGTCATCGCCCTGCTGGACGACCCGGAACTGCGCGCCCGCATGGGGGAGAAGGGCAGGGAGTGGGTCCTCGAACGCTGGCGCTGGGACCTGCTCGCGGAACGGCTCAAGAAGCTGCTGTAGCGCCCGCTGTGAGGCTGCGGGGCCGCGCCGACGCCCGGCGGGGCCCCGGCCCGGCCCCGGGCACTCAGACGTACAGCGAGTCGATTTCGTGGGCGAAGTCCTTCGCCACCACGCCCCGCTTGAGTTTCAGCGAGGGTGTGATGTGCCCCGACTCCTCCGTGAACTGGGTGTCCAGTACATGGAACTTGCGCACGGATTCGGCGCGCGAGACCAGGGCGTTGCCGCCGTCCACGGCTCGCTGGAGCTCGGCCAGCAGCTCCTCGTCGCGGAGCAGCTGCTCGTGCGGGAGCCCGGACTTGCCCCGCTCCTCGGCCCACCGCGGCAGGAACTCCTCGTCGACGGTGAGGAGCGCGCCGACGAAGGGGCGGCCGTCGCCGACGACCATGCACTCGGCTACGAGCGCGTGCCCGCGGATGCCGTCCTCGATGACGGACGGAGCGATGTTCTTGCCGCCCGCGGTCACCAGGATCTCCTTCTTCCGGCCGGTGATGGCGAGATAGCCGTCCGCGTCGAGGGTGCCCAGGTCGCCGGTGTGGAACCAGCCGTCGGACAGGGCCTCCTGGGTGGACTGTTCGTTGTTCCAGTAGCCCGCGAAGAGGTGTTCGCCGTGCAGCATCACCTCTCCGTCGTCCGCGATACGCACGACGGAGCCCGGCAGCGGCTGGCCGACCGTGCCGATCTTCTGGCGGTCGTACGGGTTGAAGGCCGTAGCGGCACAGGACTCCGTGAGGCCGTAGCCCTCCAGCACGGTGAAGCCGATGCCCCGGTAGAAGTGCCCGAGCCGCTCGCCCAGGGGCGCGCCGCCGGAGATCGCGTGGGTGGCCAGGCCGCCGAGCACGGCGCGCAGTTTGCTGTAGACGAGGATGTCGAACAGCTTGTGCCGTAGCTTCAGTTGCAGCGAGGGGCCCGAAGGGTCGTCGAGGGCGCGGCTGTAGTCCATCGCGGCCTCGGCGGCCTTGTCGAAGATCTTGCCCTTGCCGCCCGCCTGGGCCTGCGACCGCGCGGAGTTGAAGACCTTCTCGAAGACGCGGGGCACGCCGAGGACCATCGTCGGCCGGAACGCGGCCAGTTCGTCCGTCAGCGTCTTCACGTCGGAGACATGGCCGAGCTTGATCGGCGCCATGACGGCCGCCACCTGCACGAGGCGCCCGAAGACATGGGCGACGGGGAGGAAGAGCAGGACCGAGGACTCGCCCGTGCGGAACATGGGCCGCAGACGCTCGACGACGTTGCCGCACTCGGCGAAGAAGCTGCGGTGGGTGAGCACGCAGCCCTTCGGGCGGCCCGTGGTGCCGGAGGTGTAGACGATGGTGGCGGGGGAGTCGGCGTGCGCGCTGGAGGAGCGGGCCTCGACGGTCGCGTCGTCCACGTCGGCGCCTGCCGCCGTGAGTTGCTCGACCGCTCCCGAACCGGCGGCCGGCTGCGGCTCGATCTGCCACACATGGTTCAGGGCGGGTAGCCGGTCCCGTACGGAGTCGACCGCGCGGGTGTGGTCGCCGGTCTCGACGAGACACGCGACGGAGCCCGAGTCGCCGAGGATCCAGGCGATCTGCTCCGGTGAACTCGTCTCGTACACCGGGACGGTGACGGCGCCGGCGCTCCAGATCGCGAAGTCGAGCAGCGTCCACTCGTAGCGCGTGCGGGACATGAGGGCCACGCGGTCACCCGGCTGGATACCGGAGGCGATCAAACCCTTTGCGGCAGCCCGCACTTCGGTCAGGAAGTCGGCGGCGGTGACATCGATCCACTCGCCTCCCTGCTTGCGTGCGACAACGGCGACATCGGGATGCTGGGCCGCGTTGCGGCGGATGAGATCCGTCAGATTGCCGTCGGCCGGCACCTCGTAAAGGGCCGGAAGGCTGAACTCACGCAAGACTGCTGCTCCTCGTCGCGACGGAGGACGGCGGCCGTGGGGGGGGGGGGCGGCCTCCGATGGCTCGGATCCGGAGTCGTGGGAAGACCCTGGATGAATGACGGCCCGGACGTTACCCGTGAGTAGGGTCGGTGGGGTAGGGGGTGAACCTGAGATGTCTCATGGGTCACACGCCCCGGGTGCGTCGGCGAAAGCGTAATCCACGTACGTGGTGACAGGGAAGTAACCGCAGGTGGGAAGGGGCCGGGGCAGGGGTGCCGCGCGAGGGTGTCTCCGCTCTAGGGTGTGGTCATGCGAGTCCACGTGGTCAGCGACGTGCACGGGAACAGCCGCGACCTCGCGACGGCCGGCGACGGCGCCGACGCGCTCGTCTGCCTGGGAGACCTCATCCTCTTCCTCGACTACGCCGACCATTCCCGCGGCATCTTCCCCGAGCTGTTCGGAGTCGAAAACGCGCACCACATCGTGGAGTTGCGCACCGCGCGCCGCTTCGCCGAGGCGCGCGAGTTCTCCGCGAAGCTCTGGGCCGGAGTCGACAGGGCAGAGGCGACCGAGCGGGCCGTACGCAAGCAGTACGCCGAGCTGTTCGCCGCATTGCCCGCACCGACGTACGCGACGTACGGCAACGTCGACGTGCCGCCCCTGTGGCCCGAGTACGCGGGAGAGGGCGTCACCGTGCTGGACGGCGAGACGGCCGACATCGGCGGGCTGCGCTTCGGCTTCGTGGGCGGCGGGCTCCGCACGCCCATGCGCACCCCGTACGAGATCGACGACGACGCCTACGCGGCGAAGGTCGAGGCGCTCGGCGAGGTCGACGTGCTGTGCTCCCACATCCCGCCCGAGGTACCGGAGTTGTGCTACGACACCGTCGCCCGGCGCTTCGAGCGCGGAAGTGAGGCGCTGCTGAGGGCGCTCCGCACCGTACGGCCGCGCTTCCACCTCTTCGGGCACGTGCACCAGCCGCTGGTGCAGAGGATGCGCATCGGGCCGACGGAGTGCGTGAACGTCGGGCACTTCAACGCCACCGGCACGCCCTGGGTGCTGGAGTGGTGAGGTGGCCCGCGGCCCCGCCTCCCGCGGACAAGGCCGGTAGGCCGCGTACCGGACACGCGGGGTAGCCTGCCAGGGGCAATCGGGGGCCGCGCGCAGCATATGGAGGAGCCACGGCGATGGCGGAACACACGAGCTCGAACATCACCATCGATGCAACGCCCGCAGCCGTGATGGGAGTGATCGCCGATTTCGCCCGGTACCCGGAGTGGACGGGCGAGGTGAAGGAGGCCGAGGTCCTCTCCCAGGACGCTCAGGGCCGTGCCGAGCAGGTGCGGCTGCTCCTGGACGCCGGCGCCATCAAGGACGAACACACCCTGGCCTACGAGTGGATCGGCGAGAACGAGGTCCGCTGGTCGCTGGTGAAGTCCCAGATGCTGCGCGAACTGGACGGCGTCTACCGTCTGGCACCGGTGGCGGGCGGTGAACGCACCGAGGTCACCTACCAGTTGACCGTCGACGTCAAGATCCCGATGCTCGGGATGATCAAGCGCAAGGCCGAGAAGGTCATCATCGACCGCGCGCTGTCCGGTCTGAAGAAGCGTGTCGAGTCGGGCGGTGGCGCCGGCAAGGGCGCGGACGCCGCCAAAGGCTGACGCGCGAGTGCCCATGCCCGAGGATGGGGGTCCCACCCACGACGCAGTCTGTGGGGGAGGCCGGCACGTACCGGGACAGCGGACCGCTCCGGACGAACGGGACGCACCCGGGGAACGGCAATCGCCGGAGCTCCGCGGCAGCGACGGGCCGGGACCGCGGACGCTGCTGGTCACCGGGGCGGGAGGCGCCGGTCGTACGACCGTTGCCGCCGCGATCGCCGTCGCCACAGCCCGCGGCGGCCGGCGGACACTGCTGCTGAGCGGCGAGACGTCCGCGACGCTCGAGGCCGTGCTCGGCGTGACGGGCGGCCCCATCGGTTCCGTCGGTCCCGTCGGCGCCTCCGCTGCGGCCGCGCCCGGCACGGACGGGCTGCTGCACGCCGCCCGTACCGACGCCGCGGAGCTCTTCCGCGGCGCCGCCGTCACGCTGCAGGAGCGCGGCCGCAAGCTGCTGGACCTGCTGGGCTCGGACCCGCTCGACGAGGACGAGGTCACCGAACTCCCCGGCGCCGGTGCCTTCGCGGTGCTGAGCGCTGTGCGGGCCGCGCACGCCGCGGGGGAGTGGGACACCCTCGTCGTCGACCTGCCGGACACCCCTGCCGCGCTGCGCGTGCTGGCGCTGCCGGCCCAGCTCAGCCGCTATCTGCGCAGGCTCCTGCCCGCCGAGCGTCAGGCCGCGCGCGCTCTGCGTCCCGCGCTCGCACAGCTCGTGGGCGTACCGATGCCGACCGAGGCGCTCTACGCCACGGCAGCCCGCTGGGACGCCGAACTCGCTGACGTACAGGGCCTGCTGGAGTCTCCCGGCACCGCGGCGTGCCTCGTCGCGGAACCCGGACCGCTGGCCGCCGAGACGCTGCGCCTCGGCCGTGCCGGACTGGGCCTGTACGGGCTGCCGTTGCAGGCGGTCGTCGCCAACAGGGTTGTGCCGTCGGGAAGTTCGGAGCCCTGGACGGCCTCGCTCTCCGGGCAGCAGCAGACGGTGCTCAAGGCGTGGCGCGAGGAGTACGAGCGGGAGGGCGTGGCACTGCGCGAACTGCCCCATCTGGGGCGGGAACCACGCGGCGCCGACGATCTGCTGCGCCTCGGCGCGGAGACCACGACGGACGAGCCGGCACCGGGCGCCCCGGGCGCCGCCGGAACGGACGGTGCCGTCGAGGACCGCCTGGCCCAGGACGGCATTCTCGTGTGGAGACTTGCCCTGCCGTCGGTCCGCAAGGACGAACTGGAACTCGTGCGGCGGGGGGACGAGCTGATCCTCGGCGTCGGGCCCTACCGCCGCGTGTTCCCGCTTCCCTCGGCGCTGCGCAGGTGCCGGGTCGTCGGCGCTTCCCTGGACCGCGGTGAGCTGCGGGTGCGCTGTGCGCCCGACCCGGCGCTGTGGCCGGAGGGCACGGCCGGCTGAAGCTGCGGCCGCCCCTCCCGCCCGCTCCTGGCCGTCTCCGCTTCCCGGCTGTTCGGGTAACGTCGGACACGTGCCCCGTCCGTCCTCCCCTTCGCCGTAGGAGCGCCGCCATGAGCGATGCCGCCGAGCCCGAGACGCCGGACACCGCGGACGCCGACGCCTGGGCCACCGCCTGCGAAGAAGACCTCGCCGCAGAGAAGGCCCGCCGGCGTGCCGAGTACGGGCAGACCCACGGCAGCGCCGCCGAGGAGCTGAGGCGTCTCGCGGACGCCGTGTCCGAGAAGGTGGCCGAGCTGGGCAAGCCCTTCGGCGGCACGATGGCCTCCGCCGCCGCGCAGGGCGTGGCGCAGCAGCTGATCGCACAGGCGAAGGCTGCGATCGAGCCCGTCGTCGAGCGCAATCCGCACGTCTTCGACCACCTTGCCGCGGCCGGAGGCGAACTGCTGGCCGCCTACCGAGCCGCCGTACAGGAAGCAGAGGGGCGCTGGACGGCCGGAGCCCCCGGAGTACCCGGCACGGAGGACCTTGCCGACCGGCCCGGGAGCATCACCCCCGGAACCTCGCGCCCGTCCGGCCCGCCGGCAGGTGTCGAGCGGATCGACCTGGACAAGGATCCAAGGGAGACGGGAGACGCACGGAAGCCCGGCCCGCCGGAGGAAGAGGGACCGGACGGACCCGGCGCGGGGAACGGCGGGCAGAACGCGCCCTGAGGCGCCAAGCCCCGTGCCAACGCGCACGATCGGGCCGCACAGCCCCTCCGGTACGGTGTTCTGCAGCGGGGTAGGACCGGAAGACCGAGGGACACATGGGACTCACTATCGGCGTCGACATCGGCGGCACCAAGATCGCGGCCGGCGTGGTCGATGAGCACGGAACCATTCTGGAAACCAGTACCGTGCCCACCCCGCCCACAGCGGACGGCGTGATAGACGCCATCGCGGACGCGGTGCGGGACGCCAGCGCCGAGTACGAGGTGGACGCCGTCGGCATCGGTGCTCCCGGCTACGTCGACGACAAGCGGGCCACCGTTCTCTTCACCCCGAATCTGACCTGGCGGCACGAGGCGCTCAAGGACAAGGTCGAGCAGCGCATCGATCTTCCCGTCGTGATCGAGAACGACGCCAACGCCGCCGCCTGGGGCGAGTACAAGTTCGGCGTCGGCACCGGCCACGAGGACGTCGTCTGCATCACCATCGGCACGGGCCTCGGCGGCGGCGTGATCATCGGAGGCAGGCTGCACCGCGGCCGTTTCGGTGTCGCCGCCGAGTTCGGGCACATCCGGATGGTGCCGGACGGCCTGTTGTGCGGCTGCGGCAACCAGGGCTGCTGGGAGCAGTACGCGTCGGGCAGCGCGCTCGTCCGGTACGCACGGCAGCGCGCCACGGCCACGCCGGAGAACGCCACGATCCTGCTCGAGCTCGGCGACGGGACCCCGGAGGGCGTCGAGGGCAAGCACATCAGCGAGGCCGCACGCCGCGGTTGCCCCGTCGCCGTGGATTCCTTCCGTGAGCTGGCGCGCTGGGCGGGCGCGGGGCTGGCCGACCTGGCTTCGCTCTTCGACCCGGGTGCGTTCATCGTCGGCGGCGGCGTCTCGGACGAGGGCGACCTGGTGCTCGACCCCATCCGCAAGTCGTACCGGCGCTGGCTCGTCGGCAGCCGCTGGCGCCCGCACGCAGAGGTGCTCGCCGCCCAACTCGGCGGCAAGGCGGGCATGGTGGGCGTCGCGGACCTCGCCCGGCAGGGCTGACCGCCGACGCTCGGCCCCGGCGGCGGACGAAGCGGAACGACCGACGAATGTGAGTGTGAGCCGCGCCGATGACGCTTGCGGACCTGCCCGCAGGACGTACCGAGCCGGACGGTTCGGCGATCGTCCGCCTGCTCAGCTACAACATCCGCTCCATGCGGGACGACCGGAGAGCGCTCGCCCGGGTCATCCGGGCGTGCACCCCCGACGTCGTGTGCGTGCAGGAGGCCCCGCGCTTCTTCCGCTGGCGCAAGCACGCCGCGTGGCTGGCCCGTGAGTGCGGGCTGGTCTACGTGACGGGCGGGGCGACGGCCACGGGGCCGATGATCCTCGCGACGCTGCGGGCCTCGGTCCTGCGCAGCGAGGACGTGCTGCTCCCCCTCACGCCCGGCCTGCACAGGCGGGGCTTCGCCACGGCGGTGCTGGAGTTCGGCCCGTCCGCGCAGCTGGGCGTGCTCAGCTGCCATCTGAGCCTTCAGACCGATGAACGGCAGGCCCAGGGCCGCATGCTCCTCGACCGCCTTGCCGCCCTGGGCACGCCGTACTCGGTGGCCGCGGGGGACCTCAACGAACGCCCCAGGGGCCGTACGTTCCGGCAGCTCGCCGCGCGGCTGCAGGACGGCTGGGCGGTGGCACCGTGGGGCGGCGAGCACACCTCCACGCCGCAGCGTCCGCACCAGCGCATCGACGCCGTCCTGGCCTCCGAGGGAGTGAAGGTGCTCGGCTGCGGCGTACCGCACGGGCTGAAGGGCGTCTCACCGGCGGATCTGTGCGCCGCCACGGACCATCTGCCGGTGCTGGCGGCGCTTCGTGTGCCTCCCCGTCAGGCCCCCTGAGGGAGCCGCCCGGCGGCGGCCCGTCCCGGGAGGGCCGTGACGCTCAGACCACTGCGCCGCGGCCCGGGTCGTCCCAGTCGTCCTCGTCGCGCCCGTCCCGCATCCGGGCGACGAGGGTGGCGAAGCCGCCGAGGAAGCCGCCGACCCCGAGCGTCGCGATCCACCAGGTCAGCTCCTGCTGGAAGAGGACGGTGAAGATCAGCAGCAGCGGCCCGCCGAGCACCGCGAGCCACGCGAACTTCCCGGTCGTGTCGGACTGGGGCAGCGGCGGCGGCTCGGGCGGCACGAAGTGGCCCTCGTCGTCCTCCTCCTCGCCGCTGGTGCCGGTCTCGTCGTCGGACGCCGGCAGGCTCCAGTCGCGGGGGCCGGAGCCGGAGGAGTGGACCGTGAAGCTGCGCACCGACGTACCGGCGTCGTCGCCCTCGCTCTCGCCGTCGGGACGGGACCCGGGTGCGGGACGGGCGGCCGTGCCCGTACCGGTGCGGGCGTCACCGCCGGAGTCCGCCGCCGGCGCCATGTCCTCGGCCTTCGGGTGGTCCCCGTACGAGGCGACGATCTGCTCCCATGCCGCGTTCTCGTCGAACGGCACCGGAGTCACATCGTCGTCGCGCTCGTCCTCGCCGACCCCGTCACGGCCGTGTTCCTCGCGGCCGTGTTCCGGGTGCCGGGGGTCGTCCTCGCGGTGGCCGTCGTCCTCCGCGCCGGGGTTACGCTCCATCGCCTGCCGTCTCCGTCTTCCTCGCTGCCAGCCGGGTGATGAATCCGTGGGAGTCCGCGAAGATGCGCTCCGCGTCGTGGTCCAGCGTGGCCACGTGGAAGCTGTCCTCAAGGACGGTCTCGGTCACGTCGCTCGACGAGACCTTGCCCAGCACCACCGCGGAGTCGCCCGGCGGCACCACGTGGTCGGTTCTGCTGTGCATGACCAGCAGCGGCTGTGTCACCTGCGGGAGTTCGCCGTACACGAGGCGGAAGAAGTTGCGGAGGGAGTAGGCGGCCTGCGTCGGCACCCGCTCGTAACCGACCTCCGTGGAACCGGGTTTGGCGATGTCGCTCGTAATGCCCTTCGCGGAGCGGAGGACGAAGCGGCCCAGCGGTAGCGCGTACCCCTGCCACCGCGGGAATGTGATCGCGGGATTGACCACGGCAACGCCGCTCACCGCGTCCCCGTGGTGCGCGGCCAGGCGCAGCGCGAGGGCGCCGCCCATCGACAGACCGAAGACGAAGACCTGCTCGCAGCGGCTGCTCAGCCTGCGCAGTTCACGGTCCACCGTCGCGTACCAGTCCTGCCATCCCGTCACGGCCAGGTCCTCCCAGCGCGTGCCGTGGCCCGGCAGCAGCGGAAGGGAGACCGTCAGCCCCTTCGCGGCCAGATGATCGGCCCACGGCCGCACGGACTGGGGGGAGCCGGTGAACCCGTGGCACACCAGGACGCCGGTGTCCGATCCGTCATGACGCATGGGCTCGGCCCCGGGAAGGATGGACACGTCGGCCTCCAGCCGGTCGGTATCGAATCGGTCGGCGCTGTGAAGGTGGTGCTTGCTTCCGCGGCGCCCGCTCGGGGCGGGCGACTGCCAGCCTACGCGTGGGGCGTGGGGACCGGGTAGTTCAGCACTGTCCGACGCAGGAGCGCTGCTTCCGCGACGGCGAGATAAAGTCACCGTGTCGGAAACAGGAGGTCCTCGGGTTGTTCTACGGAGCGATGAAACTGTCGGTCGGCAACGGGCTCAAGCTTGCCTTCCGGCCCTGGGTCGAGGGGCTTGAGCACGTGCCCGAACGGGGTCCGGCGATTCTCGCCAGCAACCATCTGTCCTTCTCGGACTCCTTCTTCCTGCCCGCGGTGCTCGACCGCAAGGTCACCTTCATCGCCAAGGCCGAGTACTTCACCTCGCCCGGCGTGAAGGGGAAGCTCACCGCCGCATTCTTCAAGGGCGTCGGGCAGCTGCCCGTGGACCGCTCGGGCGCGCGCGGCGCGGGGGAGGCGGCGATCCGCAGCGGTCTCGAAGTGCTGGCGCAGGGCGAGCTGTTCGGCATCTACCCGGAGGGCACACGCTCGCCCGACGGGCGGCTCTACCGCGGCAAGCCGGGCGGGCTGGCGCGGGTCGCGCTCCGCTCCGGAGCGCCCGTACTGCCCGTGGCGATGGTCGACACCGAGAAGATCCAGCCGCCCGGTCAGGTCGTGCCCCGGCTGATGCGTCCTGGCATCAGGATCGGCAGGCCGATGGACTTCAGCCGCTACCAGGGGATGGAGAACGACCGCTTCATCCAACGTGCCCTCACCGACGAGGTCATGTACGAGATCATGAGGCTGTCCGGCCAGGAGTACGTCGACATGTACGCCACCGCCGCCAAGCGCCAACTCGCCGAGGAGGCAAAGCGGAAGGCGGAGGCGGAGAAGGCCGCGCAGGACGCGGAGCGCGAGGCGGAGAAGGAAGCGGGGGAGGACGGCTCCGCGCGCACGCATTCCTCCAGGCTCGGCCCGGCGGGCCCGGCAGCCATGCTGGCGGCGGCACGGCGCAGGCGGAACGAGCGTGACCGGGCGGCGTAGACAGGCACAGGACAAACCAGGGGGGGCGGGCCGCAGCAGATGGTCCTGAAAACGTCCGTGGAGCAGCCGCTGTGGCGGGCCCTGACCGGCTACCGGCTGCTAGGGCTCGGCTATGCGCTGGCCGTGTTCGCGTGGGCCTACGACCGCCTCGCACATCCACTCGCGGGCGCCCTCTATCTGGGAGTTCTGACAGTCTGGACGCTGGCCACCGTCCCGAGGGTCCTCTCCGCGCGGCGCTGCACGAAACGCTTCCTCGCCGTGGACATCACTCTCGCCGTCGCCGGGATCCTCGGCTCCGTCTACGTCGACGCGCACGGCAACATCGGGCCCACGCTCCCGTCCATCTGGGTCGCGGGGCCCGTGTTGGCATTCGCCATCAAGGGCGGCTGGCGCTGGGGCGCGGTCGCGGCGACGGTGGTCGGCGTCGCCAACGTCGTCGAACAGGGCGCGGTCACGCGACCGACCCTGCACAACGTGCTGCTGGTGTGCGTGGCGAGTATCGGCATCGGCTACGTCATCGAGGTGGCCAGGGCGAGTGAGCGCACCCTCGCCCACGCCCTCCAGATCGAGGCCGCCACCCGCGAACGCGAGCGTCTGGCCCGCGACATCCACGACAGCGTGCTCCAGGTGCTCGCCATGGTGCAGCGCCGGGGCACCGAGATCGGGGGCGAGGCGGCCGAGCTGGGAAGGATGGCGGGCGAGCAGGAGGTGGCGCTCCGCGGTCTCGTCTCGCGTGAGACCGTCCCGGTGCCGGTCCGGTCCGCACCGGACGCAGGAGGAGGCTCACGCGGCGCCCGAAGATCCACCGGGCAGCCCGGACGCGAGGATGCGGCGGGCACCACGGAGTGCGACCTGCGCGCACTGCTCTCGCCGTACTCGGGCGCCCGCGTCACCTTCGTCGAGCCCGGCACGCCGGTGCCGCTGCCGGCCGCGACCGCACAAGAGCTCGCCGCCGCCGTCAGTGCCGCCCTGGACAATGTGCGGCAGCACGCGGGCGGCCCGGACGGCGAACCGGCCCAGGCGTGGATCCTGCTGGAGGACGAGCCGGACGGCGTGCTGGTCACGGTCCGCGACGACGGGCCCGGGCTGGACGATGGACGGCTCGCGGACGCGGAGGCCGAGGGCAGGATGGGGGTCGCCCTCTCGATACGGGGGCGGCTGCGTGACCTGGGCGGCAGCGCCGAGCTGATCTCGGTGCCGGGCCAGGGCACGGAGGTGGAGCTGCGGGTACCGAAGCAGGCCCGCAGCCGGGCGAAATGACGAACCGACGACGGCGGGGGCCATGACGGACACGAACAGCGCGAACATCCCGAACAGTGCGGGAGACGGTGCGGGCGGCGGGGACGGGCCGCAGAGCCCGGTGAAGGTGATGGTCGTCGACGATCACCCGATGTGGCGGGACGCGGTCGCACGCGACCTCGGCGAGGCCGGCTTCGAGGTGGTCGCGACGGCGGGCGACGGCCCGCAGGCCGTGCGCCGCGCGCGTGCCGCCGCGCCCGATGTGCTCGTCCTGGACCTGAACCTGCCCGGTCTGCCCGGGGCGGAGGTGTGCCGCCGGCTGGTGGGCGCCGGATCCGGGCTCCGGGTGCTGGTGCTGTCCGCGAGCGGCGAGCACGCCGACGTGCTGGAGGCCGTGAAGTCGGGGGCGACCGGCTACCTCGTGAAGTCGGCGAGCATGGAGGAGCTGCAGGACGCGGTGCGCCGCACCGCCGTGGGCGACCCGGTCTTCACGCCGGGCCTGGCGGGCCTCGTCCTGGGCGAGTACCGCAGGCTGGCGGCGGACCCCGTGCCCGCGGCGGGTTCCGACGAGCCCGCGGCGCCGCGGCTCACCGAGCGGGAGACAGAGGTGCTGCGGCTCGTCGCGAAGGGGCTGAGCTACCGGCAGATCGCCGAACGGCTGGTCATCTCGCACCGCACCGTCCAGAACCATGTGCAGAACACCCTGGGCAAGCTTCAGCTCCACAACCGGGTCGAACTGGTGCGATATGCGATCCAGCGGGGCCTCGACGAGGAGTGATCCCACGCTCGGGGGCTCCTCGGTCGGTAACTGATCGGAAAACCTCTCCGCGCCCTGTGCCTGGTGAAGTGGATCACCGCTAGCGTGGCCGCAGTTGCTACAGGCCGCGCAGTGCACGCGCGCGGCGATGAGAAGGGAGATCCCATGCGGGTCGGAGTGCTGACCGGTGGCGGCGACTGCCCCGGACTCAACGCGGTGATGAGGGCCGTCGTCCGTAAGGGGGTCCAGCGGTACGACTACGACTTCGTCGGGTTCAGGGACGGCTGGCGGGGGCCGCTGGAGGGCGACACCATTCAGCTCGACATCCCCGCCGTACGCGGCACGCTGCCCCGCGGAGGGACGATCCTGGGCTCGTCGCGTACGAACCCGTTCAAGGAGGAGAACGGCGTACGCCGCATCCAGGACAACCTTGTCAAGCACGACATCGGTGCTCTCATCGCCATCGGCGGTGAGGACACGCTCGGCGTCGCCGCCAGGCTCACGGACGAGTTCGGCGTCAAGTGCGTCGGTGTGCCGAAGACGATCGACAACGACCTGTCCGGCACCGACTACACCTTCGGATTCGACACGGCCGTCAACGTCGCCACCGAAGCCATCGACCGGCTCCACACGACCGCCGAGTCCCACATGCGCGTACTCGTCGTGGAGGTGATGGGGCGGCACGCGGGCTGGATCGCCCTGCACTCCGGCCTGGCCGGAGGCGCCAACTGCATCCTCATCCCCGAACGGCGCTTCGACGTCGACGAGGTGTGCGGCTATGTCGAGTCCCGCTTCAAGGCGAGCTACGCCCCCATCGTCGTCATCGCCGAGGGCGCGATGCCCAAGGACGGCGACATGGTGCTCAAGGACGACTCGTACGACTCCTTCGGGCATGTGCGGCTCTCGGGCGTCGGCGAGTGGCTGTCGAAGGAGATCGAGAGGCGCACCGGCAAGGAGGCCCGTACGACGGTCCTCGGGCACGTCCAGCGAGGCGGTACCCCGACGCCCTTCGACCGCTGGCTGGCCACACGCTTCGGGCTGCACGCCATCGACGCGGTGCGCGACCAGGACTGGGGGAAGATGGTCGCCCTCCAGGGCACGAAGATCGTCCGGGTGCCCATCGCGGAGGCCACCGCGAAGCTGAAGACGGTCGATCCGGAGATGTACGAGGAGGCCGAGGTCTTCTTCGGCTGAGCTTCCGCCGAACGCCCCGGGCCCGCCCGCCCGGGACCGGCGCAGGACGCACATGAGCCCGGGCCCCTGCGGAGGCCCGGGCTCACGCGTGTCAGCTCCGGGTGCCGTCGACCGCCACGGCTGCCAGCAGCCCCGTCACGATCCCCGGCCCGTTCAGCGTCAGCACCGACTCCGGGTGGAACTGCACGCTCGCGAAGGTCGCGCCGCGCAGGGCCTGCGCCTCACCCGTTGCGGGGTCCCGGCTGACCTCGACCCGGTGCGGCTCCGCCGCCCGCTCCCACCGCTGGGCCTCCTCCTCGCCGCAGCGCACGGCGTAGGAGTTGTAGAAGCCGACGGTCTCGTCCCGCCCGAAGACGGGGACCGTCTCCTGAGCACCCTGGTACGGCCGCGCCTTCCGTACGATCTCCATACCCAGCTCCACGGCGAGCAGTTCGTGCCCCAGACAGACCCCGAGCAGCCCGTGCCGGTGCTCCTGCAGCAGCTCCGCCGTGAGGCCGCGCAGCAGCCGGATCTTCGGGTCCGAGCCGTCCCGCGGATCGCCGGGGCCGGGGCCCAGCACGACCGGGCCGTCGTGCGCGAGCGCAGCGTCCCGCAGCCCCGGCTCGTCGAAGCGCCGCACCTCCACCCCGGCACCCGTGGTCCGCAGCAGATGGGCGAGCATCGAGGTGAAGGTGTCCTCCCCGTCCACCACCAGGACCCTTCCGTGCGGCAGATCCGGGCCCCGCTCGCCGGCGGTCTGCATCCGCAGCCAGAACGGCGCCAGGTCGGCGCGCCGGGCCGCGAGCGCCGCACGTACACGGGGATCGTCCGACAGGCGGGTCGGCCGCTGCCCGGCCCGGGTCCCGCCCGTGGATGCCTCACGCACACCCAGCGCCGTGAGGACGCCGGCAGCCTTCGCGTGGGTCTCGGCCACCTCACTCGCCGCCTGGGAGGCCCTGACCAGCGTGGCACCCACCGGCACACGGAGCCGGCCGGTGGCCGCGGCCACGTCCGCGGTCCTGATGAGGATCGGGGAGTCGAGGGTCTGGGCGCCTCCCGAGTCCCGGCCGATCAGGGCCAGCGCACCGGCGTAGTAGCCCCGCCCGCCGCGCTCGTGGCGCTCGATGACGCGGCAGGCGTTCTCCACGGGCGAGCCCGTGACCGTCGCGGCGAACATCGTCTCGCGCAGGACTTCCCGTACGTCGAGGGTGCTGCGCCCGCGCAGTTCGTACTCGGTGTGTGCGAGGTGCGCCATCTCCTTCAGCCGCGGACCCACCACGACGCCGCCCATGTCGCCGACGGTGCACATCATCTTCAGTTCTTCGTCGACGACCATGGACAGCTCCTCGCTCTCCTTGCGGTCGGCGAGGAAGTCCAGCAGGCCTTCGGTGGAGGGCCCGCCCGGTGGATAGCGGTACGTGCCGCTGATGGGGTTCATCACGACGGTGCCGCCGGACATCCGCACATGTACCTCGGGGCTCGCCCCGGCCAGGACCCGCTCGCCGGTGTGCACGACGAACGTCCAGTACGCGCCCCGCTCCCCGCCGAGCAGCCGCCGGAAGAGCGCGAGCGCGTCGGAGCGGCGGAAGCCCGGGATCCGGCCCTCGAAGGTGCGCCGCACCACGAAGTTGGCGCCCTCGCCCGAGCCGATCTCGTCGTCGATGACGCGGCGCACCGTCCGTGCGTACTCCTCGTCGCCGACGTCGAAGGCACCGTCCTCGACCCGCACCCGGTGCGCGGGCAGCGCCGCTGCGACGCCCTCCAGCGGCAGCTCGTGCACCTCCTGCGGGACGAGGACGGCCAGCGGCGTCCCGTCGTCGTGCACGCGGAAGCCCCGCTCGCGGATCTGCCGGAACGGCACGAGCGCGAGGGCGCCGTGATCACCGTCCGGGATGTCGGCGAGCCGTGCGGCCTCGTGGACCGGTCCGGTCAGGATCTCGACGGTGTCGTGCGGGCGGCCCGGGGTGCGTCTGCGCAGCAGCGCGAAGGGCGGGGCGTCCTCGCGCGTGAGCCGGCGGAGGAGCTCGGACGCGGACGGAGGTGTGGACGGCGGTGCGGACGGAGCCGCGCTCGTGGGAGTGGCGTGCGAGGCGGCCGGGGTCGCGTCGGGGCGGCGAGGGGACATCGGACGTTCCTTCCTGGGATGCGCGAGGTCACGCGGTGAGGGAACGGCCGTGCACACACCGAAGGCCGCCCCTCGGGCGGCCTTCGCGTCTGTCGCTGTCTCGTGGTGCGCGCGCAGTCAGTGGGCCGCCGGATGAGCGGTCCACCACCAGTCGGACGGGGAAACCCCTGCCGGAGGCAGGAGGATGAGCTGCGCGAACATGGCGCGAGCCTACCTCAGCGACCGTCGCGCGGGTGGTTTCCGTCTCAGCACCCGGGCACGGCGAGGAGTGCCCGGGCACGACCCCGTAACCTGGGGCACGTGAGTGTGAACGCCAACCCCGACGCCGGTGCCCGAACCTGGCGAGACCTTCCCGCCGCGCAGCAGCCCGAGTGGCCGGACCGAGAGGCCCTGCGCACGGCAGTCGCCGAGCTCGAGTCCTATCCGCCCCTCGTCTTCGCCGGCGAGTGCGACCAGCTGCGTTCGCGGCTGGGCGCGGTCGCGCGGGGCGAGGCGTTCCTGCTCCAGGGCGGGGACTGCGCGGAAGCGTTCGACCAGGTCAGCGCCGAGCACATCCGGAACAAGCTCAAGACGCTGCTGCAGATGGGCGCCGTGCTGACGTACGCGGGGTCCGTGCCGGTGGTCAAGGTCGGCCGGATCGCGGGCCAGTACAGCAAGCCGCGCTCCAAGCCCACCGAGACCAGGGACGGGGTGACGCTCCCGTCGTACCGCGGCGACTCGGTCAACGGCTTCGAGTTCACCGAGGCCGCCCGCACGCCCGACCCGGAGCGGCTCAAGCGGATGTACCAGGCGTCCGCCTCCACGCTGAACCTCGTGCGCGCCTTCACCACCGG
This sequence comes from Streptomyces sp. TAA486, assembly GCF_000426165.1. Classification (NCBI taxonomy): domain Bacteria; kingdom Bacillati; phylum Actinomycetota; class Actinomycetes; order Kitasatosporales; family Streptomycetaceae; genus Streptomyces; species Streptomyces sp. TAA486. Next base: position 337,571 of record NZ_AUEV01000007.1, on the reverse strand, counting down.
CGGCTACGCGGATCTGCGCCAGGTGCACGCCTGGAACCAGGACTTCGTGAAGCGCTCGCCCTCCGGGCAGCGTTACGAGGCGCTGGCCCGCGAGATCGACCAGGCCCTGAAGTTCATGCACGCGTGCGGCACGGACCCGGAGGAGCTCAAGACCGTCGAGTTCTTCGCGTCCCACGAAGCGCTGCTGCTGGACTACGAGTCGGCCATGACCCGTACGGACTCGCGCAGCGGCAAGCTGTACGACGTCTCCGGGCACATGGTCTGGATCGGCGAACGCACCCGCCAACTCGACGGCGCCCACATCGAGTTCGCCTCGCAGGTGCGCAACCCGATCGGTGTGAAGCTGGGCCCGACGACGACGCCCGAAGAGGCCCTCACACTGATCGACAGGCTCGACCCGGACCGGGAGCCGGGACGGCTCACGTTCATCACGCGCATGGGCGCCGACACCGTACGGGACAGGCTGCCCACCCTGGTGGAGAAGGTCAGCGCCTCGGGCGCCCAAGTGGTCTGGGTCTGCGACCCGATGCACGGCAACACCTTCGAGGCGGCAAGCGGTCACAAGACCCGCCGTTTCGACGACGTGCTCGACGAGGTCAAGGGCTTCTTCGAGGTGCACAAGGGCGCAGGCACGCACCCGGGCGGCATCCACGTCGAGTTGACGGGTGACGACGTCACGGAGTGCGTCGGCGGCGGCGACGAGATCTTTGTCGGCGACCTGCACCAGCGCTACGAGACGGCGTGCGACCCGCGTCTGAACCGCAGCCAGTCGCTCGATCTGGCCTTCCTGGTCGCGGAGATGTACCGGGACCAGTGAGCAGGCGCAGGCGGCGTCTCTGAGCGCCGCCGCGGCCGCACAGGCCGACGGGAGCAACGCGCAAGTGGGGCCCGCATCACAGTGATGCGGGCCCCACTGCTCTGTTGTGGACACCGGGTGGCAGCTAAGGTTAGGTTAACCATGGTTAGGTTAGCCTCATCAAGCCTGACCGCTTCCGGTTCGAGCCCCGGGTTCGATCACAGCCGGAACGCCGCCCGACGAACGAGCCCCGACTGGAGGACCGCGTGTACGTATGCTCCTGCTTCGGCGTCACGGACCGGCAGGTCCGTGAGCACCAGGAGGCCGGGGCCTGCACGCCGCGCCAGATCGCATCGGTGAGCAAGGCCGGGACGGACTGCGGCTCATGCGTGCGCCGCATCCAGGGGCTCCTCGGACGCGGCGCGTGCCCGGGGCGTCAGATGGAGACCGCCGCTCAGGAGCCCGCGCACGCACCTGTGCCGGTTCCGTCCTCCACGTCGGTCGCCGAAGCCGCCTGAGGTCAGTTCTCCGACGGAGCCTCCTGCTCCACGAGCTGAGCGATGTAGAGCGGCTCGCCCAGCTTCTCGACCAGTTCGAGCTGGGTGTCCAGGTAGTCGATGTGGTGCTCCTCGTCGGCGAGGATGTCCTCGAAGATGTTCGCCGAGGTGATGTCGCCCTTGGCGCGCATGACCTCCACCCCGCGCCGCAGACGGTCGATGGCCTCTACTTCGATCTGCCGGTCCGCCGTGAACATCTCGGTCAGTGACTGACCGACGTTGACGTGGAAGAGCCTCTGGTAGTTGGGAAGCCCTTCGAGGAACAGAATGCGGTCGGTGAGCCGTTCGGCGTGACGCATCTCGTCGAAGGACTCCGCACGGGTGTAGCGGGCGAGCTTGGGCCAGCCGAAGTGCTCCTGCATTTTGGCGTGCAGGAAGTACTGGTTGATAGCTGTCAGCTCGGCCGTCAACTGCTCGTTGAGGAATTCGATGACCTCGGGATCGCCCTGCATGGCTGCGGACTCCTTCCAGGAAAGGAAAAGTGCCAGGTGCGTGTGCGCGCGCCCGCGCATCCTCGCACCGTGACGTCACCCGGTCCAGTAAGCGAAGGCTTACCGAAATCACCCGAATTGACGAGCGGAAAGCCCTCGAACACCCCACGAGCGGGGTGCCGGTAAGCGGCTTCGGGAGGGTCTGTCACCATGGGGAGATGGGCCAGTCGCAGAGTGCTGAGGGGGAGCAGCAATCGCTTCCGCCAGGACAGCGGCTTCAGCGCGGCTGGCCGGTCACGCATTACGGACCGGTGCCGAAGTTCAAGCCCGACCGGTGGGATTTCCGGGTCTTCGGCGCGACCGCCGACGGCGAGAAGCACTCCTGGGACCACGAGGAGTTCTCGGCGCTGCCGTACGAGACCGTCGTCGCCGACTTCCACTGCGTCACCAAGTTCAGCATGGTCGGGGCCGAATGGGGCGGCGTGCCCGCCCGTACGGTGCTCGAACTCGCGCCTCCCGCGGCCGGCGTCACACACGTCATGGTCTGGGCCGAATACGGATTCAGCTCCAACCTGCGGCTGTCGGACTTCGCCGCCGGTACGACACTCTTCGCCACCCACCGCGCGGGCGAACTGCTCACCGCCGAACACGGCTTCCCCGTGCGGCTCGTGGTGCCGCATCTGTACGCGTGGAAGGGCCCCAAGTGGGTGCGCGGCGTGGAGTACATGACCACGGACCGCCGGGGCTTCTGGGAGGAACGCGGCTACCACAACATCGGCGACCCCTATAAGGAACAGCGCTACTCCTACCAGGAGGAGCCCGGTGAGGGGCCGGAACTGTAGGCCCTGCCCCCGCCCTCAGTGGTAGGCGTGCAGCACCGCGTGCCCCTTGCCCCGGCCGATCATCCACCGGTTCACCGGCGTCGTGACGAGGAACGCGACGACGAACGACAGCGCCAGGGAACCCCAGAACAGCAGGTCCGTCAGATGTGCGTCGAGCGCGCCGGGGACCAGGACCACCACCGAGTTGTCCACGGTCTCCATCACGACGATCGAGACGGTGTCGGCGGTCAGCGCGATCTTCACCGCCGCCTTCACGGTCAGGCCGGCCTTCAGCACCGCGTACAGCGTGAGGCTGTAGCCGAAGATGAACGCGAGCGCGATGGCCGTCACCATCGTCGGAACGTCGTGCCAGGCGAAGGCCGTGCCGATGACCAGGCCGAGGACCTCGCCGAAGGCGCAGCCCGTCAAGCAGTGCAGCGTGGCGCGCGCCGCCGTCGGCCAGGGTGCCCCGCTGTCCTGCCGCATGCTCAGCCTCCGCCTTCTCGCAGTTCCTTCAGCCGTGCCACGTCCGCCGCGTGACCCTCCTTGCGGCCGGGGGTCTCTATGACGAGCGGTACGCCATCCGTCGAGGGATGGGTCATGAGGTCGGCGAACGGGCCGGAGCCGATGTGGCCGGAGCCGATGTTCGCATGGCGGTCCTTGTGGGCCCCGGCGATGTCCTTGGAGTCGTTGGCGTGGATCAGCTTGAGCCGGCCGGGGCCGGTCACCGACTCCAGCTCGTCCAGCGTGTGCTTCACCCCTCCCGGCGCAGCCAGGTCGTGCCCGGCTGCGAAGACGTGGCAGGTGTCGAGGCAGACGCCGAGCCTCGGATGGTGTCGGAGGACCTCGAAGTACGGCCCGAGGTCCTGTATCCGGGAGCAGAGCGAGAACCCCTGGCCGGCCGTCGGCTCCAGCAGCAGCCACGGGTCGGCCTCGTGCGTCAGCTCCTCCAGCAGCGGCAGGAGCAGCCGGCCCACCTGCGCCAGAGCAGTGGCGCTCGTGCGGCCGCCGGTCGCCGAACCCGTATGGACCACGACGCCGGAGGCGCCGATCTCGCGCCCCCTGCGGAGCGAATGGCGCAGCGAGGAGACGGAGTTGCGGGCCGTGGCCTCGGTGTGGGAGCCGAGATTGATGAGGTAGGGGGCGTGCACGAATACGGGGAGTTCTCTCTCCTCGCACGCAGCGCGGAATTCCGCGTCCTGTTGCGGGGATCCGGAGTTCGTCGCCCAGCCGCGGGGATTGGCGACGAAGACCTGAAGGGCTTCCGCGCCGATGTCATCGGCGTAGGAAATGCCAGTGGCGGCCAGTCCCCCTGCTACGGGGACGTGGCCGCCAATGGGATTGCGGTGTCGCTGGGTCGTCACACCATCAGTATGCCGAGTTCACGTTGTCCATCGAACCGTACCTGTCCGCCGCGTAGTTGCAGGCGGCCACGATGTTGGCGACCGGGTCGGTGATGTTGTGGGGCGTTCCCTTGACGTGGTACGCGTCGAAGGTCGGCTGGATGGTCTGGAGCAGACCCTTCGACGGAGTGCCGTTCTGGGCGTTGATGTCCCAGTTGTTCACGGCGTTCGGGTTCCCGCCGGACTCGCGGATGATGTTCCGCTTGATGCCGTCGTAGGACCCGGGGATGTCGTGCTTCGCCATGACGTCGCGGGCCTCGCGGATCCACCCGTCGAGGTTCTCGGGGTAGGTCTTGGCGGCCTTGGCGCGCTCGGCGGCGCGCGACGCCTTGGCCGCGGCCTCGGCCTTGCGCTCCGCAGCGGCCTTCTTCGCGGCCTCCGCCTTCGCGGCCTTCGCCTTGGCGGCCTTGACCTTGGCTGCCTCCGCGCGGTCGGCGGCGACGGCCTTCTGCTTGGCCGCGGCGTCCTTCTGCTTGGCCACGGCTTCCTTGGTGCGCTTGACGTCGGCGTCCAGGGTTCCCTGGTTGGCGGCGCCGAGCTCCACCTTGTGCGTATCGGAGTTCTTCGTACTCTCCGCGGCGGCCGTCGAGGCGCTGACCTTCTTGGCGCTCGACTGGTTCTGGTCGCCTGCGTCGGCGCTTCCGGGGATGACGGTCAGCGCGATGGCTGCCGCACCCGCGGCCGATATACCTGCGGCGGAGATACGCGCGAACTTGGGGTTGCGGACGTAGCCGAGAATGTTGGGCATTGTGAGCGAACCTTTCAAAATTGCGTGCGTCGTCGCAGAAGCCGGAAAGGCGGTGTGCGCCGAGTTCCGAACCCCGGCGCATGCGACCGACGGCAATTGTTAAAGGCTCCGAAAACACAGCCCAAAAGTGTGACGTACTATCCCGTTTCGTTTATCAGGGGAGCGGGGGGCGTCGGGAACGCGGGACGGCCCGTGTTTCGGCGGGCGGGGGAGGGGACTGCCGGTCCACTAGAGACCGTCGTAAGTGATATGGGTCCTATGTCCGGTATCACACGCGAGGCGGCCCGGCTCTCTGTAGGTGAGGGCGCGCATGCGGGCTGTCAGCGCTCTCGGGGCGTCCCGAGCGGGCGTTCCAGGGAGGCATCCGGAGGCATGCTGGAGGGGTTCCGGACGCGTTCCGGAGGGGGCCGTCCTGGCGGTGACCGCGTTCGGGCTGCTCAGCGAGGGCTCAGCGCAGCCAGATCGTCACTTCGGAGCCGCGCGGAGCCTCGTCGTCCCCGCCCGGTGACTGGGCGAAGACCTTGTTGCCGACGAAGATCCGGCGCGTGGTGACCTCGAAGCCCGCGTCCTCCAGCTTCTTGCGCGCCTGCTTCTTGCCGAGGCCCTCCACGTCCGGGACGTCCACCAGGTCCTGGCCCTTGGAGATGGTGAGCGTCACGGTGTCGCCCTCGCCGGCCCTGCTGCCCTCCGCGGGCGACTGACGGGCCACCTTGCCCTCGTCCTCGTCCGAGAAGACGCGCTCCGGAGCGATACGGACCTTCAGGCCCTCCTCGGCCAGGTCCTCGCGGGCGGAGTCCTCGTCGTCGCCGACGACGTCCGGCACGTCGACCGGCGAGCCCTTGGAGACGGTCAGCGCGACGGGGGAGCCCGGGCGGCGCTTGCTGCCCGCGTCCGGGTCGCTGGCGATCACAGCGCCGCGCGCCGTGTCCTCACTGAACTGCTGCCTCACCACACCGGCCTCCAGGCCGGCGTCCTTGAGCTTGCGCCGGGCGTCGGCGAGCGGCGTACCGCTCAGTTCGGGGACCTTCACTATCTCCGGGCCGTTGGAGACGACCATGGTGACGGTGCCGGTCCTGCGGATGCGGTCGCCCGGGTCCGGGTTGGTGTCGATGACGTGGCCGCGCTCGACGCGCTCGCTGTAGTCGCGGGTGACGTTCACGTCGAGCCCCGAGTCGCCGAGGATCTTCCTGGCCTCGGGCTCCGTCTTGTCCAGCACGGCCGGGGTCTGTGTGAACTGGCCGGAGTTGATGTACCAGACGCCCGTGCCCACCAGCAGCAACAGCATCACCGCCAGCGTCACGAGGAAGCCCCGGCCACCGGCACGGCCGCCGCGGCGGCGCCGCGTGCCGCCGCCGTCACGCGGCGGGGCGGCGTAGCGGGCGGTGCGGTCGATGTCGTCACCCCAGCCGCCTCCGGGGCCGGGCCCGTGCCCGTATTCGTGCGCTGCCGCGACGTCGCGCGGAAGCAGGCTGGTGCGCTCCTCCGCCCCGTCGCCGGGTCCGGCCGCCGAGCGCATGCGGCCCTCGCCGAGGGCGGCACCGGCCGCGAGGACCTCCGCGAGTCCGGTCGCCGGGTCGTTCGCCTGCGGCGGGACGGCGTCCAGCTGGACCGGGGTGAGGCGGGCCCGCACACCGCGGGTCTCCGAGAGCATCGCGCCCGCGTCCTGGGGGCGGCCGTCCGCCGCACGCGCCGTGGCCCGTGCGACCAGCATGTCCAGCTCCGGGGCGAGGCCGGGCACCGAGGCCGACGGCGCCGGCATGTCCTCGTGGAGGTGCTGGTAGAGCACCTGTGCCGGTGTGCCGCCCGTGCGGGGCTTGCTGCCGGTGAGCATCTCGTAGAGCATCACGCCGCACGCGTAGAGGTCGGTGCGGGTGTCCGCCGTGCCGTGCTCGATCTGCTCCGGGGCGAGGTAGGAGACGGTGCCCAGGATGCTGTCGGATCCCACGGACGTCTGGCTGTCCACCGCCCGTACGAGGCCGAAGTCGGCGACCTTGACCCGCCCGTCGTCGCCGATCAGCACGTTCTCCGGCTTCATGTCGCGGTGCACCATGCCGGCGTGGTGCGCGGCGCCCAGAGCGGCGAGCATCGGCTCCAGGATGTCCAGGGCGACGCGTGGGCGGAGTGCGCCGCGCTCCCGCAGCACGTCCCGCAGGGTGCACCCGGAGACGTACTCCATCGCCAGATAGACGTAGGTGCCGTCGGTGCCCTGGTCGTAGACGCCGACCACATTGGGGTGCGCGAGCCGGGCGACGGACTTGGCCTCGCGGATGAAGCGGTCGACGAAGGCGCCGTCCGTGGCGAGCGAGGGGTGCATGACCTTCAGGGCCAGGACGCGGTCGAGGCGGGTGTCGACGGCGCGGTAGACCGTCGCCATGCCGCCGACGGCGATCCGTGATTCGACGCGGTACCGGCCGTCCAGCACCTGGCCGACCGGCGGGGTCTCCCCGGCGGGGCCGGAGGAGGGGTCCTGAAGGCTCGTATCCATCGACGAAGAGTCTACGAGTCATCCCGGCGACGGAAATCCGTGATGCGCCATGCAGCGGGTGAGGCGGCCGGACAACGAGGAAGAATCGTAGAATTTGTTCCTTTTGGGACTTTGGTCCGAATGGGAGCCGGGCAGGCGCCTGAGAGCGCGGAATTCCCGCACGCGGCGGCGCCGATTCTGCCCTCTTCGCGGTGCCTTCTTCCTTCGCTGTCTGTCCCGCCGCCGGAATTTGTTCACGCGGGACCTTCGTCCCCTGGGCCCTTCCCAGGACCTTCGTCCCTCAGCCCGGCCCAGGGACCGTCGTCATGCTCAGCCGAAGGCCGGGCGCTCCGGGTCGAGCGCAGCCACGCCCTCCGTCGGGGAGGACGCCTCCGCGAAGTGGCGGCGCGGAATGCGGCCCGCGCGATGCGCCAGGCGGCCCGCCGTGACCGCTTGCCGCATCGCCTCGGCCATCAGCACCGGCTCCTGCGCCCTCGTGACGGCCGAGGCGAGCATCACGGCCTCGCACCCAAGTTCCATGGCGAAGGCGGCATCGGAGGCCGTCCCGGCGCCGGCGTCGAGGATCACGGGGACTCCGGCGCGCTCGGTGATCAGCTGGAAGTTGTGCGGGTTGCGGATGCCGAGCCCGGAGCCGATGGGGGAGCCCAGCGGCATGACTGCCGCGCAGCCCGCCTCCTCCAGCTTCCGCGCAAGGACCGGATCGTCGTTGGTGTACGGCAGCACGGTGAAGCCGTCGTCGACCAACGTCTCGGCCGCGTCGAGGAGTTCGACGGGATCGGGCAGCAGTGTGCGCTCGTCGGCGATGACCTCGAGTTTCACCCAGTCGGTGCCGAGGGCCTCACGCGCGAGCCGGGCGGTGAGCACCGCCTCGCCGGCCGTGTAGCAGCCCGCCGTGTTCGGCAGCACGCCGATGCCGTGCTTCTCCAGTACGGACAGCACCGAGCCCTGGACGGTCGGATCGAGGCGGCGCATGGCGACCGTCGTCAGCTCTGTGCCCGACGCCACCAGCGAGCGCTCCATGACGTCGAGGCTGGGCGCTCCGCCCGTACCCATGATCAAGCGGGAGCCGAAGGTGCGGTCGCCGATGACGAACGGGTCCGGCTCCGCGGTGGGGGAGCCGTCGGACGGGGACGTGTGCTGTCCGGGGCGCGGCGTGGTGTGGACCGCGGTGCCTGTCATACGGATCAACCTCCTTGGACTGCGGTCAGTACCTCGATGCGGTCGCCCTCGGCCAGCCGCACTCGCGGCCACTCGCCACGGGGTACGACGGTCTCGTTGACGGCCGCGGCGACACCCGAGGGAGCAGCCGTGAGACCTGCCACGAGCTGGCCGAGGGTGGATTCCGCGGGGACGTCGCGAGGTGCGCCGTTCACGGAGACGGTGACGGTGGCGGCATGTGAGGGGACGGTCGTCATGCTGAACGCTCCTGTGGCTCGCTCGCGGAGAGGACACCCGCAGCTTCGGTGCCGGGGTCACCGAACCTTGCCGGAGTGAAGGGGCGCGCCTGCTCGGGGAGTTCGCCTGTCGCGAGCAGTTCGCCCATGGCGTCGCCGGTGACGGGCGTGAGCAGCACGCCGTTGCGGTAGTGGCCGGTGGCCAGATGGAGGCCCGGCAGCGCCGTCGGTCCGAGCAGCGGCGCGTTGTCGGGCGAGGCAGGACGCAAGCCCGCCGAGGTCTCGATGAGGGGCAGTTCGGTGAGGCCCGGGGTGAGTTCGTGCGCGTCCCTCAGCAGTTCGTAGACGCCGCCGGCGGTGACCGTCGTGTCCCAGCCCAGCTCTTCGCTCGTCGCGCCGATGACTAGCTCGCCGTTGGCGCGCGGCACCAGATAGATATGGCCGCCGCGCACGATCGCCCGGACGGTACGGGAGAGGAAGGGCCCGTACGTGGATGACGGCGGCATGCGCAGCCGCAGCACCTGTCCCTTGACCGGGCGCACCGGCGGCAGCAGTTCGTGCGGCACCCCTTCGAGACGGGAGGCCCACGAGCCCGTCGCCAGCACCGTCTGCCCGGCCTCCACCCGGGTGCCGTCGTCGAGCGTCACGCCTGCGGCCCGCCCGTCCCTGACCGTGAGCGCCGGAGCGGCCGCACGCCGGAAGGTCACGCCCGCACGTTCACAGGCCAGGAGCAGGGCCGTGGAGAGCCGGCGCGGGTCCGCCTGGTGGTCGCCGTCGACCCGCAGCCCGCCGCGCACGGAAGGGGCGAGCATCGGTTCGAGACGGCGGCACTCGCGGCCGGTGAGCCACTGCGAATCGAGCCCGCAACGCCGCTGAAGCGCGTGCAGTTCGCGCAGGTGCGCCCTGTCGTCGGCGTCCAGGGCGACGGCGAGCGTGCCGCAGGACCGGTAGCCGATCTCCTGTCCGCTCGCCTCCTCCAGCTCCGCCGCGAAATCCGGATAGCGGGCCGACGAGGCGAGATTGAGCCGGAGGAGCGCCTCCTCGCCGTAGTGCAGCTCGGTGACGGCGGCGAGCATCCCGGCGGCCACCCTGGCCGCGCCGCCGCCCGGTTCCGGGTCGACGACCGTGGTGGAGAGACCGCGCTGGGCCGCCCGCCAGGCGGTGACGAGGCCGATGATGCCGCCGCCGGCGACGGCCACGTCCGGATGTGCCGGGACGGCGCCGGATTCCCGCCCGGCGAGGGCGGTGCGGGGTGCGCTGGTGCGTCGCATGAGGAAGCTGCTTCTCCCTTCGCCGGAATGACCCGGATCAGGTTCGTACGGTCGGAGGCCGCAGCCTCCCTCTCAGCCCGGTGCGCCGGACTCCCGCGTGCGATGTCGTCGATTGCGGTACGCGCCGGCTGCTGCCGGTGCCGCCAGCCGGCTCTTCATCGGGCCGCCATGGCTTTGTACCGTTCAACCAGCGTACTGCGCCGCTGCCGTGGTGTGACCGGCGGGCACGGCGGCAGGCGTTCCTGGGGGTCGCGTCACCGACCTAGGATGATCGTGTGGGTGAGAGCCGGAGCGAGCAGCGGGTCGTTGTCGTGGGTGCGGGTATGGCCGGTGTGCAGACGGCCGTGCAACTGCGCGAGCAGGGTTGGCCCGGCGGGATCTGGCTGATCGGCAGCGAACCCCACCAGCCGTACGACCGCCCGCCGTTGTCCAAGGCGGTGCTGCTGGGCAAGACCGACGACGCCGCCCTGGACGTCGATTTCGACTCCCTCGGCGTCGACTTGGAACTGGGCAGGGACGTGACCGCGCTGCGCCCCGGTGAGCGTCTGCTGGAGACGGGCGCCGGCACTGTTGCCTACGACCATCTCGTCATCGCCACGGGCGCCGAGCCCGTCGCACTGCCGGGCAGCGACGGAGTCCCCGGCGTTCACCTGCTGCGAACCCTCGACGACGCGGCACGGCTGCGCCCCGTGCTGGCGGGGCGGGGCGAGATCGTCGTGGTCGGAGCGGGCTGGATCGGTGCCGAGTTCACCACCGCGGCACGTGAGGCGGGCTGCGCCGTCACCGTCGTGGAGGCCGCGGGCGAACCGCTTCCGGGGGCGCTGCCCGCGGAGGTCGCGTCGCACATGCGCGCCTGGTACGAGGAGAGCGGGGCCCGGCTGCGCACCGGCGTCGCCGTGCGCTCGGTGGAACGCGGCGGAGTGGTGCTCGCGGACGGCACGCGACTGCGGGCCGACGCCGTCGTGGTGGGCATCGGCTCGCGTCCCGCGACGGGCTGGCTGGCGGGCTCGGGCATCGAACTCGGCGAGGACGGCGGAGTACTCGCGGACGATGGGCTGCGCGCCTCCGCCCGGCACGTCTACGCGGTCGGCGACTGTGCCTCGTTCCCCTCGGCCCGGTACGGCGAGCGCCTCCTCGTGCACCACTGGGACAACGCACTGCAGGGGCCCCGCGTCGTGGCGGCCAACATCGTCGCCGGGACGCTGCCGGACGGTGAGGCGGAGGCCGCCGTCTACGATCCGGTGCCCTATTTCTGGTCCGAGCAGTTCGGTCGCTTCATCCAGTACGCCGGACACCACACCGCCGAGGACGAACCGGTCTGGCGCGGCAGCCCGGGCGAAGCCGCCTGGTCCGTCTGCTGGCTGCGGGAGGGCGCCCTGAACGCGCTGCTCGCCGTCGGGCGCCCCCGCGACCTGGCGCAGGGCAGAAAGCTCATCGGGAGCGGCGCGCCGGTGGACAGGGAGCGTGTGGCCGACGCGACGGTGCCGCTCAAGAAGGCGGTCCGCTAGGACCTGTCCGGAAGGGCGGCTCGGGCGGACTGGTGGCCGCCGCACAGTAGTGACTGTCACAGCGGGATGGCAGGCTGGTGGCGTGACAGAGATTGATGCAAAAACCGATGCTCTCGTCCCTGCCTGGCTCACCCTGCCCGACGTCGCCGAAAAGCTGGACATCCTGGTGACCCGGGCCCGTCAGCTGGTCAAGGAGGGCCAGCTGATCGCGGTCCGCAGAGGGGAGGAGCGGACCTTGCAGGTCCCCGCGGACTTCATCGGCTCGGGCCGCATCGTGAAGGGCCTCGCCGGCACGATCACGCTTCTCAAGGACGACGGCTTCAGCGACGAGGAAATGCTGGAGTGGCTCTTCACCGAGGACGAGAGCCTCCCTGGTACCCCGGCGCAGGCCCTCCGTGAGAACCGCGGGACAGAGGTGAAGCGGCGCGCCCAGGCACTCGCCGTGTGATTTCCCGCACAGCTCCTGCCGACGCTCACCGCATCGCACAACCGCCCCGACACACAGTCACACCGCACACATCCGCCGGCGTGCGGGCCAGGCGCAGCGCAGGCCGCTGCGGCCGGTCCGCACGCCCTTGTCCGGGGGACGTCCCTCATGAGCGCTACCAACGCCCGCAGCCTGCTCGCCGACGCACGGCTCTATCTGTGCACCGACGCGCGCAAGGAACAGGGCGATCTGCCCGAGTTCCTCGACGCGGTCCTGCGCGGAGGCGTCGACATCGTGCAGCTGCGGGACAAGACGATGGAGGCCGCCGAGGAGCTGGAACATCTGTCGGTCTTCGCGGACGCCTGCAAGCGCCACGGAAAGCTGCTCGCGGTCAACGACCGGGCGGACGTCGCCCACGCGTCCGGCTCCGAGGTGCTCCACCTCGGCCAGGGCGACCTGCCCGTTCCCGCTGCTCGTGCGGTCCTCGGTGACGACGTCCTCATAGGCAGGTCCACGCACGCCGAGGCGGAGGCCGCCGCCGCGGCGGCCGAGCCCGGCGTGGACTACTTCTGCACCGGTCCCTGCTGGCCGACTCCCACCAAGCCGGGCCGCCACGCGCCGGGCCTCGACCTGGTCAGGTACACGGCCTCGCTGGGCACCGCGCGTCCGTGGTTCGCCATCGGCGGAATCGACGCGTCCAACCTGGACGAGGTGCTGGACGCCGGTGCGAGGCGCGTCGTGGTCGTCCGCGTCCTCACCGGCGCCGACGATCCGGAGGCCGCCGCGGCGGGGCTGGCCCGGCGGCTGCGGGAGCGTGCCGCCCAGGACGGGGCCGCCGGGCCGCGCTGACCGGCGCCCGCTGGGCCCCGGGCGAGGCGTCGAGCCCCCGGACGGGACCCGGCAGGGAAATCGCTTTCGAACGGGGCGCCGCAGAGCCGTTTCCGCTGCGTGACCGGCGTGCCCGCCGGGGGAGGAACCGCAGCGACAAGGGCGACGGAACGGACGTAAGCGCTCTTCACGCCCGGTCGCCCTCTAGCCAAGGCCGATAGCCTTCAACCATGGCCATCGGTATCTCAGCTACCAGGACAGACAGCACGACGACAGTGCGTGACCTCCTCGCGACGGGGCAGCGCTCGTACTCGTTCGAATTCTTCGCCCCGAAGACCGAGAAGGGCGAGCGCTCGCTGTGGAACGCCCTGCGGCGGATCGAAGCCGTCTCACCGACGTTCGTCTCCGTGACCTACGGGGCGGGAGGCTCCTCGCGAGAGGGGACCGTACGCAACACCGAGCGGATCGCCACGGAGACCACGCTCACGCCGGTCGCGCACCTGACCGCCGTGAACCACTCCAGGGCGGAGCTGCGCAACGTCATCGGCCAGTACGCGGACGCGGGCATCCGCAACGTCCTCGCGATCCGGGGCGACCCTCCCGGTGACCCGATGGGCGAGTGGGTGAGGCACCCCGAGGGCCTCACCTACGCCTGTGAACTGGTCGAACTGGTCAAGGAGTCCGGCGACTTCTGCGTGGGCGTCGCGGCCTTCCCCGAGATGCACCCCCGCTCCGACGACTGGGACACCGACGTACGCCACTTCGTCGACAAGTGCCGTGCCGGGGCCGACTACGCGATCACCCAGATGTTCTTCCGCGTCGAGGACTACCTCCGGCTGCGGGACAGCGCGACGGCCGCGGGTTGCGAGACGCCGATCATCCCGGAGATCATCCCGGTCACCAATGTGAAGCAGATCGAGACGTTCGCACAGCTCAGCAACGCGACGATCCCGGACGAACTGGCAGAGCGACTCCGGGCGGTCGAAGACGATCCCGCGGCGGTACGCTCGGCCGGAATCGAGTACGCGACGGAGATGTGTGCGAGGCTGATGGCTGAGGATGTCCCCGGACTCCACTTCATTACGCTCAACAACTCCACGGCAACGCTGGAAATCCATCAGAATCTTGGACTCCACAATCGACCCTGAGCCGAAGTAGCCGGCCGAGGCAGTGAGAAGGGGGCGCACATGGGCTGGACAGTCCTCTATATCGCGTTCGGCATCGTCGCGCTGTGGCTGTTGGGCGAGGTACTCCTGCAGTACAAGGCGCGGCTCCGCTGGCGCGTACTGGCTTTCACCGGCTTCCTGTGCGTCGTGGCGGGGGCGCTGATCCCGTCGGTCGTCGTGATCGGCATCGGGATCGCCGCCTTCGCCACCGGGCAGACCTTCGTGACGCTCTCCTACCGCAGGGGCTTCGTGGCGGGGTGGGCACTCACCGGAGTGCCCGGCGTCAACCGCCGCCGCGACGAGCCGGAGCTGGAGCCGGAGTTCGAGCAGGTGCCTCAGTTCGAGCCCGCGCCCGAACCCGTCCCCGCCCTGGCGGCGTCGGGCGGCTACGGCTCGGACGGGTTCCAGCGGAACGGCTTCGAGGCGAACGGCTACGACACGGCCGCCTTCGCCACCGTGGACTCGATGAGCGCTCCCAGCGGCTTCGGTGGCGGGAACCGCTACGAGACGGGCGGCTTCCCCGTCGTCGACCCGATGGGCGCGCCGAACGGATTCGCTCCGAACGGGAACGGCTACGACAACCTGAACGGCAATGGCTACGACAGCCTGAACGGCAATGGCTACGACGGCCTGAACGGCAATGGCTACGACAGCCTGAACGGCAACGGCTACGACACGGCCGCCTTCGCCGGGACCGGCGGCCTCGGCTCTTCCGTTCCCAACGGCTTCGACTCCACGCAGGCGTTCAGCCCGTTCAGCCCGGAGACCGAGGGCTACCAGCCCAACGGGTTCCAGGGACAGAACGGTTACGGGCCGCAGTCGATGGGCCAGGAGCAGGTCCCCGTCTACCAGCCCGGCCCACTGCCGGACGAGACCGGCGAGTTCACCTTCGGCGGCTACGACAGCTTCGGCTACCCCGCCGCTCCGCAGCAGGCAGGCATATACCAGGACGGCCAGCAGCAGTACGGCTCGTTCTCCGACCCGTACGCAGCCTTCGACAGCAACGGCGCCGGTGCCGCCGCCCCCTCGTACGGGGGCTACGGCGGCTACGACACCTACGGCGCCAACCCCTCCTACGGCGGCGGCGACCCCTACGGCGGCTTCGGCGGCGGCCTGGGTGACCAGCAGGGCGGGTACGGCCCCCAGCAGTCCCCGTACGGAGTCTCCGACACCTTCGGCGGTGGCGGCGGCCTCGGAGCGGGCGGTGCCGGTGCGGACGCCTACGGATCCATGTACGGCAACGGCGAGTCCTACGCCGACGGGCAGCCCTACTTCCCCCAGGCACCCACAGGCGGCGCCGGCGCGTGGGTACCGCAGCAGCGCGACCCGAACGAGCAGGCCCAGCAGCAGTACCCGTACCAGAACGGCGACCCGTACGGATACGGCACGCAGGGCAACGGATACGGCGCGGGCAACGGCTACTACTACTGACGGGCCCGAGCGCGACCGACCGCCGCGGGCGGGCGGGGGTGCGCCCTCAGCGGGATCCGCGCCGGCTCAGTACGATCCGCGCCAGTCGTCGCCTTCCACGATCAGTCCGGCCACCAGCGCGCCGGACATTCCCGCGTGTGCGGCACCGCCGCCCGGGTGGGCCCAGCCGCCGGCGCGGTAAAGCCCTTTCGTGGCCGTCCTGTTGGGCGGACGCACATCCACGGCGTCCCGCCGGATCCGGCCCCCGCGGACGAACGGCCCCGGGAGCGCCGGCCCCGGCACCAGGCCGTGCGGAGCCCCCGTCTCCTCCTCGATGTGGCGGGGTGTGCGCACCTCCCGCCACAGCACGCGCCCTCCCAGGCCCAGTCCGGCGGCGTCGGCCGCGCTCGTGAGCCGGTCCGCGAGCCGCGAGGCCTCGCCTTCCCCGTTCACTTCACCCGGTTCGACGCTGACCGAGAGCACCGCGGTCTCGTGGCCGTCGTCCGGGCACAGCGCAGGGTCGTCCGGACGCAGCACGGTCAGCGGCTGCCCGGGGGAGTCGGCCCGGTGCACCACGGTGCGGTGCGCGGTGCCCTCCGGCCGCGCGCCGCGCAGCGCGAGCAGCACGGTGAGACGCGACAGCGCCGGCACGTCCGGCGGCGCACCCTCCCCGGCGGCCGTGCCCGGCACCCGGGAGGTGCCGACCACCACGGCGTCGGCCGGGACGTCCGGCCCTTCGGCAGGCTTCACGCCCACCGCTGTGCCGTCCTCCTCCAGCACGCCGGCCACCTCGCAGCCGAAGTGGAAGTCCACCTTGCGCTCCGTGCAGCGCGTGTACAGGGCCTCCGCGAGCGCCCGCATCCCTCCACGCACGTACCAGGTGCCGAAGGTGTGCTCCATGTACGCGAGAACGGCCGCACCGGCCGGCGCGGCTTCCGGGTCCAGGCCGTAGGAGTTCGCGCATGCGTTGAGCATGAACACCAGCCGGGGATCGCGGAGTTCGCCGCCGGCGGCCTCGGCCAGCGTGGGCGAGCGGCGCCGCAGCAGCCCCCTGCCCCGCAGCGCGGGGTACGGATCGCGGCCGAGGCTCTCACGCAACGCCGCGACACCGTCCGCGGTCAGCGGCTCTTCGAGCAGCGGCCGTCTGATGGCGTCCCAGACGGTACGGGCTCGGGCCAGCATGTCCGTCCAGCACTCGCCGGAGCCGGCGCCGAGGGCCGCGTCGAGCGCCTTGACGACTCCCGCGCGGGAGCCGGAGGGCAGCGAGACCGCCGTGCCGTCGGGGAAGACGTGCCGGATCGCGGGATCGAGCCGCACGAGGCCGACACGGTCCTCCAGCGCTTCACGGCCGGTCTTGACGAACAGATCCCGGTAGACCGCCGGAAGGTGCAGAACTCCGGGCCCCGTGTCGAAGCGGAAGCCGTCCCGCTCCCAGGACCGGAGGCCGCCGCCGTAGGTCGCCGAGCGTTCGTACACCGTCACCCGGTGCCCCGCCGTCGCCAGCCGCGCAGAGGCCGCCATCGCGCCCAGCCCGGCGCCGATCACCGCAATGCGTGCCATGACGAGGGACTTTAGCCGGGCGGCGGGCGACACTTTGCGGCGGGCGGTGCCGGTGGGGAGCGCGGGAACGCGGCCTGAGCCGCACCGCCCGGGCGTTGGCACCCAGGGCTGAGTACGCCTACTTAGCCCGCCGGTTGAGTAGTACAGCGGATGGGACGAAGCCCCGTCCGAGGGCAGAGTGATGTCCGTGGCAAGGGAGCACCGGCTCCGGCACCGCCGACACGGGGCGGCGGAACGGAGACGGCTCCCTTGCAAGGGGGACGCGGGGGCACGGGGCCCCGCGTCCGTAACGGGGGTCGGGGGATACGGGGGAAGGCGTGCGCAGCCCTGGGGAACAGGTGGTCGCCGGTCGGCCGGCTACCGGGGCTGCGCACACCCCCCGACACGTCCCTGCAGCAGCAGCGAGAGCGCGCCGTGCACCTCGTCGAGGGAGCGTTCCGGCTGGAACGCCTTCCAGTCCAGGGCCGCCACCAGCACCATGCCGACCAGCGCGGCCGCGGTCAGCGTGACGTCGATGTCGCCGCTCAGCTCGCCCTCCTCCACACCGGCGCGCAGTTCCTCCTCCACGACGGCCACAGCCCGCCTGCGTACCACCAGCAGAGTCGAGTTCCACGTCCTGTTGGTGCGCCACAGCTCTGCGACGTACAGGCGCGTGAACGCCGGATAACGGTCGATGAAGACGAGGCCCGCACGGACCATCGCGTCGAGCGCGTCGACGTGACCGCCGCCCGCCGACGCCGTCGACGCGGACGCCGCGCGCAGATCGTTCGTCAGCAACTCCACACCGTGCCGCAGCAGTTCCTCGAACAGCTCGCTCTTGCTGGCGAAGTTGTAGTAGACGGTCCCCTTGGCGACGCCCGCCGCCTCCGCGATCTCGTCCACCGTGGTCGCGGAGAAACCCTGCTCGGCGATGAGCGTCACGGCCGCCTGGAACAGCTTCTCGCGGGTGGGGGCGCGGCTCACAGCGCGATCTCCGGGTGCAGGCGGTCCACGGTCCACACCTGCTTGCGGCGCGCCGTGAAGGCCGTCAGTGCCAGAGCACCGGCCGTGAACGCGAGCAGTACCAGGCAGGCCCGCCACACCGGCCACGCCTCACCGCCGGTGATGAGGTGCCGCAGGCCTTCCACGACGTAACTCATCGGCAGGAACGGGTGGATGGCGTTGAAGAACCCGGGGCTGGTCTGTATCGGATACGTGCCGCCCGCCGACGTCAGCTGGAGCATCAGCATGGCCAGCACGAGGACGCGGCCCGCAGGGCCGAACCGGGCACCCAGGAACTGCACGATCGCCGTGAAGCAGAGCGTCACCAGCAGCAGGAAGCCCACCGTGCCGGCGCCCCGGGCGAGTTGGAGCCCGAGCCCCCAGTGCAGAACGCCCAGCAGCGCTCCGGCCTGCAGCGCCCCTATCGCTGCCACGGGCAGCCATCCCGCGAGCGTGATGCGTGCGGCGGGCGCACCCGCCGCCAGTGCGCGTCTGTTGAGCGGCTGCAGCAGCATGTAGGCGATCATCGCACCGACCCAGAGCGCGAGCGGGATGAAGTACGGTGCGAAACCCGTGCCGTAGTTGGGCGCTGAGTGCGCGTTGGCGGAGGAGAGCCCGACCGGGTCGGCCATCACGCCCGTCCGGTCCTCGCGTTCCTGCTTGCCGTAGTCGGGGATCTTCTTCACCCCGTCGTGCAGTCCGCCGGACAGCTGGGACGAGCCGTCGGTGAGCTTGTACATCCCGCCGTCGAGCGTGCCCGCGCCCTTGGTGAGCTTGCCGACGCCGGCGTCGAGGTCCGCTGCGCCGCTCTCGGCGCCCGCCAGTCCGCCCTTGAGGCGGCCCGCTCCGTCGTGGACCTTGTGCGCACCATTGTTGAGCGCGTGTATCTGTGCGACGGCCTTGTCGAGGTCCTCACCGAGGTGCGGCGCGCGGTCGGCGAGCGCGTTCGCGTGGCTGCGCAGCTTGTCGAGACTCTCACCGAGACGGGTGAGGTTGTCCTGCTTCTTGACGACGTCGTCGACGTCCGCAGCCACATCGGCGGCAGTGTCGGCCGCGTCCCTCGCCTTCTTCAACTGCGTGCAGGACGTGTCCAGTTCGACGGGACTCTCGCATCGCACCCGGTAGAGAGTCGCAAGGGTGTCGGCGGCCTCGCGGGAGTCGGCCTTCGCCCTGTGTGCCGCCTCGGGCAGTTCTCCGAGGTTGTCCTTGAGCGTTTTGCTCGCACGGGCCACATCGCGGGCCGCGGTGCCGATCTCGTCCTCGTGCCCGTTCACGAACGGGCGGAGCTTACCGGCGGCCTTGTCGACCTTGTCGGTCAACTGCTGCGTGCCGTCCGCCACCTCCTTCGATCCCTTCTCCAACCTGCCAGCGCCTGCGTGCAGTTGAGAAGTGCCGTCCTTGAGCTTGCCGCTGCCGTGCTCGGCCTTGCCCAGACCGTTCTTCAGCTCGCCGGTTCCCTTCTTGGCGCGGCCGATGCCGTCGCCGAGCTCGTCCGCTCCGTCCGCCGCCTTCGCCGTCCTGTCGTGGAGGGTGGAGAAGGAGACGAAGATCCGGTCGTAGAAGCCGCGGGAGGCCTTGCTGGAGGCTGCCGCGCGGACTTCGGAGAAGACGGTGCGCGAGATCTGCCCGACGACGTAGTTGTTGGCGTCGTTCGTACGCACCTTCAGCGCGCTGGTGCGTGGGTCGTCACCGGCGCTGGAAGCGATGCGCTTGCTGAAGTCGGAGGGCACGGTCAGCGAAAGGTAGTAGCGCCCGTCCTCGACCCCCTTGCGGGCGTCCTCCGCGTCGGTCTCGTGCCAGTCGAAGGTGCCGCTCTCGTGCAGTCCTTCGGTGACCGAGTCGCCGGCCGTGATCTGCTTTCCGTCCGCCTGCGCCCCCTTGTCCTCGTTGACGAGGGCGACGGGGACCTTGTCGAGGCGCTCGTACGGGTTCCAGAAGGACCACAGGTACAGGGCGCCGTAGAGCAGCGGCAGCAGCAGCATGGCCACCATCGCCGCCCGCGGCAGCCGGCCCCTCCCGAACCGCTTGAGCTCAAGCGCGGCCAGACTCGGCGAGCGCATCCGCCGCCTCCTTCTTGCTCGTACCGTCGAACTCCCAAATGTCCGCGGGCTGTTGCCGCTCGCGTCCGGTGTCCGTACGGACGACGACCACGCCTTTTGGTGCCTGTGGTGCCTCGCTGCACACCGCCAGGACGGTCACGCCGGACGACGCGACCGAACGCAGCAGGGACCAGGCCTCGTCGCGTTCGGGCTCCGAGAGCTTGAAGTCGACGTCGTCGACGGCGAGCAGCCGGGGCCCGCCCAGCAGGGCCAGCGCGACCGACAGCCTCAGGACCTCCAGCCGCTCCAGGTCGCGCACGCGGGTGCGCGGCCCCTTGGGCAGCGCTTCCGGGTCGAGCCCGGCCATGGCCAGCGCGGAGTCGACGCGAGCACGCGATGCCGCGGCCCGCTCCCTGCGCGGCCTCAAGAGGGCACGCAGCGAACCGCCGAACCTCCTTTGCAGCAGCACGCGTTCCCGCAGGTGCTCGGCGACGGACAGGGACGGTTCCAGGTCGGTGACGCCCGGCACGGCGGCCAGGGCACTGAACCGGCGTACGGCGGCGAGCTGTTCGGGCAGCCGCCGGCCGCCCACCACGGCGTGCCCTCCGGTCGCCTTCATGCGTCCCGAGAGGGCCAGCAGCAGACAGGTCCTGCCGGAGCCCGACGGGCCCTCCAGCGCGACGAGCGAGCCGGGAGACGCCTCGAAGCGGACACCGGAGAAGACCCGGCCGCGCGGTCCGTTGAGCGCGAGGTCCTCGGCGCGGAGGCCGACGCCCTTGTCCGCGTGCGCCGTTGACTCCACTTCCGGGGCCCTTGTGTCCGGGCCCGCTTCCGTGGCGGTGCTCGCGTCCGCGCCGTTCGGATTCGGGCCGGAGCTTGTGTCCGTACCCGGCTCCCCGCTGCCGTGGGATTCGTGTGCCGTCTCGCCCACGGATCCACCCCTTCGAACTTTTGAACTGACTGGTCAGTTCAAAAAGGTACCTCACGGTTCGGAGGGGGCCTCCACCGGCCCCGTGTGTGCAGGGCGCCGTCACAAGCGGAAGCGGCATCTGTGCAGGTCAGGGTGGATTGTCAGTGGTGTACCTCACGATGTGTGCATACGCCGGTCCATTCGGAAGTCGGACGACGACAGGAGGTTGGTTCCCGTGCAGCGACCCTCTCGGGGAGCGCCCCCGAACTCCCCGCCCGCAAACGACGTCCATCCCGTCCTGCGGAGGGCGGCCGCACCGCCCGCCGCTCTCGACCTGCTCGCCCAGGCACAGCACGGGCTTGACGAGGCCGTGGCCATGGAGACGGCCAACGAGCGGTTCGCGACCGCTCATCTGGCGGCGCTGCGCACGGCTGCGGCCGTGCTCGCGGTGCGCGGGCGCCCCGAGAGCAGCGAGCGGCGCAGACGGGCCATACGCAGCGCCTGGGAGGTGCTGCCCGAGGCGGCACCCGAACTCGCCGAGTGGAGCGTCCTGTTCGCCTCCGGCGCACCGAAGCGTGCCCGTGCCGAAGCCGGCATACAGGGCGCGGCCAGCTGGCGTGAGGCCGACGACCTCGTCCGTGACACGGGGGTCTTCCTGCGGCTGGTCGAGCGGATGCTGGTGTCTCAGCCCGCGCTGCCGCAGCCGCGGATAGCCCCGTCCGACGAGGGCCTTGTCGCCGCCCGGTTACGTCCGCAGAGCTCCGAGGAGGACGAGCGGCACCCTCGCGCGGGGTGACGCGAGGGTGCCGCGGGCAGAACCCCTGGCAGGACCCGCGCCCATCGGGGGAAACAGCCTGGATGCGAAGGCAATAGGGTGGTGGCTGCACGCCCCTGAGCCGCCGAGGAGCACGCCATGTCCCGCCCCAGCGCATCCCGCCGTACCGCCGTGGTCTGGGAGGTACTGCGAGGAGCCCTCGACCAGCGGGTCAAGGCCAGCGGCAAGGAGACCCTCGAAGTCCTCGACACAGGAGGCGGTACGGGCAACTTCGCGGTGCCCGTCGCCGAGCTGGGGCACCGGGTCACGGTCGTCGACCCCAGCCCCAACGCCCTGTTCGGGCTCGAACGCCGCGCCGCGGAGGCCGGAGTGGAGGGCAGGGTCAGCGGTGTGCAGGGCGACGCACACGGCCTCTTCGATGTCGTGGAGCGCGGCGGGTACGACGTGGTCCTCTGCCACGGCGTCCTGGAGTATGTGGACGATCCGGCCGAGGGACTTGGCAACGTCGTTGCGGCGCTCCGGCCCGAGGGCGGCACTCTCAGCCTCCTCACCGCCGGTCTGGGAGGCGCCGTGATGGGACGCGCCCTCGCGGGTCACTTCACCGAGGCACGGCACGCGTTGACGGGTCCGGACGGACGCTGGGGCGAGGGCGACCCGATGCCCCGACGGTTCACCCCCGAGCAGCTGACCGCGCTCGTGGACGACACCGGCCTTGCCGTCACCGGCCTGCACGGCGTCCGCGTCTTCGCCGACCTGGTGCCCGGCGCGCTCGTCGATACGGAACCGGACGCCGAAGCGGCCCTGGTGAGGCTCGAGAGCGCCGCCTCCGAACTGCCCGCGTTCCAGGCGGTCGCGAGTCAGCTGCATGTCCTGGCCGAGGCGCGGTACCACGAAGGGTGACCCGGTGGGGTGCCGGGTCCGGCGTGGGGGCGACCCGGCGGAACTGACCGATCAGTACCGCGGTGGTCGTTACCTCACCCGATCAGCTGTTGACCGCCGTATGATCGGGGCACACCGTTCGGCATGGCGGAAAGGCGGTGCGGGAATGCACGGATTGAACGGTCCCGCGCCGACGTCCGTCATCTCGGTCCTGGTGGGAGGTAATGGCGCAGAGGGGCGGGTTTCACGGGGGCGATTCCCTGCCTATCCTTGGATGGTCGCACCCGGTCGCCCCCGCGACCGACGAGTAGGAGGACTCCGTGCCGCTCTCTGAGCACGAGCAGCGCATGCTCGAGCAGATGGAGCGAGCGCTGTACGCCGAAGATCCCAAGTTCGCGACAGCGCTCGAGGGAAGTGAGCTGCGCAGGTACACCCGCAAGCGGGTCTACCAGGCGGTCGCAGGCTTTCTTGTGGGCATCGCCCTGCTCATGGCCGGAATGGTCGCGCAGCAGATCTGGATCAGCGTCGTGGGTTTCCTCGTCATGCTCGGGTGTGCCGTCCTGGCGGTCACCGGCTGGCGCAAGGCCCCCAAGAGCGGCGAGCAGCAGCAACAGGGGCAGGGAAGCGCGCAGCAGGGCGGCAGCAGCGGAGGCGGCGGCTCTGCGTCCACGCGCCGCCAGCCACGCTCCCGCCGGTCGATGATGAACCGCATCGAGGAGCGGTGGCAGCGCCGCCGCGACGAGGGCCAGTAGCCCGAGCACAAGCGCCTGTGCGGCGTCCTCCCACCGATACGTGACTGTGGGGCTGTCTCCTTCCGGAGTCCGGAGGAGCAGCCCCACAGCCGTGCTGTGCCCAGGTCGTACGGGCGCCGGCCCGGGCCCGCCCGGCCCGCCGGTCCGCGCGATGGACCCGGCAACCGCCCCGTCGCCGCCGTCAGGACCCCGTGAGGCGGGCCTACCGCCTCACGGGCGGCGACGGGCGCTACTTCGCGAAGCGGACCCGCAGAGCGCCCAGCCACCTGTCACGGACCGCCGTCACGGCCCCCGTCACCGTCCACATCACCCGGATGGACGAGGGCGGCAGCAGCAGTGCACGGATCCGCAGACTGCGCGGCGCCGCCTCACGCAGGGCGGCCCTGACCAGCAGCACGTCCGCCCGCACACCCGCCCCGGGACGTGGCCGCGGCGCGTACAGCACCTGCTCCACCTCCAGGGCCACCCGGAACGCCGCCTCCGCCGCCTCGGGACCCAGATCTCCGATCCGGACGATGCGCTCCGCGGCCTTCCGCGGCGTGGCCGACTCGTCCGGCACCACGCCGTGGTCCCAGCCGCTGTCGACCAGCTCGCGCCAGGCGTTCAGCACCACGACGCCGTCCGCGTCGCTGCCGGGCACCGGCGGCCCGTCCCGCCCGCTGAGCCGTCTCGCTCTCGTCCGCACGCGCCACAGCATCGGCAGCATCAGCAGTCCCAGCCCCAGCAGCGACGCCGCTGTGACGCCCGCGACAGTACCCACGGGGAAGCCGCCGTCGCCGCTCCCGCCGTCCGGGGACGGAGCCGCCTGTCCGCATTCCGGATCCAGCCGCTTCGCGTCCGCGTCGCAGCTCTCGGACTCGGAGGGCACGGGTGACGGTTCGGCGCTCTGTCCCCGGTCGGGAAGCTGCTCCGCGGGGTTCTCACGGGGATCGGGGGTGTCCGGCTGCGCGTACGCGGGCGGGGTGCCCCGCGTCGGCGTCGGCTCGAACCTCGTCCAGCCGACGCCCTCGAAGTACAGCTCCGGCCAGGCGTGTGCGTCCTTGAGGCCCACGTTCATGCGCCCCTCGGCGTCCGCGGTGCCGGGGGTGAAGCCGACCGCGACCCGCGCCGGGATGTCCAGCGTGCGCGCCATGGCCGCCATCGTGAAGGCGAAGTGGACGCAGAAACCCTCTTTCTGCTCAAGGAAGTTGGCGATCGCCGCGGAGCCGCTGCCGGCCCGCACCCGGGTGTCGTAGGCGAAGCCGCCGTCGGAGGCGAACCAGTCCTGGAGGCGTACCGCCCGCTCGTAGTCGTCCGGTGCGTTGCGTGTGA
Organism: Streptomyces sp. TAA486; assembly: GCF_000426165.1. Taxonomy (NCBI): domain Bacteria; kingdom Bacillati; phylum Actinomycetota; class Actinomycetes; order Kitasatosporales; family Streptomycetaceae; genus Streptomyces; species Streptomyces sp. TAA486. Next base: position 313,119 of record NZ_AUEV01000007.1, on the reverse strand, counting down.
CCTGCTGAGCGGTCCGTTTCACCACCGACGGCAGCGACTCCGGCACCTTCGTGTACTCCTCGGTGACCGCACGCGCCGGCTCCGGTGCCTGGCGCAGCTGACGCGCCGTCGGCTCCACGAGCAGGCTCTCCACCTGGTAGCGCTGGCCCCGCGTGCTCTGTCCGCGGTCACCGACCAGGGTGCGTCCCTCCGGCTCGAAGCGCCAACGCCCGTCCAGGCGCACACGGTTGGCCGGATACGGCATCGGAAGCCAGTTCTGCGAGTACCAGTCGGCGGAGACGACGTTGCTGCGGACCTTCTCCGTCCGTACGTCCGGTGAGAGCCCGGGCGGCGCGGGCAGCGGGTCCGGTACGGCATCTATGCGCCGCTCCGAGGGCTTCCACGAGGAACCGTCGAAGCGGTCCAGGGCGACGATCCGCAGATACATCTCCTGGGTGCTCCGGGTGCTGGTCGTGTAGCTCAGGGCGATGCGGTCCTCCGCCTGGTTGAGGCTGTCCTGCAGCGCCACCAGGGGGTTGACCGCCGAGACGGTGCCGCCGTTCTGGCCCAGGCCGCCCCTGCCGTTGCGTGCCGCGTCCAGCAGGCCGCTGCCCAGCGACGGCATCAGCGCGGGCACGATCAGGGCGAGGCCCAGGGTGAGCGCACCGATCCGCCGTCCCGTGCGTACGGGCGCGGTCGCTGGCCCCTCGACGCCGCCGGGCTGGTAGGAGGCGGAACCGGGCCGTCCCCGGTCGGTGAAGACGCGGCCCCACTGCGAAAGCCGTTCCCTGCCCTCGGCGAGGAGGAGCAGCAGGTAGCCGCCGGCCGCGCACAGGAACCAGGGCCAGCCCGCGCCGTCCCGCGCCAGCCCGGCCGCCACGGAGTAGAGCGCCAGCAGGGGGAGCCCGGCGGGTGCCGCGCTGCGGAACGTCACCGCCAGCGCGTCGACCAGCAGACCGATCATGAGGACGCCGCCCACCAGCATGAGCCTTATGCCGTCGGTCACCGGTGCCGGTATGGCGTACCGGCCCACGTCGTGACCGCCTTGGGCGAGCAGCTGCCCGAACTCCGCGAAGGCGGCGGGCCCCGGCAGCAGCCCGGCGAACGCCTCGTCCCGTACGAAGAAGAACGTCAGCAGCAGGAGGGAGACCACCGCCTGCACCGCCGGCGTCAGCGGGCGCGCCAGCGGCACGCGGCGGGTCAGCGCGCCCACCACTGTCTGCGCCCCGAGCAGCAGCGCCGCCTGCAGGAGCCACGTGGCGGGTTCCACCAGCGGCAGCAGCGCGAAGGCCGCCGCCAGAGTGGCCAGTGCGGCGCACAGAGCGAGCCGTCCCCGTCCGCTCATGGCTGCATTCCCCCTACGGTCGCGTCGTCCGCTTCCTGCCACAGATCGGGCATGGCCAGGTCCGGGCCGCCGCGCAGTGCCGTCCACCCCGCCTCACGCAGCACTTGCAGAGGCTCGTCGTCTTCGACCGCGACGGGCGGCGGGACGGTGGCGGTCGCCGGCGCGCCGGCCCGCACGCCCTCGTCCCCGGGGCCAGGCCCGTGCGGGGCGGCGCTGCCCTGCGCCGCCGACTCGCCCTCGTACTGCGGGACTTGGTCCTCGTCCTCGACCGCTGCGGTGCCCGCGGAGCAGAAGGCCACCGCCTTGTTCGTGCGCTGACGCATCCGCGCCACCGTGGCCGCCTGCTCCTCGTTGAGTTCACCCAGGAAGGCGACCAGCAGTCCCTCCTGCCCGCCCGCCGCTCCGCGCAGCATGTCGTAGGCGTACGACATGCCCTCCTGGTCGGACTGTTCGAGGAGGGCGAGAGTGTCGAGCAGCAACCCGGCGGTGTCCGAGGAGTCCCCGGCGAAGCCGACTCCGTCGGGACCCGGCACCATCGTCCCCGTGTCCGTCAGCAGCCGGACGGCGTAGCCGCGCTCCAGCAGATGCAGACAGACCGAGGCGGCGCCCGAGACGGCCCACTCGAACTGCGAGTCCGGGCCCGAACCGGCGTACGCGCCGCGGCGGGTGTCCAGCAGCACCGTGCACCGCGCCTTCTGCGGCTGCTCCTCGCGGCGCACCATCAGCTCGCCGTAGCGGGCCGTCGAGCGCCAGTGGACGCGGCGCAGGTCGTCGCCGTGCCGGTAGCCACGCGGGATCACGTCGTCCTCGCCGGCGAGCGCGAGCGAGCGGTGCCGCCCGTCCCCGTAACCGGTGGCGTCGCCGGTGAGCCGGACCGGCGGCAGCGGCACGGTCCGCGGCACGACCATGAGGGTGTCGTACGTGCTGAAGGAGCGCGTCAGTTCGCACATCCCGAACGGGTCGGTCAGGCGCAGCTGCAGCGGACCCAGCGGATAGCTGCCGCGCATCTCGGAGCGCACCCGGTACGACACCTCGCGCTGGCCGCCCGGCTCGACACGGTCCAGCACGAACCGGGGACGTGGCCCGAGCACGTACGGCACCCGGTCCTCCAGCATCAGCAGTCCCGTGGGGAGCCGCGAGACGTTGTCCATCCGCAGGTGCACGCGGGCCTCCGAGCGGACCGTGACCCGCTCGGGGGAGAGCCTGCGCGAGCCCGCCACCCTGTAGCGCGTCCGGTACAGCACCAGCACGCACACCAGCGGCAGCGCCGCCAGCAGCATCCCCACGCGCAGCAGGTCGGCCTGGCCGAGCACGTACGCGCAGACCGCCGCGGCCATTCCGGCCGCAAGGAACGATCTGCCGCGGGTCGTGAGGCCTCCGAGCGCGGTACGCAGCGTGCCGCGCTGCTTCCCGTGGCCCGCCCCGCCGTCCTCCTCCTCGCGGGAGTCCGCCCGGCCGCCGCTCCTGGCGGCCTTGCCGACGGCCTGTTCCGCGGGCCCCGCGCCCGGCACGGGACTCCCCGACATCAGTAGCCTCGCGGCGGCTGCTGTCCGTAACCGTCGGGGCGGTGCGGAACGCCCGCGGCACCCGGAGCCGCCGTCGGTACCGGCACGCGCTGAAGGATCTCCGTGACCACCTGTTCCGCGGTACGTCTGCTCAACTGCGCCTGGGACGTGGGCAGAAGGCGGTGCGACAGTACGGGCACGGCGAGCGACTGCACGTCGTCGGGGAGCACGAAGTCACGGCCCGCCAGCGCCGCCGCCGCACGCGACGCACGCAGCAGGTGCAGCGTCGCGCGGGGCGAGGCGCCCAGCCGGAGCTCCGGGTGCGAGCGCGTCGCAGCGACCAGCTCCACCGCGTAACGCCGCACCTGGTCGGCGACATGGACTCCGCGCACCGCGTCGATGAGCTTGCCGATCTCGTGCGCGTGCGCCACCGGTTGGAGATCCTCCAGCGGTGACGCACCACTGTGCACGTCGATCATCTCCAGCTCCGCCGCCGGGCTGGGATAGCCGATGGACACCCGCACCATGAAGCGGTCCCGCTGCGCCTCGGGCAGCGGGTAGGTGCCCTCCATCTCGACCGGGTTCTGCGTCGCGACGACCATGAACGGTGAAGGCAGGTCGTAGGTCTGGCCGTCGATCGTCACATGGCGTTCCTCCATCGACTCCAGCAGCGCCGACTGGGTCTTGGGGGAGGCACGGTTGATCTCGTCGCCGATGACGATCTGCGCGAAGACGGCGCCCGGCTTGAACTCGAAGTCCTGTCTTTGCTGGTCGTAGATGCTCACCCCGGTGATGTCCGAGGGGAGCAGGTCCGGCGTGAACTGGATGCGCCGCACGGAGCAGTCGACGGACCTGGCGAGGGCCTTGGCCAGCATGGTCTTGCCCACGCCTGGCACGTCCTCGATCAGGAGGTGCCCCTCGGCGAGGAGCACCGTCAGTGACAGCCGCACGACCTCGGGCTTCCCCTCGATCACCGACTCCATCGAGCGGCGCACACGATCCGCCGTGCTGCTCAGATCACTGAGATCCGCTCGCTCGTCAAAGGTCGTCACCCGGCCCTCCTCGGCCCGTCGCCCCGTGTCCCGCTGTACTCATCTGCTGCTTGTACACGCATTCTTCACGCCCACGCGTCTCGGCGTCAGGATTCCGAGGTGTTCTCCGGGTCGATCTCGCGGAGCAGCCCCGTCGTCACGTCGAAGACGAAACCACGCACGTCGTCCGTGTGGAGGAGGAAAGGCGAAGTACGCACACGTTCCATGGACTGGCGCACGTCCTGGTCCAGGTCCGGGAACGCCTCGACTGCCCATGACGGTCGCTGCCCCACCTCCAGTTCCAGTTCGTGCCGGAAGTTCTCGGTGAGGTTGAGCAGTCCGCAGCCGGTGTGGTGGATGAGCACGACGGAACGGGTCCCCAGGGCGCGCTGGCTGATGGTCAGTGAGCGGATGACGTCGTCGGTGACCACACCGCCGGCGTTCCGTATCGTGTGGCAGTCGCCGAGTTCGAGACCCAGCGCCTTGTGCAGGTCGATCCGTGCGTCCATGCAGGCGACGACGGCGACGTTGAGGACGGGGCGGGCGTCCATTCCCGGGTCGGTGAATTGCGCCGCGTAGCGTTCGTTCGCTTCGACGAGGCGTTCGGTGACGGAGCCGGGACGGTGCTGGTCGTCGGCGGGGGACGGGGAGGGCGGCTGAGCGTTCCGCTGGTGCGTCGACATGTGACGACGTTAGACCGCCGAGGCGCGCCAGGCTCCCCTCCGGGGCGGATCAATCGGGCTTTCCGCCGTTTCTGTGAGCTGCTCCACAGCCGGCCGTACCCCCGGGTCAACGCGCCTCGGCGCTGGTTGACCGAAGGGACGAGTGGACTAAAGTGGCGCGAAGTGGGAGGCGAGACGCTTCCAGGGATCGGGATCTCCCCGAGTGCGCGGTGCGTACGTGCGGCTCGGCCTCCTCCCGCTCATGGCCGTACGGTGCCCTCTTCCCCGGCTCCGTCCGGCCGCTTCCCTTCGAGCGGGCGGGGACCAAGCAGCACGTGGGCAGGAAAGAACGCATGACGACCGAAGAGCAGCCCGCCCGCGAAGAGCCCGTCGGCACCCGGGAGGTGGCCGTGGGTCAGGACTCCGCCGAAGGCGACTCCTTCAGTGACTCCCAAGGTTCACCCGATGAGCGGCACCGCCCCGTCATGCTGCGGCGCTGCCTCGATCTGCTGGCCCCGGCCCTCGCCGAGCCCGGAGCCACCGTCGTCGACTGCACCCTCGGCCTCGGCGGCCACAGCGAGGCCCTGCTCTCGACCTTCCCCGCGGCCCGGCTGATCGCGCTCGACCGCGACCGGGACGCACTGCGGCTGGCCGGGCAGCGCCTCGCCCCTTACGCCGACCGTGCGACCCTCGTGCACGCCGTCTACGACGAACTGCCCGACGTGCTCAGCCGCCTCGGCGTCCCGCGTGTGCAGGGCGTGCTGTTCGACCTCGGCGTCTCCTCCATGCAGCTGGACGAGGCGGAGCGCGGGTTCGCCTACGCGCAGGACGCGCCGCTCGACATGCGTATGGACCAGACGCACGGCCCCAGCGCCGCCGACGTCCTCAACACCTACCCGCCCGGCGAACTCGTGCGTGTGCTGCGTGCTTACGGCGAGGAGAAGCAGGCCCGGCGCATCGTCGAAGCGGTCGTACGGGAGCGGGAGAAGGAGCCCTTCAGCCACAGCGCGAGGCTCGTGGGACTGATCCGGGACGCCCTGCCGCAGGCGGCCAAGCGCACCGGCGGCAACCCCGCCAAGCGCACCTTCCAGGCCCTGCGCATCGAGGTCAACGGCGAACTCGAGGTGCTGGAGCGGGCTGTGCCGGCCGCCGTCGACGCGCTGGCGGTCGGCGGGCGCATCGCCGTGCTCTCGTACCACTCGCTGGAGGACCGGCTGGTCAAGCGGGTGCTGACCGCCGGCGCGGGAAGCACCGCACCGCCCGGGCTGCCGGTGGTCCCAGAGCAGTACCAGCCGCGGCTCAAGCTGCTGACGCGCGGTGCCGAACTCCCCACCGAGGACGAGATCGCCGAGAACCGCCGTGCCGCACCGGCCCGGCTGCGCGGCGCGGAGCGCATCAGGGAGGCACACACCTCATGAGTGCACAGCAGCGGCTCTTCCGGCTCGCCCGCCTCGTACCGGCCGGTTCCTCCTCGGCGGCCCGTACCCCGTTCGTGCTGCTCGTCGTGCTGATACTGGGCGCAGGGCTGCTGGGCCTGCTGCTGCTCAACGCCGCGGTCAACCAGGGCTCATTCCAGTTGAGCAAGCTCGAGAAGCAGACCGACGAGCTGACGGACGAGCAGCAGTCGCTCCAGCAGGAGGTCGACTCCTACTCCGCCCCCGGCTCGTTGGAGAAGCGCGCCCGTGAACTGGGCCTCGTACCCGGCGGCACCCCCGCGTTCCTGGCCCCCGACGGCACCGTCAAGGGCAAGCCGCAGCCCGCCACCGGCGACCCCGAGCAGGAGGAGCGGTGAGCGAACGTCCCCGTGGGCCGCGACGCGACGGCGGCAGCGGGAAGGGCGAGGGCAAGCCTTCCGCGGGCCGTCCCAAGCCCACGAGCTCCGCGAAGTCCGGCACGTCCCCGCAGTCCTCCAAGTCCGCCAAGCGGGCCGGGTCTTCGGAGTCCGCCAGGACGGTCAGGTCCGCACAGGCGGCCAAGACCGGCAGGACCGTCAAGGCATCCGGCGGCACTCGGCCTCCCGTACCCGCACAGGGCAGCCACCTGCGCCTCGCGCGCGCCAGGCCGAGGCTGCGGCTGATCGCCTTCGGCCTCACCGTGATCATGCTGGCCTTCACCGCCCGGCTGCTCCAGGTGCAGGCCGTCGATGCCAGCGCGTTCGCCGACAAGGCGGCCGTCAATCGCTACATCACCGTGCCGCTCGCCGCCGAGCGCGGCACGATCTCCTCGCGTGACGGCGCGGCGCTGGCCACGACCGTCGACGCCTACGACGTGACGGCGGATCCGTACCTCTTCACCCCCAAGCAGACGGGTGTCCCGGACGCCCCCGAGCGCGCCGCCGCCCTCCTCGCACCCGTCCTCCACGAGGACGAGCAGCAGCTCACCCAGAAGCTGGCCAAGAAGAACACCCGGTACGTGCTCCTCGCACGCCAGGAGACGCCGCGCACCTGGGCCAAGATCAAGAAGCTCAAGAAGGAGGTCGCCGCGGAGGCTGCCGAGGCGGGCAGGCCGGCGGGCTCGGCGAGCACAGCTGCGGAGTCGGAGAGGTCGTCGGACAAGGGCGCGGGAGAAGCGGCCGATGTGCTGGCCGGCGTCTACCGCGAGAAGCACCCCAAGCGTGTCTACCCCAACCGTGAGCTGGCCTCGTCCGTGCTCGGCTTCGTCAACTCCGAGGGCAAGGGCGGCGCGGGCGTCGAGGCCCTGCTGGACAGGAAGCTGGCAGGGAAGGACGGCAAGATCACCTACGCCCAGTCCGGCGGCCGCCAGGTCCCCACCGCGGGCGTGCGCGAACACCCGGCCCGGGCAGGCGCAGACGTCCAGCTCACCCTGGACCGGGACATCCAGTGGGCCGCCCAGCAGGCCATCCGCGAACAGGTCGAGGACTCCGACGCGGACAGCGGCTACGTGGTCGTGCAGGACACCCGCACCGGTGAACTCCTCTCCATGGCCAGCGCCCCGGACTTCGACCCGAACGACATCTCCCGCGCCGACCCGCAGGCCCTCGGCAACGCGGCCGCCCAGGACGTCTACGAGCCCGGCTCCACCAGCAAGGTGATGTCGATGGCCGCCGTCCTCGAGGAGGGCAAGGCCACGCCCCTCACGGAAGTGACCGTGCCCAACCGGCTCAAGCGCGCCGACCGTGCCTTCGCCGACGACATCGACCACGAGACCTGGCATCTGACGCTGAACGGCGTCCTCGCCAAGTCCAGCAACATCGGCACGATCCTCGCCACCGAGCAGTTGGGGAAGGATCAGAAGGAGGCCAACCGCGTCCTCCACCGGTACCTGAGCCGGTTCGGAATCGGCAGGCCCACGGGCCTGGGGCTGCCCGGCGCGACCTCCGGCATCCTGGAGCGGCCCGGCAAGTGGAGCGCGTCGCAGCAGTACACGATCCCCTTCGGCCAGGGCCTCTCGCTGAACGCCGTACAGGCCGCCTCGATCTACTCCACGATCGCCAACGGCGGTGTGCGCAACGTGCCTTCGCTCGTACGGGGAACGACGGGCCCCGACGGCGGCTTCACTGCGGCACCCGAGCCCGGACAGCGCCGCGTGGTGAGCGAGAAGACCGCGAACACCCTCTCCCGGATGCTGGAGTCGGTGGTCAGCGACATGGAGGGCACGGGAACGACGGCGAAGATCCCCGGCTACCGGGTCGCGGGCAAGACCGGTACGGCCAACCGGGTAGATCCCGACACCGGCCGGTACCACGGCTACACCTCGTCGTTCGCGGGCTTCGCCCCTGCCGACAAGCCGCGGGTGACGGTCTACTGCGCCGTTCAGAACCCGAAGAAGGGCAGCTACTTCGGGAGCGATGTCTGCGGGCCTGTCTACAAGAAGGTCATGAAATTCGCCCTGAAGTCCCTGCAGATCCCTCCGACCGGCGCAAAGGCCGACCCGCTGCCCGTCAGTGCCGGCAAGGACCGCGCGCAGAAGAAGGACAGATGAGCCGGGAGCGTCGCGAGCCGGCCCCCGGCGAGGCGTCCCGCCGGACACGCCGGGGGCCCGTCCGAGCCGCCCGGCGACGCCCCTCCGTGGAGCCCCTCGCTTCGCGGCACAGCCCTCCCGCCCGGTACGCTCACCGCCGTGCCACAAGCTGATCAGAACTCCCTCTCGCCCTCGGCGGAGGGCCGCCCAGTCCCGTCTTCTGCGGAGGCGGCCCCCGGGACGACCACGAACGTCACCTCGGGGGCGCCGCGGCCCGCACACGTACGGCCCGTTCCCCTCGCGGAGCTGGCACGCCGGCTGAACACCGCCGCTCCACAGGGCGCGGAGGATGCCTCGGCGACCGGCATCACCCACGACTCACGCGCCGTGCGGCCCGGCGACGTCTACGCGGCGCTGCCCGGCGCGCGCTTCCACGGGGCCGACTTCGCCTCGCAGGCCGCGAGCCTCGGCGCCGTGGCCGTGCTCACCGACCCGGCAGGCACCGAACGCTCCGCGGACACGGGGCTCCCGGTCCTGACCGTGCCGGACCCCCGCGGCCGTATGGGTGCGCTGGCCGCGGCGATCTACGGTGAGCCGGGCAGGGACCTCCTCCAGATCGGCATCACGGGCACCTCCGGCAAGACCACGACCGCGTACCTGGTGGACGGGGGGCTCCGCGAGGCCGCAGCCAAGGCGGGCGAGCTGACGGGGCTCATCGGCACCGTCGAGTCCCGCATCGGGGACGAGCGGCTGAAGTCCGAGCGCACCACCCCCGAGGCCACCGATCTCCAGGCCCTGTTCGCGGTGATGCGCGAGCGCGGCGTGACAGCCGTGGCCATGGAGGTCTCCAGCCACGCGCTGGTGCTCGGCCGGGTGGACGGCTGTGTCTTCGATGTCGCCGTCTTCAACAACCTCAGCCCCGAACACCTGGACTTCCACCCGGACATGGAGGACTACTTCCGGGCGAAGCGGCAGCTGTTCACACGCGCGCGCTCACGCGCGGCCGTGGTCAACATCGACGACGAGTACGGGCAGCGGCTGATCACCGAGTCCGAGGTGCCCGTCACGACCTTCTCCGCGGAGGGGCACCCCGACGCCGACTGGCGGGCCCAGGACGTCGAAGTGGGTCCCCTCGGCTCGACCTTCATCGCCGTGGGGCCGAAGGACGAGTCCGTACGGGCCACCGCCCCGATCGCCGGGCCGTTCAACGTCGCCAACGCGCTCGCCGCCCTGACGGCCCTCGTCACGGCCGGCATCGATCCGCAGACGGCGGCCGACGGCATCGCTGCCGTTCCGGGTGTGCCGGGGCGGCTGGAGCGCGTCGACGTCGGTCAGGACTACCTGGCGATCGTCGACTACGCGCACAAGCCCGACGCCGTCGAGTCCGTCCTGTTCGCGATCCGGAAGGTCACCGAGGGCCGGGTGCACGCCGTGCTCGGCTGCGGCGGCGACCGGGACCCGCACAAGCGCACCGCCATGGGTTCCGCGCTGGCGCGCCTGTCGGACACGGCCGTGCTGACCTCCGACAACCCCCGCACCGAGGACCCGCTCGCGATCCTCGCCACCATGCTCGCGGGCGCCGCCGAGGTGCCCGCGTACGACCGAGGAACCGTCCTGCTGGAGGAGGACAGAGCCGCCGCGATCCGTCTCGCGGTCGACCGTGCCGAGCCCGGCGACACCGTGATCGTGCTCGGCAAGGGACACGAGCAGGGACAGGACATCGCGGGAGTCGTAAGACCGTTCGACGACACCCTCGTGCTGCGCGAAGCCATCCGGACCAAGCAGGAAGAGGCCGCCGCGGCTCCCGCGGCCGCGAACAGCACCCCGATTCAAGGGACAGACGCCGAAGACCGATGATCCCCCTATCTCTCTCCGATATCGCCGCTGTCGTCGACGGACAGCAGAGCGACATACCGGACCCGGACGCCCTGGTCACAGGACCCGTCGTGATCGATTCACGGGAAGTGGCGCACGGCAGTCTCTTCGCGGCCTTCGCCGGTGAACGAGCCGACGGACACGACTTCGCCCGCAGCGCGGTCGAAGCGGGGGCCGTGGCCGTGCTGGCCACACGGCCCGTCGGTGTTCCGGCCGTCGTCGTCGACGACGTCACCCGCGCCCTGGGTGCCCTCGCCAGGCACGCGGTCGAACGGCTCGGCACCAAGGTCGTCGCGCTGACGGGCTCCGCCGGAAAGACCAGCACCAAGGACCTCATCGCACAGCTGCTGGAACGCCTCGGCCCGACGGTGTGGACGCCGGGCTCCCTCAACAACGAGATCGGGTTGCCGCTGACCGCCCTGCGCGCCGAGGCCGGCACCCGTCATCTCGTACTGGAGATGGGCGCACGCGGCGTTGGGCACATCCGCTACCTTGCGCAGCTCACCCCGCCGCGCATCGGCGTCGTGCTCAACGTCGGGACGGCGCACATCGGCGAGTTCGGCGGCCGGGAGCAGATCGCCCTCGCGAAGGGCGAGTTGGTGGAGGCCCTGCCGCCGGCTGCTCCCGAAGGCGACGGCGAGGCAGGGGGAGGCGAGGGCGGCGTCGCCGTGCTCAACGCCGACGACCCGTTCGTCCGGGCCATGAGCGAGCGCACGAGTGCACGTGTCCTGCTGTTCGGCGAGGCCGAGGATGCTCACGTACGTGCCGAGAATGTCCGGCTCACCGACAGGGGTCAGCCGTCTTTCACGCTACAAACACCGACCGGGTGCGGTGACGTGACCATGCGCCTGTACGGTGAGCACCACGTGTCGAACGCGCTCGCCGCGGCGGCCGTCGCCCACGAACTGGGCATGCCCGCCGGGGACATCGCCACCGCGCTCTCCGCCGCGGGCTCGCTCTCTCGTTGGCGGATGGAGGTCACCGAGCGCGCCGATGGAGTCACGGTCGTCAATGACGCCTACAACGCCAACCCCGAGTCGACACGGGCCGCGCTTCGCGCGCTGGCCGCGATGGGGCGGGGCCGGCGGACCTGGGCGGTGCTCGGTGAGATGGCCGAGCTCGGCGACGAGTCGCTTGCCGAGCACGACGCGGTCGGACGGCTCGCCGTCCGGCTCAACGTCAGCAAGCTCGTGGCGGTGGGTGGCCAGGAGGCCGTCTGGCTGGACATGGGCGCCAAGAACGAGGGTTCGTGGGGTGAGGAGTCGGTGCACGTGTCCGACGCTGAGGCGGCGGTCGAGCTCTTGCGGAGCGAACTGCGCCCGGGGGATGTCGTACTGGTGAAGGCTTCCCGTTCGGTGGGTCTGGAACGCGTCGCGGACGCGCTCATGGAGCCCGGGACCAACGAGGGTGAGGTCGCCGCCCGATGGGTATGAGCCAGATCCTCTTCTCGGGAGTCATCGGACTCTTCCTGTCCCTGATCGGGACGCCTCTGCTGATCAAGCTGCTCGCGAGCAGAGGCTACGGGCAGTTCATCCGTGACGACGGGCCCCAGAACCACCACAGCAAACGCGGCACCCCGACGATGGGCGGCATCGCCTTCATCCTCGCCACGGTCGCCGCGTACGCCCTCACCAAGCTGCTGACCGGCAGTCAGCCGAGCTTCTCCGGCGTGCTCGTGCTCTTCCTCTTCGCCGGAATGGGCCTGGTCGGCTTCCTCGACGACTACATCAAGATCGTCAAGCAGCGCAGCCTCGGCCTGCGGGCCAAGGCGAAGATGGCCGGACAGCTCATCGTCGGCACCGCGTTCGCGGTCCTCTCGCTGAACTTCCCCAACCTCCGTCTGCTGACGCCCGCTTCGACGAAGCTGTCCTTCACGCAGGACTTCGGCTGGTCGCTCGGCCCGGTCATCTTCGTGATCTGGGCGCTGTTCATGATCCTCGCGATGTCCAACGGCGTTAATCTGACGGACGGTCTGGACGGCCTGGCCACCGGCGCCTCCGTGATGGTCTTCGGCGCCTACGTCTTCATCTGCGTGTGGGAGTACCAGGAGTCCTGTGCCAACCCCTTCACGGCGGGCCCTGGTTGTTACGAGGTGCGGGACCCTCTCGATCTGGCCGTCGTCGCCGCCGCGTTGATGGGTGCCTGCTTCGGCTTCCTGTGGTGGAACACCTCGCCCGCCAAGATCTTCATGGGCGACACCGGTTCGCTCGCGCTTGGCGGCGCCCTCGCCGGTCTCGCCATCTGCTCCCGCACGGAGCTGCTGCTCGCGATCCTCGGAGGACTCTTCGTCCTCATCACCATGTCCGTCGTCATCCAGGTCGGCTCCTTCCGGATGACCGGCAAGCGCGTGTTCAAGATGGCGCCGTTGCAGCACCACTTCGAACTGAAGGGCTGGTCCGAGGTCCTGGTGGTCGTCCGCTTCTGGATCATCCAGGGCATGTGCGCCATCCTCGGCGTCGGGATCTTCTACGCAGGGTGGGCGGCCAGCAAGTGAACGACCGGCACGACCCCCAGGGCTCCGAAACCCCCGCGCGCGCAGCGGACTTCGCGGACGCCGAGAGCCTGCGGGGCAGGCACGTCACCGTGGCCGGGCTCGGCGTCAGCGGAGTCAGCGCGGCGCGTGCCCTCAAGCGCCTGGGCGCCGCTGTCACCGTCGTCGACGGCGGTGACAGCGAGACGCACCGGGGGCGTGCGGCCGAACTCGGCGCCGAGGACGTGACCGTGCGGCTCGCGGACGCGGAGACCTTGCCGGCCGGTACTGATCTGATCGTCACATCACCGGGCTGGAAACCGCAGAGCCCGCTCTTCGCCGCCGCCGACGCCGCAGGCGTACCGGTATGGGGCGACGTCGAGTTGGCGTGGCGGCTGCGCGGAACGGCACCGGGGGACGGGGCCAACGCGGGCCGCGCACCGGCGCCCTGGCTCGCCGTCACCGGCACCAACGGCAAGACCACGACGGTGCAGATGCTCGCCTCCATCCTCGAAGCCGCCGGCCTCCGGGCCCCGGCGGTGGGCAACATCGGGACCCCGCTGATCGACGTCGTCCTCGCCGAGGACCCCCCGGACGTACTCGCGGTGGAGCTCTCCAGCTACCAGCTGCACTGGGCGCCAAGCCTGCGCGCCCACTCCGCCGCCGTGCTCAACCTCGCGCCCGACCACCTCGACTGGCACGGCTCGATGGAGGCGTACGCCGCCGACAAGGGCCGTATCTATGAGGGCAATCAGGTCGCCTGCGTCTACAACTGCGCCGACCCGGCCACCGAAGAGCTCGTGCGCCGGGCGGACGTGGAGGAGGGCTGCCGCGCCATCGGCTTCACCCTCGGCACCCCCGGACCGTCCGAACTGGGCGTCGTGGACGGCATCCTGGTCGACCGGGCCTTCGTCGAGAACCGCCGCGAGCAGGCGCAGGAGCTGGCCGAGGTCAGTGACATCACGCCCGCGGCGCCGCACAACATCGCCAACGCCCTTGCCGCGGCGGCGCTCGCCCGCGCCTACGGCGTGCCTCCCGCGGCCGTGCGGGACGGGCTGCGCGCCTTCCGTCCCGACGCACACCGCATCGCACACGTCGCCGACATCGACGGCGTCGCGTACGTCGACGACTCCAAGGCGACCAACACCCATGCCACGCAGGCTTCGCTGGCCGCCTACGACTCCATCGTGTGGATCGCGGGCGGCCTGGCGAAGGGCGCCACCTTCGACGAACTCGTACGTGAGTCCGCGCCTCGCCTGCGCGGAGCCGTGCTGATCGGTGCCGACCGTCACCTCATCCACGAAGCCCTCACGCGACACGCCCCGGATGTCCCGGTGGTGGACCTGGAGCGGACTGACACTGGGGCGATGGCTGCGGCAGTCCATGAAGCGGCGCGGCTCGCCCGTCACGGGGATACGGTGCTCATGGCACCGGCCTGCGCCTCGATGGACATGTTCGTCAACTACAACGCGCGCGGTGACGCTTTCACCGACGCGGTGCGTGCGCTGGCAGCGGCCGGCGCGCACGAGGTGGAGTAACCCGCCGGTCCCGCGGACCGCGTCGCGGGAACAGACGGAGGGGAAGCGACAGATGACGCCCGACAGCGGCGCTGCGGCCGTCTCTCTCCCGGGAGCGTCGAAACCGCGCGAGCACACCGCCGCCACCGGCTCCCGTACTCGCCACACCCGCCACGACTGGCGCGCGGCTCTGCGCCGGGCGCTGACGACGCCTCTGACGCCGGTGCGCGGCCCCGTCGCGGCGTTGACGGCTCTCCCGTTGCCGCACGCGCCGGGAGCCCTTCTCCTGCCGCGCGAGGCGCAACGTTCCCGCACGGCCAAGACCCGCCCGGGGAAGGGCGCTTCCGGCGCTCCGGGGCGCCCGCTTCGGCCGCGGCGTCCCTCGCGGCAGCCGACCCGTCCCGGCCGCGGCAAGGGCACGCCTTCGTTCCTCGTGAAGGCCAGGCGGGCCTGGGACCGCCCGCTCACGGCGTACTACCTGATCCTCGGCGGCAGCCTTCTGCTCACGGTGCTCGGGCTGGTGATGGTCTTTTCCGCGTCGCAGATCGAGGCGCTCCAATCCGGCCTGTCCTCCACGCACTTCTTCCGCAAGCAGCTCATCGCGGCGATCGTGGGCTCCGGCTTGCTGCTGGTTGCCGCTCGTATGCCGATCAGACTGCACAGGGCTCTCGCGTACCCGCTGCTGGCCGTGTCCGTCGTCCTGATGTGCCTGGTACAGGTGCCGGGCATGGGGCACGCGGTGAACGGCAACCGCAACTGGATCTACCTCGGAGGCCCGTTCCAGCTCCAGCCCAGCGAGTTCGCCAAGCTGGCACTGGTGCTCTGGGGCGCGGACCTGCTGGCCCGCAAGCGCTCAAGGCGGCTTCTGAACCAGTGGAAGCACATGCTCGTGCCGCTCGTGCCCGTCGGACTGCTGCTGCTCGGGCTCATCATGCTCGGCGGCGACATGGGGACCGCGATCATTCTCACGGCGATCCTCTTCGGACTGCTCTGGCTCGCGGGCGCGCCCACGCGGCTCTTCGCGGGCGTCATGGCGGTGGCCGCCGTAATCGGCGCGCTCCTCATCATGACCAGCCCGAACAGGATGGCCCGGCTGGCCTGCATCGGTGCCACCGACCCCGGCGCCAACGACCAGTGCTGGCAGGCGGTTCACGGAATCTACGCGCTGGCGTCCGGCGGATGGTTCGGTTCGGGGCTGGGCGCCAGTGTGGAAAAATGGGGTCAACTACCGGAACCGCACACCGACTTCATCTTCGCCGTGACCGGGGAGGAACTCGGTCTCGCGGGGACGCTGTCGGTGCTCGCCCTCTTCGCGGCTCTAGGCTATGCGGGTATCCGCGTGGCCGGACGCACGGAGGAGCCCTTCGTGAGGTATGCCGCGGGAGGCGTGACCACCTGGATCACGGCGCAGGCCGTGGTCAACATCGGTGCGGTGCTCGGTCTGCTGCCGATCGCCGGTGTCCCGCTGCCGCTGTTCTCCTACGGTGGTTCCGCCCTGCTGCCGACGATGTTCGCCATCGGGTTGCTCATCGCGTTCGCGCGAAGCGACCCCGCGGCCAGAGCGGCTCTGGCCATGCGGCAGCCTGCTCTGCGGCAGCGCCTGCAGAGCAGGCTGGCAGGGGTGAGAACGAACACGATGAGACGGCGGCCGGATCGGCGGCCGTCCGGAGAGCGGTGAATGAGAGTGCACGTCGTACTCGCCGGCGGTGGCACCGCCGGCCATATCGAGCCCGCGCTCGCCCTCGCGGATGCTCTGCGCAGGCAGGATCCGACGGTGGGCATCACCGCGCTCGGAACCGAACGCGGCCTTGAGACCAGGCTGGTGCCCGAGCGCGGCTATCAGCTCGAACTCATCCCGGCCGTACCGCTGCCGCGCAAGCCCACACCCGAACTGATCACCGTTCCCGGGCGGCTGCGCGGCACCATCAAGGCCGCCGAGCAGATCCTGGAGAGCACCAAGGCGGACTGCGTCGCCGGATTCGGCGGGTACGTCGCGCTCCCCGCCTACCTCGCGGCCAAGCGCCTCGGCGTCCCCATCGTCATCCACGAGGCCAACGCGCGGCCCGGCCTGGCCAACAAGATCGGCTCGCGCTACACGCAGCACGTCGCGGTCTCCACGCCCGACAGCAAGCTGCGCAACGCCCGTTACATCGGCATCCCGCTGCGCCGCTCCATCGCGACGCTCGACCGTGCCGCCGCCAGGCCGCCGGCACGCGCGGCGTTCGGTCTGGACGCCAACCTGCCGACCCTGTTCGTCACGGGCGGCTCGCAGGGCGCACGCCGGCTCAACGAGGTCGTCCAGCACGCCGTACCGCACCTTCAGCGGGCGGGAGTCCAGGTCCTGCACGCGGTCGGTCCCAAGAACGAACTGCCGCAGCCGGACAACATGCCCGGTATGCCGCCGTATGTGCCGGTACCGTATGTGGACCGGATGGATCTCGCGTACGCCGCGGCCGACATGATGCTCAGCCGGGCGGGCGCGATGACCGTGGCGGAGCTGTCGGCCGTCGGACTGCCGGCAGCCTACGTCCCGCTGCCGATCGGCAACGGCGAACAGCGGCTGAACGCGCAGCCCGTCGTCAAGGCGGGCGGCGGACTGCTCGTCGACGACGCCGAGCTGACGCCGGAGTGGATCTTGGGCAACGTGCTTCCGGTACTCAGCGATCCGCACAGGCTGCACGAGATGGCGCGTGCCGCGGCGGAGTTCGGCCGGCCGGACGCGGACCAGCTTTTGGTCGGCATGGTGTACGAGGCGATCGCGGCACGCCGAGGGGCGTGAGAGAAGGCAGGGCAGCGTGGCCGGATCCACGGGACCGACGAAGAGCGCCGAGAAGCGGCGCGGAGGTGACTCGGAAGCCCGTCCGTCGGCGGAGGCCGACTCCGGCCGCTCCCCGTCCCGTTCGCGCGGCGCGCGGGGGCGGACGGGGGCGCGAATTCATCGGCTGCGCGCCCTGCTCGTCGTCTTGGCACTGGCGCTCGGACTCACCGGTTTCGGGGCATGGGCCCTGTACGGATCCAACTGGGTGCTCGTGGAACGTGTCTCCGTCAGCGGCAACGACGTGCTGACGAAGAAACAGGTACGCGACGCCGCCCGTATTCCGGTTGGCACCCCGCTCCTGTCCGTCGACAGGGCGGCGGCCGAACGCCGTCTCGAGACCTCGCTGCCCCGCCTGGACGAGGTTCGCGTCGTGCGGGCCTTCCCCCACGGAATCGGTATCGAGGTGACAGAACGGAAGCCGGAACTGGTCATGAAGCAAGCAGGGAAATTCGCCGAAGTGGACGTTGAAGGTGTGCGTTTCGACGTAGTTCCGGAGCAACCGAAGGGGGTTCCGCTTCTTGTGATGGAAGTTGAGCGCTCGGCCGGTCTCCGTCACTTCGGCAAGGAACGGCTCCGGCGCGAAGCCGTCCGAGTCGCCACCTCGCTTCCCGATTCCGTCGGCAGGGACACACGTACGGTCCGGGTGCGTTCCTACGACTCCATCACACTGGAGTTGACGGGAGGCAGGACTGTGCTGTGGGGCAGTGGCGAACAGGGGAGCGCCAAGGCGGAGTCGGTCACCGCGCTGATGAAAGCGTCGAAGGACGCACGGCACTTCGATGTGAGTGTTCCCAGCGCCCCTGCCTCGTCAGGGAGTTGACGCGCGTCAGCGCAGGCCAGCACCCTGGATAAGCACCCCTGGGCCTGATCACATAGGGTGAAAAGAAAAACGGGAGGTTCGGCGTGTTCGTTGAACACCCACCACTTGTCGACTTAGTGTCCGTTCCCAAGACTCCAGGGAAGACAGACACCGGTAACCCTAAACTTCACACTTAGGGTTCGGGTCGACGTGGACCGCCCGACAGGGATACGTAACTCGAGGCGAGAGGCCTTCGACGTGGCAGCACCGCAGAACTACCTCGCAGTCATCAAGGTCGTCGGCATTGGCGGCGGTGGCGTGAACGCCATCAACCGGATGATCGAGGTCGGTCTCAAGGGCGTCGAGTTCATCGCGATCAACACTGACGCGCAGGCCCTGTTGATGAGCGATGCCGATGTCAAGCTTGATGTGGGCCGTGAACTGACACGCGGTCTGGGAGCCGGCGCCAACCCCGATGTGGGCCGCAAGGCTGCAGAGGATCACCGTGAGGAGATCGAGGAGGTCCTCAAGGGGGCCGACATGGTCTTCGTCACGGCCGGCGAAGGAGGCGGCACCGGCACCGGCGGCGCCCCCGTCGTCGCCAGCATCGCCCGCTCGCTGGGCGCCCTGACGATCGGCGTCGTCACCCGGCCCTTCACCTTCGAGGGCCGGCGCCGCGCCAACCAGGCGGAGGACGGCATCGCGGGCCTCCGCGACGAGGTCGACACCCTCATCGTCATCCCCAACGACCGCCTGCTGTCCATCTCGGACCGTCAGGTGAGCGTGCTCGACGCGTTCAAGTCGGCGGACCAGGTGCTGCTGTCGGGCGTCCAGGGCATCACCGACCTCATCACCACGCCGGGGCTGATCAACCTCGACTTCGCGGACGTCAAGTCCGTGATGTCGGAGGCCGGTTCGGCGCTGATGGGCATCGGCTCCGCCCGCGGGGACGACAGGGCCGTGGCCGCCGCCGAGATGGCGATCTCCTCGCCGCTGCTGGAGGCGTCGATCGACGGTGCCAGAGGCGTGCTGCTGTCCATCTCCGGGGGTTCGGATCTCGGCCTGTTCGAGATCAACGAAGCCGCGCAGCTCGTCAGCGAGGCAGCGCATCCCGAGGCCAACATCATCTTCGGCGCCGTCATCGACGACGCTCTCGGCGACGAGGTACGCGTCACCGTCATCGCTGCGGGCTTCGACGGAGGGCAGCCGCCGTCCAGGAACCGCGGCGAGAAGGCACTCGGCTCACACGCCTCCAAGGAGGACTCCTCGTCCTTCGGAACCGACTCGGACAGTGACCGCCCGTCGTTCGGTGGTCTCGGCAGCGTGACCCCGCGCGAGAGCGAGCCGGAACCGCTGGGTGAATCGTCCGGCGCCGGCCGCGACTCACTGCCTCCGACGGTCCCGCCGGCCCGCCCGTACCAGGACAGCCAGGCCGAGGAACTGGATGTGCCGGACTTCCTGAAGTGATAGGCAAGCACGACTCCGCGAGCGGCGCGCACTTCGCATTCACCGACAGGTGGGGCGGGGTGAGCGCCGCTCCGTATGAGTCGCTCAATCTCGGCGGCCGGGTCGGTGACGACGCCGCGCACGTACGCGAGAACCGTTCCCGTGCCGCCGCGTCGTTCGGGCTCGACCCGGACGCCGTGGTCTGGATGCACCAGGTGCACGGGCGTGATGTCGCGCTCGTCGATGGGCCGTTCGGGGACGACGCCACCCCGGTGGACGGAATCGTCACCCAGCGCCCCTCGCTCGCCCTCGCCGTTCTCACCGCCGACTGCACCCCGGTGCTGCTGGCCGATCCCGTCGCGGGCGTCGCTGGTGCGGCGCACGCCGGGCGACCGGGTCTGGTCGCGGGCGTGGTGCCCGCGCTCGTCGAAGCGATGCGGGACCGCGGGGCGGTGCCGGAACGGATCGTCGCGCGCACCGGTCCGTCCGTGTGCGGCCGTTGCTACGAAGTTCCCGAGGAGATGCGCGAGGCCGTCGCGGCCGAGGTGCCGGAGGCTTACGCCACCACGAGTTGGGGCACCCCGTCGGTCGACGTCGCGGCCGGTGTACGAGCGCAGCTCGCAGCCCGCGGTGTCACAAGTCTGGAACAGTCCACTGTGTGCACCATGGAGTCATCTGATCACTTTTCGTATCGGCGCGAAAAAACGACCGGCCGTCTCGCGAGCTATGTCTGGTTGGAGGCGAACTGACCGTGACGGACCTCACGGCCCGTCAGGCCGAACTCGCCGAGAACCTCGCACGGGTGGAGGAGCGCATCGAGGGCGCTTGCGCCGCCGCGGGGCGCATCCGTGACGAAGTGACGCTGATCGTCGTCACGAAGACCTATCCGGCCCGTGACGTACGGCTGTTGTCGGACCTGGGCGTGCGGCACGTCGCGGAGAACCGGGACCAGGAGGCGGCGGAGAAGGCCGCGGAGTGTGCGGACACCCCTGTGACGTGGCATTTCGTGGGCCAGCTCCAGACCAACAAGGCTCGTTCCGTTGCGGGTTACGCCGACGTGATCCACTCCGTGGACCGCCACCGGCTGGTCAACTCGCTGAGCAGCGCCGCCGTGGCCCAGGACCGTCAACTGGACTGCCTGATCCAGGTCGCACTCGACGCGGAGTCAGAAACCGCCGCAGGGCGGGGTGGTGCTGCTCCGGGGTCGGTGCTCGCGTTGGGTGACGAGATGGCGTCCGCCCAAGGGCTGCGCCTGGCAGGGGTGATGACGGTCGCTCCGCTCACGGGACCGTACGCGGGACGGCCGCGCGAAGCCTTCGAGCGGCTGCGGGAAATCTCAACCGGCCTGTGTACAAGGCATCCTGCTGCAACCATGGTGTCAGCAGGGATGAGCTCGGATCTCGAAGAGGCCGTAGCCGCTGGTGCGACACATGTGCGCGTCGGCAGTGCGGTACTCGGAGAGCGACCCAGGCTCGGGTAACGTCGCCAAGCAAGTCGGACCACGGCACAAAATATGGTCATTTCCGTTGGAGAGCAGACAGCGGGACAGGCCCGGGTCCAACCACCGGTGACGGAGCCATGGGGCCACCCCGCCGAAGGCAGGGGAACCCACCACAGAGCGGAGGACGCAGAGAATGGCCGGCGCTATGCGCAAGATGGCGGTCTACCTCGGCCTCGTGGAGGACGATGGGTACGACGGCCCGGGTTTCGACCCCGATGACGAGTTCGAGCCCGAGCCGGAGCCCGAGAGGGACCGCCGGCGGCACGAGCCGTTGCAGTCGCACGACCCCCTGCAGAAGGACGAACCGGCCGAGCCGGTACGCGTGATGCACCCTCCCGTGCAGCGGGAGAGGGAGCAGTCGTCTCCCCCTGCGGTCATCGAAAATGGACGATCCGGGAGAATTGCCCCCGTGTCATCCATCACACCTGAACGCCAGAGTCTGGAGAAGAGTGCCCCGGTGATCATGCCCAAAGTCGTGTCCGAGCGGGAGCCGTACCGGATCACGACGTTGCACCCCCGGACGTACAACGAGGCCCGTACCATCGGGGAACACTTCCGCGAGGGTACCCCCGTGATCATGAACTTGACGGAGATGGACGATACGGACGCGAAGAGACTTGTCGACTTCGCGGCCGGTCTGGTCTTCGGTTTGCACGGGAGTATTGAAAGAGTGACGCAGAAGGTGTTCCTGCTGTCTCCTGCTAACGTCGATGTCACGGCGGAGGACAAGGCCCGCATCGCAGAGGGCGGGTTCTTCAACCAGAGCTGAAGACGCAAGGATCAACGGAACGGGCCGTGAGGTCACGCGAGAGCGCCCAACGTGGCGAGGGGAGAGGGAAGCGCAGTGAGTACCGCACTCGAGGTGGTCCAAGTCGCGTTGTACTGCTTCCTGCTCGTGTTGATCTTCCGACTGGTGATGGACTACGTCTTCCAGTTCGCCCGCTCATGGCAGCCCGGCAAGGCGATGGTGGTCGTTCTAGAAGCGACCTACACTGTCACTGATCCGCCACTCAAGCTGCTGCGGCGGTTCATCCCGCCGTTGCGCTTCGGGGGCGTGGCGCTCGACCTGTCCTTCTTCGTACTGATGATCATCGTCTACATCCTGATCAACGTCGTGGCCAGGCTGTGAACGATCGAAATGGTCTTGCCGACATGCCGACGAGTTACGTTGAGGTGAAGAGATGCCACTGACCCCCGAGGACGTGCGGAACAAGCAGTTCACGACCGTCCGCCTCCGAGAAGGTTACGACGAGGACGAAGTCGATGCCTTCCTAGATGAGGTCGAAGCCGAGCTGACGCGCCTGCTGCGCGAGAACGAGGACCTGCGCGCGAAGCTCGCCGCAGCGACCCGTGCCGCCGCGCAGAACCAGCAGCAGGGCGGAATGCGCAAGCCGGAGCCGCAGGACAGGCAGGGCGGGCCGGTGCCCGCTGCCATATCAGGTCCTGTGCCGCCCGGTCAGCACGGCGGTCCGGGGCAGCACCCAGGTCAGCACCCCGGCCAGCATCCTGGCCAGCACCCCGGGCAGCACCCCGGCCAGCACGGCCCGCAGCAGGGCATGGGCGGCCCCCCTCAGCTTCCCGGCGGTCAGCCGCAGCTTCCTGCTGGTCCCGGCGGTCCTCAGGGCGGTCCCGGTGGCCCCATGGGTCCCGGCGGACCCCAGGGCGGCCCCGGTGGCCCCATGGGTCCCGGCGGCGGCCTGCAGATGCCGGGTGGCGGCGGGCAGAACAACGACAGCGCCGCGCGCGTCCTGTCGCTTGCCCAGCAGACCGCCGACCAGGCCATTGCGGAAGCCCGTTCCGAGGCGAACAAGATCGTCGGCGAGGCGCGCAGCCGTGCCGAGGGTCTCGAGCGGGACGCCCGCGCCAAGGCCGACGCCCTTGAGCGGGACGCCCAGGAGAAGCACCGCGTCGCGATGGGCTCCCTCGAGTCCGCCAGGGCGACGCTGGAGCGCAAGGTCGAGGACCTGCGTGGCTTCGAGCGCGAGTACCGGACGCGTCTGAAGTCGTACCTGGAGAGCCAGCTGCGTCAGCTGGAGAACCAGGCGGACGACTCGCTGGCTCCGCCGCGTACTCCCGCCGCGCCTTCCCTCCCGCCGTCCCCGTCGATGGCACCCGCGGGCGCACCCGCCGGCGCTGGGATGGGCACCATGGGAGGCCACCAGTCGATGGGCGGCAACGGAATGGGCGGCCACGGTGGTCCGAGCTACGGCGGGGGCCAGCAGCAGATGTCCCCGGCCATGACGCAGCCCATGGCGCCCGTACGTCCGCAGGGCGGCCCCGCGCCGCAGCAGGCTCCGTCACCGATGCGGGGCTTCCTGATCGACGAGGACGACAACTGATCGTCTGACGGCGGACTACGCCGGCACAAGGCAAGGGCCGGGCCCGGAAGCGAGAGGCTTCCGGGCCCGGCCCTTGCCTGCGTGGGGGCCGGTATCGCAGAGGAGCCATGGCCCGTGGCAATCGCAGAGGAGCCATGGCCCGTGGCGCTCGTCGCGGCCACACAGCGCCCTCAGACGCCTCGTGCGCCCTTCTCCGACTCCGAGCTCCTTGGGCGGGCTCTCACTCCGTCAGCCGGATACTCAGAGGTTTCTGTGGCGGGCACGCCGTGACGGGCCTCCTGCGACAGCGAGGGACGCGCGCAGGCCCCCATGGGGGCCGCCCGGCGTGCGGACGGCCCCCACGGCCCGTTCTGCCCCCTCTGCGGGGCGCTTCCGTCAGACCTTGCGGAGTCGGAAGGTCAGGGAGAGCGACTCGTC
This sequence comes from Streptomyces sp. TAA486, assembly GCF_000426165.1. Taxonomy (NCBI): domain Bacteria; kingdom Bacillati; phylum Actinomycetota; class Actinomycetes; order Kitasatosporales; family Streptomycetaceae; genus Streptomyces; species Streptomyces sp. TAA486. Next base: position 289,494 of record NZ_AUEV01000007.1, on the reverse strand, counting down.
CTGGAACGGGGCGCCGAAGGCGGACTCCTCGGTGCCGCTCGCGTCCGCGGTCTCCTGTGCGAAGTCCTCCGCGAGGACCTCGTCGGAGATCAGCCCGGTGTGGTCCACGAGGGCCTGTCCGACCTCCTCGTCCGTCGTGGACCAGCGCAGGGCGATGCGGTCGGCGACGTCGAGGCCCGAGTTCTTGCGGGCCTCCTGGATGAGGCGGATCGCGTCCCTGGCGAGGCCGGCGCGGCGCAGCTCGGGGGTGATCTCCAGGTCGAGCGCGACCGTCGCTCCCGAGTCGGAGGCGACGGACCAGCCCTCGCGCGGCGTCTCGGTGATGATCACTTCCTCGGGTGAGAGCGGCACTTGCTCGCCGTCCACCTCGACCCCGGCTGTGCCCTCGCGGAGCGCGGCCGAGAGGGCTGCCGCGTCCGTGTCGGCGATCGCCTTGGCGACGGCCTGGGTGCCCTTGCCGAAACGGCGGCCCAGGGCACGGAAGTTGGCCTTTGCCGTGGTGTCCACCAGCGAGCCGCCGACCTCCGAAAGGGACGCGAGAGCGCTGACGTTGAGCTCCTCGGTGATCTGGTTGCGCAGGTCGGGGGAGAGGGTCTCGAAGCCGTGCGCGGCGACGAGCGCGCGCGAGAGCGGCTGGCGCGTCTTGACGCCGGACTCGGCGCGCGTCGCACGCCCCAACTCCACCAGGCGGCGCACCAGAAGCATGTCCTGGGAAAGCTCCGGATCCACCTTGCCCAGGTCCGCCTCGGGCCAGTCGGCAAGGTGCACCGAGTCAGGCGCCCCGGGCGTGACGGGGACGATCAGGTCCTGCCACACGCGCTCGCTGACGAACGGCACGATGGGGGCCATCAGACGCGTGATCGTCTCCAGCGTGTCGTGCAGTGTGCGCATCGCCGCCGGGTCGCCCTGCCAGAAGCGGCGCCGCGAGCGCCGCACGTACCAGTTGGACAGGTCGTCGACGAAGGTGGAGAGCAGCTTGCCGGCGCGCTGGGTGTCGTAGCCCTCCATGGCCACCGTCACCTGGTCGACCAGCGCGTGCAGTTCGCTCAGCAGCCAGCGGTCCAGCAGTGGTCGGCTCTCGGGCGCCGGGTCCGAACCGGAGGGCGACCAGCCGGACGTACGGGCGTACAGCGCCTGGAAGGCCACCGTGTTCCAGAACGTCAGCAGAGTCTTGCGGACGACCTCCTGGATCGTGCCGTGCCCCACGCGCCGCGCGGCCCACGGCGAACCGCCGGCCGCCATGAACCAGCGCACCGCGTCCGCGCCGTGCTGGTCCATCAGCGGGATCGGTTCGAGGATGTTGCCCAGGTGCTTGGACATCTTCCGGCCGTCCTCGGCGAGGATGTGTCCGAGGCAGACCACGTTCTCGTACGAGGACTTCTCGAAGACGAGCGTGCCGACCGCCATCAGCGTGTAGAACCAGCCGCGGGTCTGGTCGATCGCCTCGGAGATGAACTGCGCAGGGTAGCGCTTCTCGAAGAGCTCCTTGTTCTTGTACGGGTAGCCCCACTGCGCGAACGGCATCGAGCCCGAGTCGTACCAGGCGTCGATGACTTCGGGGACGCGCGTCGCCGTCAGCGAGCAGCCTTCGGCCGGGCAGCCGAAGGTGATCTCGTCGATGTACGGGCGGTGCGGGTCGAGCGCCGACTGGTCGGTGCCCGTCAGCTTCGTCAGCTCCGCCAGTGAGCCGACGCACGTCAAGTGACCTTCCTCGCAGCGCCAGATGGGCAGCGGCGTGCCCCAGTAGCGGTTGCGGCTGAGCGCCCAGTCGATGTTGTTGTCCAGCCAGTCGCCGTAGCGTCCGTGCTTGACCGACTCCGGGTACCAGTTGGTGCGTTCGTTCTGTTCGAGAAGCGCGTCCTTGATCTGGGTGGTGCGGATGTACCAGGACGGCTGTGCGTAGTAGAGCAGAGCGGTGTGGCAGCGCCAGCAGTGCGGGTAGCTGTGCTCGTACGGGACGTGACGCAGCAGCAGGTTCCGGGCGGCGAGGTCCGCGACGAGCGCCTCGTCCGCCTTCTTGAAGAACTGCCCCTCCACCAGGTGCAGTCCGGCCTCGAAGGTGCCGTCGGGGCGGACGGGATTGACCACCGGGAGGCCGTAGGCGCGGCAGGTGCGCATGTCGTCCTCGCCGAAGGCGGGGGACTGGTGGACCAGGCCGGTGCCGTCCTCGGTGGTGACGTAGTCGGCGTTGACGACGAAGTGGGCGTTCTCCATCTCCACGATGTTGAACGGGCGTTCGTAGTTCCAGCGCTCCATCTCGGCGCCGGTGAAGCGCTGCCCGGTCGCCTCGAAATCCTCGCCCAGCGCCTTTTCCAGCAGGGGCTCGGCGACGACGAGTTTCTCCAGCCCGTTCGTCGCGACGACGTACGTGACGTCCGGGTGGGCCGCGACAGCGGTGTTGGACACCAGCGTCCAGGGCGTGGTCGTCCAGACCAGGAGCGACGCCTCGCCGGCGAGCGGTCCCGAGGTCAGCGGGAACCGCACATAGACAGACGGGTCGACGACTGTCTCGTACCCCTGGGCGAGCTCGTGGTCCGAGAGGCCGGTGCCGCACCGCGGGCACCAGGGGGCGACGCGGTGGTCCTGGACCAGCAGACCCTTCTCGAAGATCTGCTTCAGCGACCACCAGACGGACTGGACGTACTCCGGGTCCATGGTCCGGTAGGCGTCGTCCATGTCGACCCAGTAGCCCATGCGCGTGGTCAGCTCGGCGAAGGCGTCGGTGTGCCTGGTGACGGACTCGCGGCAGCGGGAGTTGAACTCCGCGATGCCGTAGTTCTCGATGTCCTGCTTGCCGTTGAAGCCCAGCTCCCGCTCCACGGCCAGCTCGACGGGCAGCCCGTGGCAGTCCCAGCCGGCCTTGCGGGCCACGTGGTATCCGCGCATCGTGCGGAAGCGCGGGAAGACGTCCTTGAAGACGCGTGCCTCGATGTGGTGGGCGCCGGGCATGCCGTTGGCGGTGGGCGGGCCCTCGTAGAAGACCCACTCGGGCCGCCCCTCGGACTGCTCGAGAGTACGGGCGAAGACCTTGTTGTCCCGCCAGAAGTCGAGCACGGCGTGCTCGAGGGCGGGCAGGTCGACCTGGGCTGGCACCTGGCGGTACTGCGGCATCGGAACTTCCTCCGGCGGACATCTCTGCTTCCGTCGGAGGGACGAGAGCGCCTGCCTGAACGGCGGCGGCCCCGCGGTACCACCCTCCTTGGCAGCGGGCCGCGCCCACTGCCCCCTCATTGGGGTGCGCTGCCGGTTCTACTCGCGCCGGTCGGCCCGGCCCTTTCTTCCGGCGGCTCCGGGGTGATCTTCACGCCGTGCAGGCCCCTGGGCTCACACCGTCCCCAGGTCGCTCGCGGCTGCGTACGGACGCTACTCGTCCCCTTCATCGCCTCTCGCTCAGCCCAGTGTACGGGGCCCGGCGGACTGCGGCGGGCCGGTTTTCGCAGGGCCGGGCGGGGCACAACGGATTGGAGACCGGCGTGCCCCCGTTGTCGAGTGTTCGGAGTCGATTTATCGTTCCGGTCACGTTCGCGAGCAAGATCACAATATGTGAAGGGGCCACGGCCATGGTGGCGAAGGGATCTGCCGCGAGTACTCCGGCAGCTGCTGACAAGTCCACGAAGAAGGCCGCGGCCACGAAGAAGACCTCTGCGGCCGGCAAGACGGCCGCGAAGAAGACGGCCGCGAAGAAGACGGCGAAGAAGGCCGCACAGAAGAAGCAGGGGAGGCCCGCGGCGAAGGGGGAGGCGCCCGCGAAGAAGACGACGGCGAAGAAGGCAACGGCGGAGAAGACTCCGGCGAAGAAGGCCGCGCCCAGGAAGACGGCGGCGAAGAAGGCCGCGGCGCCGAAGCGCGCCGCCAAGAAGACCACGGCGAAGAAGCAGACGACGGGAGCCGAGAAGGTGGCTGCGAAGAAGACTCCGGTGGCGAAGGCCGACAAGGTTCCCACGGCACGTGCGGTCGCCGCGCAACCCGGCGAACTCGCCGTACGGGCCGGTGAAGAGCCGTGGACGCCGGAAGAGGTCGAGGAGGCCCGCAGCGAACTGCAGAGCGAGGCACAGCGGCTGCGCGACGAACTGGTGGCCTCCGGCGAAGCGCTCGACGGGCTCATGCGCGACTCCGGTGACGGTGCCGGGGACGACGACGCCGACACCGGCACCAAGAACATCACGCGCGAGCACGAGATGGCCCTGGCGGCGAACGCCCGCGAGATGCTCTACCAGACCGAGCGGGCCATCGAGCGGCTCGACGCCGGTACGTACGGCCTGTGCGAGAACTGCGGAAATCCGATCGGCAAGGCCCGGATGCAGGCGTTCCCGCGGGCGACGCTGTGCGTGGAGTGCAAGCAGCAGCAGGAGCGGCGCTAGGTGCCCGAGGGGCAGTTGGGGGGTGAAGGGGGCCGCGGCCGTCCTCATATGTCGTACCCTCGTCGGGTGACAGAGGTGGAGCGGACTATCGGTACCCCTGACGAGGCCAGGAAAGAACCCGCCGACGGTTCCGGCGGCGACGACGCACAGACCGCCCCCCGCGGCAGGCGCCGGGTCGGGGTTCTGATCTCGGTGGCCGCTCTCGCCTACGCGCTCGACCTGATCAGCAAGCTGATCGTGGTGGAGAACCTGGAGCAGCACGCCCCGATCCGGGTGATCGGCACGGTGCTCCAGCTGGACGTGGTGCGGAACCGGGGGGCGGCCTTCGGCATCGGCGAGGCTCTCACCATCGTGCTGACGGCGATCGCGGCCGTGGTGATCGTCGTGATCGCGCGGATCGCGAGACGGCTCTACAGCGCTCCCTGGGCGATCGCGCTGGGGCTGCTGCTGGGCGGGGCGTTCGGCAATCTCACCGACCGCGTCTTCCGTTCGCCGGGCGTCTTCCAGGGCGCCGTCGTGGACTTCATCGCACCCACGCACTTCGCGGTCTTCAATCTCGCGGACTCGGCGATCGTGTGCGGGGGCATTCTGATCGTGATCCTCTCCTTCCGTGGCCTCGACCCCGATGGGACCGTCCACCGCGACTGACCGGCGACGGAGCGCGTCGAGGCGCTTGCCGCCGATGCGCGGTGTCCGGCCCGCGATGACGGAGAGCATGCGGTCGTCCGGCATACTCGATCAGGTGAGCACGATCCCCGAAACCCGCACCCTGCCCGTACCGGACGGCCTCGAGGGCGAGCGCGTCGACGCCGCCATCGCCCGGATGTTCGGCTTTTCTCGTACGAAGGCCGCCGAACTGGCCGCCGACGGCAAGGTGTTGCTGGACGGCGCCGAAGCCGGCAAGTCCGACCGGGTCCACGGGGGAGCGTGGCTGGAGGTGGAGCTGCCGCCTCCACCCGAGCCCGTGCGGGTCGTGGCCGAACCCGTCGAGGGCATGGCCGTCGTCCACGACGACAGCGACCTCGTGGTGGTGGACAAGCCCGTGGGCGTCGCCGCGCATCCGAGCCCGGGCTGGAGCGGCCCGACGGTGATCGGCGGGCTGGCCGCGGCCGGGTACTCCGTCTCCACCTCGGGGGCGGCCGAGCGGCAGGGCATCGTGCACCGCCTGGACGTGGGTACATCCGGGCTGATGGTCGTCGCCAAGTCCGAGCGCGCGTACACCCTGCTGAAGCAGCAGTTCCGGGAGCGGACCGTCGACAAGCGGTACCACGCCCTCGTACAGGGGCACCCCGACCCGCTCAGCGGCACGATCGACGCGCCCGTCGGACGGCACCCGCAGCACGACTACAAGTGGGCGGTCACCGCGGACGGGAAGCCGTCCGTCACGCACTACGACCTGATCGAGGCGTTCCGCGCCGCCAGCCTGCTCGACATCAAGCTGGAGACAGGCCGTACGCACCAGATCCGCGTGCACATGTCCGCGCACCGGCACCCGTGCGTCGGTGACCTCACCTACGGCGCCGACCCGACGCTCGCCAAACGGCTGCGGCTGGGGCGGCAGTGGTTGCACGCGGTCCGGCTCGGCTTCGAGCACCCGTCGGACGGGCGCCGGGTGGAGTACGAGAGCACCTACCCGGACGATCTCCAGAAGGCCCTGGACATCGTCCGGGCGGAGAGCGCCTAGGCGTGGACCAGCTCGCTCTGCTCTTCGCCCTGCTGCTCGGTGCCGTACTGACCGTCCCCGTGGGCGACCGAATAGGCGTGCCGGCTCCCGTGCTGATGACGCTGCTGGGCGGTGTCCTCGCGCTGCTGCCGGTCGTTCCGAACGTCGAGGTGCCGCCCGAGTTCATCCTTCCGCTCGTGCTGCCGCCGCTGCTGTACGCGGCCGTGCACCGCACCTCCTGGCGTCAGTTCGCGGCGAACAAGCGGCCGATATTCCTTCTCGCGGTGGCGCTGGTCTTCGTGACGACCGCCGCCGTCGCGGCTGTCGCGCACACGCTGGTGCCGGGGCTCGGCATTGCGGGTGCCGTGGCCCTGGGGGCACTCGTCGCCCCGCCCGATCCCGTCGCGGCGACGACGGTCGCCGGGCGGCTGGGGCTGCCGCGGCGGCTGGTCTCGATCCTCGAGGGCGAGGGCCTCTTCAACGACGTCACGGCGATCACCCTGTACCACGTCGCCGTCGCGGCGGCCGTCACCGGGACCTTCTCGGTAGGCGGCGCGGTCGGCGAGCTGGTCCTCTCCGGGGTCGTCGCGATCGTGGTCGGGCTCGCGCTCGGGTGGGCCGCGAACAAGCTCGCCGGATACCTGGGGGACGCGACGCTACAGACGGGGCTTACCCTGCTGGTGCCTTTCGCCTCCTACGTCCTGGCCGAGGAGCTGAAGGGCTCCGGCGTCCTGGCGGTGTTGATGACCGCCCTGTACCTCTCCTCCGGGCGGGCGGTGGACGCGGACGACGTGCAGGGGCGGCTGGTCGGGCAGAGCTTCTGGTCGATCGTCGACACGCTCGTCACCGGTGTCGCCTTCGGCCTGATCGGGCTCGAACTGGCCGTTGTCGTCGGGCCCGTGAGCGGCCGCTGGGGTGAGCTGCTTCCGGCCGCGCTCGCGGTGATCGCGACGGTTGTCGTGCTCCGGCTGGTGTGGCTCCTGCCGGCGGCGTGGCTCGCCAAGCGGCTGCACCGGCGCAAGGACCTGGATGAGGACATCCCGCTCAACTGGCGTGAGACGACCGTCGTTTGGTGGGCCGGTATGCGCGGCGTGGCCTCGGTGGCGCTGGCGCTCGCCGTGCCGCTGACCGTAGAGGGCGGTGGCAGCTTCCCGGAGCGGGACGCCATCCTCTTCATCGCCTTCGCCGTCGTCCTCGCCACCCTCGTGCTCCAGGGGCTGACGCTGCCGTGGCTGGTCAGGCGGCTTCACGTACGGGTGGACAGCGCCGCCGAGCGTGAACTGGAGCGGCGGCTGGCGCTGAGGTGCGCGAAGGCGGCGCGGCGGCGCGTACGGGAGGTCGAAGCGGTCGAGGACCTTCCGGAGGAGGTCTCCGAGGCCCTGCTGCGGCGTGCCCACGACGTGGGAGCGCGCATCTCACCGGACATCGTGGAGAGCGAGCGGCGCGAGGCGCACGCCAGGCGCGTCGCCCGGATGAAGAAGATGCACAGGCTCAACGCGGAGCTGCTCTCCGCGGCCCGGCACGAGATCCTCGCGGCGCGCGGTGAGCCCGGCGTCGACCCTGAGGTGTGCGACCGCGTCCTTCACCAGCTCGATCTGCGCAGCTTCCGCATCTGACCCGCCTGGCCTGACTGACCGGGCGGGGGCCAGCGTCAGGAGAGCCTGCTGCTGCGGTGGTTGCGGCTCTCCAGGTGCCCGTTGGAGTACGTCTCCGGGTGATCGCTCGCGGAGGAGAGCCGGATGCCGGGCAGCGCGTACGGGTGTTCACGCTGGAGCCAGTCGAGCAGATGTTCCCGCAGGTCGCAGCGGAGCGTCCACACGTCGTCGGACGTACGGGCCGTGACGACTGCACGTACCTCGATGGTGGTGGGAGTGGTGTCGGTGACGACGAGGCTCCAGCTGCGGCCGTCCCAGTAGTCGTTGTCGCGCACCAGCTCCTCGGTCCGCTTGCGCAGCTCCGCGATCGGGGCCGAGTGGTCCAGCTGGAGGTAGACCGTGCCGGTCTTCTGCGGGCCGCCGCGCGACCAGTTCTCGAACGGCTTGCTGGTGAAGTACGAGACCGGCATCGTCACCCGCCGCTCGTCCCAGGTGCGCAGCACCAGATAGGAGACGGTGATCTCGTCCACCGTCCCGAACTCACCGTCGACGACGACCTCGTCCCCGATGCGCACCATGTCGCCGAAGGCGATGGACAGGCCCGCGAAGAGGTTCCCCAGCGTGGCCTGGGCGGCGATGCCGGCGACGATTCCCAGCACACCCGCCGACGCGAGCATCGAGGTTCCGAGCGTCCTCATCGCCGGGAACTGCAGCAGGATCGCGGACGCCGCGATGACGACCACGACCGTGGTGACGAGCCGCTGGATGAGGGTGAGCTGCGTCTTCACGCGCCGTGCGCGCGCCGGGTCGTGTGCCACACCCGCGTACCGGACGGTGGTCGTCTCCACCACGGCGGCGAGGATCCGCAGGACCAGCCATGCCGTCGCGGCGATGAGGATGATGTGCAGCCACAGGTTGACCGTCGGGCGGTAGCTGTGTGTGATCTCCGCCTGATCGTAGAAGCCGTTCAGGAGGGCGACGAAGATCACGGCCTGCAGAGGCACGCGCCCGCGGCGCAGCAGCCCCCACATGGGTGTCTCGGGGTGACGGGCGTCTATGCGGCGCAGCAGACGGTCCACGCCCCAGGCGACGGCGAACGCGAGCACCATCGCGCCGCCGAACACGATGAATGGGCGCAGCACGTTCTCCATGACGGGACGACTCCTTGGGATCGAACGGGCACTCCGACCGTACCTGCCACCATGTGCGGTGACCCGGCCCGGAACACCTCCGCGGGTGACATGTGAGGGAAGTGACATTTTGGCCACCGTCGTTCTGTTCCACTCCGTCTACGGGCTGCGACCCGCCGTGCACAAGGCGGCGGACCGGCTGCGGGCAGCCGGCCACGAGGTGCACACGCCGGACCTGTTCGACGGGCGCACTGCCGGCACCGTCGAGGAGGGCGCGGAGCTGAAGGACGAGATCGGCCGGGACGAGCTGCTGATGCGCGCCGTCACCGTCACCGCGCCGCTGTCCGAACGCGGACTCGTCTACGCGGGCTTCTCCCTCGGCGGCTCGATCGCGCAGAACCTCGCCCTGGCCGACGAACGCGCGCGGGCGCTGCTGCTTCTGCACGGCACGTCGGACCTCCCTGAGGACGCCGCCGTGGACGACCTCCCCGTACAGCTGCACGTCGCCGACCCGGACCCGTTCGAGCCGCACGACTGGCTGAACGCCTGGTATCTGCAGATGCGGCGGGCCGGAGCGGACGTCGAGGTCTTCCGGTACGCGGGGGCGGGACACCTCTTCACGGACGAGGACCTGGACGACCACGACGCGGAGGCGGCCGAGCGCACCTGGCGCACGGCGCTGGGGTTCCTCGACAGCGTGCAGGCGCGCTGACCCGGGGTCAGCCGTCGGCGTCGCGCGCGCTGTTCAGTTCCTCGGCCAGGATGGGCGCCGAGACCGTCGCCGTGTGGACGCCGATGACGCTGACGATCTCCAGCACCTCCATGATCTCCTCGGGCGTCGCGCCGTGGCGCAGGGCGTTGCGCATGTGCAACTTGAGCCCTGGAGCGTAGAGATGGGTGGCTGCCGCGTCGAAGGCGCAGTACACGAGCTCCTTGACCTTCGGCTCCAGCACACCCTTCTTCCAGGGCAGTGACGAGAAGTCCAAGTAGGCCTTGAACAGTTCGGGGTCGAGCTCCAGCAGCCCGTCCCAGAACTCGTGCCAGTAGCCGCGGCTTTCGGTGAACTCCTCCTTCAGCGCCTCGCGGGTCTCGTCGAGAGGTGCCGGGCCCTGGCGCACGCCCTCCTCGTCGAGCACCTCGAGGAGCAGCGGGACGCCGATGTTGCATGCGTGGATGCCGAGTGTGCTGGTGAGTTCGAGCACTTCCATGATCTCGTCGCCGGTTGCGCCGTGCGCCATCGCCGCCCGTATGTGCTGCCGTACGCCGGGCGTGTAGAGGTGCGTGGCGGCGGCGTCGACCGCGATGTAGACGAACTCCTTGACCTTGGAGGGCAGATGGTTCTTGCGCCACGGGACGGTGCTGAACTCGAGGTATGCCTCCAGGTAGTCGGGGTCGAGCACGAGGATGCTCTCCCAGGCGTCGCCCCAAGTGCCGCGCTCTCGTGTGAAGCGGTCCTTGAGCTGCTGCTGGCGGTCGGTGAGGGACATGCCGGTGCCTCCTGAGGGTGTCCTGCGGGCGGCAGAGGGCGTTCTCCCGCGTCGCGGGGAACGGCGGCGTGCCGCGCCGGGATGGCGAAGGGTGGGTGGAGCGGGAGTCGAACCGTGCGGCTGTCGTTGCAGGTGTGCGGGCCGGCCGACGGCGAAGGGAAATGGGAGGAGGAGAGGTCAGGCCTCGCCGGTGGAGCCGTCCTCGTCGTCGAGCACCGTGGCGACGGTCGACGAGGCGTTGTCCAGATGCGTGCGGCTGAGCCGCAGGGCCTCGGTGACGTCGCCCTCGGCGATGGCCTCGACCAGGGCGCGCATCTCCTCCACGGCCTTGCGTGGCCGGCCCGGCTGGGACATCGACGTGGCCCGCAGGAGCTGGACTCTCGCCTGCACGCCGGCCAGGATCCGCTGGACCGTCGGGCTGTCGGCGCCGGCGAGCAGGGCGTCGTAGATGCCGTCCTTGGCCCGCAGCAGTTCACGCATGTCGTCGCTGGTGGCGCAGACCTTCTCGAACTCGGCCAGCGCGTCACGGAGCCGGCCGAGATGACCCGCCGAGGCCCGCTCGATGAAGCGCTGCACGGCCAGCCCTTCCAGCGAGGCGCGGACCGCGTACAGGTCGGCGGCCTCGGAGGGAGTGGGAGCGTAGACGACGGCACCCTTCTGCGGGATGACCGTCACGAGCCCTTCGGCCGTCAGCTCCCGCAGGACCTCGCGGACCGTGGTCCTGGAGACGCCGAGGGACTCGATCAACTCCCGCTCGACGAGCCGCTGACCCGGCTTCAGGTCGAAGTCGAGGATGGCGTTGCGGAGCACTTCGAGGACCTGTTCGCGCAGGGGAGCCGCCTGCCTGCCGAGACTGACGCCACGGAGCCCGTTCATCGTCCTGTCCTCTTCGCTCGATTTCATGTGATCGTACGGCCTGCTCGTCATGCATTTAAAGCTCGCTCCCTTCCCGGTCAGGTGGCCCGGCCTGCTCCAGCCAGCGGACGATCTCGGTGTGGTCCGCGCCGGACGGCAGGTGTCCCGCGGCCTCGCCCCACAGCTCCGTGGCGGCGGCGCCGAGACGTCCTGGGGTGCCTGTGCTCTCACCGAGTCCCACGGCGATCCGCATGTCCTTGAGCATGAGCCGGAGAGCGAAGCCGGAGTCGAAGCTGCGGCCGAGGATGAAGCGCGGCCATTTGTTCTCCGTAGAACCGCTGCGTCCGCTCGCCCCGTTGATCGCCTCGATCATCACCTCGGGCTCGAGGCCGAATGCCTGCCCGGCGAGGACCGCTTCGCACGTCGCCAGCAGATGTGTCGCGGAGAGCAGGTTGTTGAGTGCCTTGAGCGCGTGTCCGGCACCCTCCGGTCCGACGTGCAGCACCTTGGAGCCGAGGTTCTCCAGCACCGGCCGTACGGACTCCACGGCCGCCGCGGCGCCACCGGCCATGATGGTGAGGGTGCCTGCCGCCGCTCCGCCCGTGCCGCCGGAGACCGGTGCGTCGACCACGGCGACGCCGAGCGGGCGCGCGGTCTCCGCGAGCGCGCGGGTGCGCACGGGTTCGGACGAGCCCATGTCGACCAGGACCGACCCGCGCCGCATGGCGTCCAGCAGGCCCTGGTCCTCGACGACTCCGCCGACGGCGCCGGAGTCGGGGAGCATCAGCACGACGGCATCGGCCCCGAGCGCCGCTTCGGCCGCGGAGCCCGCGCGGGTCCCGCCGGTGAGTGCGGCGGTCTCGTCCGTCACTTCGGGCCGGGTGTCGTACAGGCTCAGCCGGTATCCCGCGTCGGCCAGGCGCTGCGCCATGGGGCCGCCCATGTTGCCCAGGCCGACGAAGCCCACCAGCGAGCCGCGGCCCAGTACGGACGGACCGGCCCCGTGCTCCGCGTTCGTCGGCTCATCCATCGGAGCGCACCTCCTGCAGCACCTTCTCCGCGACCCGGAAGGACTCCAGCGCGGCGGGGACGCCGACGTAGATGGCCGTCTGCAGCAGCGCCTCCTGGATCTCTTCCTCCGTGCAGCCGTTGGTGACGGCTCCCCGCACGTGAACGGCCAGTTCGTGCATGCGGTTGAGGGCCGTGAGCATCGTGAGGTTGAGCAGGCTGCGGGTTCTGCGGTCCAGGCCCGGGCGGTTCCACACGGCGCCCCAGCAGTACTCGGTGACCAGTTCCTGCACGGGCCGGCTGAAGTCGGTGACGTTCGCGAGCGAACGGTCGACGTGCTCCGCCCCGAGTACCTCGCGCCTCACCTGGAGGCCCTCTTCGAACCGGCCGTCGTCCTGCCTGGTTGTCATCCTTGCTCCTTGCTCGTCGCTCCTCTTGGTCAGCGCTGCCCGCGGATGCTCCGCCGGCGGCCTTTCGGCGTCAGCCGGTGCCCGGGTACGCGTCATCGGCGACCGGTTCGAGCCACGTCGTGGTCCCGAGCGAGACGGCGGTGTGGAGGAGATAGCTGCCGGGCGCCGCGCCGTGCCAGTGGATCTCTCCGGCGGGAACCCACACGGTGTCACCGGCGCCGAGCGGCTGCGCCGCCTCGCCCTGGGTGCACACCAGTCCGCTGCCCGCGGTGACTTGGAGAATCTGGCCGTGCTCGTGGCTGTGCCAGTGCGTGTGCGCGCCGGGGCTGAAGAACACGTCGTTGACGATGACGCCGTCGGTCGCCGGGAGCACCGGATCGGCCCACACGGAGCCGGTGAACGTGGCGGAGCGCTGCTCGGAGAGCCCGTCCCGCGCCCGTCCGTGGACGATTCGCATGCGGCTGCCTGCCCTTCTGTGCGGGCGCCCCCTCAAGGGCGCGTGTCGGTCTCGTCGTCAGTGGTGTCGTGTATGCGCACCCCGCCGGACAGATCGCCGATGGCGTCCACGACGCGGTTGCTGATCCGGTCCGCGTAGCCGGTGCTGTTGGCCAGTCCGAAGCTGGCGAGGGGGCCTGCGGCGTTCAGGCTCGGCACGCCCAGCTCCCGAAGCCGGTTCACGTACAGCAGGACGTCCTTCATCATCAGCGCGCCCGTCAGACCGCCCTCCAGATAGTCGCCCTGGATGATGTGCGGGAAGCGCTTGAGCGTCGCGAAGTTGACGCCGCTGCCCGCGTTGATGACGTCGAGCAGTGCGCCCGGATCCAGACCGGCCTTGCGCCCGGCGACCATGACCTCGGCCGTCGCCGCCAGCGATACGGCGTTGAGGAAGTTGTTGAGCAGCTTCGTGGTGTGACCGCTGCCGACGGCCCCCATCGGGAAGACCTTCGCGGCGAACAGGCCGAACAGCCAGCCCAGTTCGTCCAAGGCGTCGCGCGGCCCGCCCACCATGACGGTGAGGGTGCCGCTCTCCGCGGCGGCGGCACCGCCGGAGACCCCCGCGTCGAGGAGGACGATGCCGCGCTCGGCGAGTGCCGCTCCCAGCCGCACGGTGGATTCGGGGGAGGCGGTGCTGAGGTCCACGACGATCTGGCCCGGACGGCACTGCTCCAGCAGGCCGCCCTCTCCGAGGACCACGGCTTCGACGGCCGGGCTGTCCGGCAGGGACAGCAGGACGACGTCGCTGCCCGCGGCCGCCTCGGCGAGGGAGGGCGCATGCGTGGCGCCCGTCGCCTCGGCCCTGGACGGGTCCAGGTCGTGCCCGAGGACGGCGTGCCCTTGTTCTGTGATTCTCCGGGCGATCCGGCCGCCCATGTTGCCGAGGCCGACCACAGCGATGCGCTGTCCGCTCACGACGTCACCGTTCCTTTCCGGCCTGTCCGGCCTGTCCGGCCTGTCCGGCCCTGCCGGTCCGACTGGTCCTTCCGCCCGCCGCATTCGGGCGTGCGCCGCGTCATGCGGTTCCGCCCGGGCTCCACGCACCGGCGCCGCCCGAGGGCCGCACGGTGTTGACCACGGAGGCCCCGCCGTCCGCCGAGACCACCTCTCCGGTCACATAGGCGGCGTCGTCGCTCAGCAGAAAGGCCGTCACGCCGGCGACCTCGTCCGCCGTGCCCACACGGCGCATCGGCGTCGTCGTGCCGCGCTGCTCCATGTCACCGCCGCCGCCCGCAGCCGCACCTCCGGAGGAGAAGAGACGCGTGTGGACGAGGCCGGGCGCCACGGCGTTGACCCGCACGCCGCGAGGGCCGCCGTAGAGAGCCGCACCGTGGACGAGACCCAGCACTCCGTGCTTGGACGCCTGGTAGGCGATCAGATCATCGCTGCCGCGCAGGCTCGCGATGGACGCCGTCACGACGACCGCTCCGCCCGAGCCCTGTTCCTCGTAGCGGCGGAACGCGGCTCGCAGACCGAGGAAGGTTCCTCGCAGATTGACCGCGAGGACCCGGTCGAAGTCGTCCGCCGTCACATCGGGCAGCCGGTCGAAGGTGCCGAAGACGCCCGCGTTGAGGTGGTGCAGATCCGTCCGGCCGAAGGCCTCACGGGCCGCACCGATGTAGTGCTCGACGTCCTCCTCCCGTGAGATGTCGGCCCGTACCGCGACCGCGTCGCCGGGCAGGGTCCGTACGACCTCCTCCACGGCCGCCCCGTCGGTGTCCACGGCGACCACCCGGGCGCCGTCCCTGGACAGCCGCCGGGCGCTCGCCGCGCCGATACCGCTCCCGGCTCCCGTGACGACGGCGACCTTCCCCGCGAACGCTCCGGCGTCCTCCTGAGACCTCACTCGCGCTCCCCGCCCCCTTCTCTGCTCACGGCTCCTCCGATCCGTACGGCGAGACCGGGCTCCAGCCCCTCGAACGAGGGGAAGCGCCGCATGACTTCCGGGTCATGGCCCGGCACCAGCACGTGTCCCGGCGTCCGAGCCATGTCGTTGAGCAGGTCGAAGCCGAGGTACATCGCCTCCAGGTCCGCCACGTATGCGAACGGCCGGTCCAGCTCCAACTCCTCGTAGTAGTGCGCCGAATCGGACGCCAGGACGGCCGTCCCCCCGCCCGGCGTGGCCGCCAGCACGACGACCTGACCGGGTGTGTGGCCTCCGACGGGGACGACCTCGACGCCGGGAGCGATGGTGCGGGCTCCGTCGAGCAGCGTGAGGCGTCCCTCCTCCCGTATCCGGGGCAGAAGCGCCAGCTCGGACTGCTCGACCGACCAGGCGAACTGCTTCCGCACCGCGCAGGGCCCGGTCCAGAACTCGAACTCCCGGCGGGCCATGACCACTTCGGCGTTGCGGAACGCGGCGAGATTGCCGATGTGGTCGTAGTGGGCGTGCGTCACCACCACCTGCTCCACGGACCCCGCGTCGATGCCCAGCCCGGCCAGCGCCTCGACGGGCTTCACGAGTGTGGTCCTGGAACGCCGCGCACCGCCCTCCGGCCCGAACCCCGTGTCGACGACGATCGTTCGGCCTCCTCCTCGGACGACCCAGAGGTAGTAGTCCATCCGCAGGGGGGAGTCGACGTCGCCGTAGATGTGGTGGTTGAGATAGATCTCCGAACGGGCGCCCATGCGTGTGCCGTATCGGACCGCCAGCACCTCGTACTCGGCGGAGCCGGCAGCTTCAGGGGCTCCCGCGGGGTCGGCGGGCCGGTCGGTCACAGGGCGGCTCCGGCGCGTTCGCGTCGGCCGAGCGGTACGTCGTCGTCCGCCCGCAGGTCGCGGCCGGCCGTCTCGGGCAGCCAGAGCAGCACCACGAAGAATCCCGCTGCCGCGACGGCCGTCATGTAGATGGCGGGCATCGGCAGATATCCGCTGGCACCCGCGATGGCCGCGGCGACGAACGGACCGGGGCCGCCGATGACGGCAAGGCCCAGGTTGAAGCCGATGGCGCTGCCGCTGCCGCGGGTGGCGGCCGGGAACAGCTCCGTGAGCAGGACGACGGTGGTGACGCTGACCAGCGCCTGGCTTACGGAGAAGACGACGATGCCGAGCAGCACCAGCGGGCCGCTGCCGGAACTCATGAGCATGAACGCCGGGAAGCACAGCAGCGCGTGGCCCGCGCTGCCGATCACGTTGACGGGCCGGCGGCCGAAGCGGTCGGAGAGGATCCCGGCGAGCGGGCAGAGCAGTGCGTAGATCAGCAGCCCGGCACCGCTCAGCGCGAGGGAGGTGGTGCGGGCCATCCCCACGGACTCGGACAGGTAGTTCACCACGAACGTGGCCAGGTAGTAGAAGCCGAGGCCCTGGACGCTGGCGAAGAAGAAGCACAGGGCGATCGACTTGGCGTTCCTCCGGGTGCCGGTGATGAGCGGCTTGCCCTCGACGCGCTGCTGCTGCCGCAGATCGACGAAGACCGGGGTCTCCGGGAGGCGCAGCCTGATGTAGAGGCCGATCAGCGCGAGCGGTGCGGCGGCGAGGAACGGCAGGCGCCAGCCCCAGGTGTTCAACGCCTCAGGGGTGAGCCAGGAGTTGAGCGCCAGGGCCACGAGACTTCCCGCGACGGTCGCGATGGCCGCCGTGGCCGAGATGACGCTGCCGAAGTAGCCGCGGCGCCCCCGCGGAGCGTGCTCCAGCAGGAACGCGGACGAGCCGGTCCACTCGCCGCCCGCGGAGAAGCCCTGGCAGCAGCGCAGCACCAGCAGCAGGGCCGGAGCGAGCAGTCCGGTCTGCTGGTACGTGGGCAGCACGCCGATCAGGGTCGTGCTGGCGCCCATCAGCACGACCGTCAGCATGAGCGCCGCGCGCCGGCCTTTGCGGTCGCCGATCGAACCGATCACGAAGCCGCCGACGGGCCGCATGAAGAACGCCACTCCGAAGACCGCCAGCGAGGAGAGGAGCGAGACGGCCGGGTCCTCGCTCGGGAAGAACAGCTCGCCGAACGTGGTGGCGAAGAAGCCGTACACCGCGAAGTCGAACCACTCCATGAAGTTGCCGATTCCGGTGGCGGTGGCGGCCCTTCTCCTCAGCCGCGAAGTGACGGCCGGATCTTCAGTGATCACGATTGGCTCCTTCGACGGACGGACGGGCCGCGCAGGAGGTCCGTTCCGGCCTACAGGCCGAGGATCGGCGGCACCTGGCTGAAAAGTGTCGCTGGATCGTATGACCGTCATACAGAACGCGTCAACGGTTGTTCCGGATGCGGATCGGGGAGCCGGGTCCGCCCGCGGGAGCGGCGAGAGGGGCCCAGGGGGCGGGGGCAAGGCCTGGTCGCGGTTCGCCACGGCAACGGAACGGGCCCTGCCGCGGATGCGACAGGGCCCGAACTGACGGGATACGGCGGGCGGTTACGTGCCGAGCGGACCGTCCGCCTCTTCCAGGCGCTGGGAGCCGGAGAGGGTGCGGTAGGAGCGGCGGACCTCGCTCGTGGCGCCCTGGTCGGTCTTGTCGGAGAGGACGAAGTAGTCCATGTGCGCCCGCTCGGCGTCGATGTCGAGGACGCCGTAGCCGTGCGAGTCCATGTCGAGCCAGCGCACGTGCCGGTTGGTGGCCTTGACAGCGGCCTCCGCGACCGACGAGACCGTGTCGGGCGCGGCATTGATGATGTCGTCGAGGTTGTCGGACGTGACGGACGTGACGACGAACTCGGTGGCCACCGGCACGTCGCCGGGGTACGTCGCGGCCTTGACGGGGACGTCGTTGGCGAAGGCCATGTGGATGTCGCCCGTGAGGAAGACCGTGTTGCCGATGCGCTGGTCCCGCAGGTGTGTGAGCAGCTCGCGCCGGTCGTCCGTGTAGCCGTCCCACTGGTCGACGTTGAGGGCCAGACCCTCCTTCGGGATGCCGAGCAACTCGGCGAGCGGACCCAGCAGATGGGCCGGTACGGCGCCGAAGGCCAGCGGGGCGATCATCACCGAGGTGCCGACCATGCGCCAGCGCGCGGTCGAGGAGGAGAGCCCGGACTTGAGCCAGTCCAGCTGCTTGCGTCCCGTGATGGTGCGCTCGGGGTCGTCGATCACGTCGCCGTCACCGATGGACGCCTGCTGGTCGCGGAACGAGCGCAGGTCGAGCAGGTGCAGGTCGGCGAGCCGCCCGAAGCGCAGGCGCCGGTACGTGGTGCCCGCCGTGGAGGGCCGGACCGGCATCCACTCGAAGTAGGCCTGCTTCGCGACCCGTTGGCGGTCGGCCCACTCACCTTCCTCGCCGGGGGTGTGGTTCTCCGCGCCGCCGGACCAGGTGTCGTTGGCGATCTCGTGGTCGTCCCACATGGCGATGAGCGGGTGGGCCGCGTGCATCGCCTGCAGGTCGGGATCGAGCTTGTGGTGGGCGTGCCGTGCGCGGTAGTCGGCGAGGGTGATCGTCTCGTGCTCGGGCTGAACGGTACGGAGGGCCTCCCCCTGCAGGGGGTACTCCTCGTGCCCGTACTCGTAGATGTAGTCGCCGAGGTGCAGGACGGCGTGCAGATCCGCGCGGGCGGCCAGATGCCTGTACGAGGCGAAGTAGCCGGCCTCGTAGCTCGCACAGGACACCACGCCGAAGCGAAGGTTGGCGGTGTCGGCCTCCTCGGCGGGGGCCGTACGGGTCCGGGCGGCGGGGGAGTTCACGCCACCGGCGCCGAACCGGAACCAGTAGGCGGCGTCGGCGGCCAGTCCGCGTACGTCCGCCTTCACGGTGTGGTCGGTGGCGGCTTCCGCCTTGACGGTGCCGTGGGCGACGACCTTGCCGAAGCCCTCGTCCTCCGCGACCTCCCAAGTGACCGTGACGGGCTCGCCCTTGCCCGATCCGGGCAAGGCGTCCGCGGTGGGAGTGACCCGTGTCCACAGCAGGATGCCGTCGGGCAGCGGGTCGCCCGAGGCGACGCCGTGGAGGAACGCGGGGCCTTCGGCGGCGTGTGCGCTGGGAGTTGCGCCGACGAGAGGGAGGAGGGCCGCGGAGGCGGCGGTGGCCGCAACGACGGTGCGGCGCCTGGGGCGCCCGGACGAGGGTCTCTCTGCCGGGACTGAAGTGGGGGATTCGCCATGTGTGTTTGTCACGGACTTAGATGTTACGCACAAGTAGCCCCGACGGGCAGGTCACTCGCAAGAGTTCAACTGCCCGTCGGGGCGAGTTCGTCCACGGGGCGGGACGGGGTGTGACGGGACGGAAAGGCGGAGCGGCCCGGTCCGTACGAACCGCCGCGGCAACGGCGTTCGGGGGTGGCGGCCGGCGAGCCTGCCGCCACCCCCGCGGCCGTTACTGCTTCGGAGGCGTGAGCTTGACGCCCAGTTTCTGCAGCTCGCTCGGCAGCTGCTGCTGGTCGACGTCCTTGCCGTCGATGCGGATCGTGGGCGTGCCCTGGATCTTCGCCTTCTTGAAGTCCGCGACCATGGCCAGCGCCCACCGGTCGTAAGTGCCGTCCTCCACGGCCTTCTTGAAGCCGGCGTCGCTCTTCAGCGCGGGGATCGTGTCCGCGACCTTGAGGAGGTAGTCGTCCTCGGCGAACTTGTCCTGCCTCTCCTCGGGGTGGAACTGAGGCGAGTACAGCTTGTCGTGGTAGTCGCGGTAGGCGTCCTTGCTCACGTTGAGCGCGGCACCCAGGGCGCTGATGGCGTTCTTGGAGCCGTCGCCGCCGAGGTTGCCGTCGATCAGGTCGCCCAGGTGCACCTTGAGCTTGTACTTGTTGTCCTCGGCGCCCTCGGCGAGGAGCTTGCCCGCTCCCTGCTCGAACTGCGCGCAGGCCGGGCAGCGCAGGTCTTCGTAGACGTCGACGGTCTTCTTCCCGTCGCCGATGACGATGTCCTGGCCGTCCTTGCCCGAAGAGTTCGCGGGCTTGACCAGCTTCTGCTCCTTTGCCGCCTCCCAGCCGCTGGGTGCGGTCAGCTTGGTGACGGCGAAGAAGATGCCGCCGGCCACGGCGAGTACGGCGAGAACCGCGACGCCGACGAGCGCCTGACGGCGCATCTTGTCCTTCTTGGCCTGCCGTTCACGTTCCGCGCGCAGCCGATCGCGGGCGGCGCGCTTGGCTTCCTGGCTGTTGCGCTTGCTCATGGGTTTCTTCTCCGTGGTGATGTACGCGGTGTGCGCGGGGGACGACGGTGGACTGTCTCGTACCGGGTCGGCTCGCGCGCCTGTTCTTCAGGATCCGGTCCTGATCAGGCTGCGAGAGCGAGCGGCGGCGGTCCTCGTCGGTGTACGGCGTGGGTGAGCAGCGGCAGCGCGCGCGGGCCCAGAACGGGCTGCGACCGCGGTGCGGGTGCGGGCTCGCCGCACTCGTACGTACGGGATCCGGCGGCGAAGGCCGTCCGCAGCGGCCGGAACGCGGTCACCGAGGCGGCGCGCAGCAAGCCGGCCAGTGCCGCCTCGCCTCGCCGGAGCCAGGCGGCGGCCACGAGCCCGACCGCGATGTGCGCGGCGAGCAGTACGAACGGCGTCGTCGACGGGCCGGTGTCCAGCGGTCCCAGCTGTCCGAGAGTGCCGTGGGCCAGGCCCTCGGCACCGCCGGGGCCGCCCTGCGAGGCGAGGTGGGCCAGCGGGGCACCGACGCCGCTGCCGCCGCACAGCAGGTCGACGCCGACGCTGCGCAGCGGCCCCGTGACGGGACCGCCGGTCTGCCCGTAACAGGCGTGCTGACCGGTGGTGAAGACGGTGTCGGCGAGCAGCTCCAGCGGGATCAGCACGGCGGCGATGCGGCCGTAACCGCGCTCGCGGTCGGCGAGTGCGAAGGCCAGCAGGAAGATCACGCCGGTTACCGCCAGCAGCGGACCGAGGGGGAGAGGCACCCCCGAGAGCAGAACGTGGGACCCGGCGGACAGAGTGACGCACAGCACGGTGAAGACCACCGCGCGCAGCGTCCGTATGCCTGCCGCATCCATGTCCATCGCCGGAAGTGTGCCATGCGGAGGCGTAAGGGGTCTCTAAATGCGGACCGTGAATTGCCACGCTCCCGCCGCCCCGGCCGCTTTCCACCGCCCTGGTACCGAGCCCGGGTGCCGGGCCCACGTACCCCGCGACTACAGGCCGGGGATACGGCCGTTGCGGAAGAGATCGACGAAGATCTGGTGATCGCGCCGGGTCCTCGAACCGTAGTCGTGGGCGAAGTCGGCCAGCATCTGCCGGAAGCCCTCCTCGTCCTCGGCGATCGCGGTGTCGATCGCACGTTCCGTGGAGAACGGCACGAGCGAGTGACCGCTCTCGTCGTCCGCCGCAGCGTGCATGGTGGCGGTCGCCCGTCCGAGGTCGCCGACGACCTGCGAGATCTCGGCGGGGTCGTCCAGATCCGACCAGTCGAGGTCGACGGCGTACGGCGAGACCTCGGCGACCAGCTGGCCCCTGCCCCGAAGCTCGGTCCATCCCAGCCACGGGTCGGCGTGCGCCTGCAGAGCGCGCTGCGAGATGACGGTGCGGTGCCCCTCGTGCTGGAAGTAGCCGTGGATCGCGGGGTCGGTGACGTGGCGGGCGACGGCGGGACTCTGCGCCTGCTTCATGTAGATCACCAGATCGTTCTCGAGGGCGTCGCTGTGACCCTCGAGCAGGACGTTGTACGAGGGGAGTCCCGCACTGCCGATGCCGACGCCGCGGCGCCCGACGACGTCCTTGACGCGGTAGGCGTCGGAACGGAAACGCGTCGCGCCCGGCAGCGTCGCGATGTACGCGTCGAAGGCCTCCAGCACCTCGGAGCGGGTCGCCGTGTCCAGCTCGACGGTTCCGCCGCCGGGGCTGAACCGGCGCTCCCAGTCGCGGATCCCGGTCATGCTGTCCAGCAGCTCGAACCGGGTGTTGGCGCGCGCCGCGCGCAGCGCCATCAGCACCGGTCCCCGCGCGGTGTCGAGAGTGAGCGAGGGCGCCGCTGCGGCGGGCTCGGTGCCCGCGGCGAGCAGGTGAATGCGCTCGCGGTAGGCGTCCGCGTAGGCGCGCACGAGGGCGGTGATCTGCTCGTCGCTGAGGGCCTTGCTGTAGCCGAGCAGCGCCACGGAGGCGGCGAAGCGCTTCAGGTCCCAGGTGAACGGTCCTACGAAGGCCTCGTCGAAGTCGTTGACGTTGAAGGTGAGGCGGCCGTTGGCGTCCATGTACGTGCCGAAGTTCTCGGCGTGCAGATCGCCGTGGATCCAGACCCTGCCGGTGCGCTCGTCGAGGAACGGGCCGGTGCGTCCGGGCGCTTCTTCCTTGTCGTCCTCGGTGGCGTCCGCGTAGAAGAGGCAGGCCGTCCCGCGGTAGAAGGCGAAGGCGGACGCGGCCATCTTCCGGAACTTGACCTGGAAGGCGGCCGGGTCGGCGGCCAGCAGCTCGCCGAAGGCGCTGTCGAAGACCTCGAGGATCCGCTCGGCGCGCGAGTCGGCGCCGGTCTGCTGCGTTGCCATGAATACCGCCCTTCCGGGGTGGCTCGACGGTGCACGATGCTGACGGGAGTGCACCGGGATCTTCTCGCACGGACCGTCCCCTGCGCAGGCGGGGTGAGCCGCGCGGCTGCCCGCGCAGGCCGGCCGCGACGGTCCCTACGCCTCGGCGCCGCCTGTGAGTTGGGGTCGGGTGGCCGCCGCCCGCGGTTGTCGGTGGCGGGTCGTAGACTCCGGAACCGATCCAGCAACATCCGTGCCCGGAGGTGTCCCGCGCCGTGACCGACCAGCCGTTCACACATCTGCACGTGCACACTCAGTATTCGCTTCTGGACGGCGCCGCGCGGCTGAAGGACATGTTCAAGGCATGCCAGGACATGGGCATGTCGCACATCGCGATGACGGACCACGGCAATCTCCACGGTGCCTACGACTTCTTCCACCAGGCCACGGACGCCGGGATCACGCCGATCATGGGCATCGAGGCGTACGTCGCGCCGGACCACCGGCGGAACACGCGCCCGGTCAAGTGGGGCACCCCGCACCAGAAGCGCGACGACGTGTCCGGTAACGGTGCGTACACGCACATGACGATGTGGGCTCGCGACAAGGAGGGGCTGCACAACCTCTACCGCGCCCAGTCCCGGGCCGGGCTCGAGGGCTTCTTCCGCAAGCCGCGCATGGACCGCGAGCTGCTCGCCGAGTACGCGAAGGGGATGATGGCCACCACCGGCTGCCCCTCCGGCGAGGTGAGCACCAAGATCCGTCTCGGGCAGCAGGAGGAGGCCGTCAAGGCCGCCGGAGAGTTCCAGGACATCTTCGGCAAGGAGAACTTCTTCGTCGAGCTGATGGATCACGGCATCGACATCGACAAGCGGGCGCGGGCGGGTCTGGAAGAGGTCGCCAGGAAGATCGACGCCCCGTTCGTCGTCACCAACGACTCGCACTACACCTACGAACGTGAGTCCGCGGCGCACGACACCCTGCTGTGCATCCAGACCGGCAGCAATCTCTCCGACCCGGACCGCTTCAGCTTCGACGGCGCGGGCTACTACATCAAGTCGGCCGAGGAGATGTATGCCATCGACTCCTCGGACGAGTGGCAGCAGGGCTGCCGCAACACGCAGCTGCTGATCGCCGAACGCATCGACACCGCGGGGATGTTCGACACCAAGAACCTGATGCCCCGTTTCGACGTGCCCGAGGGGTACGACGAGGTGTCCTGGTTCAAGGAGGAGGTCAAGCGGGGAATGGCCGTCCGCTACCCGGGCGGCGTTCCCCAGGACCGGCAGGAGCTGGTCGAGTACGAGATGGGCGTCATCATCTCGATGGGCTTCCCCGGCTACTTCCTCGTCGTCGCCGACTTCATCAACTGGGCGAAGGACAACGGCATCGCGGTGGGCCCGGGCCGTGGCTCCGCGGCCGGCTCGATCGTCTCCTACGCGATGGGCATCACCGACCTCGACCCGGTCACCCACGGCCTGATCTTCGAGCGGTTCCTCAACCCCGAGCGCGTCACCATGCCCGACGTCGACATCGACTTCGACGAGCGCAGGCGCGGTGACGTCATCCGCTACGTCACGGAGAAGTACGGCGCCGACAAGGTCGCCATGATCGGCACCTACGGCACGATCAAGGCGAAGAACGCGATCAAGGACTCGGCCCGCGTGCTGGGTTACCCGTACGCGATGGGCGACCGGATCACCAAGGCGATGCCCGCCGACGTCCTCGGCAAGGGCATCCCGCTGTCCGGCATCACCGACAAGGACCACCCGCGCTACAGCGAGGCGGGCGAGATCCGGGGGATGTACGAGAACGAGCCGGACGTCACCAAGGTGATCGACGCGGCCCGCGGCATCGAGGGCCTCGTGCGGCAGATGGGCGTGCACGCCGCAGGCGTGATCATGTCCAGCGAGAAGCTGATCGACCACGTTCCCGTCTTCTCGCCCAAGAACGACGGCGTGGTCGTCACGCAGTGGGACTACCCCAGCTGTGAGGCCCTCGGCCTGCTGAAGATGGACTTCCTCGGGCTGCGCAACCTGACGATCATGGACGACGCGGTCAAGATGATCCGCAAGAACAAGGACGTCGATCTCAAGCTGCTCGATCTGCCGCTGGACGACCCCAAGACGTTCGAGCTGCTGTGCCGCGGCGACACCCTGGGCGTCTTCCAGTTCGACGGCGGCCCCATGCGCTCGCTCCTGCGCATGATGAAGCCCGACAACTTCGAGGACATCTCCGCCGTCTCGGCTCTCTACCGGCCGGGCCCGATGGGCATGAACAGCCACATCAACTACGCCCTGCGGAAGAACGGCCAGCAGGAGATCACTCCCATCCACCCCGAGCTCGAGGAGCCCCTGAAGGAGGTCCTCGACATCACGCACGGCCTGATCGTGTATCAGGAGCAGGTGCAGAAGGCCGCGCAGGTGCTCGCGGGCTACTCACTGGGTCAGGCTGACCTGCTGCGCCGGGCGATGGGCAAGAAGAAGAAGGAGGTTCTCGACAAGGAGTTCGTGAACTTCCAGAAGGGCATGCGGGAGCGGAACTACTCCGACAACGCCATCCAGGCCGTCTGGGACGTGCTGGTGCCCTTCGCCGGCTACGCCTTCAACAAGGCGCACTCCTCGGCGTACGGACTGGTCACGTACTGGACGGCCTACCTCAAGGCCAACTACCCGGCCGAGTACATGTCGGCGCTGCTCACCTCGGTGCGCGA
Source organism: Streptomyces sp. TAA486 (assembly GCF_000426165.1). Taxonomy (NCBI): domain Bacteria; kingdom Bacillati; phylum Actinomycetota; class Actinomycetes; order Kitasatosporales; family Streptomycetaceae; genus Streptomyces; species Streptomyces sp. TAA486. The sequence goes on along the minus strand of NZ_AUEV01000007.1, from coordinate 264,466 downwards.
CGACAAGGACAAGTCGGCCGTGTACCTGAACGAGTGCCGGAAGATGGGCATCAAGGTGCTCCCCCCGGACGTCAACGAGTCCGAGGCGAACTTCACCTCGCGGGACGACACGACCATCGTCTTCGGCCTGACCGCCGTGCGGAACGTCGGGCAGAACGTCGTGGACTCGATCGTCAAGTGCCGCAAGGCGAAGGGGAAGTACACCTCCTTCCCCGACTTCCTCGACAAGGTCGAATCCGTCGTCTGCAACAAGCGCACCGTCGAATCCCTCATCAAGGCGGGCGCGTTCGACGAGATGGGCCACACCCGCAAGGGCCTGACGGCGCAGTTCGAGCCGATGATCGACAACGTGGTGCAGGTCAAACGCAAGGAGGCCGAGGGCCAGTTCGACCTCTTCGGCGACCTCGGCGGGGAGGACGGGGAGGACGCTCCCGGCTTCGGCCTCGACGTCACGTTCTCCGAGGAGGAGTGGGAGAAGACCTATCTCCTCGCCCAGGAGCGGGAGATGCTCGGCCTCTACGTCTCCGACCACCCGCTGTTCGGGCTGGAGCACGTCCTCAACGACAAGGCGGACGCGGCCATCGCGCAGCTCACCGGCGGCGACTACTCGGACGGGTCGATCGTCACCATCGGCGGCATCATCTCCGGCCTCCAGCGCAAGATGACCAAGCAGGGCAACGCATGGGCGATCGCGACCGTGGAGGACCTGGCGGGCTCCATCGACTGCATGTTCTTCCCGGCGACCTACCAGCTCGTCTCCACCCAACTGGTCGAGGACGCCGTCGTCTTCGTCAAGGGCCGCCTGGACAAGCGTGAGGACGTGCCGCGTCTGGTCGCGATGGAACTGATGATCCCCGACCTGAGCGAGGCATCCGCCAGCGCGCCCGTGACGATCACGATCCCCACCGTGAAGATCACGCCGCCGCTGGTGGAGAAGCTGGGCGAAGTCCTCACCCACCACCGCGGTTCGAGCGAGGTACGGGTGCGGCTCCAGGGCGCCCGCAAGACCACGGTGCTGCGGCTGGACCGGCACCGGGTCACGCCCGCGCCGGCTCTCTTCGGCGACCTGAAGGAGCTGCTGGGCCCGTCCTGCATGGCGGGCTGATCCCGAACGGCGAGGCAGCCACCGCCCCGCGCCCGGGAGAGCGGTTGCCGGCACCGTCAACGCCCCTCCGGCGCGGGGCCCGTGCGGCGCGGCCGCCGTGGCCCGACACACGAAGAGGGCGGCCCCGGGGCTGGGGCCGCCCTCTTCTTGTCAAGCGCCGACGTGCGGTGCCCAAGGGCACAGGTGAATCAAACGGAGTGTTGCCGACCTCTGCACCAGGCAGGGTCAGTTGTGTCCGAAGCGCCGCTGGTGCTTGCGGGCCACGTCGGCCGGGCTGACGTTTCTGCCCGACGACGGGCGCGACGGCTGACCTTCGGCGGAACCGCTCTCGGTCCTGCTCTGGTCGCGCTCGCTGTCACCGGCTTTCTTCTGACTGCGTTCCTGATTCCTGCCCTTGGCCATGATCGCCTCCTGGGGACCGTTGAACTTTGGGCCGAATTCAGCTTGGCACGGGGGTATGAAGCGCGCATATCGGACAATCACCGTGAGTGAGGCGGTTCTTCGCGCTGTTGCGGCTCCTCCACATGTGTGCCGCCACGCCGGTGATCGTGCACCGCCAATAACCCCTGTACGGTCGGGCAGACTCGAAGGCGAAACACACGACTCCGGCCACTGGGTCGCCGTCGGTGACCGAGAGTGGGTGGACCGTGGACCGCTGCGTCGTTCTGGTGGATGCCGGATATCTGTTGGGCGCGGCCGCGAGTCTGCTGGCGGGGGAGCCCATGCGCTCCCAGATCAGCGTGGATCACGCCGCCCTGATCCGCGGGCTTCGCGAACGTGCCGAGGCCGACACCGGCTGTGATCTGCTGCGGATCTACTGGTTCGACGGCGCACCCGACCGGGTGCCGCAGCCCGAGCACCGCAGGCTCCGGGTGATGTCGCGCGTCACCGTACGTCTCGGGGCACTGACCAGAAGCGACGGCCGCTGGGCTCAGAAGGGCGTCGACGCGGCGATGCACGCCGAGCTCACCGAACTGGCCCGCAATCGCGCCTGCTCCGACATCGTCCTCGTCACGGGCGACGGTGATCTGCTCCCGGGGCTGATGTCGGCCAAGGAACACGGCGTCGCCGTGCACCTGTGGGCCGTGCAGGCCGCGGACGGCGACTACAACCAGTCCGAGGATCTCGTGGCCGAGGCCGACGAGCGCCGGGTCCTGGACCGCAGCTGGATCACGGAGGCCGTGCGCGCCACGGAACCGTCCGGTGCGTACCACCCGCAGTCCGCATCCAGACCCGAGATCGCGGCGATCCTCTCCGCTCCGCTGCCCGAATCGGCCAAGAACGGAAACGCGCCCGTCACGCCCGTGCATCACGCGGCGTCCGCGCCGCCCTCGGCGACACCCCCGCCGCCACCCGCCGGGGCGGCGGCAGACGGCGCCGCGGACACGCCGGCGCCGGACAGCGAGGACGACGGGGCGGCGGCCCCGGACAAGGGCGCGGGCGGCGTTCCCACCGTTCCCACTCCCAAGGACCTCGCCGGGCTCGGCCGTCCCGCACCGCACCCCGGCCACGGCGCCCCACCCGGCGCGACGCTCAGATGGTCCTCCGAGCGGGGCTGCGTGGAGCGCAGCACGTCAGGCGAGTCCCATGAGGCCGCCGCGCTGCCGATGCTCGCCCAGCTGACGACGGCCGAGCAGCGCTGGGCGGACCGGGAGGAGGACATCACTGCGGTCAGCGGCGACCCCTTCGAGGTCGGCCAGGTCTTCGCCCGGCGCTGGCTGGAGCGGCTCTCCGCCCCCGCGCACGTGCAGTCGCTGGCTCGTGAGTATCCGCGCATCCCGCACCGCATCGATGGTGAGCTGCTCCGCTACGCGGCACGCTTCGGGCTGCTCGCGCACAAGGACGACCAGATCGACGAGCACGACCGGTACGCGATCCGGGCGGGATTCTGGCGCGAGATCGACGCCCCCGTGGCCGGGCAGACCGTCCCCGACGAGGACGCTTCCGTCGCCGAGCAGTAGCCCGGATCCGTCCCGGAACGACCCTTCCGGAAACCCCGCCGGCGCCGGAGCGTAGGCTCGTCGCTCGTGGGAACCGGCACAACGCAGCAGACGGCGCAGAGCGTGCAGACGCCGACGCGGACCGCTGTGCGCATGACGAGCCTGGTCAAGACGTATCCCATGAGCCGGCGCCGGGCCGGCGCGCTCCCCATGAACCTGCTGCGCAGCGCCCCGGACGCACCCGGCACCGCGGGCGTGCGCGCGTGCGACGGGGTCACCCTCGAAGTGCGGCAGGGCGAGATCTTCGGCCTGCTCGGCCCGAACGGAGCCGGCAAGTCCACCGTCGTCAGACAGCTGGCCGGACTCATGCGGCCCGACTCCGGCACGATCGAGGTACTCGGGCACGATCTGGTGCGGCACCCGGAGCGTGCCGCGCGGATCCTCGCCTACCTCGGCCAGGAGTCCGGCGCCCTCGACGAACTGACCGTCGCCCTGGCAGCGGAGACCACCGGACGCCTGCGGGGCCTGGACGCCGCGGCCGCGCGCCGCGAGCGGGACGAGGTCCTGGACGAGCTGGGCCTGAACGCCCTCGCCGGCCGTCCGCTCAGAAGACTCTCGGGCGGTCAGCGGCGGCTGGCCTGCGTCGCCTCGGCGCTCGTGGGGGAGCGGCCCCTGCTCGTACTGGACGAGCCGACCACCGGCATGGATCCGGTCGCGAGGCGCGCGGTGTGGGCGGCAGTGGAGCGCAGGCGCACCGAGCGCGCGGCGACGGTGGTGCTGGTGACGCACAACGTCATGGAGGCCGAGACCGTCCTCGACCGGGTGGCCGTGCTGGACCGCGGCCGCGTCATCGCCTGCGACACCCCCGGAGGGCTGAAGGCCACCGTCGGCGGGGAGGTACGGCTCGAACTGGTCTGGCGCGACCGTGCGCCGCTCGACGTGCCGCAGGTCGCCGACCTCGCCGGGCAGGCCACGGTCTCGGGACGCCGCTGGACGCTGCGCATGCCGCCCGAGGCGGCCCGCGCCGCTGTTGACGTCGTCACCACGGGGCGGGCCTTCGCGGCACTCGACGACTTCTCGCTGGCCACGCCCAGCCTCGAGGACGTGTATCTCGCTCTGGGCGGCAGCGGGGAAGGTCTGGTGAAGGTGTGAGTACGGCCGCTTCGGCGCAGGCACAGGCGCACGCACGGGCGCGGGCGGGGGAGCCCGGCGCCCGCCTCCGGGCTCCCCGCGAGTCCGCGGAGGACGCCGGTGTGGCCGCCGGGCCTTCCGGCACGGCCGGTGAGGCGCCCGCTGCCCTGGCGCCCCGGGCCCGTCTGTGGCCCTCGCTGGCCGCCGTGTACCGGGCGCAGCTCTCCCGCGCACGGGTGGCCCGCATCCCGCTGCTGTTCGTGGCGACCTTCCAGTCGCTGGGGATCATGGTGCTGATGAGGGGCGTGGTCGACGGCGGTGCCGAGTCGAGGGCCGTGGTCGCCGGGTCCGCCGTCCTGGTGGTGGCGTTCGTGGCGCTCAATCTGCTGGCCCAGTACTTCGGGCAGCTGCGCGCGGGCGGGGGTCTCGACCACTACGCGACGCTGCCGGTGCCTGCGGCGGCGGTCGTGCTCGGTGCCGCGGGGGCGTATGCGTCCTTCACGGTGCCGGGGGTCCTCGTCACCGCCGTTGCGGGCGGCGTCCTGTACCAGCTGCCGCTGAGCGGCCTGTGGGTGCTCGTGGCCGTCGTTCCGCTCGCGGGTGCCGCTCTGGCCGGACTCGGTGCCGCGCTGGGCCTGCTCGCCCCCAAGCCCGAGATCGCCACCCTCTGCGGGCAGCTGGGCATGTCCGCCGCGCTGCTCCTTGGCGTCCTCCCGGGCGGGCGTCTGCCGCAGCCCGTGGGCCTGCTGCGGGACCTGCTGCCCTCGACGTACGGAGTGGAGGCGCTCGCCCGTGCCTTCGAGGTGCGGCCCGACTGGGGCCACGTCGCCCTGGATCTGGCTGTCTGCGCCGCGGTGGGAGTGGCGTCCCTGGCGCTGGCGACGTGGGCGTACCGGCGCGCGGCAGTCCGCTGAGCAGCGGACCGGGGCCGGGCCTGGACGCCGACTGAGCCGGAATGGGCGTATTCGCCGCCCTTCTGCCGCAGAGCCATCTGCCGCCCGCCGCCCGAACTGGTGCCCGGGACTGGCACGATGGCGTCGTGACCGCTCCAACGCCTTCCTCACCCGACCCCGACCGCTCGCGTCGCTCCCGCCCGTACGACGGCCATGGCGGCCGGCACGGTGGCGGACAGCCGGGATCGCACCGGCGCGGCGACCCCACGGGCGGCGATCACCCCGCTCCTCCGTACGGCGCTTCGGGATCCTCGGCGGCCTCCGGTCCTGCCGGTCCCGGAGGCGACCCGTCCGGCCCGTACGGTCACCCCGGCGCCCACGGTCACCCGGGTGCCTACGGTCATCCCGGCGCGTACGGCTACTCCGGCGAGGAGGCGGGCCACGGGGCCTACGCCCCGGATCTCCTGGAGGAGTACGACGAGGAACGCCCCGATGTGCGGGCCGAGGTGCGCGCGGGTGCGCTGTGCGCGCTGCTGGTGCTCGTCCTGGGAGTGGGGCTCGGGCTGCTGTGGCTGTGGCTGGCGCCGCGCGTCCCGCTCGTCAGCGTCGACGGAGGCGTGTTCCTCAAGGACCCGGAGGGCGAGGAGGCGATCGGCGCGGACGGCACGTTCGTGCTGCTGGCGATCGCCTTCGGTGTGGTGACGGGCCTGCTGGCGTTCCTGCGCAGCCGAAGGGGCGGCATCGGCATCGTCGTCGGGCTGGCGGTGGGCGCACTGCTGGCGTCGGTGCTGGCCTGGCAGCTCGGGATCTCGCTGGGCCCGAGCGGCGATCTCGCGGCGGCGGCGAAGGCCGCGGGGGAGAACAAGACCTTTGACGGGCCGCTGAAACTGCAGGCCAAGGGCGCGCTGCTGGTGTGGCCGTTCATCGCGCTGGCAACGCATCTGGTGCTCATGGGCGTCTTCGGGCACCGGGATCCGGAGCCCGCCGGGTCGCTGCCGCCCAAGGACGGCGGATCCGCGCAGCATTGGTGAGCGGCGGGTCCTGAGGGCCCACGGGCTCAGGACACGTCACTCGTCCGGGCGATGGCCGCTTTCGCCGCACCCGTCAGAGCCGCGAGGTCGCCGGGCGCGAGCTCGATCTCCAGCCCCCGGCGTCCCGCGGAGACGCAGACGGTGGCGTGCTCCAAGGCGGACTCGTCGAGGACGGTGGGCAGCGGCCTGCGCTGCCCGAGGGGTGAGACGCCGCCCAGCACATAGCCCGTACTGCGCTCGACGGCCGCCGGGTCGGCCATCGCCGCCCGTTTGCCGCCGGCAGCCGACGCAAGGGCCTTCAGGTCCAGCGAGGCGGAGACCGGAACGATCGCGACGGTCAGCGCGCCGTCGACCTCGGCGACGAGAGTCTTGAAGACCCGCTCGGGCGCGACACCCAGGGCCTCGGCGGCCTCGGCACCGTACGAGGCGGCGGACGGGTCGTGCTCGTAGGAGTGTGTGGTGAACTCCACGTCCGCGCGGGCGGCGGCGAGTGTCGCCGGAGTCGCCGCTTGCTGCTGCTTCTGCCGCCGGTTCTTCTTCGCCATCGCTGCCCCTCTGCGGCCCGGCGTGCGTGCCGTCCTGCCTGTGTGCCGTTTCCTGCTGTGTCCGAAGCCGTCCGCTGCCCGCTCAGTTGGGACTGGTCGGGTCGCGTGTGAGTTCCGCCGCCGGGAGCGAGGGCAGCTTGCCGATCACGGCCGTCTCGCGGCGGAGGATCTTCAGCTCGTCCGCCAGCCGCGTCGCGGTGTCCGGGGCCTGGAGCAGGCGCTGCTTGGTGGGGGTGTCGAGGATGGTCGCGGCGGCCACCAGGTACGAGACGACGGACGGATCGTCAGGCAGTTCCTGCCCGGCGGCCAGGGTCCGCTCCCGCGCACTCGCCAGCCGCTTCTGGTAGCCCCGGAAGGCACGCAGCACACCGGAGGCCAGCGCACCCGCGCCGTCGCCCTCGTCCTCCGGCAACTCCTCGATCTCGCCCATGAGATACGGGCCGCTGGAGTCCACGGAGTGCAGCCGGAAACGGGTCGTGCCGGTGGCCAGGACCTCGTAGCCCGGACCGTCGGCCACGGTCTCGTCCTCCCCCTCGAGAGACGCGTCGTCGGCATCCCCTCCCGTGGCGCCGGACTTACCCGACGTGGCGGGGCCGCCTGCCGCGCCGGCGCGCTCGCGGATCGTCGAGGCGTCGGCGATGCAGCCGACCGAGTAGAACGACGCCATCGGATCGGATCCGAATCCGGCCGTCGGCTCGGTGCCCGCGGGCGGTGCGCTCTCCGGCAGGCCCTTGGAGGTCTGGGCGGTCTCCCGGCCGTCGCGGATGGCGACCACGCCGAAGCGGCGGGGCGTGTCCTCGGGGATCTTCAGCAGGTCCCGCATCAGCGCGCGGTATCGCTGCTCGAAGATGTTCAACGGCAGCACCAGGCCCGGGAACAGCACCGAGTTGAGCGGGAAGAGCGGAAGCGCGGTTGTCACAACGAGTAAGCCTAAAGCCTTCGGGGCCTGCCCGGTGCTCCCGATCGATCACGAGTGCAACGCAGGCAGGGCACGGTACGGCAGTTCACTGACGGCGAATCACCCGCGCCCGCCCGCAGGCCGCGGATCACTGGCGGCGCGGATCATTGACGGCGGAGCAGCCGCGTCGCCCCGGTGGCGACGGTGGTGGCGAGGATCCAGCCGAGAAGGATCAGACCGGCCGCGACCCACTGCGGGCCGCCCTTCGGATCCCAGGCGTTGTCCTGTCCGATGCTGATGACGGGCAGCAGCAGGTCGAGCGCGTACAGCGCCGCGTTCCAGTGCGGCGACTCGTCGCCCTTGAGAGGGTCCGGCGGATGCGCCCCGAAGTACATGGCGCTCGCCGCCCACAGCAACGCCATCCACAGCGCCGCCTGCGCCGGGCGGTACCCGTAGGCGACCGTCCAGTCCTGCAAGTAGCCCCAGACCTTGCCCACGAGCGGAAGCGTCTCGCGGCGGCGCCGCTGCTTGGCCAGGAGCACCGCGCGGGCGTTGGTGTCCTCACCGCTGTTGCGGTACATCAGCGCCAACTGCTCGTACGGCAGCGGCGAATACTCCGGTGTGGCCGCCGCCAGCCACCGCAGCCGCTCGCGGACGTTGAAGTGTCCTTCTTTGGGGATCGCCTGCTGGTAGGTGAACCCCGCCATCCACAGCCGCTGGTCCCGCGGCCAGCTCCCGACCCTGTCGAGCAGCTTCTCCACGGTGGCGCCGGAGAGCACTATCAGGCCCCGCTCAGGCGCCCGCGGTGTGAAGTTCAGCTCCGGTGTCTGGATGCGGCGGAGGGAGAGTTCCTGGTCCCGGCCCAGTTCGAAGCGGGCGTTCTCGATGACGAGCGACGAGCCGAACCGCCCGTCGTCCAGCACCACTCCGCCCGTGCACTCGAAGTGCTTCGTGCGCCAGCGGCTGCCGGTGTCCACGTTGAAGGGGACGGGAGTGCCGGACGCGGGCGTCATGCTGTCCCGCAGCTGCGAGGAGCGGCCCCGGTTGGCGTCCGCGAAGCTGGCGACGTGCTCGACGGTCATCTGCGGGGCGTACAGGGCGTAGCGGCCCTTGGTGTTGCGCAGCACCGTGCCGAACATGTGCAGCGAGCTGCCGACCGTCGCGCCGCGCAGGCTCACCTCGCCGTCGGTCACCAGCAGGCTCGCCTGGAGTTCCTGGGAGACGGTGATGCCGTCCGCGGCGATGGCGCGTATGCGGCGGCCGCTGCCGACCGTCGCCTCGTTGAGCATCAGGTCGGTGCCGATGGTGGCGTCGGTGAGCTTGATGCCCTCGGGTATCGAGCAGCGCGGCAGGTGCAGATCGCCGTCGGTGTTGAGCCGGGCGGCCTCCAGGCGCGGTATGTAGCAGTCGACGAGCCGCCCCGTGTGCATGCGGGCCTCGGCCATCCGCACCTCACGTTCGAAGCGGCACTGCCGCAGCTCGAAGTACGGCTCGATGATCCCGCCGGAGAGGTCGAGCACGTCGGTGATACGGGCGCCCGAGACGTGCAGCGACGCGACGCGCCCCATCAGCGGCGGCGGCCCGTGCAGCAGCAGATGCGCGACGACGCGGGCGCGCACGGTGCGGTCCGGCCCCCACTCGTGGTCGCCGTTGGGGTCGTCGAGTTCCTCTTCGCCGCTGCGCAGGTCGTACTCACTGCCGTTGACGAACGCCTGCCACATGCCCCACTCGGCTCTTGTCAGCCAGGACGGCGGCTCTCTGGACTCCAGCCCCTCGCTCACCGGTCGGCTTCCCCCTCTGCTCGGGTGCCGGGACGCCCTCGGTGGTCTGCTGCTGCGCGGGGCTGTCCGGCATGTCGTCTCCGGTCCCGGTCTGGTCCGTCCGGTCCCGTCACCGGGCGTCCGCGCCCGGTGTCCGTCCGCTTCTTTCCCGCTGGGTGACCGGATGAACGCCGGAGGCGACGTTCGTCTCCCGGGACGCGTATCACTCACTGATACGCGCGGCTGGTGGGCGGACACCGTCTGAGAGACTGGAGCCGTGATCTCCCGAATCGACCTGCGCGATTCCGCCGTCTCCGCCGACGGTGGGTTCGACCGTGATCTGCTGCCACGTGCCGAGCTGGATGTCGAGGCCGCCCTGGAGAAGGTGCGGCCGATCTGTGACGACGTCCGGCATCGTGGCACGGCGGCGCTCATCGACTACGCGCGGCGGTTCGACGGTGTGACGCTGGAGCGTGTCCGCGTCCCGCGCGAGGCTCTGGACGAGGCACTGGCCGAGCTGGACCCGGACGTGCGGGCCGCCCTGGAGGAGTCGGTACGCCGCGCCCGTATCGTCCACCGCGACCAGCGGCGCAGTGATTCGGCCGTCACGGTCGTGCCCGGCGGCACGGTCACCGAGCGGTGGGTGCCGGTCGAGCGGGTCGGGCTGTACGTGCCCGGCGGGCGGGCCGTGTATCCGTCGTCGGTCGTGATGAACGTCGTGCCCGCGCAGGAGGCGGGCGTGGGTTCCCTCGCGGTCACCTCGCCGCCGCAGCCCGAGTTCGGAGGGCTGCCGCACCCGACCGTCCTCGCCGCGTGCGCGCTGCTCGGCGTGTACGAGGTGTACGCGGCCGGGGGTGCCCAGGCGATCGCGATGTTCGCGTACGGCACCGACGAGTGCCCGTCCGCGCAGCTGGTGACGGGCCCCGGCAACATCTACGTCGCGGCCGCGAAGCGGCTGCTCAAGGGCCGCATCGGCATCGACTCCGAGGCGGGCCCGACCGAGATCGCGGTCCTCGCCGACGACACGGCCGACGCGGCGCACGTCGCCGCCGACCTCGTCAGCCAGGCCGAGCACGACACGGTCGCCGCCGCGGTGCTCGTCACGCCGTCCGTCGAGCTGGCCGGTGCCGTCGAGGGCGAGCTGAAGGAGCAGGTCGCGGTCGCCCGGCACCGCGAGCGGATCACCGAGGCGCTGGCCGGCCGGCAGTCGGGCATCGTGCTCGTCGACTCGCTGGAGGACGGTCTCGCGGTCGTCAACGCCTACGCGGCCGAGCACCTGGAGATCCAGACCGAGGACGCGGCGGGCTGGGCGGCACGTGTGCGCAACGCGGGCGCCGTCTTCGTCGGCCCCTATTCGCCCGTATCGCTCGGCGACTACTGCGCCGGCTCCAACCACGTGCTGCCGACGGGCGGTTGTGCCTGCCACTCCTCGGGGCTGTCCGTGCAGTCCTTCCTCCGCGGCATCCACGTCGTGGACTACTCGCGGGACGCCCTCGCGGAGGTCACCCACCACGTCGTCACGCTCGCGGAGGCCGAGGACCTGCCCGCGCACGGGACGGCACTGAAGGCAAGGTTCGAGGGATTCGAGGGAAAGGTGCCGCAGAGCAAGTGACCGGCATCGAACAGCTCCCCATCCGGGACGAGTTGCGAGGCAAGACCCCGTACGGCGCCCCGCAGCTGGACGTGCCCGTACGGCTGAACACGAACGAGAACCCGTACCCGCTGCCCGAGGAACTGGTCCGGCGCATCGCGGAGCGCGTCACTGATGCCGCCCGCACCCTGAACCGCTACCCGGACCGGGACGCCGTAGAGCTGCGCACCGCACTGGCCTCGTATCTGACCCGTACGACGGGCTTCGAGGTCTCGGGGAACCAGCTCTGGGCGGCCAACGGTTCCAACGAGGTCATACAGCAGCTGCTGCAGACCTTCGGCGGGCCCGGCCGCACCGCCATCGGCTTCGAGCCGTCGTACTCGATGCACGGCCTCATCTCCCGCGGCACGGGCACCGGCTGGCTGTCCGGGCCGCGCCGCGAGGACTTCACGGTCGACACGGACGCCGCCGTGCGCGCGATCGCGGAGCAGCGCCCCTCGGTCGTCTTCGTCTGCTCGCCCAACAACCCGACGGGCACGGCGGTCGAGCGCGAGACGGTCGTGGCGCTGTACGAGGCGGCCCAGGCGGCCGGGCCGTCGATGGTGATCGTGGACGAGGCGTACGGCGAGTTCTCGCACCGGCCCTCGCTGCTGCCGCTGATCGAGGGCCGTCCGAACCTCGTCGTCAGCCGCACGATGTCGAAGGCCTTCGGTGCGGCCGGGCTGCGCCTCGGCTATCTCGCAGCCGACCCCGCCGTCGTTGACGCGGTGCAGCTGGTCCGGCTGCCCTACCACCTCTCGGCGGTCACGCAGGCCACGGCGCTGGCTGCCCTGGAGCACACCGATACGCTGCTCGGATACGTCGAGCGGCTCAAGGAAGAGCGTGACCGGCTGGTGCGGGAGCTGCGTGCCCTCGGGCTCGAAGTCACCGAGTCCGACGCCAACTTCGTCCAGTTCGGACGGTTCGACGACGCTCACCTCACATGGCAGGCCCTGCTGGAGCACGGCGTGCTCGTGCGGGACAACGGAGTACCGGGCCGGCTGCGGGTGACCGCGGGCACGCCCGAAGAGAACGACGCGTTCCTCGACGCGGTACGTGCAGTGACAAAGGAGACCCCCCGATGACTCTGGCTCGCGTGGGCCGCGTGGAGCGCAGCACGAAGGAGACGTCGGTCCTCGTCGAGATCAATCTCGACGGCACCGGCAAGGCCGACATCTCCACGGGCGTCGGCTTCTACGACCACATGCTCGACCAGCTGGGCCGCCACGGCCTCTTCGACCTGTTGGTCAAGACCGAGGGCGATCTGCACATCGACAGCCACCACACGATCGAGGACACCTCCCTCGCGCTCGGCGCCGCCTTCAAGCAGGCACTCGGCGACAAGAGCGGGATCGTGCGCTTCGCCAACGCCTCAGTGCCGCTGGACGAGTCGCTGGCCCAGGTCACGGTCGACCTCTCGGGCCGTCCGTACCTCGTGCACAGTGAACCCGAGGGCATGGCCCCGATGATCGGCGAGTACGACACGACGATGACGCGGCACATCCTGGAGTCCTTCGTGGCGCAGGCGCAGGTCGCGCTGCACGTGCACGTCCCGTACGGGCGCAATGCGCATCACATCGTCGAGTGCCAGTTCAAGGCCCTTGCCCGCGCGCTGCGTTACGCCAGCGAGATCGACCCGCGCCAGAGCGGCATCCCCTCGACGAAGGGCGCGCTGTGACGGGCCTGTCGGCTGTTCTCATCTTCGTCGGCCTGTTCCTGCTCGGCGGGGCGTTCTCCTTCTGGAAGCAGAAGCTTCCCAAGGGGATCATCGCCGTGCTCGGTGCGGGCGCCGCGCTGGCCCTGCTCGCCGGGATCCTGCGGCTGGAGGTGTGGGCTTGAACACCGGCAACACCGGCAACACCGGCAACACGGCCGCGGAGAGCCCGATCGCCGAGGGCGGGAACGAGCAGCGCAAGAAGGTCGTCGTCTTCGACTACGGCTTCGGCAACGTGCGTTCGGCCGAGCGTGCGCTCGCGCGCGCGGGCGCGGACGTGGAGATCACCCGCGACTACGACGCGGCCATGGAGGCGGACGGCCTGCTGGTGCCGGGCGTCGGCGCCTTCGCCGCCTGCATGGAGGGGCTGCGGGCGGCACGCGGCGACTGGATCATGGAGCGGCGGCTCGCGGGAGGCCGCCCCGTGCTGGGCATCTGCGTCGGCATGCAGGTCCTCTTCTCCCGCGGCATCGAGCACGGCGTCGAGGCAGACGGCATGGGTGAATGGCCGGGCACCGTCGGGCCGTTGAAGGCGGACGCCGATCACTCGGTGCCCCACATGGGCTGGAACACGGTCACTCCGGCCGAGGGCTCACGTCTCTTCGAGGGGCTCTCCGAGAGCGAGCGCTACTACTTCGTCCACTCCTACGCCGTCCACGACTGGGAACTGACCGTCACGAACCCGGCGATGACCCCGCCCAGGGTCAGCTGGGCCGAGCACGGTGCGCCGTTCGTCGCCGCCGTGGAGAACGGTCCGCTGTGGGCGACCCAGTTCCACCCCGAGAAGTCCGGCGACGCCGGTGCCCGGTTGCTCTCCAACTGGGTCGCGTTCATCTGAGAACCCCCGACCGAGATCACTGACGCGTCCCCCCCCCCGCTACTGCTTCCGCTTCTCCGTCCGACAACACCCTTCCGCTCCACTACAGAAGCCGAGAGTGCCTGTGTCCACGCCTTCGTCCGCGCCCAAGCTGGAACTGCTGCCCGCCGTCGACGTACGTGACGGACAGGCCGTGCGCCTCGTGCACGGCGAGTCCGGTTCCGAGACCGCCTACGGCGACCCGCTGCAGGCAGCCCTCACCTGGCAGCGTGCCGGTGCCCGGTGGCTGCACCTGGTCGACCTCGACGCCGCCTTCGGCACGGGCGACAACCGCGCCCGCATCGCCGAGGTGGCCGGTGCCATGGACATCGACGTCGAGCTGTCCGGCGGCATCCGCGACGACGACAGCCTGGCCGCGGCCCTCGCCACCGGCTGCCGCCGCGTCAACCTGGGCACCGCGGCGCTCGAGACCCCGGAGTGGGTCGCCAAGGTCATCGCCGAGCACGGCGACAAGATCGCCGTGGGTCTGGACGTACGGGGCACGACGCTCCGCGGCCGCGGCTGGACCAGGGACGGCGGCGACCTCTACGAGACGCTGGCCCGGCTCGACTCGGAGGGCTGTGCCCGCTATGTCGTCACCGACATCAACAAGGACGGCACCCTCAAGGGCCCCAACCTCGAACTGCTGCGCAACGTCTGCGCCGTGACGGACCGGCCCGTCGTCGCGTCCGGCGGCGTCTCCTCCCTTGACGATCTGCGGGCCATCGCCACGCTTGTACCCGAGGGCGTCGAGGGCGCCATTGTGGGGAAGGCCCTCTACGCCGAGGCGTTCACACTTGAAGAGGCTTTGGAGGCCGTCTCCTGATGACCCCGTCCGAACGGCGTGACCCCGACGTGGAACGTGACCGCTCCGGAAGCACCTGGGAGAAGACGATCGGCTTCGCACGCGCCGTCGCGGCCGGCGACCGGGTGCTCGTGGCGGGGACGATGCCTCTCTCGGACGGCAAGCTGCTGGGGGAGGGCTCCCCGTACGAGCAGACCAGGGCGGCCTTCGGCAAGGCGCTGGAGGCACTCGAGCCGTTCGGCCTCGACGTCTCGTCCGTGATCCGCACGCGGATGTATCTCACGCACGGGCGGGACGTGGACGACGTGGCGCGCGCCCACAAGGAGATCTTCGGCGACGTCGCCCCCGCCGCCACGGTCGTGGTGGTCTCCGGCTTCGTGGACTCCCGGGTCCTGGTGGAGGTGGAGATGGAGGCCTTCCGCGGCGGCCGGACATAACTCCGCCTTCTGGATGGGCCCGTGGGGGCCGTCCCTCATCGATCGACGCATCACCTGCAAGGAGTCAGCACAGCGATGTCCGTGGCCGTACGAGTCATTCCCTGCCTGGACGTGGACGCCGGACGCGTCGTCAAGGGCGTGAACTTCAAGAATCTGCGGGATGCGGGCGACCCCGTCGAGATGGCGAAGATCTACGACGAGGAAGGTGCCGACGAACTGACCTTCCTCGACATCACCGCCTCCTCCTCCGACCGTGAGACGACGTACGACGTGGTGCGGCGCACCGCCGAGCAGGTCTTCATCCCGCTGACCGTCGGTGGCGGGGTCCGCAGCGGCGACGACGTGAACAAGCTGCTGCGCGCGGGCGCCGACAAGGTCGGTGTGAACACCGCGGCGATCGCCCGCCCCGAGCTCATCCGGGAGATCGCCGAACGCTTCGGCAGCCAGGTGCTGGTGTTGTCGGTGGACGCGCGGCGCTGCGTACCGCCGGGAGCGTCCGGGGACGCGGAGGGCGCCGGGGCCTCCACACCGTCCGGATTCGAGGTCACCACGCACGGCGGACGCCGCGGCACCGGCATCGACGCCGTCGAGTGGGCACGGCGGGCCGCGGAGTTGGGCGCCGGGGAGATCCTGCTGAACTCGATGGACGCGGACGGCACGAAGGACGGCTACGACACGGAGATGATCCGTGCCGTGGGCGCGCACGTCTCGGTGCCCGTCGTCGCCTCGGGCGGCGCGGGCCGGCTGGAGCACTTCCCGGCCGCGGTCGAGGCCGGAGCGGACGCCGTACTGGCCGCCTCCGTCTTCCACTTCGGCGATCTGCGGATCGGCGAGGTCAAGGACTCGCTCCGCGAGTCCGGCACGCCCGTACGGTGAACCGCGGCGTGCCCCGGGCCGGGGCCGCGCGGTGACGGGTCACCTGCCGCGGCGCCCCGCCAGGCTCCAACGGCGCCGCCGAGAGCCGCGGGGCGCGTCCGGTGGGGGGTGGCCGGCTGCGGCGTCGGAGGAAGTGCCGGACGGTTCGGACGTCGTGGACGACGTGGCCGCTGCTGCCTCCGCCGCATGCGTGGCGGGCGTGGCGGTGAAGCGGACGGGCAGTTCGGTCAGGGCACGGATGAACGGCCCGGGACGCCACGAGAGTTCTTCCGCGGGCACCGCGAGTTCCATCTCGGGGAGCAGGTCGAGGACGGTGTCGATGGCGACCTCGGCGATGATGCTCGCGGTGTCCTGCGCGGGGCACGCGTGGGGACCGGCGCTGAACGCGAGATGGGACGTGTTCGCGGCCCGCTCCGCCTGGTTCGTCGGCAGCGTCGGGTCCAGGTTCGCGGCGGCGTGGCTGATGGTCACCGGCACGCCGGTGGGGATGAGGGTCTCCTCGCCGGTGTCCTGATCGCGCAGGACGTAGTCCTCGATGGCGTACACGAACGAGTAGTTCGAGTGCGGGGCGTGGAGCCACAGCACCTCGTTCAGTGCGTCGGTGACCGTGAGGCTCCCGCCGGTCAAATCGCCCGCGAACCGGTCGTCGGAGAGCAGCATCATCGTGGCCGTGGAGATCCAGGCGGTGCCGGGCACCTGTCCCGCACCGGTGATGACGACGAGCTGGTCGATGAGCTCTTCCCGGGTCACGTTGGCGGAGTGCCGCAGCAGCCGCGTGGTCACGTCGTCGCCGGGAGTCCGGTACTTGAGTTCGATCAGTTCGTTCAGGCACGCCACCAGGTCCTGGACGCCCTGTGTGGCGGCGTCGGGTTCGACGGCGTTGACCATCTGCAGGAAAGCCCTGGAGATACGGGGGTTGAGGTGGTCGGGGCAGCCGAAGAGCTGGGTGAGGACCATGACCGGAATCCGCGCCGCGTACTGCGAGACGAGGTCCGCCTTGCCGTCCTCTGTGAACTCGTCGATCAGCTCCGTGGCGCTGCGCTGGACGACGGCCCGCAGTTGGCGTGGGTCGATGCCGGCCAGGGCGCGGTCGACCGGCGTCCGCAGGCGCAGATGTTCCTGGCCGTCGGCGAACCACAGGCTCTTGCGCGGGCCCATGATCGGCAGGATCGGGCTGTCGCGGGGCACGTGGCCATCGGCCAGCGCCTTCCAGCGGTGGGCGTCCTTGCTGAAGTAGGGACTGCGGAGCACCTCCAGGGCCGCCTGGTATCCGGTCACGAGGATCGACTCGACGCCGGGCGCCAGTTCCACCCACTGCGCGGGGCCGCCCTGCGAACGCAGCCGGTCGTACAGGGCGTTGGGGTCCGCTGCGAAGTCGTCGTCGTACAGCTTCGGCAGGTCGCTGCCGGTAGTCCCCGCGGACGGCCGGTGTGCGGGGCAGCCCGGCGGCGCCGCGTGCGGTTCGGAGAGGGGCGAGGAGGTCACGACGACTCCTGGTGGCCGGCGTACAGGTGCTTGACGAGCGTGATCAGTGCGGTCTTGGCGGACTTGCGGTCCCGCGCGTCACACGTGAGCAGAGGTGTGGCGGGATCGAGGTCGAGCGCTTCGCGCAGCTCGTCCTCGGGGTAGTCCGGGGTGTCGGGGAAGGAGTTGAGCGCGACGATGTACGGAAGTGAGCTCTTCTCGACCAGACTCAGGGCCTCGAACGACTGATCCAGGAATCGGGAGTCGGCGAGCACGAGAGCCCCGTAGGCACCGCGCGAGAGGTCCTCCCAGATCTGGGTGAAGCGCTGCTGGCCGGGAGTGCCGAACAGGTACAGCGCGAGGTCCTCGGCGAGGGTGAGCCGTCCGAAGTCGAGGGCGACGGTGGTGGATTTCTTGCCCGGCACCCCGGTCAGGTCGTCCACTGCCGCGCTGGTCTGCGTCATGAGTTCCTCGGTACGCAGCGGTTCGATCTCGCTGACGGCTCCGATGAGGGTCGTCTTGCCGACCCCGAAGGGGCCCACCACCATCAGCTTCGCCGTGATCTGCACGGTGTCACGGACATAGACACCGTCAGAGAGCCTGGAGGCCATGCAGCATCCTCTCCAGGGTTCGCAGGCGGTCGGGGTCGGGGGTCGTCGGGGTCCCGGCGTCCTTCTGGCTCGCCTTGACCTCCAGGAGGCCGGAGTCGATCAGGTCTCCGAGCAGGATGCGGGTGATGGTGAGCGGCTGCCCGAGGTGCCCGGCGACCTCGATGACGGACAGGTAGCCGCCGCGGCACAGGTCGATCACCCGCAGGTCCTCGGGCTGCAGGCCGGTCCGCGGCTTGCCGGGGACGGCGGTCACCATCGTGAGCACGTCGAGTTCGTCGGCGGTCCCGGTGGGCTGGGCGCGCCCACCGGTCAGCACGAACGTTCTCACCAAGTCATGCCTGTGACGGTGCGTCATGTCCCACTGCCCACATCCTCGCGGAGCTCGGCGCCCATCTCCCGTCCGAGCTGGGCCACGACCTCGTGCATCCGGTAGGCCACCTGTCCGACGTCGGCGGCACCGGAGGTCGCCACGGACAGGAACGTCGAGTCGTGCGCACGGATGGTGACCACGAATCCGCCGTCGAACTCGACCATGCTCTGCCTCCACGAGTCGGCGGGGGCGCGGCAGAACATCGCGGTGGCGCTGCTGGTGGACTGCACGCCCGCGAGGGCCGCCGCGATGCTGTCCGCCTGGTCCTGGTCGAGGCCCTGGGAGAAAGCCTTCACCAGCCCGTCAGCGGTGATGAGGATGGCGTCGTGGACCTCGGGCTGGTCCAGCACCTGATTGAGCATCCAGGCGTCCGGGTTCTGGGTCATGACTCGGGAGTCCCTTCGGTGGACGGACGGAGGCGGTCGGCCGCCGCCTTGCCTGCTCGCTGGAACGCACCGATCGATGCCGCCGCCTCGCCGGGTGAGCGAGGTGCGGCGGACTTGGTGGCAGGGGGTGGCTGCTCGGCGTGGTCGGCGCTCGGGGCAGGCTGTTTCCGGGTCCGTTTCGGCAGCCCGTTCGCGGTGGTCGGGCGCGCCGGTACCGCCTCGCGCTCGCTCTCGGCGGCTTCGCCGTCGTCCGCTTCGGACAGGGCTGACTCGGACAGGGCTGACTCGGATGCGACGGGCTCTGTGCGGGGCGGCGGCACGGCGGCAGGCGCGGAGGTGGGCTTCACGGGGTCGGTGAGCAGTGTGCGCGGCAGGTTCACCACGGCGCGGACGCCGCCGAACGCCGAGGCGGTGTCGACCGAGATCGTGAAGCCGTAGCGCCGGGCCAGCGCACCGCACGCGGCCAGCCCGAACCGCGGGGGATCTCCCAGTTTCGCGAGCCCGAGGGACTCGTCCTTGAGCAGGCGCACGGCCTTCTCCTGCTCCGCGGCGTTCAGCCCGACGCCGGCGTCCTCGATCACGAACGCCAGCCCGGTGTGGGTGAGTTGGACGTGCACCTGGACGGGCGTCTGCGGGTGCGACGAGCGGGTGGCGTTCTCGAGCAACTCGGCGATGGTCATGACCAGGGGTTCGACGACTCGGCCCGTCACGGCACGGGTGTCCTCGATCCGCACGATCTGGACGCGCTTGTAGTCCAGGATCCGTCCGATGGCGCCGCGGACGATGTCGTGGAGCGACGTGGCGTTGTGCTGGCGGCCGGGCCACGCGCGGCAGACCACGGCCATGCCGACCGCGCGGCGGAGGATCTGCGCGTTGGTGTGGTCGAGCTGCATCAGGTCTTCGAGGAAGGCCGAGTCGTCGTGGCGCTCGGTCATTTCGTTGATCTTCAGCTGCTGCCCGTTCGCGAGTCCCTGCAGCTTGCGGGCCACGGCCAGCAACAGACCCTCGGCGGCCTGTTCGGCGGTCTCGCTCGCGAAGCTGAACATCTCGAGCACGGAGTCGTGGGCGTCGGCGAAGTCCGAGCCGGCGAGGGCCTGATGGCGCAGGTCCGGTATCTGCCGGCGCCGCCCCTGCCACTGGGCGTCCGCGAGTGCCTGGAGACGCTGCTCGACGAGGTGCTGTGTCTCCTCGTCCCGCATGCGGACCTGCCGTTCGAGGACGTGACTGCGCTCGGCGTTCCGGACAGCCATCCTCCGGTACCGCAGTGCCGTGATTCCGGCCGCGATCGCAGCGACCGCCAGGAGCGGCACGAGCCAGAACGCTACGTCCGTCATACGCATCATCAGAACCTCAAGCAGGAGCGAGTTCGCCGGTCGAGAGAAGGTGAGCGAGCGGTTCACGAGGCGGTCCTGCGCGAGGGGTCCCGCGGCCCGCGGCGGCCCGCCGGGACGCAGCAGGGACCGCGTGCGAGCGGTACGGAGGGTACGAACCGGTCCGCGCCGGCAGGTGAGAACCGCGTGGTGGACCTGCAACCAAGTCACGAATGGTCAGAATCATCAGGGCTCCGTTCGAGACGGACAGGTGGTACCTGTGCCCATCGGTTGGTGCACTTGGCGCAGTCGAGGCTTGGCGACTCCGGTGATACGTCAAGATACGTCAGCCGTCTTTGAATTCAAGACAGTTGACAGCAGAACTTGAGACAGGTTTGGGCGGCACTGCTCACCTCGTGACAAGGCCCGAGAAGGATAAGCGGACCTCGGGGTGCGCATCGGTCCCGGCCTGCGCGGCAATAGGTTCTCGACTACGCGGACAAAAGCGAATTCGTCCCTTTCGGATAGTCCCGTATGCCTCCCGGGAACCGCGCAATGCGCCGGAAAGCCGGGCGTCAGCAGCCTGCCGGCCGGGTGCGGGAACGGCATCGCCGTTGATTCAGGGGGACTTGGCAGACGACGCGGACATGGCAGTCGACTTGCGGGGTCCGCGGTGCGGGGTACGAGCCGGGCGACCGTCTCGGGCACCGGTGGCTCAACTCGTGCTGAATATCCTCCGATGCGCCTTCTGGATGCCTGGCCGACTTCCGGTCCGGTCGGCTTCCGGTCCCACCGTCATCGTGCTGCGGCGGCGGTTGATGTCGTCCATGTCCGTCCTGCCGCCGCCCCTTTCCCGTGCCTCGTCGCCCCACCGTCGAAGTCCGGCGCCTGCGGCGGGCGCGTTCCGTCCCTCGCATCCCGCAGAGCAGCGACGCAAGGCGGCCACGCCGGGGAGATCCCGGACGGTTCCCGCAGGCGGCCGGGGAGCATAGGCTGCGGCGCATGAGCAGGGTGAACGACGTCGGCGGGCAGACGGGGTTCGGGCCCATCGTGACCGAGGAGAACGAGCCGGCCTTCCACGCGGACTGGGAGGCGCGGGTCTATGCCCTGAACATCGCGCTGGTGCGGCGCGGCGCCTACACCCTGGACGAGTTCCGCGACGCCATCGAACGCATGCCTCCGCAGGAGTACTTGGCCGCTTCGTACTACGAGCGCTGGCTCCACGCGATCGACGTGCTGACCGCCCGGGGCGGCGGCGATGCGTGACCCGGCGGCAGCACTGTTCGCCGCCGGCGACCCGGTGCGCACCCGCGCCTTCGACCCCGACTGGCACACGCGGCTTCCCGCCTACGCCCGCGGACGTACGGGACGGATCGTCGAGGTCACCGGGAGCTGGCCGGTCGCCGACGACGTGGCCCGGCGCCGCGAGCGGCCACGCGTCGAGCCCGTCTACACCGTGGCCTTCGCCGCCCGCGACCTGTGGGGCGAGGGCGACCACGAGGTGACCCTGGACCTGTGGCAGTCGTATCTGGAACCGGCCGAGGAGCACCTGTCATGAGCGGAACGCACACGGGCAACCCGGTCGCGGCACGGGTGCGCCGCCTTGAGGAGCGCCTCGTAGCGGCCGGTCAGGTCACCGATGCGGAACTGGACGCCGTCCTCACCGCGGTCCTGGACGGCGCGTCGCCGCTGAACGGCGCCCGTATCGTCGCCCGGGCCTGGAGCGACGCCGGCTTCCGCGAGCGGCTGCTCGCCGACGCCAACGCCGCCCTGCCCGAGGTCGGCCTCTCGATGGCGGGCGGGCTGCAGGAGCAGCGCCTGAAGGTCGTCGCCAACACCCAGGAACGTCACAACGTGCTGGTCTGCACCCTGTGCTCCTGCTATCCGGTGGCGCTGCTCGGCCCCTCGCCGTCCTGGTACAAGAGCGAGGCGTACCGCTCTCGCGTCGTGCGCGAACCGCGCGCCGTGCTCTCGGAGTTCGGGCTCGACGTTCCGGACGGACGCGAGATCACCGTCTGGGACTCCAGCGCGGAGAGCCGCTACATGGTCCTGCCGCAACGCCCGCCGGGCACCGAGGAGTTGACGGAGGACCGCCTCGCGGAGCTGGTGACCCGCGAGGGGCTCATCGGCACGGCGGCGGTCTGACGCCCGACGTGCGAGGGCCGGGCCGCCGTGCCGGGCAGGACCGGGCGCCGAAGCGCGCTCAGAGCCCCAGTTCCGCGTCGTGTGCCCGCGCCACGGCCTCCTTCTGGCCCTCCTCCTCCACGCGCGCGACGCGCTGCCGACCCGAGACGTAGAGCACCAGCTCATTCGGTTCGCCGGTCACGGTCACGACCGGGGTGCCCTTGCGGGCGACGGCGGTCTGGCCGTCGGGACGGCGCAGTACCAGGCCGACCGGCGACTTGCGGCCGAAGACCCGTGCCATCTTCTCCAGCCGCTTCCACAGCGCGTCCTGGAAGACGCTGTCCAGCTCGCGCGGCGTCCAGTCCGGTACGGCACGACGCAGGTCCTCTGCATGGATGTAGAACTCGACGGTGTTCGCGACCTCGTCGACCTGCTTGAGCGCGTACGGGGACATCCGTGGCGGTCCCGTGCGGATGAGCTGGATGAGCTCCTCGTACGGCTTGGAGGTGAACTCGCCCTGCACACGGTCGAGTCGGGGGGCGAGCGACTTGAGTACCAGTCCGCCCGCGGCGTCCGCGCGCCGTTCGCGCACCACCACGTGCGCGGCGAGGTCGCGGGCCTTCCAGCCGTCGCACAGGGTCGGGGCCTCCGGTCCGCTGTTCTCCAACAGATCCGCCAGGATGAGACGTTCACGCTTGGCATGGGTCGACATGCCGTCAAGGGTACGGCCGGCCACCCGCGGGAGAGCTGATTTCGGGCCGCGCCCGGCGGGGCGCCTACTCGCGGGCGCGGTCGAAGAACTCCTCGGCCGTCGCCATGAAGGCCCGGGTCACCGACACAGTTCGGCGCTCGCGCAGGCACACGGCGAACGCCTCGGTGTAGATGTCGGCGTCGAGGATGCGCAGCATGCGGGTGCGGCGCTCGGGGACGTACTCGATGTCGGTGGTGATGCCCACGCCGAATCCCGCCACGACGGCCTCGCGCACCCCTTCGCGGCAGACCTCCAGGGTGACGCGCGGGACGATGCCGCGTTCCTGGAGCACTTGCTCCAGAGTGAGGCGGCAGGTCGAACCCTTCTCCCGCAACACCAGTGCCATGTCGGCGAGTTCGTGGAGCCGGACTCCGTCCCGGCCCGCCCACCGATGGTCGTCGCGGCAGAAGAGCACGACGTCCTGCCTGCTGTACGGCAGCGCGTGCAGCCGGCTGTCCAGGGTGGTCTGGCCGACGATGCCGACGTCGATCTCCTGGTCGATCAGCCTGCGGATGACCGTGGCGGAGTTGTCCAGCTGCAGCGAGAGGGCCACGCCGGGGTGGGCACGGCTGAACGTGGACAGCAGCCGCATCACGAAGTACGGCGCCACGCCGCCCACCCGGAGCCTGCCGCGCAGGGTGCTCCCCGCGGAGTTGAGCAGCTCCACCGCCTCGCCTTCAAGGGCGAAGAGCTGCTGGGTGATGGTGAACAGCGACTCGCCGAGTTCGGTGAGCCGCACGTTCCGCGGGGTGCGGCGCACGAGTTCGACACCGTAGTGGGACTCGAGCTGGCGCAGCTGGACGGTCACCGTCGGCTGGCTGACGTGCAGCAGCGAGGCCGCTGCCGTGATGCTTCCCGCGACGGCCACGGCGTGGAAGGAGCGGAGCTGGTTGAAGCTCACATACGGCAGGGCGTTCGGCTGAACGGTCGGTGCGCCGGACGCGGCCTCGGCGCCCTTCGCGTCCCCCGGAGCGGTTCCACCGGTCTTGCGGAGCGAGGTCTTCGGCCTGTCCGAACGGGCTGCGGCGGCCACGGCGTCGGACAGGGCCTCGGACATCAGCTCCGTCACCCCTATCCCGAGAGGCGGATCCAGACCCGGCCATCGTCGACCCGCGCCGGATAGACGCGCAAGGGCCTCGTCAGCGGCGGGCACATGGCCTTGCCCGTCGGTACGTGGAACACGCCCTGGTGGCGCGGGCATTCGACGGTGTCGTCCTGCACGTAACCCTCGGACAGCGACGCCTCCTGGTGGGTGCAGCAGTCGTCGGTGACGTAGTAGTCGCCGCCGAGGTTGAAGACCGCGTACGCATGCCCGCGCAGGCTGACGCGGACGACGTCGTCCTCCTCGACCTCGGAGGCGTCGGTCAGGGCGCACCAGCCCCCGTCGGGCTCGCTCATCTCATTCGCTCCTCGCAGACTCGGCTGCCGCCCCCGCCGCCTAATCACCGGCAGGGGCGGCCGGTTGTGCGTCCTTTCTTGTCAACTGCTGCCGCCCGCACCGCTGATGGCGCTGGGCTCCGGGTCGCTGTAGCGGTTCACCAGTGCGTTGTGGCGGCTCATGCTCGACTTGAGGTCGTCGTACAACTGAGCCCACAGCTCGAAGAAGTCGACGTACATGGCGTGCAGTTCGGGGTCCGGCTCGACGACGCCCCGCACCGGGGCGAGGTCCTTCATCGGTTCCCGCATGTCCTTGTACAGCCCGACGCCCGAGGCGGCGATCACGGCATCACCGAGCGGCGCCGCCTCGTCGACGTCGGGGATCAGCAGCCGGCGGTTGGTGACGTTGGCGGTGATCTGGTTCCACAGCGGGCTCTTCGTCGGGCCTCCGTTGAGCACGAGTTCGGGGAAGTCCGCGCCGCCGTCCTCCGCGATGCGCACGTTGGAGTAGAGATCGAAGGCGACGCCTTCGATCAGCGCCCTGATGACGTGGGCCCGGCCGGTGAACGGCTGGATCCCGAAGAAGACACCGCATGCCTGCCCGTCCCAGCGCGGCGAGAGGGAGTTCCCGAGGTACGGCAGGTACATCAGCCCGTCCGCGCCGGGCGTGATGCGTTCCGCCTGCGCGGTGACGAGGTCGAAGACGTTGCGGCCCATGCGTTCGGCGAGTGCGCTCTCGGGGTCGGCGAACTTGTCGCGGAACCACTTCAGGGACGCACCGGTGAAGGCCATCGGCGCGTCGAACAGCGTCATCCCGTCCAGCACGTGCGGCCACTTGAGGATGCGGTACTCATCGGGGAGTTGGTCACGCGGCACGAGGACTCCGAGGTTGGAGCCCGTGCCCATCGAGTAGTAGGCCTGCCCGGCCTCGATGGCTCCCGCGCCCAGCGCGGCCGCGCCGATGTCCGTGCCGCCCGCCACCACCGCGGTGCCCTCCTGCAGGCCCGTCTCGCGGGCGGCCTGCGCAGTGACGGTGCCGATGACCGTGTCCGAGGTGTGGATGTCCGGATAGATGCCGGGGGAGAGGCCGAGCGCCTCGGTGAGGGAGTGGTCCCAGCGGGCGCGGCGGTGCTCGTACGGGTAGAAGAGCCCCGCGTCACCGTGATTCATGGCGTATTCGCCGGTCAGCCGCATCGTGCAGTACCCGGCGGGGGAGAGGAGCTTGTGGATCGCGGCGAAGACCTCCGGTTCGTGGCGTCGCAGCCACATGGCCTTCGGCTCGATGAACCAGGACGCGACGCGGTTGCCGTTCACGGCCTTGATCCGGTTCTCGCCGACCTGTTCGCGTATCTCCTCGCACTCGCGGTGCGAGCGGCTGTCCATCCAGATCATGGCCCGCCGCAGCGGCCGCCCCTCGCGGTCGACGGGCAGGGTGACCCCGACCAGGCCCGAGATCGACACCCCCGCCACATCCGAGGCCGGCCCGGCGTACTGGTTCACGCAGCGGACTATGCAGGACGAGACCGCACGCCAGTAGTCGTCGGGATCCTGCTCGGCCCAGCCGGGGTGCGGGTGGTGCAGAGGGTGCTCCGCCGCGGCGGAGGCGACGACCTTGCCCTCCGCGGTGTCGAGGATGCACGCCTTGACGTTGGTCGTGCCGATGTCGATGCCGAGCGTGAGGTGTCCGGACAACGGATGCTCCTTTGCATCACGGAGACGGAGAGCGGGGGGAGTGGGGAAAGCGGAGAAGAGAGAGGGGAGAGGGCACTGGACGGAGGGGACCGGAGAAGACGGAGGGGAGGGGAAGCGACGCGGCGGCGAGGCCTGGCCGCCGCGCCGCGTGGAGCGCCCGCGCGGACCAACTCGGGGTCCCCACGCCCCCCCCGGTATGCCGTGGGGACCCCCTCCCGCGCCGAAAAGGCGCAGGAGATTCAGCCGGTCACCGCCACGGACGTGCTGGTCGGCACCGTCGACCCGGACCCTTGCCCGAGGCTGCCGACGATGTCGCGGTGGGCACGCACATATCCCTTGCTCACCACGTACTGCCGCCTCGTAGGTGCGCCGGGCAGCGCCTCGTGAAGCCGCGCCAGGTTGTGGAACGGGACGGAAGGAGCCAAGTGGTGCTCCGCGTGGTAGGGCATGTTCCAGTACAGGAAGCGGATCAGCGGATTGGTGAGCGTGGTCCGCGTATTGGTCAGCGGGTCCGGGCCCTCGGCCATGCCGGTGTGCTCCGCCATGCGTACGAGCCGGAGCGTGGGCTCCGCGATCACACGCGGGAGGAGCCAGAAGGCGAGCAGGCCCGTCCAGGTGCCGGTCAGGACGCACACGGCACCCACGGCCACGTACAGACCCACCATGAGCCGCGCTTCCCAGATCACGCGGGAGCGCTCCGACTCGGGGAGGAAGAACCGCTCACGGTCGTTGAAGCGCCCGGTGCAGCCCCGGTACAGCGTGCCGACCACTTTGGGCCAGAATTCCATTCCGAGAACCTCGCCCAGATATCCGGAAATACCGTCGGGCATGGGCACCTGGTCCGGGTCGCGCTCAGGGTCCTGTGTGTAGGAATGGTGTGCGGCGTGACGGTATCGGAAATAAAGTGCGGGCCGCATCATCAGCACACCGCAGAATGTCGCCACCGTGCTGTTCAGCCGGCGCGTACGGAACGCGGTCCCGTGCGTGCACTCGTGCATCGGCGCGAACAGGAACACCAGGACGATCCCCTGCGCGAACATGGCCGGGAGCATCCACCAGGTTCCCCAACTCCACGCGATGAGGCCCGTGGTGGCCCCAACAACGGCCAGATGCCCGGCCATGTGGCGCAGCGCCGGGCCGTTGCTTCTCCGCTGCAGACCCTTGAGCTCCTTGCGGGGCAGCGGTGCCTTCGCGGGCTTGGCCCAGGGATCCACTTCGCCCGGCGTCAGCATCGGAGTCATCAGCCGCGGTCCTCCCCATTCCCGTCGCCCGGCCCGTACTCACACAATGATTGAAAGGAGCTCGCGGTGTCGAATAGAAAAAACAAAGAATTGCCATAGGTTCCCTCTATGCATGCACGGCGGGAATCCTCCGGCCATACGGATCCGAACGCGCGCGCACGTCAGGGCCCGGCATGCGCGAGAATGGTGCCCATGCCCGCACGATCCTCCGAGACCTCGCTCGACCCCGAGATCGCCGCACGTCTCAAGCGCAACGCGGACGGCCTGTTCCCCGCCGTCGCCCAGCAGCACGACACGGGGGAGGTGCTGATGCTCGGATGGATGGACGACGAAGCCCTGCACCGCACCCTCACCACCGGCCGCGCCACCTACTTCAGCCGCAGCCGCCAGGAGTACTGGGTGAAGGGCGACACCTCGGGGCACGTCCAGCACGTACGGTCCGTGTCCCTGGACTGCGACGGCGACACCGTGCTGGTCCAGGTCGACCAGGTCGGAGGCGCCTGCCACACGGGCGACCGCACCTGTTTCGACGCGGGGCTGCTGCAGAAGGCGGGCGGAGCGCCCACAGACGGGCCGCACACCGATGACCGGTGACGGCCAGTAAGGTCAGCGATCATGACGACTCCGGACCTCGAGACATTCCGCACGCTCGCCAAGGACCGCCGTGTCATCCCGGTGACGCGTCGCCTGCTCGTCGACGGCGACACCCCCATCGCGCTCTACCGCAAGCTCACCGGTGAGCGGCACGGCACGTTCCTGCTGGAGTCGGCGGAGAACGGCCGCACTTGGTCCCGTTACTCCTTCATCGGCGTACGCAGCGCCGCGACCCTCACGGTGCGTGGCGGATCGGCGCACTGGCTCGGCACGCCGCCCGTCGGACTGCCCGAGAGCGGCGACCCGCTGCGGGCGCTGCGCGAGACGGTCGAGGCCCTGCACACTCCGCGCGACCTCCACGAGGACTCGGATCTGCCGCCGTTCACCGGCGGCATGGTCGGCTACCTCGGATACGACATCGTGCGGCGCCTGGAGAAGGTCGGCGACAGCGAGAGCACGGCCGACGATCTGGCCCTGCCCGAACTGACCATGCTGCTCGCCTCGGACCTGGCCGTCCTCGACCACCGCGACGGCACGGTGATGCTGATCGCCAACGCCATCAACCACAACGACCTGGACACCGGCGTCGACGAGGCGTACGAGGACGCGGTCTCCCGGCTGGAGACGATGGCCGCGGACCTGGCGCAGCCGGCACCGGCGGCCCCCGTGGTCCTGCCTCCCCCTACGCCTTCGGCGGTGGGGGGACCCCCAGGGCTCCCGGAGTTCACCGCACGGTCGGGCGGCGAGACGTACCAGGCGTGGGTCGAGGACATCAAGGAACGCATCCGCGCGGGCGAGGCCTTCCAGGTCGTCCCGTCGCAGCGGTTCGAGACCGGCTGCACCGCGAGCGCCCTCGACGTCTACCGGGTGCTGCGAGCGACCAACCCCAGCCCGTACATGTACCTGTTCCGCTTCGCGGACACCGCCGACGGCGGCAGCGGCGGCTTCGACGTGGTGGGGTCGAGCCCCGAAGCGCTCGTGAAGGTCGAGGACGGGCAGGCGATGATGCACCCCATCGCCGGCACCCGTCCCCGTGGCCACACCCCGCAGGAGGACACCGCCCTCGCGGAGGAACTGCTCGAGGACCCCAAGGAGCGCGCCGAGCACCTCATGCTCGTCGACCTCGGCCGCAACGACCTGGGGAAGGTGTGCGAGCCGGGCAGTGTCGAGGTCGTCGACTTCATGTCCATCGAGCGCTACAGCCACGTCATGCACATCGTCTCCACCGTGACCGGCCGGCTCGCCCAGGACCGCGCCGCCTTCGACGCGCTCACCGCCTGCTTCCCCGCCGGGACGCTCTCCGGCGCGCCCAAGCCCCGTGCGCTGCAGATCATCGAGGAGCTGGAGCCCACGCGCCGCGGTGTCTACGGCGGCTGCGTCGGCTATCTCGACTTCGCCGGGGACGCCGATATGGCCATCGCGATCCGCACCGCGCTGCTGCGGGACGGCACCGCATACGTGCAGGCCGGCGCGGGCGTCGTCGCGGACTCCGATCCCGTCGCCGAGGACACCGAGTGCCGGAACAAGGCGGCCGCGGTTCTCAGGGCGGTGGCCTCGGCCGAGAGGCTCGGCGGTAGCGTGGACGGGTGACTTCCGTACCGCACCCCCGCTCCTCGGACGGCGCACCGGGCCACGAAGGCCGCGCGGAGCACGCAGCACCGGCAGTGTCCGGCAGCGCCGAACCGGCCGCCGCCTCCCCTTCCCTCTCCGCCTCCCCTTCCGTTTCGGCGTCCGCCGTGGCTCACTCGGACTTCGCACGCCGCGCCCTCGCGCTGGCGCTGCTGTGCGGGGCGGCGGGTGCCGCTCTCGCGCTCCTCGCCAGTGGACAGGTGTGGGGTCACGCCACGGCGTCCTTCGCGCAGGGCGGACTGCCCGTGAAGGCCAAGGGTGGCGACGTCACCGGTCTGCCCAGCGCCCTCGCCCTCGTCGGACTCGCCGCTCTCGTCGCGGTGTTCGCGGTCAGGCGCGCCGCCCGCGCCCTCGTTGCCGCGCTGCTGACGCTCTGCGGCGCGGGCACGGGCGCCGCCGCGCTCCTCGGCGCCGGCGACAGCGGCGCCCTGGAGGAGAAGGCCGCCAGGGCGAGCGGGCTCGCCCGTGCCGGGATCGAGACGGTGCACGTCAGCGTCTGGCCGTACGTGTCGGCCCTGGGCGGCGTGCTCCTGGTGGTGGCGGGTGTGTTGGCGCTGCGGTACGGACCGGCGTGGCCCTCGATGTCGGGAAGCGCCCGCTACGAGCGGACCGGGCGCACCCCTCGCGGTACCGCTCCGGAACCGGTGGACCCGGACCGTCCCGAGGACCTGTGGAAGGCCCTCGACCGCGGCGAGGACCCCACCGGCGGCACCGCCCCCACGGCGCGGCGAGAAGCAGCGCCCCCCAAGGGAACGAGCCCGAATCGCGCCGAGGGCGCGGAGGGCGCCGGCGCCTGAGCCCTGCGCCTTCTGCGGGGGTTGGATCCTTTCCGGCACCGAGCCCCCGCAGCCTCGCGGCCCTCGGAGCCCCCCTGGCTCGTCGGCTCCGCGGGGCAGGGGGAAGAATGGGCGGCGAGCGGGGCCGGGTGGCCCAGTCGGTTGGAACTACGAGGAGAGCAACACATGGCGGGCAACAGCCACGGCCACACCCTGGCCGCCTGGACGGGCGTGACGATCAGCACCATCGGCTTCTGCATCTCCGGCATCTTCACGGTGCTGGCCGAGCCGATCGGATTCGTGGCCGGCCTTGTCGTGGTCGGCGCCGGAGGCGTCGTCGGCCTGCTGATGAAGGCCGCGGGCCTCGGGCAGCCCAAGGAGGCCGCCCGCTCCGGAGCCCCGGCGCGGCCCCAGGAGCAGTCGTCCTGAGCGGGCACGAGCCCGTACCCGCGGGACGACGGCCGGCTGTGCCGCTGTCCCGCCTCGCCGCGCCGTTCGGCACTCTCGTGGCCGTCGGCGCGGCCTTCGCGTACGTGGGGGCCGTGGACCCGGGTGAGCCCGGGCACTACCCGGTCTGTCCGCTGCTGCACTTCACCGGCATCTACTGCCCCGGCTGCGGCGGCCTGCGCAGCGCGCACGCCGTCGCGCACGGCGACTTCGCCACGGCACTCGGGATGAACGCCCTCGCGGTGGCCGGGTTCGCCGCCTTCGCGGTCTTCATGGTCTTCTGGATGGTGCAGGTGCTGCGCTCCCGGCCGGTGGCGGTGCCGCTGCGCACCTCGCACTGGTGGTCGCTGGGCGCTCTCGCGCTGGCCTTCGCCGTCGTACGGAACCTGCCGGTGGGAGCAGCGCTGGCCCCGTGAGTACGCGCCGCAGACGCGGCCCGTGCTGCGGCACTTGAGGGCCGCTTTGTCCGGAATATGGAATTCGAGCCAGGCGGATGCGAGTCCTCCGGCTCCCGCCCGATAGCATCGCACTGCCCGATCTGACCAGTACCCCGCCCGTCTCGCGGAGGCCAGTACCCGACCCGAAGGAGGCCGCTCGGTGAGTGTGCTCGACGAGATCATCGAAGGCGTGCGTGAGGACCTTGCCGAGCGGCAGGCGCGCGTCAGCCTCGACGAGCTCAAGGAGCGTGCCGCCGCGGGCCCTCCCGCCAAGGACGGTGTCGCGGCCCTGAAGGGTGAGGGCGTCAGGGTCATCTGCGAGGTCAAGCGCTCCAGCCCGTCCAAGGGCGCGCTGGCCGCGATCGCGGACCCGGCCGCACTGGCCGTCGACTACGAGACGGGCGGCGCCTCGCTCATCTCCGTCCTCACCGAGAAACGGCGCTTCGGCGGTTCGCTCGCGGACCTCGAGGCCGTACGGGCCAAGGTCGACATCCCGGTGCTGCGCAAGGACTTCATCTTCTCCTCGTACCAGCTGTGGGAGGCGCGGGCGCACGGCGCGGACGTGGTCCTGCTCATCGTCGCGGCACTGGAGCAGGAGGCCCTCGTCTCCCTCGTCGAGCGTGCCGAGTCGATCGGGCTGACCCCGCTCGTCGAGGCGCACGACGAGGATGAGGCCCAGCGTGCCCTGGACGCCGGGGCGCGGATCATCGGGATCAATGCGCGTAATCTCAAGACGCTCGAGGTCGACCGGGGCAACTTCGCCCGTATCGCCCCCGAGATCCCCGGGCACATCGTCAAGGTCGCCGAGTCCGGTGTACGCGGGCCGCACGACCTCATCGCATACGCCAACGACGGCGCCGACGCGGTGCTCGTCGGCGAATCGCTGGTGACCGGCAAGGACCCGAAGACGGCCGTGGCCGACCTCGTCGCCGCCGGAGCCCACCCCGCGCTGCGGCACGGGCACGGGAGGGGCTGACCCCCGCATGACCCCAAGCACGACCTTCCCCTCGCCCTCCGGGCTGGGGAGCCCCCAACCCTCGCCCTCCGGGCTGGGGAGACCCCAACCCTCGCCCTCCGGGCTGGGGAGACCCCAACCCTCGCCCTCCGGGCTGGGGAGACCCCAACCCTCGCCCTCCGGGCTGGGGAGCCCCCAAACTTGTGAACGGCGCCGCCAGGCGCGCGGCCCGTACGCGGCGCTGGCGCGTGGCTGCCGTCCGCGCGGATGCCGGGCGCCCGCGCGACGCGTGCACGGACGGCGGGTGCGTTACCACATCGGCTGTGAGCCGGGCCAGATCAACGGCCGCCGATGGCGTGCGGGTGCGGCGGCGCCCGCACACCGGTGACTCACCTGTACTTCCGCAGATCTGCACTTTCACGAGGAGCACGTCGAATGTCCGACTACTTTGTCCCCGACCCCGAGGGCCGGGTCCCCGATCCCGGAGGCTATTTCGGCGCCTTCGGCGGCAAGTTCATTCCCGAGGCACTCGTCGCCGCCGTCGACGAGGTGGCCGTCGAGTACGAGAAGGCGAAGGCCGATCCGGCGTTCATCGCCGAACTCGAAGGCCTGATGGTCAACTACACCGGCCGTCCCAGCCCGCTGACCGAGGTGTCGCGATTCGCCGAACAGGCGGGCGGCGCCCGGGTCTTCCTCAAGCGGGAAGACCTCAACCACACCGGCTCACACAAGATCAACAATGTGCTGGGCCAGGCCCTGCTGACCAAGCGCATGGGCAAGAGCCGCGTCATCGCCGAGACCGGCGCAGGGCAGCACGGTGTTGCCACGGCCACCGCCTGCGCACTCTTCGGTCTCGAATGCACCGTCTACATGGGCGAGATCGACACCCAGCGTCAGGCGCTGAACGTGGCGCGGATGCGGATGCTGGGCGCCGAGGTCGTGCCCGTGGCGTCCGGGAGCCGCACCCTCAAGGACGCCATCAACGAGGCGTTCCGCGACTGGGTCGCCAACGTCGACCGCACCCACTACCTCTTCGGTACGGTCGCGGGCCCCCACCCCTTCCCGCAGCTCGTGCGGGACTTCCACCGGGTCATCGGCGTGGAGGCTCGCCGTCAGATCCTGGAGCGGGCCGGGCGGCTGCCGGACGCCGTCGCCGCATGCGTCGGCGGCGGTTCCAACGCCATCGGCCTCTTCCACGCGTTCCTGAACGACGAGGACGTCAGGCTGGTCGGCCTCGAGGCTGCCGGGCACGGCGTGGAGTCCGGTGAGCACGCCGCGACGCTGTCCGTCGGCGAGCCCGGCATCCTGCATGGCTCGCGCAGCTTCGTACTGCAGGACGACGAGGGGCAGATCACCGAGCCGTACTCGATCTCGGCGGGCCTGGACTACCCGGGAATCGGCCCGGAGCACGCCTATCTGAAGCAGTCGGGGCGCGGGGACTACCGGCCCGTCACCGACGACGAGGCGATGCGTGCCCTGCGGCTGCTGTCCGAGACGGAGGGCATCATCCCGGCGATCGAGAGCGCGCACGCGCTCGCCGGCGTGCTGGACCTGGGCAGGGAACTCGGCCCCGACGGGCTGATCCTGGTGAATCTCTCCGGGCGCGGCGACAAGGACATGGACACCGCCGCCCGCTACTTCGGCCTGTACGACGAGGGGGCGGACCAGTGAGCGCTGAGGCAACCGGAGCGAAGAGCGGCAGGGGCACCGCGGCGACCGGCGGCATCGAGTTGCTGGACAGCGTCCTGGCGGGGGTGCGGGCGGAGAACCGCGCCGCCCTCGTCGGCTATCTCCCCGCCGGCTTCCCGACCGTCGACGGCGGGATCGAGGCGTGCGTCGCACTGCTGGAGAGCGGCTGCGACATCGTCGAGGTCGGGCTGCCGCACAGCGACCCCGTGCTCGACGGCCCCGTCATCCAGACCGCCGACGACATCGCCCTGCGCGGCGGCGTCCGCATCGCCGACGTCGTACGGACCGTGCGCGACGCACACGCCGCCACGGGCAAGCCGGTCCTGTGCATGACGTACTGGAATCCCGTGGACCGCTACGGCGTGGACCGCTTCGCCGCCGAACTGGCCGCGGCGGGCGGCGCCGGCTGCATCCTGCCCGATCTGCCCGTGGAGGAGTCCGAGGGCTGGCGCAAATCCGCCGAACAGCACGGGCTCGCAACGGTGTTCGTCGTCGCTCCCAGCAGCAAGGACGAGCGCCTCGCGAAGATCACGGCTGCGGGCAGCGGCTTCGTCTACGCGGCCTCTCTCATGGGTGTCACCGGCACCCGGGAGTCCGTGGGGCGTGAGGCGCAGCAGCTCGTCGAGCGCACCCGGGCAACCACGCAGCTGCCCGTCTGCGTCGGGCTCGGCGTCTCCAACGCCACACAGGCCGAGGAGGTCGCCGCCTTCGCGGACGGCGTCATCGTCGGTTCGGCCTTCGTCAAGAAGCTGCTGGCCCACCCGGACGACCTCAAGTCCGGGCTCGAGGACGTACGGGCGCTGGCGGCCGAGCTCGCCGCGGGCGTGCGGCGCCGGCCCGCACGGTAACGAGCGCCCGGGCCCCGGCCCTGCGCAGTCAGCCGCCCCGCGTCTCGCTCTTTCGGGCGAAACGCGGGGCGGTCGCGCAGGCGGTACGGGCTTCCGTTCGTTGGCTCACGGTGTGAAGAGCCAGAAGATGAACGAAGGACACGAGGGGAACCGCACCGCCACGGAGCGCATGCGGGCCGAGCAACAGCGTCGGCGGACCACCGAGAAACGGGGCAGGCAGTTCAAGGTCGCCGGCGTGGTCGTCGCAGTGCTGGCCGTCGGTGCCGGAGTGGGTGCCCTGGTCGCCCAGCAGACCTCCGGGAAGGGGTCTGCTGACGACGCCAAGCCGATCGCCGTGGGCAAGCAGGACGCACCCGCGAAGCTCACCGTCTACGAGGACTTCCGCTGCCCGGCCTGCGGGCAGTTCGAGAAGCAGTTCAGCCCCACGATCCGGGCCCTGGAGAAGAAGGGCAAGCTCCGGACGGAGTACCACCTTGTCACGATCATCGACGACAACATGGGCGGTAAGGGCTCGCACCGTGCGGCGAACGCTGCGGCCTGTGCCCGGGACGAGGGCACCTTCCGCCGCTTCCACGACGTGCTGTACCGCAACCAGCCGCCCGAGCAGAGCGACGCCTTCAGCAGCCGTCAGCGGCTCATCGAGCTCGCGGGGAAGGCCGGTGTGAAGGGTTCGGGCTTCCGCGAGTGCGTCACCGGCGGCACGCACGACGACTGGGTGAAGAAGACCGGCGACTCCTTCAAGAAGTCGGGCCATCAGTCGACGCCGACGGTGCTGCTCGACGGTGAGAACATCTACGGCAGCAGCAAGCCCCTGACTCCGGCGTCCCTGAAGAAGAAGGTCCTGGCGAAGAGCTGAGCGCCCGGCGCCCTCCGCGCGTGGCCGGACCTCTGATGTGACGAAGGTCTCGTCCGGGCGAATGCCCGGGCGGGGCCGCGTTCTGGACCGTGGGATCTGACGGTATGGCGGATCCGCGGCGTGCGCCGATCGGCCGTTATGGAGCTGTTGCACAGGGTGCATTGCCGATGGCGAGGCAGAGCAGGGTAGCGTCGGCAACGCCATGGAGATCCTTGCATTCATCCCCAGCCCCTCGGCCGGCGAGATTCATCTCGGACCGGTTCCGCTGCGCGGCTATGCGTTCTGCATCATCATCGGCGTCTTCGTCGCGGTGTGGCTCGGCGGACGCCGCTGGGTCGCGCGCGGCGGCCGCGTCGGCACGGTCGCCGACATCGCCGTGTGGGCTGTGCCGTTCGGTCTGGTCGGCGGGCGGCTCTACCACGTCATCACCGACTACCAGCTCTACTTCGGCGAGGGCCGCAACTGGGTCGACGCCTTCAAGATCTGGGACGGCGGGCTCGGCATCTGGGGCGCGGTCGCGCTCGGTGCCCTGGGCGCGTGGATCGGCTGCCGCAGGCGGGGCATCCCGCTCCCGGCGTACGCGGACGCGGTGGCCCCCGGCGTCGCGCTCGCGCAGGCCATCGGCCGCTGGGGCAACTGGTTCAACCAGGAGCTGTACGGCCGGGCCACGGATCTCCCCTGGGCCGTCGAGATCGACCCGCAGCACAGGCCCGTCGACACCCCGAGCCTGACCACCTACCACCCGACGTTCCTCTACGAGTCCCTGTGGTGCGTCGGCGTCGCGTTCCTGGTGATCTGGGCGGACCGCCGCTTCAAGCTCGGACACGGCCGTGTCCTGGGCCTGTACATCGCGTCGTACACCGTCGGCCGGTTCTGGATCGAGTACCTGCGTGTCGACGACGCGCACCACATCGCTGGTCTGCGGCTGAACGACTGGACCTCGATCCTCGTCTTCGTCGCCGCCGTGGTCGGCATCGTGATCTCCGCGCGGACGCGGCCCGGCAGGGAGGAGATCGTCGAGCCGGAGGACTCCGGCACCGGCGGCTCCTCTTCCGGCGGCAAGAGCGCCACGGTCACCGCGCCCGCCGACCCGGCGTCACCGAAGGGGCCAAGGGACGACGTGGCAGGGAGCGGCGACGGGCCGACGTCCGCCGTGTCGGCCCCCGAGAGTTCCAGCGGAGCGTCCTGACGTTCGCACCCTCGCTGGGGACTGCGTGATGACGGCGCAGGCGCATGACGTGCGCCTGCGCCGCTGCTTTGCTCCTCAGCTGCGGCGCCTCGCGAGGGCCAGCGTCCGCCGCGCTCCGGCGACGACCGCCGCGTCGACGAACCGCCCGTCCGCCAGCGCCAGCGCGCCGCCGTCCGTGGCCGCGGCCTTCACGACCTCCTCGGCGGCCTCGATCTCCTGACCTGTGGGCAGATACGCCCGCTCGATGGTCTCCAGCTGGCACGGGTGGATCGCGGTACGCCCCAGGAAGCCCAGGCTGCGGCCCTCGGCACAGGACCGGGCGAGCCCCTCCACATCGGAGACGTCCGGATAGACGGACTGTGGCGGCGGAGCCAGCCCTGCCGCGCGTGCGGCGACCACGGCCCGGCTCCGGGGCCAGGCGAGCCCTGCCTCTCCCGTCACACCGAGCACGGCGCGCAGATCCGCCTCGCCCAGTGCGATGCCGCGGACCGCGGGGTGCGCCGTGGCGACGACGAAGGCGTTCTCGATGCCGAGAGCGGATTCGAGCAGCGCGTACAGGGGCGGAGGACCGGCCGTCCCTTCGTCCGGCTGTCCTTCCCGTGCTGCACTTTCCCGCGCCGTCTGCGCCCTCTGGGCTACCCGCAGGACGTCCGCCTCGGCGTCGACCTTCGGCAGCCGCAGCCCGGCGATCCCCGGCAGGGTCGCGAGGGTGCGCACCTCGGCCTCGGCGAGCGGCCCGTCCAGGGCGTTGACCCGCACATGGACGGGCACCGGCCCGGGACGCGGTTCGGCGAGCAGCTCGGCCGTGGCACGCAGCGCGTAAGGCTTGCGCTCGGGCGCGACCGCGTCCTCCAGGTCGACGATCACCACATCGGCGCCGGAGGTGAGGGCCTTGCGTACGACGTCCGGCCGGTCCCCGGGCGCGTAGAGCCAGGTCAGCGGCAGCTCTTCCGGACCGGTGCCGGACGTACCGTGTGCGACGTCCCGGAGCCGTCCGCCCATCACAGCGCGCCGCCGTCCCGCAGGGCGGTGATCTCCTGCTCGCTCAGGCCGGCCTGGACAAGGACCGTGTCGGTGTCGGCACCGTGCGGCCTGCCCGCCCACTTGATGGCGCCGGGCGTCTCGGAGAGCCGGAAGAGCACGTTCTGCATGCGGACGGTGCCCAGTTCCTCGTCCTCGACGGACGTGATGGAGTCGAGGGCCTTGTACTGCTCGTCCTCCATCACGCCGCGGATGTCGTTGACGGTCGCGACGGCCGCCTCGGCCTGCTCGAACGCGGCGACGACCTCGGCCCGGTCGTGCCGTGCGATCCAGCCGCCGACCGCCTCGTCGAGCTCGTCCGCGTGCGCGGCACGGCCGGCGCCCGAGGCGAACCACGGCTCGTCGAGGAACTCGGGGTGCCCGACGAGGCGCAGCACCCGCTCGGCGACGGACTGCGCAGAGGTCGAGACCGCCAGCCACGCGCCGTCCGCTGTGCGGTAGGTGTTGCGGGGCGCGTTGTTCGCGGACCTGTTGCCGGTGCGGGGCTGCACGTAGCCGAGCTGGTCGTACCAGATGGGTTGCGGTCCCAGCACCGTCAGCATCGGTTCGATGATCGCCATGTCGATGACCTGTCCCCGCCCGGTTCTCTCCCGGCTGCGCAGGGCCGCCATCACGGCGTATGAGGTGGCAAGCGCGGCGATGGAGTCGGCGAGCCCGAACGGCGGGAGCGTCGGCGGCCCGTCCGGTTCGCCGGTGATCGCCGCGAAGCCGCTCATGGCCTCGGCGAGCGTGCCGAAGCCGGGGCGGCGCGCGTACGGGCCGAACTGTCCGAAGCCTGTGACGCGTGCCAGCACCAGTCCCGGGTTGACGGCCGAGAGCTCCTCCCAGCCCAGGTCCCACTTCTCGAGGGTGCCGGGGCGGAAGTTCTCGATGACGACGTCGGACTGCTCGGCGAGGCGCAGCAGAACATCCCGGCCGCCGGGCGTGGACAGATCGAGAGTGATGTTTCGCTTGTTGCGGCCCAGCAGCTTCCACCACAGGCCGACGCCGTCCTTGCCGGGTCCGTGGCCGCGTGACGGGTCGGGCCTGCGCGGATGCTCGATCTTGATCACGTCGGCGCCGAAGTCGCCGAGCATGGTGGCCGCGAGAGGGCCCGCGAAGAGGGTGGCGAGGTCGAGGACGCGGAGTCCTTCGAGCGGGGCGGGTGCCGGGTCCCGCTCGGCGAGGCCGGTGGCCGGCCCGGTCAGGTCGTGCACGTCGTTCATGACGGTGTCCGGCTTCCGTGGAGCGTGGCGGCGAAGGCGTCGGTCTCGGTGCGGTGCGGCATGGACGCGGACGCGCCCGGGCGCTGAACCGACAGCGCGGAGGCCGACGATGCCCACGCCAGGGCGTCGGGCATCGTCCGGCCCTCGCCGCCGGCGACGGCCAGCGCCCCCACGAAGGTGTCCCCGGCGGCC
Organism: Streptomyces sp. TAA486; assembly: GCF_000426165.1. NCBI lineage: Bacteria > Bacillati > Actinomycetota > Actinomycetes > Kitasatosporales > Streptomycetaceae > Streptomyces > Streptomyces sp. TAA486. The sequence goes on along the minus strand of NZ_AUEV01000007.1, from coordinate 225,661 downwards.
GTGGTGTCCTCGGCCTTCACGCGGGGGGCGGGTACGTGCACCGGTTCCGCGTCCCGTACGGCGTACAGCGAGCCCTTCTCGCCGAGGGTGACGACGACCTCGGGCACGAGGGCGAGCAGGGCGGATGCCGCGTCGTACGGGTCGGACTTGCCGGTCAGGACGGCGGCTTCGTGCTCGTTGGGGACCAACAAGTCGGTGACGGTGAGGAGTTCGGGGGGCAGTGGCTGCGCGGGGGCCGGGGTGAGAACGACGCGAACGCCATGTTCGTGTGCCGCACGCGCACCCGCGAGGACGCCGCCGAGGGGGATCTCCAGTTGGAGGAGCAGCGCGTCGGCCGCGGCGATGCGCTGCTCGTCGCCGTCGGCGAGGCCGTCGACGGTGCCGTTCGCGCCGGGTACGACGACGATGGCGTTGCCTCCGTCGTCGTCCACCACGATGTGCGCGGTGCCGCTCTCGCCCTCCACGGTGCGCAGGCCGCCGGTGTCGACACCGTCACCGGCGAGCGACGCCCGAAGGCGCACGCCGAAGTCGTCGTCCCCGACGGCGCCGATCATCGTGACCGATCCGCCCGAACGGGCCGCCGCGACGGCCTGGTTGGCGCCCTTGCCGCCGGGGACGGTGCGGAAGGCGCGGCCGGTGACCGTCTCGCCGCGGTGCGGCGCGGTCGCGACGTAGGCGACGAGGTCCATGTTGGTGCTGCCCAGCACCGCGATGGCCGGTGAGGACGAGGACTTGGCAGGCGGTGTCGTGCGAGTCACGGTACGGGGGTCTCCTGTAGGTCCGGGGACGGGCGGGGGAGGGCGAGGTCGCAGGTGAGGCGGGCGAGGGTGTCGAAGCCGGTGCCGTCGAAGCCGCTCACGCTCGTGGCCAGGCGGTTCCTCAATGGGGCGGTCCAGCGTGAGGGAAGCGCACCGGGCGAGCCGGCGAGCAGCCCCGCGACGGATCCGGCGGTCGCGCCGTTGGAGTCGGTGTCCCAACCGCCGGAGACGGCACGGCAGATGGAGCCGGTGAAATCGCCGCGGGCGTGGGTGAGCGCGGCGGCCAGCAGCGCGGCGTTCGGCAGGACGTGAACCCAGTGGTGGTGTCCGTACTCCTCGTGGAGACGGTCCACGACCCACTCGAAACCAGCCGCGGTGCCTGCGGGTTCGGCGAGCGCCGTTTCGATCCCGAACGTCACGGCCCGGGCGAGACGGGAGCGAGCCGGCACGACCCGCAGTCCCGTACGGAGGCATGCCATGACGTCCGGGGCGGCGCCGGAGGCCGCCTCCGCGATGACGGCGGCGGCGAACATCTCCCCGTACACGCCGTTGCCCGTGTGGCTCAACGTGGCGTCGCGCCATGCCAGTTCGGCGGCGGTCGCGGGGTCGCCCGGAGATGTCCAGCCGAAGACGTCGGCGCGGATCTGCGCGCCGATCCACTCACGGAACGGGTTGTGGCGGCGGGCGGTGTCCGGGGGCACCAGGCCGTCGAGCAGGTTGCGGTACGCGATGCGCTCCGCGGTGAACGCACGGCCGGCGGGCAGTTCGTCCAGCCAGAGCGAGGCGACGTCGGCGGTGCCGAATCCGTGGCCGTGGCGCTGGAGCAACAGAAGTCCCAGCAGCGGGTAGTTGAGGTCGTCGTCCTCCGGCATGCCGTCGATGTTCTCCGCCAGGGAGGTGGAGGCGCTGCGCCGGTTCCAGGGCAGGCGCCGTGCCGTCTCCATGGGGAGACCGGTCTGCGTGAACCAGTCGTCGAGCGGCCAGTTGCCGGTGGCGCGGGCGATCTCGCGGATTCCGGAGAGCGGCATCTTCTCGACGGGCTTGCCGAGCAGGCAGCCCGCGGCCCGGCCCAGCCACGCCGCCTCGAGACGCTCCCGCAGGCCGGCGACGGTGTGGGCGTCCCCAGGCTCCTGCGGCTGCCGCGCTTCGGGCCAGTCCGGGCACGCGGCCCTGATCGCGGCGAGATCCGTGGGCTCGTCCGCGGCCGACGGCGAGCGAAGCAGGGCCAGTTCGTCGAGGAGCCGCAGGGCCGTCTCCCGCAGCCGTCCGTCGGCCTGAGCTGTGGACGCACCGGCGCGCTCGGGTGCGGGGGTCCCGCCCGCGTCGCGCCACACGCGCTCGATCGCCGAGGCGTCGCGGCCGTCCTCGGCGGCCTGCCGCAACTCGTGGCCCACCAGGTCCTCGGGCTGGATCCACGTCAGGCGCATCACGAGACCGCGTTCGCCGAGCCGGCCGCGTCAGCGGCGTCCGCGTTCGTCGCGTCTGCCGCGATGGCTGTGAACGCGCGCTCGTGTGCGCGGCGGCGCTCCATGTCACGGCCGAAGATCTCGCGGGTGACCTCGGCGAGCGCCGCCGCCGGTGCGTGCAGATCGAGCCTGCTGGCGCGGGCGACCTCCGTGCTCCACTCCTCCGGCACGGCCGACGCGCCCCGCAGGGCACCCACGACCGCCCCGCTCATCGTCGCGATGGAATCGCAGTCACGGCCGTAGTTGACCGAACCGAGCACGGTGCGGCGGAAGTCGCCGTCCCCTACGAGCAACATGCCCAGGGCGATGGGGAGTTCCTCGATGGAGTGCAGCCGGGAGGGACGGCGCGCGCCGAGCGAGGGGCTGCGGTACTCGGGGCCGACGGTGTCGTACGGAGCCACGGCCTCACGCAGGGGCTTCAGCGCGCCCTCGAAGTCGCTGTGCCGCGCAGCCACTTCGCACACCGCGGCGATCGCCTCCCGGGTGCCGTCCTTGGCCAGCTCCAGTGCGTCCTCGACGACGGACCGCGGCGTCGAGCCTGGTCTGCAGGCCGAGGCGACTGCCGCGGCGAACACCCCTGCCGCCTCCCTCCCGTAAGAGGACTGGTGAGCACCGGAGACGTCCAGCGCCTCCGCGTAAGCAGCCGCCGGATTACCGGCGTTGACCAGGCCCACGGGCGCCATGTACATCGCGGCACCGCAGTTGACGATGTTGCCGACGCCCGCCTCCCTCGGATCCATGTGGCCGTAGTGGAGCCGCGCGACGATCCATTTCTCGGCGAGGAAGATGCGCTGCAACGGCAGTGCCTCGGCCTCGAGTTCGGGAATCCAGCGCGGATTCCCCATCAGATCGGGCACCAGACGCTCGGCGACGTCGTAGGCGTCCAGGTGGTCGCGCACCTTCTCGTAGACCCGCACCAGGGCGTGCGTCATGAGGGTGTCGTCGGTGACGTGCCCGTCGCCCTTGTGGTACGGGGCGATGGGCCGGGCGTTGCGCCAGTCCTCGTAGAAGGGGCCGACGATGCCCTGCACCCGGCCGCCGTGGCGCTCCACGATCTGCTCGGGGCTCCACCCCTCGACCGGTCCGCCGAGGGCGTCGCCGACCGCGGCCCCGACCAGGCAGCCGGTGGTGCGGTCCTCCAGCGTCGGTGTGTGCGTGGGCGTCATGCGCAGTTGATTCCTTCCACAGGGGTCCCCTCGGGCGCGGTCAGCTCGGTACGCGCCAGCAGTTCGGCGAGCTCGACCAGGTCCCTCCCGGCCAGCCGCGGCAGCGCGCAGCCGGACAGCGTGCGGCAGGCCTCGCGCCAGCTGCGCGGGATGTCCGCCGCGCCGCCGATCGCTCCGGTCAGCGCCCCCGCCAGCGCGGGAGCGGAGTCCGCCACCCGCGAGAGGCAGGCCGCCGCCGGCACGGCCTCCGCCACCGAGCCGTTCCCGGCGAGGGAGAGGGCGAGCGCGACGGGCACGGTCTCGGCCGCGGCGATGCCGTAGCTGTAGATATGGTCGACGATCTCGTGTTCCAGCACCGGCACCAGAGCGAAGGCGTTGCCCGCCATGCCGGGCCGGTCGGCGGCCGCTTCCTGCGCGAGCCGTACGGCGTGCCGCGCGTTGCGGCGGATCTCCGTACCGGAGGGCATCTGATCCAGCGCCGCTGCCACGCATGCTTCGACGTCCGCACCGCCCAGTGCCTCGGCCACAGCCGCGGCCATGGCGCGGGCGCCGTGCACGCCGTCGCCGTCCTGCGTGTAGCGGGCGTCACACTCGGCGAGATCCGCGGCGGCGGAAGGGTTCCCCGGGTGCACCGTCGCCAGTACGGCCGCACGCACGCACGCGGCGTCGTCGAAGAAGTGGGGGTTGTCGTGCCCGGTCGCAGGGGGCCGCAGCCCCGTGGCGAGGTTCCCCAGTCCCGCCCGTACGGAGATGCGGGCACGCAGCGGCAGCACCGCGGACTCCACCTCCGGGGCGCGGCCCGCCGCGGCGGCGACCTCGCCCGCCAGTTCGTTCCAGGCCAGGTCGACGGCGGCCCGCATCCGGCGGTCCCGTCCCAGATCGCTCAGCAGCGCCCCGGCGGCGGTGAGCACCGACTCGGCGGTGAACGCGGCCCACTCCGCGTCGTCGGACGGGCCGAGCCGCAGCGGTTCCGGCGGCTGGTTGAGGGCGATCGGTACCGGGAGGGTGGTCGTCGCGTTGAGCTCGGCGAAGGTGTCCAGCTCCCGGGTCAGCCGCCGCGTCCACTCCGGCATCCGGGAGGCGCGGTGCCGGGCGGCCGGCCAGCCCGCCGCGTCGCCCGCCGCGATCCCGAGGAGCAGGCCCTCGATCCGGCGGGGGCCTGCCGGAACCCGGTCGCCGTGCGCGCCGGTGTCGGCTGGGCCCTCGGCCCCGGGCCGCCTTCCGCGTGCCCTGACGACTCTGCCGTCGCTCGCGGCGCTCATCGCTTCGGCCTCTCGCCGCCACCGCTGCGACGGGGCGCCGACCCCGGCGGTGACGGAGTGAGCAACTCCGCGATGTCCAGGACGTGGTAGCCCGCCATCGACGGCAGGCAGCTTCCCCGCGCAGGCCCGATCGCGGCCGCCCATTCCCCGGGTACGGCGCCGGCCCCGCCGAGAGCCCCCGCGAGCGCACCCGCGACGGCGGCCGTCGTATCGGCGTCACGGCCCATGTTGACGGCGGTGAGCACCGATTCCCGGAAGTCGCCCCGGGCGACGGCGAAGGCGCCGAAGGCGAGCCCGACCGCCTCGGGCGCCAGGTCCATCCACGGGTAGCCGCCGATCACGACGGCGGAGCGCACGGCGCGCTCCCGTCCCAGCCGCGTGGCGTCCCGGTCGTGGCGGACGCGCTGGGCCGTCGCGACGGCGCGCCGCAGCGAGCGCGCCGTCCACGAGTCCTCGGGCACGACGGACAGCGCGGCCGCGATCACCGCATCGGTGCTGCGTCCGACCATCGCGGCGGCCACGCCGGCGGCGACGGCCTGCCCTCCGTAGATGCCCTCGCCGTCATGGCTGACGGTGCCGTCGAGCGCGACGAGACGCGCGGCCTCGGCGGGGCGTCCCGCGGCGAAGATGCCGAACGGCGCGGCACGCATGGCCAGTCCGTCGCTCCAGGCGTGCCGGTGCTGCGCGGAGATCGGGGCGGCCAGGCCGCGGCGCAGGTTCTCCAGCGTGCCGCGCTCGCTGAACCCGGCGCCGCGGAAGGGCCCTTCGTCGAGGTTGGCGATCCAGCGGTGCCATGCGGCCTCGACGTGCGCGAGGGTCAGGTCGGAGCCGTGCTCGGCGAGCATCAGCCCCGAGAAGATGGCGTACTCGGTGTCGTCGGTTCCCGACGGCTCCTCCTCGACGAAGCCCTCGACGCGGCCCCACCGCTCCCTGATCTGCGAGGGCTTCATGTTCTCGGCGGGAGCCCCGAGCGCGTCGCCGACCGCGAGCCCCAGCATCCCGCCGCGGGCCCTCTCGCGCAGGGCGGCGGCGGGCGGCGCTGCCGGTGGTGCGTCGGGCGGCGGATCCGGGGCGGGGGAGAGGAAGGAGGAGGCGGGGGCTGCGCTCATGGTGCGGGTTGCCGTTCTGTGCTGTGACTCGTGGGTGCCGTGGCGTGGGTGTGCGAGGGGCGGCTTCAGCGCTGGTATCTGGCGAGGATGCGGTTGCCGTCGTCCACGAGCTTGTCGCGGAGGGCGCGCAGGCCGATGCTGCCCGCGTAGTACTCCTGGAAGGCGGGAGTGGCGACCTTGTCCTTCCACTCGGGATAGCCGCGCACCCCGAGCACAGGGGAGGCCCGCAGGTCGGAGGCGATGCGGAGCCCGGTGCTCCAGCCGTGCTCGTCGGTGTTGAGAGCGGGATCGCGCAGCGCCTCATGTCCCGTGGGCACCAGCCAGTCGCCCTCGGCGAGGCGCGCCATATGGTCCGGCCGGGTCATGAACGCGATGAACGCCATGGCTGCCTTCTTCCGCGAGGTGTCCTGCGAGACGGACAGGGTCTGCGGGCTCACACCCTGGAACTGTCCCCCGCCTGGAGCGCCCCGCCCGGCGGGCATGGGCAGCGTCACCCATTCGAAGCCGTCGGGCGCCTGCTGCTGGACCTGCTGCCGGAAGGAGAAGTTGAGCGGCACGACCGCGTAGCGCCCGGCGAAGAACCCCGGAAGGGTGTCGGAGCCGGCCATGCCGAGGGTGCTCCTGGCCGCCGTGCGGTCCTCGTTGACCTGCCGGTGTATCAGCTCGGGGACGCGGGAGTCGGCCTCGTCGAAGCGGATGACGTCCTTGCCGTGCTCGCGGTGGAAGACGGCGCCGCCGGTGCTCATCGTGAGGTTCACCGACTGGTTGACGGGCTCCTTCATGGACCAGGCGACGCCGTACGTGCGGCTGTGCCCCTGGGAATGGGTGAGTTCCTTCGCGACGTCCTCGAACTCGCCCCAGCTCCACGGCCGCGCGACCGTCGGCATCCGCACACCGGACTTCTCCAGCAGCCTCCGGTTGGCGATCAGCACCCGCGGATCGTGCAGGAACGGTACGCCGTAGATGCCGCCGGCGATCGTGGCGGTCTCCCAATTGGCCGGGGAGATCTGGCTCTTGAGGTCATCGGGCAGCAGCGGCCGCAGATCGGCGAGGTAGCCGCCGTGGGCGAAGTCGGTGAGGTCGTTGGCCTCGTCGTGGATGATGTCGGGTGCCTCGCCGCCCTCGAAGGACGTCAGCAGCTGGTCGTGGACGCTTTCCCAGGCGCCCTGCACATAGCGGACCTTCACCGACGGGTTGCGCTCGTTCCACTCGGCCACCAGTGCCTTGTTGACCTCGATGGACTCCTTCTGCCAGGCGAGGCTCAGATAGTCCAGCGGTCCCGAGTCCGCGGGGGATCCCGCGCAGCCGCCGATCAGGGCGGGTGCGGAGGCCGCCGCAGTTGCCGTGGTGAGGAAGTCGCGGCGTCGCATCAGCCCTTCACCGCCCCGCTCATGATGCCGCTGACCAGACGTCGCTGGAGCAGCGCGAAGAACAGGAGGCTCGGGAGGGTGGCCATGAGCGCGGCCGCCGCGAGGGGCCCCAGGTCGGCCGCGCCCTCCGCGCCGATGAAGTGGGTGAGGATCACGGACATCGTCTGCTTCTCCGGTGACTTGAGCAGGACCAGGGCGAAGAAGAACTCGTTCCAGGCGGTGACGAAGGAGAACATCACCGTGGCGACCAGGCCCGGTGCGAGCAGCGGAAGGACCACGCTGAGCAGGGTGCGCAGGCGCCCGCAGCCGTCGATCGCGGCGGCCTCCTCCAGCGAGGCGGGCACGGCACGTACGTAGCCCTGGAGCATCCACAGCGCGAACGGCAGGTTCCACACCACGTACACAAGGACCAGGCCTGTGAGGGAGTTGATGAGGTGGAGACTCTTCAGCACCAGGAACAGCGGGATGATCACCAGCACGAACGGGAACATCTGGCTGACCAGGATCCATCCGGTCGCCGCCTTGCCGACCGCCGAGCGGTACCTGACCATCACGTACGCCGCCGGGACTGCGATCGCCACCGATATCGCCGCCGCACAGGACGCCACGATCAGGCTGTTGAGCGCCGAACGCGCCAGCGGCTGCTGCCCGAACGCGGCGGTGAAGCTGTCCAGCGAGGGGTCGCGCGGAAGCCATGACGCGTCCACGGAGCCCAGTTCCTGCGGGGACTTGAAGGCCGTGGAGACCAGCCACAGGAGCGGGAAGGCGAGGAAGACCAGATAGCAGACCAGTGCCAGGTACTGCCCGGCGCGCGCGGTGCCCGATCGGGAGGTGATCACTGCTCGTCCTCCTTCAGACGGTTGCGCAGGAAGACCGCCAGCAGCACGGCGATGACCGCGACCATCACCAGGCCCATGGCTGCCGCGTAGCCGAACTGCCCGTAGCGGAAGGCCTCTTCGTAGGCGAAGAGCATCGGCAGCCGGGTCTGACCGCCCGGCCCTCCGCCGGTCAGGACATAGACCAGGCCGAAGGAGTTGAAGTTCCAGATGAAGTTGAGCGCCGTGATCGCCAGCACCACCGGCTTCAGCGCGGGCCACGTCACCGCCCGGAAGCGGCGCCACACACCCGCGCCGTCGAGCGCGGCCGCCTCGTGCAGCTCCAGCGGAACGTTCTGCAGTCCGGCCAGCAGGACGACGGTCGTCTGCGGCATCCCCGCCCATACGCCGACCACGATCACTGCCGGCAGGGCGAGCGAGACACCGGCGAGCCAGTCGACGTTCTCGGAGATCAGACGCAGGTCGCGCAGCGTGGCGTTCAGGATGCCGGCGTCCTGGTTGTAGACCAGCCGCCACATCACGCCGACGACGACCTCGGGCATCGCCCACGGGACGAGCGCGAGCGTACGGGCCAGCCAGCGGAAGCGGAGGTTCTGGTTGAGCAGGACGGCAAGGCCCAGCGCGAGCAGGAACTGCAGCGCCGTCACTGACACGGCCCACACGAGGCCGATCTTGAAGGAGTCCCAGAAGAGGGAGTCAAGCCGCAGATCCGCGAAGTTGGCGACGCCCGTGAACTTCGTGACCGCCGTACGGCCGGACTGCGCGTCGGTGAAGGCCAGCGAGAGCCCGTACAGCAAGGGGCCCGCGCTCAGCAGCAGAATCGGGAGCAGGGCGGGCAGCAGCAGGAACCATGCGTCCCGGTCCAGCCCGAGGGCCCTTCTGCGCTCCGGTGCGGACCTGGGCGGCGGGGTGCCTGCGCCCTTCGGGCGGGCGGAGGCTCCGGGGGCGGTGACGCTCATGGGGTCACCTCCCCGTCGGCCGCGCTGCCGGAAGCCGACGCGTCGGGAGCGGAGGAGGCGCGTACGACCAGCCGGGGCGTGACGGTCCGCACCCGCGGCGGCACCGGTGGCCCCTGTCCGCCTATCCGCTCCAGCAGCATCTCGGCGGCGATCCTGCCGCGCTCCGCGGAGCCGAGGTCGACGCTGGTCAGCGGCGGCCAGCAGGCCCGCACCAGCGCCGTGTCGTCCATCCCGACGACCGCCACGTCCTCGGGGATGCGCAGCCCCCTGGAGTGGAGAGCCTGCGAGGCGCCGAGGGCGAGCTGGTCGTTGGCGCAGAAGACGGCGTCGAGGCCGTCCCCGGGCGCAGCCTCCCGCTCCAGCAGCCGTTCCACCGAGCGGGCTCCCGCCTCGATGGTGAACTCCGTGGTCACGGCGAGCAGGGGATCGGCGGGCAGGCCGCACGCGTCGAGCGCCCTGCGGTAGCCGAGGCGGCGGTTGCGGCCGGGGACGGTGTCGGCTGGCCCGTTGATGAAGGCGATGCGGCGGCGGCCCGTCCCGGCGAGGTGGCGCACGGCCAGCTCGGCGCCGGTGACGGAGTCGGCGCGCACGCTGTCGACCGGGGCGTCGTCGGGCAGCGAGCCGATGACGACGACCGGCTGAGCGGCGGTACGCAGCGCCTCGACGTGCTCCGGCGTGATGCGGATGGGGCAGAGGATCAGGCCGTCACTCGTACGGTCGGCCAGGCTGCGGACAACTGCGAGCTCGTCCTCGGCGACCGCGTCCGTCGAGTGCAGCAGCAGCCGGTAGCCCTGTGCCTTGGTGATCGTCTGGATCTGCCGGACCATCTCGACGTACACGGGGTTGCCGATGTCCTGCATGGCGAAGGTCAGCTGCTTCGTGCGGCCGCCCTTGAGGGAGCGGGCCACGGCATTGGCCACGTATCCGACCTCGGCGGCGGCGCGCTCGACGCGGCGTACGGTCTCGGGCCTCGCCCCGTGCCCGTTGAGCACGCGGGAGACCGATGCGATGGAGACGCCTGCGCGCTCGGCGATCGTCTCGACGGTGGGAGGTCCGCCTGTCGTCACCACGCCACTCCACCCCTTCGACTCGGACCTGACGCCGTAGGAGCAGCCGTGGAGGGGGGACCGGCCCTCTCGGCCCTGGCGGGCCTGCGGGGACCTCCAGAACTGGAAACGTTTACAGCCACGGACAGGAATCCTGCGGCCACGGATCGCGGGCGTCAACCCCGTGGGCGCGGTTCTCTCGGAACCACGTCTCTCACCAGGTAAGTTCGGCCTTCCTTGCTGGCGGCCCTGGCCATATCGCGCATACCTTCGAAGTGCTGGAGGGTGGCGCCGCGGACGGCTCCACCGCGGCAGAGGAAGCGGACAAGACATGGCGGTCATGGAGCGGGACACAGCGCGCGGTGCGGACGGCACCCACACGCACAGGGACATCAACGGCGGCTGGCTGCGTCCTGCCGTCTTCGGTGCCATGGACGGGCTCGTCTCCAACCTCGGGCTCGTGGCGGGCGTCGCCGGCAGCTCCGCCTCGAACCGTGTCATCGTCATCTCCGGCCTCGCGGGCCTGGTGGCCGGCGCCTTCTCGATGGCCGCGGGCGAGTACACCTCCGTCGCCTCGCAGCGCGAGCTGGTCCAGGCGGAGCTGGAGGTCGAGCGCCATGAGCTGCGACGCCACCCCGAGGACGAGCTGAAGGAGCTCGCCGACGTCTACGAGTCGCGCGGCGTGGAGCCCGGGCTCGCCATGGAGGTCGCGCGGCAGCTCCACGAGGACCCGGAGAAGGCCCTGGAGACGCACGCCCGCGAGGAGCTGGGCATCGACCCGGGCGACCTGCCCTCGCCGACAACCGCGGCGGTCTCCTCGTTCCTGTCCTTCTCCGTGGGCGCGGTCCTGCCGGTCCTCCCGTATCTGCTGGGGGCGACCTCGCTCTGGTACGCGGTCGTGCTGGCCCTGGCCGGTCTCTTCGCCTGCGGTGCGATGGTGGCTCGTGTCACGGCCCGGAAGTGGTGGTTCAGCGGGCTGCGGCAGCTGGCGCTGGGCGCCGGTGCGGCGGCGGTGACGTACGCGCTGGGCGCCGCCTTCGGCGTGGCCCTGGGGTGAGCACATGGCCCGATCGGCGGCATCCTCGGTACGATCTTCTTGTTACCACGCGGTTTCAGGCCCTCTGACCCGGGGCAAGAGCCCGAAGGTCCGCGGGCAATGAAGCTCGCAAGGGGGCCGCACGCCGTGCTGCTGCGCAGGGGCCATCCGCACCCCCGGCGCAGGTCCTGGGGGCCGAACCTCCCGGTATCGCTATGTGGTCGTCGCGCCCACGATCCGAGACGACACATCTTTTTTCCGAGGTCTGGTCCACCATGTAACCTTCACGGAAATTTGTTCTGCAGAGGGCCAACGTCGTCCCTCGGCACCCCCTCCGGTCTTCCGGGGGGACCTGCAGCCCCCCAGGCGCCACCGCTTCCTGGCTTCTCCCCCACGCTTCGCGGGGAGGTGCCCCCAGGGAGGTGCCCCCCGGGGGAGCCCGGCCACGACGACGACGGGAGAGCCGATGCGTGCATCGTTTCAGGCGGCCCACCCTGCAAAGCAGGGCATGTACGACCCCCGGTACGAGCATGACGCCTGCGGGGTCGGCTTTGTGGCGACCCTGAGCGGTGAACCCAGCCACGATCTCGTGCAGCAGGGGCTGACCGTACTGCGCAACCTGGAGCACCGCGGCGCGACCGGAGCGGACCCGGAGACCGGCGACGGCGCCGGTCTGCTGCTGCAGGTCCCCGACGCCTTCCTCCGTGAGACGGTCGAATTCTCCCTGCCGGAGGCCGGCAGTTACGCCGTCGGCATCGCTTTCCTGCCCGCCGAAGAGGTCGAGGCCGCCGAGGCCGTCTCGCAGATCGAGACGCTGGCGTCCGAGGAGGGACTGGCAGTACTCGGCTGGCGCGACGTACCCGTGGCACCCGAACTGCTGGGCCCGGGCGCCCGCGAGAGCATGCCGTCCTTCCGCCAGCTGTTCGTGAAGGACGCCACGGCCGACAAGGACACCGGCGCCCCCCGTTCGGGCATCGTGCTGGACCGGCTCGCCTTCGTGCTGCGCAAGCGCGCCGAGCGCGAGGCCGGGGTCTACTTCCCCTCGCTCTCCGCCCGCACCGTCGTCTACAAGGGGATGCTCACCACCGGGCAGCTGGAGCCGTTCTTCCCCGACCTGTCCGACCGCCGCTTCACCAGCGCCATCGCGCTCGTGCACTCCCGCTTCTCCACCAACACCTTCCCGAGCTGGCCGCTGGCGCACCCGTACCGCTTCGTGGCGCACAACGGCGAGATCAACACGGTGCAGGGCAACCGGAACTGGATGCGTGCCCGCGAGTCCCAGCTGTCCTCGGAGCTGTTCGGACGCGGAGCCGAGGAAGGCGAGCAGGTACGGGCGCTGGAGCGGATCTTCCCCGTCAACACACCCGGCGCCTCCGACTCCGCCACCTTCGACGAGGTGCTCGAACTGCTGCACCTGGGCGGACGTTCGCTGCCGCACTCGGTGCTGATGATGGTGCCCGAGGCGTGGGAGAACCACGACTCGATGAGCCCCGCCCGCAGGGCCTTCTACCAGTACCACTCCACGATGATGGAGCCCTGGGACGGCCCCGCCTGCGTCACGTTCACCGACGGCACCCAGGTCGGCGCCGTCCTCGACCGCAACGGTCTGCGTCCCGGCCGCTACTGGGTCACCGACGACGGGCTCGTCGTCCTCGGCTCCGAGGTCGGTGTCCTCGACATCGACCCTTCGCGCGTCGTGCGCAAGGGCCGGCTCCAGCCCGGCCGCATGTTCCTCGTCGACACCGCCGAGCACCGCATCATCGAGGACGACGAGATCAAGGAGCAGCTCGCCTCCGAGCAGCCGTACGAGGAGTGGCTGGAGGCCGGTCTCATCGACCTGGCCGACCTGCCCGAGCGCGAGCACATCGTGCACACGCACGCCTCCGTCACCCGCCGCCAGCAGACCTTCGGCTACACCGAGGAGGAGCTGCGCGTCCTTCTCGCGCCGATGGCCAAGACCGCGGCGGAGCCGATCGGCTCGATGGGCACGGACTCGCCGATCGCCGCGCTCTCCGACCGTCCGCGGCTGATCTTCGACTACTTCACACAGCTGTTCGCGCAGGTCACCAACCCGCCGCTGGACGCCATCCGCGAGGAACTGGTCACCTCCCTGAACTCCTCGCTCGGTCCGCAGGGCAACCTGCTGGAGCCGAACGCAGCGTCCTGCCGCAGCGTGACCCTGCCCTTCCCGGTCATCGACAACGACGAGCTGGCCAAGCTCATACACATCAACGCCGACGGCGACCTGCCCGGCTTCAAGGCGACCACGCTCTCCGGTCTGTACCGCGTGCACGCGGGCGGCAGGGGCCTGGCCGACCGTCTCAGGGAGATCTGCGACGAGGCGGACGCCGCCATCGAGGCCGGTGCCCGCCTGATCGTCCTCTCCGACCGGCACTCCGACGCCGAGCACGCGCCGATCCCGTCGCTGCTGCTGACCTCTGCGGTGCACCACCACCTGATCCGCACCAAGCAGCGCACCCAGGTCGGCCTGCTCGTCGAGGCCGGCGACGTGCGCGAGGTGCACCACGTCGCGCTGCTCATCGGCTACGGCGCGGCCGCGGTCAACCCGTACCTGGCGATGGAGTCCGTCGAGGACCTGGTGCGGGCCGGTACCTTCCTGCCCGGCGACATGGACGCCGAGGAGGCCATCCGCAACCTGATCAAGGCGCTCGGCAAGGGAGTGCTGAAGGTGATGTCCAAGATGGGCATCTCCACCGTCGCCTCCTATCGCGGCGCCCAGGTCTTCGAGGCCGTCGGCCTCGACGAGTCGTTCGTCGACACCTACTTCCACGGCACCACGACGAAGATCGGCGGCGCCGACCTGGACGTCGTCGCCAAGGAGGTCGCCGCACGGCACGCCAAGGCCTACCCGGCCACCGGCATCGCACCGGCGCACCGGGCGCTGGACATCGGCGGCGAGTACCAGTGGCGCCGCGAGGGCGAGCCGCACCTGTTCGACCCGGACACGGTCTTCCGCCTCCAGCACTCCACGCGGGCACGCCGCTACGACATCTTCAAGCAGTACACGCAGCGCGTCGACGAGCAGTCGGAGCGCCTGATGACCCTGCGCGGGCTCTTCCAGCTCAAGGGCGATCGCCCCTCGATCCCCATCGAGGAGGTCGAGCCCGTCAGCGAGATCGTCAAGCGCTTCTCCACCGGAGCCATGTCCTACGGCTCGATCTCCCAGGAGGCGCACGAGACCCTCGCCATCGCCATGAACCAGCTGGGCGGCAAGTCCAACACCGGTGAGGGCGGCGAGGACGCGGTGCGCCTGTACGACCCGGCGCGCCGCTCGGCGATCAAGCAGGTCGCCTCGGGCCGCTTCGGCGTCACCAGCGAGTACCTCGTCAACTCGGACGACATCCAGATCAAGATGGCCCAGGGCGCCAAGCCCGGCGAGGGCGGCCAGCTGCCCGGCCCGAAGGTCTACCCGTGGATCGCCAAGACGCGGCACTCCACGCCGGGCGTCGGCCTCATCTCGCCGCCGCCGCACCACGACATCTACTCCATCGAGGACCTCGCACAGCTCATCCACGACCTGAAGAACGCCAACCCCCAGGCCCGTATCCACGTCAAGCTCGTCTCCGAGGTCGGCGTCGGAACGGTCGCCGCGGGTGTCTCCAAGGCGCACGCCGACGTGGTGCTCATCTCCGGGCACGACGGCGGTACGGGCGCCTCCCCGCTCACGTCCCTCAAGCACGCGGGCGGGCCCTGGGAGCTGGGTCTGGCCGAAACGCAGCAGACGCTGCTGCTCAACGGGCTGCGCGACCGCATCGTCGTACAGACCGACGGACAGTTGAAGACCGGGCGTGACGTGGTCGTCGCCGCGCTCCTCGGCGCCGAGGAATTCGGCTTCGCCACCGCGCCGCTGGTCGTCTCCGGCTGCGTGATGATGCGGGTGTGCCACCTGGACACCTGCCCGGTGGGCATCGCCACACAGAACCCGGTGCTGCGCGAGCGGTACAACGGCAAGGCCGAATTCGTCGTGAACTACTTCCAGTTCATCGCCGAGGAGGTCCGCGAGCTCCTCGCCGAGCTGGGCTTCCGGACCCTCGACGAGGCCATCGGGCACGCCGAACTCCTCGACGTCTCCCGCGCCGTCGACCACTGGAAGGCCCAGGGCCTGGACCTGGAGCCGCTGCTGCACATCCCCGACCTGCCCGACGGCGCGGTGCGCCACCAGGTCGTCGAGCAGGACCACGGCCTCGCCAAGGCCCTCGACGTGGAGCTGATCAAGCTGTCCGCCGATGCGCTGTCCGCCGACTCCGCGCAGGAGGCGCAGCCCGTGCGCGGCCGCATCGCGATCCGCAACATCAACCGGACCGTCGGCACGATGCTCGGACACGAGGTGACGAAGAAGTTCGGCGGCGCCGGACTGCCCGACGACACCATCGACCTCACCTTCACCGGTTCCGCCGGCCAGTCCTTCGGCGCCTTCCTGCCGCGTGGCGTCACGCTGCGCCTGGAGGGCGACGCCAACGACTATGTCGGCAAGGGGCTTTCGGGAGGCCGGATCGTCGTGCGGCCGGAACGTGGCGCCGACCATCTCGCCGAGTTCTCCACCATCGCCGGTAACACCCTCGCCTACGGGGCGACGGGCGGCGAGATGTTCCTGCGCGGGCGCGTGGGCGAGCGCTTCTGCGTCCGCAACTCCGGTGCGCTCGTCGTCTCCGAGGGCGTGGGCGACCACGGCTGCGAGTACATGACGGGCGGCGCGGCCGTCGTACTGGGGGAGACGGGACGCAACTTCGGCGCCGGCATGTCGGGTGGCATCGCCTACGTCATCGACCTCGACCCGGACAACGTCAACGCGGGCCTGCGGGATGCCGTGTTCGGGCACGAGGACCTCGACGACGTCGACAGGAAGTGGCTGCACGACGCCGTGCGCCGCCACCACGAGGAGACCGGCTCGACCGTCGCCGAGGCCCTGCTGGCCGACTGGGACACGGCGATCACGCGCTTCGGCAAGGTCATCCCCGCCACGTACCAGGCAGTGCTCGCCGCCAAGGACGCCGCCGAGCGAGCCGGACTCAGCGAGTCCGAGACCTACGAGAAGATGATGGAGGCGGCGACCAATGGCTGACCCCAAGGGCTTCCTGCACACCGACCGTGAGGTCGCGCAGTCACGTCCCGTCGAGGAGCGGGTCAAGGACTGGAACGAGGTGTACGTTCCGGGTTCGCTGCTGCCCATCGTCAGCAAGCAGGCAGGGCGCTGCATGGACTGCGGCATCCCCTTCTGTCACCAGGGCTGCCCGCTCGGCAACCTGATCCCGGAGTGGAACGACTACGCCTACCGCGAGGACTGGAGCGCCGCCAGCGAGCGGCTCCACGCGACGAACAACTTCCCCGAGTTCACGGGGCGGCTGTGTCCCGCTCCGTGCGAGTCGGCGTGCGTGCTGGGCATCAACCAGCCGCCGGTGACCATCAAGAACGTCGAGGTCACCATCATCGACAAGGCGTGGGACAACGGGCACGTCACCCCACAGCCGCCGGAGCGGCTCTCGGGCAAGACCGTCGCCGTCATCGGCTCCGGTCCCGCAGGGCTCGCGGCGGCGCAGCAGCTGACGCGAGCCGGCCACACCGTCGTCGTCTACGAGCGTGCCGACCGGCTCGGCGGGCTGCTGCGCTACGGCATCCCCGAGTTCAAGATGGAGAAGCGGCACATCAACCGCCGCGTCGAGCAGATGCGCGCGGAGGGCACCAAGTTCCGCACCGAGGTGGAGATCGGCCGCGACCTCGACGCGAAAAAGCTGCGCAAGCGGCACGACGCGGTCGTCATCGCTGCGGGAGCCACCACTGCCCGCGACCTGCCGGTTCCCGGACGTGAACTGAACGGCATCCACCAGGCGATGGAGTACCTGCCGCTGTCCAACAAGGTGCAGGAGGGCGACCTCACGGTCTCCCCTATCAGCGCCGAGGGCAAGCACGTCGTCGTCATCGGCGGCGGCGACACCGGCGCCGACTGCGTCGGTACGGCACACCGGCAGGGTGCGGCCTCCGTCACTCAGCTGGAGATCATGCCCAAGCCGGGTGAGGAGCGGGCACCGCACCAGCCGTGGCCGACCTTCCCGATGCTCTACAAGGTCAGCTCCGCGCACGAAGAGGGCGGCGAGCGGGTCTACTCCGTCAGCACCACCCACTTCGAGGGCGACGAGGACGGCAACGTCCAGTGGCTGCACCTGATCGAGGTGGAGATGAAGGACGGCAAGATGGAGCAGAAGGCCGGCACCGAGCAGACGATCCCGGCCCAACTGGTCACCCTCGCCATGGGATTCACCGGCGTGGACCGCGAGAACGGCCTGGTGGAGCAGTTCGGCGTCGCGCTGGACGAGCGCGGCAACGTCGCGCGCGACGGCAACTACGCCACCAGCGTCGACGGTGTCTTCGTCGCGGGCGACGCAGGCCGCGGCCAGTCCCTCATCGTCTGGGCGATCGCCGAGGGCCGCTCGGCGGCCAAGGGAGTCGACCGCTTCCTCATGGGCGCGAGTGCACTTCCCTCGCCCATCGGGCCCAACGACCGCGCCATGGCGGTCTGACGCCCGGCCCGAAGCCGCCCGAGACGCAACAGCACCCATGCGGCCGCGGTGCCCGCTCCTCCCGACCGGGGCGGGCACCGCGGTGTGCGGGTACCAAGGCGCCATGGTGGGCGAGGCCGCGGCCGGGTGCGGGAGGCACGCGGCTCACTCCCCGGAGGCGGCAGCGTCGAGGTCCGTGCCCCGCTCCGTGCCCAACTCCGCCAGGAGTTCGGTGACTTCATCGGCGTACTGCGGCATGTCGGCTCGCTCGTAGGCGCCGCGCGCCGCCTCCCAGCGGGCACGGGCCCTCTCCGGCCGTCCCATCGCCACAGCCACTCTGCCGAGGTGGTGCTGCGTACGGGCCTGGCCCGCCGCATTGCCCAGCTCTCCGTATATCTCCAGGGCCCCCTCGTAACGGGACACCGCCGTCTCGAAGTCGCCCAGCCGGTGCGCGGTGTCGCCGTGGTTGTGCAGGGTGTGCGCCACGGACGCCCGGTCGCCGAGCTCTTCGAAGAGGGCGAGAGCGGCCGTGTAGTACTCCTCGGCCGCCCGGTAGTGCCCGTCCCGCCGGGTGACCGTGCCCAGGCTGTGCAGTGTGCGCGCTTCGCCCTCGCGTATGCCGAGCCTGCGGTACAGGGCCAGCGCCTCCAGGAACGTGTACTGCGCGAATTCGTGGTTCTGCATGTGCTTGAGCAGGTCGCCCTTGTTGTAGAGCGCCTCCGCGTACTGCTCGTCGTCCGCCACGCACTGGGCGAAACCGATGGCCATCTCGCACGCTTCGAGTCCCGACTGCCAGTCCTGGCGCCGTCGGAGGAACCAGGTCACGTGGTGTGCCAGGGGCAGCGCCACACCGTAGTGTCCGTGGCCGTGGGCGAGATACAGGGCCCGCTGGAGGTTCGGAAGCTCCACGTTCAGCCAGTTCTCCACGTCCTCCGCGCGCTCCCGCATCCGTGCGGCGGCCACGATCCGCTCCACGGAATCCCCGGCCGAATCGCGGTAGTGAGCCAGCAGCCGCCCGACGGCGCCCTCGACGAGTTCCTCCTCGTCCTCCTCCTTCAGGCGGCGCGCGGCAAACAGCTGCAGCAGGTCGTGGAGCCGGACCCAGCCTCGGGGCCTTCCGGGTTCGATCATGTGCGCCTCGCGCAGCTCCGCCAGCAGCCTCCGCGTCCTCGGCAGGGACAGACCGGCGAGGGACGCGGCGGCTCCGACGCTGACCTGCTGGCCGATGTTGAGGGACAGCAGCCGGAACATCCGGGCCGCTTCGGCGCCGAGCCGTGCGTAGGAGAGCTCGAAGGAGGCCGTGACGGTGGCGCCGGCCCCGTACGACAATTCCTCGAGGCGACGGGCGTCGTCGAGGAGGGTGCCGTTCAGTTCACCGAGCGACAGCTCCGGATCGCCGGCCAGCAGCGACAACGCGACGGTCAGCGCCAGCGGGAGATGCCCGCACAGCGCCGCCAGGTCCCGTACCCCGCCGGGATCCTCCGGTGCGCGTGTGTCGCCGGGGCGTCGCATGCGCAGCGTGCGGACCACCAGGGCGTCGGCCTCCTCGGGCGTCAGCACGTCGACGTCCACGATGCGCGAACCCGGCAGATCACCGAGCGTGTGGCGGCTGGTGACCAGGACGCGGTGCGGAGCATGTCCCGGCAGGAGCGGGCGGACCTGCTCGGACGAGGACGCGTTGTCGAGGACGATCAGGACGCCGCGCTGCCGGGCTGCAAGGTCGGCGAGCATCGAGCGGTAGAGGGCCAGCCGCCCGTCGAACGCCGGGGGGAAGTGCTCGTCCGGAACGCCGAGCGCGCTCAGGAAGCTCGCGACGACGGCTTCGGTCGGCACCAGCCGGTCCTCGTCGTAGCCCTGGAAGTCGACGAAGAGGACGCCTCCCGGGAACCAGTCGGCGGCCACGGCGTCGTGTGCTGCCTTGAGCGCGAGTGCCGTCTTCCCCACGCCCGCCGTGCCGGTGAGCGTCGAGACCGTCGTCGGGGAATCGCCGGTCTGCGGCCGCAGCGCGTGAGCCAGCGTCCGCAGGGCCTCGTGCCTGCCGCTGAACTCCGGCGGCGCCGGCGACAGCCCTGACATCGCCGTCGGCGGCCGGGACGCCAGGTGCACACTCCCGGCGTGCCCTGCCTGGACGACCGGCCCGGTGACTCTGCCGCTCAATTCGTTCGACGACTGGCTCACGCGGACCCTTCTACGCGGCGGGCCGGTACGGCGGCCGGAGCGGGCCGGTGCAGGCGGTGGGCCGGGCTGGTGCGGGGAGGGAGGCTCCCGGTGGGAGGTGCGGCCAACTCCGGTGCTCAGCCGCAAGGTTCATGTCGTGTCTACCGAGCCGTCGGTCATCTGTCCACTGCAACCCGTGCTTCCCGGCCGGGGCGGGAACGCCCGTCGGGGCGCCCTGGCCGGTGCCGGTCCCGTGGATCCGGCGACTGACCCGGGAACCCGTGACCTGCCTGATCCCGTGCGGGAGCGGTTGATCGAGCCGGGGCTGGAACCTCTCGCGCACCTGATCCGTCAGAGCGGTGAAGCAGGAGGTAGATCGAAGATGCGACACAGCACGACAGGCACCACCCGACGCAAGGCCGCGCTCGTCCTGGCCCCGGCGATGGTCGCCGTGGCCCTCACGGCGACCGCGTGCGGCGGCAGCGAGCAGACCGTCAGCAGCGAGGCCCCGAAGAAGCAGACCCGCTTCGAGAAGCGCGCGACTGAGATCGAACAGAGCTGGCCGAAGGTGGAGAAGACCAAGGGCAGGCACCTGGACATGCTGCCGATCGAGGCCGCTCAGCCGCCGGTCAAGGGCAAGAACGACTCCCTGACCGTGACCGTGGGTCACGGTGGCTGCGAGACGAAGTACGGCGCGCGCGTGCACGAGACCACGAAACTCGTGATCGTCTCGGGCTGGTCGAAGAAGGACAAGAAGGCCGACTTCTGCACCAAGCAGATCGTGACCGACAAGACGAAGGTCGAGCTGAAGAGCGCATTGGGCAAGCGCGCCGTCGTCGACGCGGCGACGGGGAAGATGCTGATGACAGGCTGACACATCGGTCAGGAGGCCGCGGTAAGCGGAACGCGTCGCGCGGATCCTGACGACCGGACGCCGGTGGCTCCCGGCGGGCAGGCCCCGCTCCACTTCCACGTGGTGCGGGGCCTGCCGTGTGCGCGGACAGCTCTGATAGCTTCGTGCGACCTCGTCCTTTTCTTCCATCACCATCACAACTACGCGGCGGCCAGCGGAACTTGAGGCTCGTGTTCTCCGTGGCCCGTCGTGGACAGGAGCCTGTGCGTGAGCGAGGCACTGCCGAGTGGCCAGAGTGCGCCCACGGTGCTGCGTATCGTCCTCGGAAAGCGACTGAAGGAGCTGCGGGAGAGCAGGAACGCCCAACTCGAGGACGCGGGCAAGGCCCTCGGCGTCAGCCACCTGACCATCCGCCGCATCGAGAACGCGCAAGTAAGCCTGAAACTCCCCTACGTGAGGGAG
This sequence comes from Streptomyces sp. TAA486, assembly GCF_000426165.1. Lineage (NCBI taxonomy): Bacteria > Bacillati > Actinomycetota > Actinomycetes > Kitasatosporales > Streptomycetaceae > Streptomyces > Streptomyces sp. TAA486. The sequence goes on along the minus strand of NZ_AUEV01000007.1, from coordinate 204,666 downwards.
CTGCTGCGGTTCTACGAGGTCTCCGACGAGGAGGCCCGTGACTTCACGGACATGGCGGAGCGGGCGAACGAGCCCGGCTGGTGGCACAACTACAAGACCGCGCTGCCTGACTGGTTCCGGGCGTACGTCTCGCTGGAGACGGCAGCCGAGGTCATCCGCGTCTACGAACCGCACTACATGACGGGCCTGTTGCAGACCCGCGACTACGCGCGGGCCGTCATACGTGCCGGCTTCCCGTACGAGCCGGCCGACGCCCTGGAGCACCGCGTGGACCTTCGTCTGCGCAGGCAGGAGCTGTTGGAGAGGGAGAACGCCCCCACGCTGTGGGTCGTCCTGGAGGAGGCCGCGCTGCGGCGTGAGGTCGGCGGCCCCGAGGTGATGCGTGCGCAGATCGACCGTGTGATGCAGGCGGTCGAGGATCCCCGCATTACCCTGCGCATCCTTCCGCTGGCCGCGGGGGCGCACTCCGGTGCGAGCGGCCACATCACGTACTTCCGTTTCCAGGAACGGGAGTTGCAGGACATCGTCTACACGGAGGTCGGCCTGACCAGCGCCGTGTATCTGGACCAGCGGCCGGACGTCGTGGCCCATCTGGAGGCCTACACGCGCATCTCCCGCCTCGCTGCCGAACTGCTTCCGGACCCGCGGACGTATCTGGACCAGCTGCGCAAGGACTTCAAGCGCTGACCGGCTCCTGCGAGATGCCCGGCCGGTGCACGGACGGCAGCTCACTGCCGGTCGGCAGTGACCGAGGTCCTCCTGGATCGGACCGAGATCGTCCTGGACGGGCCGGAGATGATCACGCCCGGTCCGGCACCGATGCGCGTCGTCGGCGGCCCGGCGGACTCTCCGCGGTCACGGTCACCGGCGCGGAAGCCTTGATCCACGCGGACGCGGGAAGCAGGCTCTGACGGGCTGCGGCGGCCCGGTCCTCACGGGGCCGGGCGATGATGCCCGGCCCCGTGACGGCGTCCTCAGTCGATGCCGCGCCAGATGTTCGGTTCGAAGCTGGTCTCTTCCTCGTCCTCGACGCCCGCCAGCAGCCACAGTGGCGCCTCGAGCCCCACTCCCGTGGGCAGAGGCAGCTCGCTCCCGATTGTCATCGTGCGATCACTCAGCGACCGTGACGGGGTTGCTGTGGCCATGGGCACTGTCGTGGTCATCTCTGCGTCAACTCCCCTGTAAGACTCGGGCGCAGCGGTATCGGGCACAGTCGGCCCCAGGATGCAACCGCCTCCCGTGAGGCCCCCGCACTTTCGATGATGACCCGCGTGAGCGCACCTCGCAGCCTGACGGAACAGACCGGCACGGGGTGCCGAAGCACGCCGGGCGCAAAGACGCACGGTCACCCTCCGCATACGCCCTGGCAGGACGCCGGGAAGAGCGCTCAGTCCGCCAGCCGCGCCGGGAAGCCTCCCGTCGCAATCGGCCCCCAGTGCCGCGGGGTGACACGGATCAGGGACTTGCCCTGCTTGAGCATCGCGGCTCGGTACTCGTCCCAGTCGGGGTGCTCGCCCGAGATGTTGCGGAAGTACTCGACGAGCGGTTCCACCGAGTCCGGGGTGTCGATGACCTCGGCGTCGCCGTCGATCTGCACCCACGGGCCGTTCCACTCGTCGGAGAGCACGAGGACGCTCACGCGCGGATCGCGGCGCGCGTTGACGGTCTTTGCCCGCTCGGGATAGGTCGAGACGACGATCCGGCCCGAGTCGTCCACGCCGCACGTCAGCGGTGACGCCTGGGGGGCGCCGTCGGCGCGGCGGGTGATCAGCAGGGCGCGGTGGCGCGGGCGTACGAAGTCGAGCAGTCCGTCCAGCTCGACACGGGTGTTGGTGGCGATCGAAGGGCTCATACCGTGAACGTACGTCATGGGACCGCGCCTGCGCGCCGGGCGTGCAGCAAGCGGTTGCCCCGCTCGGCTCCCGTACGGCGCCGGCGGGCGTACCCGGGCCTCAACTGCCCTTTCCTGGGCGGCAGTCGAGTGCAGCCACGGCGGACGACGGATGGCGCCGGGAAGGCAGCGCCGGACCTCAGGTGTCGCAGTCGAGCACCGAGCGGCACAGCCCGCACCGCGCCCGCATCTTCCCGCGTACGGGCACGCGGATGCGCTGCTGGCACGTCGGGCAGGGGAAGGAGACCCGCAGCGGCGAGCGGCTCTCGAAGGTGTACGAGTAGGCGTCCGCGTCGGGCGGGTACGGAGTGCTCCGCGGGTGGCCCAGCGCGTAGCGGCGGTCCCGTGTGTAGCGGCGCCGTCCCGCCCAGCCGGAGGTCGCCAGCGGCGGCCGCGTCTCGTCGGACCGGGCCAGGCCGCTGCCGCTGAGATACGCCTCGTACGCCTGCGGGCTGGTGAACCACACCTCGGGGCCCTCGCCGAAGACGGCGGCCCTCTTCGCCAGGACGTAGCCGAACTCCTCCGGCGTGAGATAGCCCAGCTTCTGCGAGGAGAGCTGGTCCTGCCGGAAAGCGTCCAGAAGCAGCCAGCCCGCTCCGAGATAGGTGGTGGCGGTGTCGGTGAGGATCTCGTTGTCCCGCGTGCCGTGGAAGGCGAGCCCGAGGCGGTGCAGATACACATGCATCACCTCGTGGGCGAGGGCCGCCCCGATGTCGCGGCGGTGCTGCTTGAAGCGGGCGTTCAGCTCGATGAAGTACTCGGGGCCCGTGGCGAGTTCGACGTGCGCCGCGTGTTCCATCTCGCGGAAGCTGACGATCATGCGGGCGTCCGGCAGCCGGAACTGCTGCACCATGACGCGGGCCACGCGCTGCACGCCGGTGTAGAGGTCCTCGGAGTCGGAGAAGGCCACGTCGCTCGGGGGCACGCTCGTGTCGAAGATCCGCAAGGTGTCCCACGAGAGGCGCTTGTAGAGCGCGGTGATCGAGGCGCGCACGGTCGACAGATGCGGGAACCCCCGCTCGACAGGGTCCGCGGCAGGCCCCGTCGGCGCGCCCTGTGCCGTCATCGACAACACCCCCGGAGTTTTCTCGGTCACTGTCACTGTACGGGCGCGGGCCCGTCCGCGAGGTCGGCATAGGGTCGTAGCAGGCCACCATCCCCGCGACCTGGAACGGCAGGCATGGCGAAGATCCACGGCGAGACCAGCGGCACCGGCACGGGCTCCGGCGGTAGCCCCGGAAGCGGCACGGACTCAGGAACCGGCTCCGGCGATGACACCACCGCAGGCGTCGACGAGTCGGTGCGTGCCGAGCTGATCGAGCTCCGCGACAGCATCGACAACATCGACGCGGCGGTGGTGCACATGCTCGCCGAGCGCTTCAAGTGCACACAGCGAGTCGGCCGACTCAAGGCCGACCACGATCTGCCCCCCGCCGATCCCGCCCGCGAGGCCCGGCAGATCGCGCGGCTGAGGGAGCTGGCCGTCTCGGCGAAGCTCGACCCGGCGTTCGCGGAGAAGCTGCTCAACTTCGTCATCGCCGAGGTGATCCGCCACCACGAGACGATCGCCCGCGCCTGAACCGGACGCGGACGGGCGCCGCGGGCGTCCGTCCGCGCGCCCAAGGCCCCAGCCCGTCGCGGCTGACCGCGATGCCCGAAATCAGCGCTTGGGAGTGTCGTCCTCGCCGATGTGGTGGACGCGGACGAGGTTCGTGGACCCGGGAACGCCGGGCGGTGATCCCGCGGTGATGACGACGAGGTCGCCCTCCTGGCAGCGGCCCAGCTTCAGCAGCAGCTCGTCGACCTGATCGACCATCTCGTCCGTGGTCTGCACCGCCGGGCCGGTGAACGCCTCGACACCCCACGTCAGGCTGAGCTGCGCCGCCGTGGAGGGGTCCGGCGTGAAGGCCAGCACGGGGACCGGTGAGCGGTAGCGGGACAGGCGGCGCACGGTGTCCCCGGACTGCGTGAAGGCCACCAAATACTTCGCGCCGAGGAAGTCGCCCATCTCGGCCGCGGCCCGCGCGACCGCACCGCCCTGTGTACGCGGCTTGCTGTGCTGCGTCAGCGGCGGCAGCCCCTTGGCCAGCTCCTCCTCCTCGGCCGCCTCGACGATGCGTCCCATCGTCCTGACCGTCTCGGAGACGTGCTTGCCGACGCTCGTCTCGCCGGAGAGCATCACGGCGTCCGTCCCGTCCATGACGGCGTTCGCGACGTCCGAGACCTCCGCGCGCGTCGGCCGTGAGGCGTCGATCATCGAATCCAGCATCTGCGTGGCCACGATGACGGGCTTCGCGTTCCGCCGGCACAGCTTGATCGCGCGCTTCTGCACCAGCGGCACGGACTCCAGAGGCATCTCGACGCCCAGGTCACCGCGGGCAACCATCACCCCGTCGAAGGCGTCGACGACCGACTCCAGGTTCGTCACGCCCTGTGGCTTCTCCAGTTTCGCGATCACGGGGAGGTACCGGCCCTCCTCGGCCATGATCCGGTGGACCTCCTTCACGTCGTCGCCGCTGCGCACGAAGGAGAGAGCGATGACGTCGGCGCCGGTTCGCAGCGCCCAGCGCAGGTCCTCCACGTCCTTCTCGGACAGGGCCGGCACCGAGACGGCGACCCCCGGGAGGTTGAGGCCCTTGTGGTCGGAGACCATGCCGCCCTCGACGACGACGGTCCGCACGACGGGACCCTCGACGCCGGTCACCTCCAGCGTGACCCGGCCGTCGTCCACGAGGATGCGCTCGCCGCTGGAGACGTCCGCGGCCAGGCCGGAGTAGGTGGTGCCGCAGCGGGAGCGGTCACCCTCGACCTCCTCGACGGTGATGGAGAATTCGTCGCCGCGTTCAAGCAGTACCGGCCCCTCGCGGAAGCACCCGAGGCGGATCTTCGGGCCTTGAAGATCAGCGAGGACTCCGACGGCGCGGCCGGCCTCCTCGGCGGCCTTGCGCACCCGGTGGTAACGCTCTTCGTGCTCGGCGTGCGAGCCATGGCTCATGTTGAACCTGGCCACGTCCATTCCGGCGTCGACGAGCGTCTTGATCTGCTCGTACGAGTTGCTGGCGGGGCCAAGTGTGCAGACGATCCTTGCGCGGCGCATGCCATGAGCCTACGACTTACCCACAGGTAGAGACCTGCTCGCGGCGGATTCGTCAACGTCCTTGACCGAAGCGGACATTGACAACTTCTAAAGTGAGAGCGTGGCCGCTCCGATGAGCGGCTTCAGGTCCTCACCGGGACCGCGGTCGCCCGTTGCTCAGAAACTCACAGCGTCGGCCTGCTCATCGCGAACCGGGCATTGACCTGAGCCTGCACCCGCTGCCGCTGAGGCTCCAGGTCCAGCGTCGGAGCCGCCTCCGCGGACGGCGCGCCACGGTAGCCCGCGGCACGCGCCCCGAGCGGCGGAGGCGAGGGCGCACCACTGTTCTCCGCGCCGAGATCGGCCAGCTCCAGCAGCGCCACCAGCTCCGCGTCCAGCGCCGCCGCGTACTCCCGTGCCCGGGTCACCGCCTCCCGCACCGCCTGCTGACGGGCCTCACGGTGTGCGGGGGAGTCCTCACGCAACGACCACCACGGCCCCTCCACCCGCGTCATCTCCAGGTCGGCGAGGCGCGTGGTCATCTCGCCCAGTGCCGTGAAATCGCCGACGGTGGCCGTGATCTGCACGCGGCCGTTGTAGGTGCGCACCTTCTCCCGGCGGCCCTTTTCGGTCAGTTCCGGCGTGACCGAGAAGGTGCCGGTGGCGAGCTTCTCCACGGCCTCCCCGTACCCCTTGACCAGCTCCAGCACCTCGGAGTTCCGACGCGTGAGCGACGCCAGGGCCTCCCGCCGGTCGGTGCCGCGGGCGCTGACCGTCACCGTGATGCGGGCGACCTCGGGGTCGAACTCGAGGGTCGCCTCGCCGCGTACGGCGACCCGCGGCTCCTCGGGCGTGCCGTACGGGAGGGGGCCCGAAGCTGCGGAGTGACCGGGTGTGTTCGTCATGCGGTCACTCTCGCAGAACCGCACCGGCCCGCGCCGGGGATCATGGATCATTCAGGCCCGTCGGGATGGTGGCAGACGGCCTCCACGTTGTTGCCGTCCGGGTCGCGCAAGAACGCGCCGTAGTACGACTCGTGGTACTCGGGCCACAGCCGCGGCGCGTGCAGCACCTGCGCACCGGCCTTGACCGCGGCCTCGTGGAAGGCGTCGACGGTGGCACGGTCCGGCGCCGCGAACGCGATGTGCACCTCGCGGGCCTCGCCCCCGGTCGCCGGGCCCAGCCAGAAGGCGGGGCCGGCGCTGCCGTAGCCGATGACCTCCCCGAAGTCGAGAACGCGGCCGGCGCCCAGTGGCGCGAGCACGGCGTCGTAGAAGGCGGCCGATGTCGAAGGGTCCTGGGCCTGAATCGAAATGTGATCGAACATCCCGGCAGTCTTCCACCCCGGCGGCGCCCTGTCAGCGGCTCTCGGGAATCAGCGCCACGGTCCTGACTCCCTGGAGTGCGTGCGCCTCGTGCAGCCCCCTGCGTGAGGCCCTACGTCATACGCAGCGGACGGAAATCCGCGTGCTGCCGGTCCGCCTGCTCGGCCACGCCGGGGGAGCCGTTGGCCAGCGCACCCTCCGGGCGCAGTCCGAACGTCGTGAACGCCGTACGGCGCGGAAGCCGGTAACGCTCCTCACCCGTCAGCGAGTTGAGGATCACCGCGCTGCGGTGCGCCGCCAGACCCAGATCGGGCGCGCCCACACCGTGCGTGTGCCGCTCGGCGTTCTGCACATAGACCGAGCCCGACACCGACCGGTCCGTCACCAGCCGGTAGTGCTCGTCGACCCGGACACGGTCGGACGCGTCCCGCCGCAGCCACGGCTCCAGCGAAGCCAGCACACCCCCCAGCGGGCGCTCCCGGTACCCCGTCGCCAGAACCACCGCATCCGTCGCCAGCCGCGTGCGCACGTCCTGCTCGGTGTGCTCCAGATGCAGTTCCACCCGTGTCGCACCGATGCGCCCCGCTGTGCGGACCGCCACCCCCGGTGTGAGCACCGCGTCCGGCCAGCCGCCGCCCAGCGTGCGGTGGTACAGCTCGTCGTGGATCGCGGCGAGAGTGTCGTGGTCGACCGCCTTGTGCAGCTGCCACTGCCGGGGGACGAGACGATCCCGCACCGGCTCGGGCAGGCCGTGGAAATAGCTCGTGTAGTCCGGGGTGAAGTGCTCCAGCCCCAGCTTGCTGTACTCCATGGGCGCGAACGCCGCGCTGCGCGTGATCCAGTGCAGTCCCTCACGGCCCGCGGGCCGCTGCCGCAGCAGATCGAGGAACACCTCCGCACCCGACTGGCCCGACCCGACGACCGTGACGTGCCCGGCCTCCAGAAGCCGCTGACGGTGGTCGAGGTAGTCCGAGGAGTGGATGACGGGCGCCCCGGCGCCCACCGACGAGGCCAGAGAGCGCAGCGGCTCCGGCACATGCGGCGCCGTGCCGACGCCGAGAACCAGGTTGCGGGCGTACGAACGGCCCTGCGCCGCAGGCCCGTCGGCGTCCTGCCGGGTGACGTCGACCTCGAACAGGGCTGCTTGGGGATCCCACCGCACAGCGTCCACACGGTGGCCGAAGTGAAGGCCGTCGAGCCCTTCGCAGACCCAGCGGCAGTACGCGTCGTACTCGGTGCGCTCGATGTGGAAGCGCTCCGCGAAGTAGAACGGGAAGAGCCGGTCCTGCGCCTTGAGGAAGCTGAGGAAGGACCACGGGCTGGCCGGGTCGGCGAGGGTGACCAGGTCGGCCAGGAAGGGGACTTGGAGCGTGGCGCCCTCGATAAGCATGCCGGGGTGCCAGTGGAAGCCCTGCCTCTGCTCGTAGAACGCGGTACGCAGACCCGGGATGCCGTGCGCGAGAGCGGCGAGGGAGAGATTGAACGGGCCGACGCCGATTCCCACGACATCCAGGGGCGGCGATTCGGCACCTCCGCTGGAACCGCCCCCGTCGGGCCGTCGCTGCCCCGGCACCGCGGACGTCAGTTTCGACGCGGCGGGGGGCCGGGCCGTGCGCGATTCGTCGGCTGTCGTCATGGGCGGAGGCTCCTTGCGGTGCTGGTGATGCTGTCGACGGGCGCGGGCCGAGGACGCGGGGGCGAGAGCGATGACGGATCGGCCGCCGCGTGAGACGGCGAAGCCGCTCCCGCATCGGGGAGGGCATCGCGTACGAGCTTGAGCAACGACTCCAGGTCGCTGCGTCGCGTGTACGGGTTGAGCAGCGTGGCCTTCAGCCACAGGTCCTCGCCGCCGCTTCCGGCCCCGGCCCCTGCCCCGGCTGCGCACGCACCGATGTCGGCCCGGCCCAGCACCGCAGTGCCGTCCGCCATCAGGCGGCGCCTGACGGAGGCCACCGCCGCACCGTCCGCGCCCACCGGACGGAACAGCACCGTCGACAGCTCCGGCCTGGCGAACAGCTCCAACTCCGGGTCGGCCGCGACGAGTTCCGCCAGCGAATCCGCCACGGCGCAGGTCCGCTCCACGAGCCCGGCCAGCCCGCTGCGGCCGAGGGCGCGCAAGGTGACCGCCACCTTCAGCACGTCGGGACGGCGCGTCGTACGCAGCGAACGCCCCAGCAGATCCGGCAGTCCGGCGTCGCAGTCGTCATCTGCGTTGAGGTAGTCGGCGCGGTGGTCCAGCGGCGACAGATCCCGCTCGTCCGGCACCACGAACATCCCCGCCGCCACCGGCTGCCAGCCCAGCTTGTGCAGATCCAGGGTGACGCTGTCGGCCCGCTCCAGACCCGAAAGAGGCCCGCGCAGCCGCCGGCTGAAGAGCAGCATGCCGCCGTACGCCGCATCCACATGCAGCCTCGCGCCGAACTCCGCGGCGACATCGGCCAGTTCGCCGAGAGGGTCGATCGCGCCAGCATCGGTGGTGCCGGCGGTGGCGACCACGAGGACCGGAGCGCCCCGCCCCTGCCCGGTGAGAGCCGCACGCAGTGCGTCAGGGGCGAGTACTCCGCCGGGAGCCGGGACACGCAACGGCTCGGGCAGGCCCAGCAGCCATGCGGCGCGGTGCACGCTGTGGTGTGCGTTCGCGCCGCATACGACCCGGACATCCGGGCCGAGCCGCTCACGGGCCAGCAGCACGCCCAGCTGATTCGACTCCGTACCGCCCGTGGTCACCAGGGCGTCGGGGACCGCCGTCCGGCCGCGTGCGGCCCCCTCCTCGCCGCGCCCGCCGTCACCCCCGGCCCCGTCGTCGTACACGAGCCGAGCCAGCGCCCTGCACGTCCGCGCCTCCAACTCCGAAGCGGCAGGCGCCTGATCCCACGAATCCATCGACGGATTCAGCGCGCTCGCCCCGAGATCCGCCGCGGCCGCCACCGCGAGCGGGGGGCAGTGCAGATGTGCCGCGCACAGCGGATCCGCAGGGTCGGCGGCCCCCTCCGCCAGCATGCGCACCAGCGAACCCAGTGCTTCCCGCGCGCCGCTGCCCTGCTCGGGGATCACGCCGTCGCGCAGCACCTCGGCGACGTCGGCGGCCACCTGCCTCGGCCCGCCGCTCGGCAGGGGACCGCAGCGCCGCACCGCCCCCTCCTGAAGAGCGTCGATCACCACACCGGTCAACGGACGCAGCGCGGCGGCTCCTTCGGCGCCACCCGCGAGCAGCGGGGCACGGGCACCGTCGGTGGGCGCGGAGGAGGGCGGGAGCGGCATGAGCGGGAATCCTTCGCCGTCGCGGTCCCACACCCCCCGGTCCGGCGAGCACACAAGCGGTGCCCGCCGGACCGGGAAGGAGTGGTGAGGTAGCCCTAACCTACGTGCGAGCGGCGCCTGTTGATCTCGTCTCGGGCCTGGTTCGCCCGAAGGGGTGATCTTCATGACGGAGGCTCCCCGGGGTCCACTCGTCCCGGGGAGCCTCCCGCTTCGTCAGGCGGACGCTGCGGCTTGGAGCGCCTGCGTCGCGTCGACCGCGTCACGGCACCGGCGTCACGGATACGCGGTGACCGTGGCCACGTTCTTGTCCGCGTTCGCGGGGCCGCCCGTGTTGTTGACGACGTGCTCGATCGTGCCCGTACCGCCGAGCGACACCGACGTCATGTGAAGCAGCTTCACGCCCTGTGCCTGCGGCACCTCGAAGGAACGGTCCGCGACGACCGACTTGTTGACGTTGAAGAAGCAGTAACTCCCCAGCCCGAACGCCTGGTGGTCGGTGACGGAGTCGTCGATCTTGTAGGCCGCGAAGCCCCGCGTGTCACCGTTCATCCAGGAACCCTGGTCCGGCGGGTCGTAGGGCATCTCGTTCTGGAAGAAGTAGGTGCGGCCACGCTCGCCGTTCCAGATGACCTGGTACTTCTTGTAGTGCTCGGCGAACAGCCCGTACGCGGTCACGTCGTCGCCGTTGACGATCAGGCCCGTGTCGGCGGGGTTGGTGTCCCAGCCGACTCCGTCGCCGTGGTCGGCGCGCCAGAGCCACAGATGGTCCGCTATCACGTGCGAACTGTTGACCACGAGGCTCGTCTCCGACTTCGCGGCGCCGATGCCGCCGATGCGGATGAACACGTCATGCAGCGACGTCGGGTTGGCGGAGTGGTCCGCGTCTGCGCCCTCCGGGCCGACCTCGACCAGCGTTGGCGAGTTCTCCTTCCCCGCGTCGACGAGGAACCCGGCGAGCTTGACCCCGTCGACGTCCGCGACCGTCAGCACCGCTTTGCCGCTCGTCGGCATGAGCGTCGCCAGCCCCAGGCCCAGCAGCACCGTGTTCTTCTTCGTCACCGCCAGCGGCTCGTCCAGCTCGTAGACGCCCGGTGTCAGCAGCAGATGCTTCCCGTCCGCCAGCGCCGAGTTGAGGGCCGAGGCCGAGTCGTCCGCCTTCGCGATGTGGAAGTCACCCAGCGGCAGCGACTCGCCCTCCGGGGCGCCGCCGGACCAGCTCGCGCCGGTGGAGTCCTCGCGCAGCGCCGGCACGAACACCTGGTAGCCGCCGTCCTTGTCGACGTACAGGAAGGGCTTCTCGCGCACCTTCGGCGTGGCCTCGACGGTGGTGTACGGGCGAGTGGGGAAGCCGTCGCCGCCGGGGGCGTTCTTCGCGCCCACGAAGACCATGTTCCAGTTCGACCCCGACCAGCTGCCCCACTCGGTGTTGCGCGAGAGCCACTGCTGCTGCGAACCGGAGCGCACCTGCCCGTCCACCACGGTGTCGGCCATCAGGCCGCCGCTGGACCAGCCGCCGTCGTCCAGTTCCAGGTCTCCCTTCACATGCATGCGGCGGTACGGGGCGGCCTGGGAGACCGCCCAGCGGTCCTTGCCGCCCGACGGGGTCACCGAGATGCCCTCGGCCGCACGCCAGAAGTTCTGCGTGGCGTTGCCGTCGAACCAGTCGGCCTCGGCGTGGACCGCGCCGGAGACCTTCACGTCGTCAGGGGTCAGCCCGAGCCCCGCGACCTGGGTGAAGAAACCGACGTTCACATCGACGTCGTACGAGCCCGGCTTGAAGAGGAAGGCGTGGCGCCCCTTGCCGAACTGGGCGGTCTCCTGCTCTTTGAAGACCGAGTCGACCTTCGCCTGGATGTCCCCGGCGGAGGTGTCCGGGCCGAAGACGGAGACGTTCGGACCGAAGTCGGGCTCTGCGGCGGAAGCGCCGGAGAGGGCGGTGAGGGCGGAGGCCGCTCTGGGGGCGGCGGCGACGCCGAGGCCGCCGAGCCCTGCGGCGGCGAGTGTCGCCAGCACCGTGCGGCGGCGGACGGCGGGCCGGGACGGTGAAGCGGGGGCGTCCTGGGCGCCCGGCGCGATGCCGGGCCCCTCGGTGCCGTGGGGCGAGTGGGGTGTGGGGGACATGCGGGTCCAACTCCTCGACGGTGTCAGGATGGTGAGAGGACCGTAGGTCTGGACTAATGACGGGTCAAGACTAAAGTTAAGACCTGAGAAAAGTGCGGCGAAGCACACAGGACGGAGCTGGGGCGGGACCGGAACGGGCACCTCCCGGACCAGGAAGAACAGAACCGGCCGGTCACGGCAAGTTGAGGCGACTGACCGGCAGAGGACTGCCCCCGCCGGCGAGGGCGGGATCAGTCGCCACGGCGGAGCAGGCGTCCTCTGGCGGAGGCTCAGCCGGGGCGCACGATCGCGCCCCCGTCCAACGCCCCGGTGCGGGTGGGCCGTTGGCCCCCGAACTCCTCGGTTCACCGGCTCCGCACACAGGACCCGCAGCTGGTCACCCGGCCGCCTCCCGGACCCGCAATGCGCGCCGCAGATCGTCCAGCTGATCGGCCAACTCCCGCCGCAACGTCGGCGTCACACCCTCACCGTCCACGAAGTCAGCCCCACGGCGCAGCACCGCCTCGTCGACGACCGTACGAGGAAACGCCATCCGCCCCACGATCGCCGCCACGGCGGCACCGCGCCGAGCGGCCACGGGCACCGCATCCGGGAAGTACCGCTCCGCGAAACCGCCCTCCTCCAGCAACTCCCGCTGCTCCGGCTGCCAGAAGCCCTGCGCCGTCGCCCGCAGCAGATGGTTCGACAGCTCGTCCGAGACGAACATCGCCTCCCACGCCGCCTCCTTCATGGCCGCGTCCGGCAACGCCGCCCGGCAACGCGCAGCACCCTCCCGGCCCGTCGCACTCGGATCGGAGGCCAGCTCCGCGTCGATCTCCGCGGTGCCCGCCGCACCCAGCACCGACAGACGCAGCAGCAGCCGCCACCGCAACTCCGCGTCCAGCACCGGGCCGCCGGGCACCGAACCGCTCTCCCACCAGCCGTACAACTCCCCGGCATCCGGGGCACAGTCGACGAACTGACGCACCGCCGTCAGACGCCGCCCCGGCACATCCCCCTCCGCCGCCGCACTTCCGGTACGCGACAGCACCTCCCGGCAGACACCGGTCAGCAACTCCAGTGCCGCGTCACGCCGTTCCGGCGGCAGGAACCGGTCCGCGACCGTGCCGCGCGCGAACGACAGCACCTCCTGCAGGACCGCCACCTCCGGCTCCGACGGAGCGTGGTCCCGCACCGCCTGAAGGAACTCCCACGGAGGCAGCTCCGCGTCCCGCACCATGTCCCGTGCGGCGTTCCAGATCACCCCGCGCGACAGAGCGTCCGGAAGACCCGACAGCGTCCCTCGCGCCGTCCGCCACGAGACCTCGTCCAGACGCACCTTCGCGTACGTCAGATCACCGTCGTTCAGCAGCAGCAGATCAGGACGTGGCCCTTCCGCGACAAGCACCGACTCCGCCTCGTCCGCCGCCACTTCACGCTCGACACGCTCCCGCAGCACCAGACGGCGGGGATCCGCCGGCGCCACGTCGTAGAGCCCCAGCTCCAGCTGATGCGGACGGCTTCCCTCGCGTCGCAGTGCCACCGACCACTGCCCGCTGCCCTCGTCGACCCGCGGCGTGAACGTGTCCACGCCGGTCGTTCGCAGCCAGCGCTCCGCCCAGCCGGGCACATCCCGGCTCGACGCCCCAGCCAGCGAACCGATGAAATCCGCCAGCGCCGCGTTCCCGAAACGATGCCGCGTCAAATGCCTGTTGACGCCCGCCAGGAAGTCCTTCTCGCCCAGCCACGCCACCAGCTGACGCAGCGCCGACGCGCCCTTCGCATACGAGATCCCGTCGAAATTCAGCGACGCCGAAGCGGTGTCGGGCACCGACTCCGGCTCCGGAGCCACCGGATGCGTCGACGGACGCTGATCCGCGTCATAGCCCCAGCCCTTGCGCGCCACCGCGAAGTCCGTCCACATGCCGGAGAAGCGCGTCGCCTCGCGCAGCGTCTGATAGCCCATGTACTCGGCGAAGGACTCGTTCAGCCAGATGTCGTCCCACCAGCGCAGCGTCACCAGATCTCCGAACCACATGTGCGCCATCTCGTGCGCCACCGTCACGCCACGCGTACGCCGGTCCAGATCCGTCACCGCCGACCGGAACACGTACTCGTCCTTCAGCGTCACCAGCCCCGGATTCTCCATCGCCCCGGCGTTGAACTCCGGTACGAACGCCTGGTCGTAGGAGTCGAACGGATACGGCTCGTCGAAGACCTCGTGATACCGGTCGAAACACCGCCGGGTGATGTCCAGCAGCTCTTCGGCATCCGCGTCCAGGAACTCCGCCAGCGAGCGCCGCACATGAAGACCGAACGGCAGCCCGGCGTGCTCCGTACGCACCGAGTGGTACGGACCCGCCACGACCGCCACCAGATACGTGCTCAGTGGCGGCGTCGGCGCACACTCCCAGCGGCCCTTCGACGTCTTGCGCGCGATGCCGTTGCCGAGCACCGTCCAGTCGTCCGGGGCCGTCACCGACACCTCGAAGACCGCCTTCAGATCCGGCTGGTCGAAACACGCGAACACCTGCGGGGCGTCGTCCAGGAAGCACTGCGTGTACAGATACACGCGCCCGTCTGCCGGGTCCGTGAAGCGGTGCATTCCTTCACCGACCCGCGAATACGGCATCCGCGCCTCGACCCGCAGCTCGTGGGCCCCCTCCGCAAGGCCCCGCAGCCACAGCCGGCCGTCGAACGCACTGCTCGCGTCCAGCGCGGCCCCGTCCAGCTCCGCGCGCAGAAGCTCGACGGCCCGCACATCCACGAACGAGTCCGCCCCGCTCCGGCCCTCCTTCACCGAGAAGCGCACGGTCGTCGCCGACCCGAACTCCTCCTCGCCACACGTCAGATCGAGATCGACGACATATCGCTCCACTTCGAGGAGCCCGGCCCGCGTACGCGCCTCATCGCGCGTCAGAGATGACATGGGGGCAATGCTGCCGCACCTTCCGTGACGGCCGCATCGGACCAAAGCCGGGGCACGGGGTCAGTATTTCGGCCCGACGTGCGCGTCCATGAGTGCGACGGAGGCGCGGCGTGCGACGGAGATGTTGAGCGGGGTGCCGCGACGGGTCAGGGCCGTCCATTGCACTCCGAGCCGGTCCAGGGTGTCGGTGTAGATATTCCTGATGCCGTCGGACTTGTTGGTGAAGAAGTAACGAGGGTATTCGTATCGCTTGCGCTTCCCCGCAACCGTCCGCGTCGTCCAATTCGTGATGCGGCAGCCGTCCGAGTGGATCAGCCCGCGTACGAGATTCCGACGGGTGCGCCTCGACGATCTGCTGCTGCCATGGCTCAAGTTCGATGCACCGTTCGTGCTTCCTGCCCGGGCCGTGCTGAGGGAACAGGCATGGCCAGTGCGGGTTGTACGCCGTGACCGCGACGCAGTCCTGCCGCTGGACCCGGAAGACGTTGTTTCCAGGACGGACTGTCTTGACCGCCCGGGCACATTCGTCGATGAGTCCGGGCCAGGCGTCCGCGCATGCGATGCGCAACGAGTACGTCCTCGCGAGTCGGCTGACGCATCCATCACCGAGGTAAAGGCCGAGGAGATAGGCATAGCCGGGTCCGTCGGCGGGAGGAACGGGAGGGTTGGCGCACCGGCAGCACTGGGCCGCACCGGGACGCAGAGGCAGCAGCCGCGTCTGCCAAGTCCGAAGCGTCCACCGGGAGATGCCGGTCTGCTTGCTCACGGAGTTGAGGCTGCGCCCCTGCGCGACGAGAGCCAGGGCCTGCTTACGGATTGTGACGTCGTACATGCACGCGAGCATGCCGAGCTGATGTACGACGTGCAGGAATTCGAGGCCGGATGCCTTCGTGCGAAGGAAGATCAGCGATATCGCTTGCAGTCTTGGAATCGAAGGTGAAGTGCCCCGGGTCGGACTCGAACCGACACTGTATGGGTTTTGAATCCATTGCCTGCTGCCAAATTGGGCTACCGGGGCCAGCACATCAAAGGTCCAAGACCACCTGCTGTGCGACCACCTTACAGGACCCCGGTACCCTCGTACCTCCTACCTGTGCGGAAACGAGGAGCCCAGTGAGCACCGCGGACATCCCCGAGCCTGACAACTCCGACTCCGACGCCTCCGCTGCCGGGGAGCAGAGCGCCCATGTGCCTCCGCTGACCACGCGAGTGGTGATCGCGGAGGACGAGGCGCTGATCCGGATGGATCTGAAGGAGATGCTGGAGGAGGAGGGCTACTCCGTCGTCGGTGAGGCCGGTGACGGGCAGAGCGCGGTGGACCTGGCACGGGAGCACCGCCCGGATCTGTGCATCTTCGATGTGAAGATGCCGGTGCTGGACGGGATCTCCGCGGCCGAGCAGGTCGCGGAGGAGAGCATCGCGCCGGTGCTGATGCTGACGGCGTTCTCGCAGCGGGAGTTGGTCGAGCGTGCGCGTGACGCGGGCGCGATGGCGTATTTGGTGAAGCCGTTCAGCAAGAGCGACGTGGTGCCGGCGATCGAGATGGCGGTGTCGCGGTTCACGGAGATGCGGACGCTGGAGAAGGAGGTCGCGGATCTCTCGCAGCGTCTGGAGACGCGGAAGCTGGTGGACCGGGCGAAGAGCGTGCTGCAGACGCAGTACGGGCTGACGGAGCCGGCGGCGTTCCGCTGGATACAGAAGACGTCGATGGACCGGCGGCTGTCGATGCAGCAGGTCGCCGAAGCCGTGATCGCGGACGGCGAGGAGCGCAAGCAGCAGGATCGGTGATGGCGGGCAGACGTCCGGCCGGAGCGTGATCGCGCAGTGTGGATCACTGGGGCCGGTGTCGCCGCCGCAACGCGAGTGGGCCGCCCCCCGTCATCCGGGAGGCGGCCCACTCGCGTGTGACCGTGTGCGGCTGTGCCGCGGGTCAGTCCTCGCCGAGGTACGCCTTGCGTACGGACTCGTCGTGCATGAGTTCCTGGCCGGTGCCGGAGAGGGCGATGGTGCCGATCTCCATGACGTGGCCGTGGTCGGCGAGGGAGAGCGCGGCCTGGGCGTTCTGTTCGACGAGAAGGATCGTTGTGCCCTGCGCCTTGAGCTCGGTGATGGTCTCCATGATCCTCTGCATCATGATCGGCGAAAGGCCCATTGAGGGCTCGTCGAGCATGAGCAGCTTGGGCTGCGACATCAGGGCGCGGCCCATGGCGAGCATCTGCTGCTCACCTCCGGAGAGGGTGCCGGCGGCCTGGCCACGGCGTTCTCCGAGGATGGGGAAGAGCTCGTAGGCGCGCTCGATGTCCCGCTGTATGCCTGCCGGGTCCTTGCGGAGGAAGGCGCCGAGCTGGAGGTTCTCGGTGATGGTGAGGCGGGGGAAGATGCGGCGGCCTTCGGGGGAGTGTGCGAGCCCCTTGGCGACGATCTTGTGCGCGCCCATGTCGTTGATCACTTCGCCGTCGAAGGTGATCTTTCCGGCGAGGGGCTTGAGAAGGCCGGAGAGGGTGCGCAGGGTCGTCGTCTTGCCGGCGCCGTTGGTGCCGATGAGGGTGACGACCTCGCCGGCCTCGACGCTGAAGGAGATTCCCTTGACGGCTTCGATCTTGCCGTAGGCGACGCGGAGGTCGTCGACTTCGAGGAGTGGCATCAGGACCGCTCTCCCTTCGGGTTCTCGTCGCTCCCGGCGGGGGCGGCCGCGGCGGCCCCGGATTCTTCGGCGCCTCGGTGCTCCGCTTCGCGGACCTCCGCGGCCTCTGCCTCGCCGGGCTCGCCCTCGAAGGGTGTGCCGAGGTAGGCGGCGACGACTCGTTCGTCGGCCTGCACCGTCTCCGGTGAGCCTTCGACGAGTTTCTCGCCCTGTACGAGGACGGCGACGCGGTCGCAGAGGTTGAAGATGAAGCGCATGTCGTGCTCGATGACGAGTACGGCTGTGCCCTGTTCCCGTACGGCGAGGACGAGGTCGCGGGTCGCGCTGGTCTCGCCGGCGGTCATGCCCGCGGTGGGCTCGTCGAGCAGCAGCAGGCCCGGTTCGCTGGCGAGGGCGCGGGCGATCTCCAGCTTGCGCTGTTCGCCGTAGGGGAGGTTGCGGGCAAGGTGTTCGCGCTTGTCGGCGAGGCCGGTGAACTCGAGGAGTTCCATGGCCTTTTCCTCGGAGGTGCGTTCGGCCTTGCGGAAGCCGGGGCCGCGCAGGAGCGCGGAGAGCAGGCCTTCCTTGGTGCGTGTGTGGCGGCCGACGAGGACGTTCTCCAGCACGGTCATGTTGGAGAAGAGCCGGATGTTCTGGAAGGTGCGTGCGATGCCTGCCTTGGTGACCAGGTGGGAGCGGTGCGGCAGCACCGTTCCCTTGTAGGAGACCTGGCCCTCGGTCGGTATGTACAGGCCGGTGAGGCAGTTGAAGAAGGTGGTCTTGCCGGCGCCGTTGGGGCCGATGAGACCGACGATCTCGCCGCTGTCGACATTGAGGTCGACGTTGCGCACGGCGGTGAGGCCGCCGAAGCGCATGGTGACTCCGGAGGCCCGCAGCACGTCGGTGCGTCCTGCGGGCACGGCGTCCTGCACGCCGGTTGTCGTTGTGGTGGTCATCGTCATGCCTCCGTCTTGCTGAGGCCGGGGCCGCCGGTCGGTACGTCGAGCTGGCCGGTCTCGTGGAATTCGAGCTTCTTGCGGCGGTCCGCGAGGAGGCCTTCGGGGCGGAAGCGCATCAGGAGCACCAACGCCAGTCCGAAGAGGAGGAGTTGGTAGTCGCCGATGAACTGCAGCTTGGCCGGGATCAGGTAGAGCAGCGAGGCGCCGACGAGGGGTCCGCTGACGGTTCCCATGCCGCCGAGGATGACGGCGGCGAGCAGGAACGCCGAGTTGGGCGGCACGACTTCGACGAACTGGTACTGCTCCGGCGTCACGGACGAGGTCACGTGCGCCTGCACGGTGCCGGCCATGCCGGCGAGGGTGGCCCCGAGTGCGAAGGCGATGAGCTTGACCCGGAAGCCGTTGATGCCCATGGCGCGTGCGGCGGTCTCGTCCTCGCGTACGGCGACCCAGGCGCGGCCGATGCGGGAGCGGTCGGCACGGCGGAAGATCGTCACGATGATGATCGTGAAGACGAGCATGAGCAGGTAGTAGTTGGCGAACGGGCCGAGTTCGACACCCATGATGGTGTGGTCCTCGCCGAGGTCGAAGCCGAGGATCACCAGGTCCGGGATGTTCGCGATGCCGTTGGCGCCGTTGGTGACCGACGGACCGGAGGACCCGTCGAGGTTCTCCATGCCGATGCGGAAGATCTCACCGAAGCCGAGGGTGACGATGGCGAGGTAGTCGCCGTGGAGCCGCAGTGTCGGTGCGCCGATGACGACGCCGAAGACGAGTGAGGCTCCGGCACCGGTGAGCACGGCGGCCCAGAAGGGGAACTCGACGCCCAGGACGGATGTGTCCGACCCGGAGACGAGTGCCGCGGCGTAGGCGCCGACACCGAGGAAGGCCACGTATCCGAGGTCGAGGAGGCCGGCGAGGCCGACGACGACGTTGAGGCCGAGTGCGACGGTGGCGAAGATCAGGATGTTGGCGGCGACGGAGGTGTACTGGTCGCTGCTCTGGGTGAAGGGGAAGCACGCCGCGGCGACGAATGCCGCCGTGAAGGTGACGTTGCGGTGCTTGCCCGTGATCTTGCCCAGCCGCTGGCTGAGTCCGGCGCGTGCCAGGGCGGTGGCGGCGAAGCCGACGAGGATCAGGAAGCCGATGAAGAGTTCGCCGTACGGGGTGTCGATGCCGTAGGTGAACACGAACAGCGCGATCCCGAACGTGACGGCGATGATGAGCAGTTCGGCCCAGCCCGGGAGGTCCCGTGCGCGCTCGGGCGCGGGAGACTTGAGGGAGTGCCGGAAGCGCTGCCAGGCGCCGGGGTTGCGGAGCGCGGGGTCGGCGGGGTCGAAGGGTTCGTCGGCCCGGAGGCCGAGGGCACCGACCACGGTGACGAGGCTGGCGAGTACGGCGACCCACATGCCCGGTTCGAAGTTGACGAGCCCGCCGAGTACGACGGCGATGGCGCCGGCGGTGAACCATGCGACGCCGAGCGTTCCGATGGCCAGCAGCACCACGGGCGCGGTCTTCCCGCCCGGGGTCAGCCAGCCCAGCCCGCGTACGCCGCTGCCTGCGAGCAGCACCGCGAGGGTGAGGACCGACCCGACGAGGGTGAGGGTCTGCAGGTCGACGGGTGAGCCGTAGTAGGTGAGGTCGCCGGGGAATTCGGCCGTCCAGGTCCAGGCGAGCATGGTGCTCGCGAGGGTGCCGACGGCTCCGGCGGCGGTGAGGATGCGGGCTGCCTTGGGGGGCAGCGGCAGGGCGCCGGGGGCGCCGGTCGGGTCGAGCGGTTCGGCCGGTGTGGCGTCAGCGGTGGGGGTGCCCGCTTCTGGGTTGGTGGTTGCCATCGCTATCACGCCCTGTCCGCGATGCGTTCGCCGAGCAGGCCCTGTGGTCGTACGAGGAGCACGAGGATCAGCAGGACGAATGCCCATACGTTCTTCCAGGCGCCGCCGCCGAAGAGTTCCATGCCGGGGATGAATTCGATGTAGGCGGTGGCCAGTGACTCGGCGAGGCCGAGGACGATGCCGCCGACCATGGCTCCGTAGATGTTGCCGATGCCGCCGAGCACGGCCGCGGTGAAGGCCTTCAGACCGAGGATGAAGCCGATCTTGAAGTCGATCTGCCCGTACTTGAGGCCATACGCGATGGCTGCGACCCCGCCGAACGCGGCGCCGATGGCGAACGCGGTGACGATGATGCGGTCGGTGTTGATGCCCATCAGCTTCGCGGTGTCGGGGTCCTGCGAGGTGGCCTGCATGGCGCGGCCGGTGCGGGTCTTGGCGACGAAGAAGCCGAGGGCGATCATGCAGACGGGCGCGGCTATCAGCAGGAACAGTTCGCCGCGCTGGACGTTGGCGCCGAGGATGTTGACGCTCTCACCGCCGAACTGCGGGAAGGTGCGGGCCTTCTTCGCGTCGGGGTAGAAGCTCCAGATCAGCTGCTGGAGCATGATCGACAGGCCGATGGCGGTGATGAGCGGCGCCAGCCGGGGGGCGTTGCGCAGCGGCCGGTAGGCGAAGCGCTCCGCCCCGATGCCGATGAGTACGGACACCCCGACCGCCATGACCAGCATGACCGGCAGGGCGAGCATGAGGGCTGTGCCCTTCGGGAGGATCAGCCATGCGGTGAGGCCGCCGAAGGCCCCGAACATGACGATCTCGCCGTGGGCGAAGTTGATGAGCTGAACGATGCCGTAGACCATCGTGTATCCGATCGCGATGAGCCCGTACATCGCGCCGAGGATGAGTCCACTGGCCAGTTGCTGCGGCAGGTCGTTCACCGCGGGGCCTCCGAGTGGTGTCTGGATACGACCGCGCGGGGGCGCTGTTCGCGTCCCCGCGCGGCGTAGTGGTGTGGTTGAACGGGGCGGTCGCCCGGCTCAGTCTTCTTCGAACGTGCCGGTCTTGACGGGCTTGTGCTCGCCCTTCTTGACCTCGTACAGCGAGAGCTGCTTGTTCGTGGTGTCGCCGTACTCGTCGAAGCCGACCTTGCCGCTGACGCCGTCGAACTTGACGTCCTGCATGGCTTCGGAGACCTGCTCGCGGGTGTCGTTCATGTCCTCGGGCAGCTTGCCGTCGTTCTTCTCGGCGACGGCCTTGACGGCCTGGATGATGGCCCAGGTGGCGTCGTAGGCGTAGCCGCCGTAGGCCTCGTAGGGCAGCTTGTAGCCGGCGGCCTCGTAGTTCTTGGTGAACTCCTTGGCGCTGTCGAGGGTCTCCAGCGGGGCGCCGACGGAGGAGGCGATGTCGCCCTCGGAGTTCTTCTTGGCCAGCTTCACGTACTCGGCGCTGAAGAGCGCGTCACCACCGACGACGGGGCCCTTGAGACCGGCCTTCTTGGCCTGGTCGGCGAGCGGTGCGCCGGCGGGGTATTCGCCGCCGTAGTAGACGAAGTCGGGCTTGGCCTTGGCGACCTTGTTGGCCACCGCGGTGAAGTCCTTCTCCTTGGGGTCGACGTGGTCGGTGCCCACGACCTCGCCGCCGAGGTCCTCGAACTCACCCTTGAAGGTGGCTGCGAGACCCTTGCCGTAGGTCTTCTTGTCGTCGATGACGAAGACCTTCTTGAGCTTCTTCTCGTTGTACATGTACTGCGCCGCGTACGGGCCCTGGATGGCGTCCGTCGTGGAGGTACGGAAGTACGTCTTGAACGGGCGTTCCTTCTTGCCGGTGCGCCAGTCGGTGCCCTGCGTCAGCTCGGGCGCGGTGTTGGCGGGGGAGACCTCGACCATGCCGGCCTTGTCGAAGACCTTCTGCATGGACTGGCCGACGTTGGAGTTGAGGGGGCCGACGGCACCGACAACCTTGTCGTCCGCGACGAACTTGTTGGCGTTCTGCTGGCCGGCGGAGGGTTGGGCGGCGTCGTCGAGTGCCTGGAGCTTGAACGTGACGCCGTCGACCTCCTTCTTCTTGTTGGCGGTCTTGACGGCGAGGTCGGCCGAGTTCTTGATGCCCTGGCCGAGCGCGGAGAGATCACCGGTGAGCGGGGCGTCGAGACCGATGGTCACGGTGGTGTCCCCACCACTCTTGCCGCCGCTGTCCTCGCCGCGTGAGCCGCAAGCGGACAGCACGAGAGATCCCGCGGCGACCGCGGTGGTGATGATGAGCAATGAACGGTGGCGCACGATCAGTCCTTTCCCCTGGCGCGGCCTTCGGAGATGAAGGGCCGTGTCGCGCGCCGGGCACCCTGAGCGTGGAACGGATCAGGGTTCTCACTGCACACCCGGCTGCGCGGTGACTGGCGGTGACTCTATGGCCGTCGGATCGCGGGGGGCAGAGGGGCCGGGCAAGGTGTGACGTTCTTGTTATTGAGACCCGACCAATGCGTGTCCGTACGGGAGCGTCCGGGAAGATCCGCTCTGTGGCGTGCGTGTAGCGGACACAATTCGGAAGTGTGAATCAGCAGATCGCCTCAGGGTTCGGCTGTGCTCTGTGAGGTGTCCTGCTCGCAGAGCGTCCGGAATGCGAGCGTGAGTGCGTCCGCGTAGCGCTCCCCTGGGATCACGCTCAGCTCCTGGCGCGCACGGTCATTACGAAGAGTCACGTTGAGGAACGGTGAGCGGGCACGGAGCGGCACGCGGTCACAATTGGTGACTCTCGCTTTGAGGAGCAGGGTCCGCGGGCGGCCGGGGGAGACGGAAACCGGTCGCCCTTCGTCGAGGTTCAGCTGGACGGCCTCGTACCCCTGGTCGACGTCCAGGACGGTCAGCGGCGCGGTGGCCGCCGCGTGCATCTCGACGGAGAAGGTGCGGCGGGCCCGGTCGGAGACGGCCAGGCGGTCGAAGGTGATGCGGGCGGTCTGCGCGGGGTAGGGCATGCGCCGGGACGTGGCCGAGGGCAGCGCGTCGTCGGGCTCTGGGCGGGGCTCCGCCTGTCTCTGCTGCGGCTGCGGCTGGGCCGCGGGCGGCTGGGTGGCGATCGCGTAGCCGCCGCCGGCGAGCAGGAGGAGTCCGAGAGCGCCGGCCGCGGTGCGGCGGGTCCGCGGTGAGAGGTCGTACCAGCGCTCGGCGATGCCTGTGGTTTCGCTCCCCGAGTACAGCACGTCCCCCTGCCGGGGCTGTGGCCGCGGCGGAGGGACGCCGCGGTTGCGGGCAGGGGCAGGGGGTCTTCGAGGGGTGTCCGGTGCCCCTCCCCGTCTGCGTCCGGTGCCGGCCATGTGCGGGAAGCTAGCGGCCTTCCGGCGGAGTGACCAGAGTGGCCGCACCGGGTGCGGCGTCTCGCAGCAGGCACGTGAGCCGGGCGGTGCACACGCGCTTGCCGTCGTCGTCGGTGATGACGGTCTCGTACGTCGCGGTGGAGCGTCCCTGGTGGACGGGTGTGGCGGTGCCGGTGATCAGTCCGGAGCGGACGCCGCGGTGGTGCGTGCAGTTGAGGTCGACGCCGACGGCGATTCTGCCCGGGCCCCCGTGCAGCATCGCGCCGACCGAGCCGAGGGTCTCGGCCAGAACGGCGGAGGCACCGCCGTGAAGCAGGCCGTAGGGCTGGGTGTTGCCCTCGACGGGAAGCGTGCCGGTGACCTTCTCGGGTGAGGCGTGGAGGATCCGCAGGTCCATGCGCTCGCCGAGGTGCCCCGCGGAGAAGAGCGCGGGCAGATCCATGCCGAGTCCCGCCCACTGGTCGAGGATCTCCTGCGGGAACGTGGTCCTAGTGTGCTCGCCCATGGGCAGCGGCTCCGATCACCTTGTGGGGCCGGCCTGCCGGTGTGCCCGTCCGGGCGGTCGTCCCGGCAGGCCTGCGCGGTCAGTTGTCAGGCACCGTCCTATCAGGTCGCTGAGCGTGCGCTCAGGCCCGAGTGATGCGGATCACCGGCGACTTGACAGCCGGGTGCCGCTCGTGTCGGCGGCGGTGTCCGGCGGTACCAGGACGTTCGTCCCGGGGGTGGGCCGTGCTCCTCTCGAAGGCCCCTTCCGAAGTCCTCACACGGTGTGCTCGGGCGCTGATCCCCGGGACGCGGTGGCCCGGTGCGGGCAGCGCCGTGTGCGTGCGGACGGGGTTGTCGGTGGGGCGTGGGAGGATCGGGGACGTGACTGAGAAGGCATCGAAGAAGACCGCACCGCGCCTGCTCCTGATGGACGGGCACTCGCTCGCGTACCGAGCGTTCTACGCACTGCCCGCGGAGAATTTCTCCACCTCCACGGGCCAGACGACGAATGCGATCTACGGCTTCACCTCGATGCTGTCCAACACCCTGCGCGACGAAGAGCCCACGCACTTCGCGGTCGCCTTCGACGTCTCCCGCAAGACCTGGCGCTCGGCCGAGTTCGCGGAGTACAAGGCCAACCGCTCCAAGGCCCCGGACGAGTTCAAGGGGCAGGTCGAGCTCATCGGGGAGCTGCTCGACGCGATGCGCGTGCGCCGCTTCGCCGTCGAGGGCTTCGAGGCGGACGACGTCATCGCGACGCTGACCAAGCAGGCGACCGCCGAGGGCTTCAAGGTCTCCATCGTCACCGGCGACCGGGACGCCCTTCAGCTCGTCAACGACGACGTCACGGTGCTCTACCCGACGAAGGGCGTCTCGGAGCTGACGCGCTTCACGCCCGAGAAGGTCTTCGAGAAGTACGGCCTGACGCCCGAGCAGTACCCGGACTTCGCGGCGCTGCGCGGCGACCCGTCCGACAACCTCCCCGGCATTCCCGGCGTCGGCGAGAAGACGGCCACCAAGTGGATCACCCAGTTCGGCTCCTTCGCCGAACTGTCCAGCCGGGCGGACGAGGTGAAGGGCAAGGCCGGGGAGAATCTGCGGGCGCACCTGGAGGCGGTGACGCTCAACCGTCATCTCACGCAGCTCGTGAGCGACGTCGAACTGAGCTGCCGTCCGGAGGACCTGGAGCGTGTCGCCTACGACCGGGACACGCTGAACGTCGTGCTGGACGCCCTGGAGTTCCGTCATCTGAACTTCCGCGAGCGGCTGTTCGCGGTCGATCCGGGCGCGCAGGAGGAAGAGGTCGCCCCGTCCGTGGAGGGCGTGGAGATCGACGGCAGCGTGCTGGGCCCCGGCGAGCTGGTGGGCTGGCTGGACGAGCACGCGGGCGGCACCCTCGGCCTGGCCACCGTCGACGTGTGGAAGCTGGGCACCGGCAGCGTCAGCGAGATCGCTCTCGCCGCCGCGGGCGGGCCCGCGGCCTGGTTCGACCCGGCGCGGCTGGACGAGGCGGAGGAGAAGGCGTTCGCCTCGTGGATCGCGGACGCCGCACATCCGAAGGTCGTCCACGACGCCAAGGCGATCATGCGTGTCTTCGCCGAGCACGGCTGGAGCGTCGCCGGAGTCACCCAGGACACGGCCCTGGCCGCCTATCTCGACAAGCCCGGCCGCCGCTCCTTCGACATGGACGCGCTGTCGGTGGAATACCTCGGCCGCGAGCTCGGCCCCGCCGACGCCGGCGGCGGGCAGCTGGCCTTCGGCGTGGACGAACAGGCCGAGGCGCAGGCGCTGATGGTCAAGGCGCGCACGATCCTCGACCTCGGTGAGGTCTTCGAGGAGAGGCTCGCGCAGGTCGGCGCCGCCGATCTGCTGCGCGATCTGGAGTTGCCCACGTCGGCCGTGCTGGCACGGATGGAGCGCGCCGGCATCTGCGCCGACCGCGAGTGGCTGACGGGTCTGGAGCAGCAGTTCGCGGACGCCGCCCAGCAGGCGGTGAAGGACGCACACGCCGCCGTCGGGCACGAGTTCAACCTCGGTTCGCCCAAGCAGCTCCAGGAGGTGCTCTTCGGCGAGCTCGGCCTGCCCAAGACGAAGAAGACGAAGACCGGCTGGACGACGGACGCCGACGCGCTGACATGGCTCGCGACGCAGACGGAGCACGAACTGCCGGTGCTGATGCTGCGCTACCGCGAGCAGCAGAAGCTGCGCACCACGGTCGAGGGCCTGATCAAGACGATTGCCGCCGACGGCCGCATCCACACCAGCTTCAGCCAGACCGTCGCCGCCACCGGCCGTCTCTCCTCCACCGACCCCAACTTGCAGAACGTGCCCATCCGTACGGACGAGGGCCGCGCCATCCGCCGTGCCTTCCGCGTCGGCGAGGGCTACGAGAGCCTGATGACCGCGGACTACAGCCAGATCGAACTGCGCGTGATGGCCCACATGTCCGACGACGAGAAGCTGATCGAGGCCATCACCTCCGGGGAGAACCTGCACACGACCGTCGCCTCGCAGGTCTTCGAGGTCACCGAGAACCAGGTCGACGCCGAGATGCGCCGCAAGATCAAGGCCATGTCCTACGGTCTGGCCTACGGGCTCTCGGCCTTCGGCCTCTCCCAGCAGCTGGGCATCACGCCCGACGAGGCCCGCAAGTTGATGGACGACTACTTCGAACGGTTCGGCGGAGTGCGCGACTTCCTCCACCGGGCGGTCTCCGAGGCCCGCGCGACCGGCTACACCGAGACCATCATGGGCCGCCGCCGCTATCTCCCCGACCTCAACAGCGACAACCGGCAACGCCGCGACATGGCGGAGCGGATGGCGCTCAACGCACCGATCCAGGGCACGGCGGCGGACATCGTCAAGCTGGCGATGCTGCGCGTGGACTCTGCGCTGCACAAGGAGAAGCTGCGCTCACGGATGCTGCTCCAGGTGCACGACGAGATCGTGCTCGAAGTGGCCCCCGGCGAACGCGACGCCGTCGAGGAACTCGTGTGCCGGGAAATGGCCGACGCGGTCCAGCTGCGTGCGCCGCTGGACGTCTCGGTCGGCGTCGGTGACGACTGGGAATCGGCCGCCCACTAGCCCTGTCTGCCCCATGCGGCCAATGCCCCCGACCCGCAGACGTAACAGGGGAGTTGCCGTAGTGTCACCCCTGTTGGCGACCGCAGCGGAGAGCAGGGGAGTCCGGCACATGGCGCTGTATGGCGGTATTCGCGGCGGCAGGAAAATCCGCCGGGGGGTGACCGGTACGGCCATCGCCGCCGCGACGATGGCTGCACTGACCGCGTCGCAGGCGCCGGGGTCGGACGTGAACCACCTCGTGGACCCGGGCAAGGAGCGTCCGGACGAGGCGCAGCCCGACCGCGCGCCGGGCGACGACTCGTACCACACGGAGCTGCCGCCCCTGGAATCGCCGGCCCCGCCCCGCAGTTCACTCGACAAGCCTTCGGAGTCCGGCATCCCGGCGTCGCTGCTCGCCGCGTACAAGAAGGCCGTCAGCTCCATCAACGCCTCCGACCCCGCCTGCGGGCTGCGCTGGGAACTGCTCGCGGCCATCGGCAAGGTCGAGTCCGGGCAGGCTCGCGGCGGAGCGGTCGACAAGGACGGCACGACCCTCCGGCCGATCCTGGGTCCGGTGCTGAACGGATCGGGCTTCGCCCGTATCCACGACACCGACGGGGGCCGCCTCGACGGCGACCGGCGCTTCGACCGCGCCGTCGGGCCCATGCAGTTCATACCCTCGACGTGGTCCCGTTGGGGCACCGACGGCAACGGGGACGGCAACAGCGACCCGGGCAACGTCCACGACGCGGCGCTGGCCGCCGCCGGCTATCTCTGCGCGGGCGAACGGGACTTGACCTCCAAGGCCGGCCTGCACCGCTCGATCCTCAGCTACAACAACTCCCAGGACTATCTGCGCACAGTGCTGGCCTGGTACGAGTTCTACCGCAAGGGCACGCACAAGGTTCCCGACGGCTCCGGGGCTGTGCCCACCTCACCGGGCGCCGGCGGCTCGGACAGTGCCGGCAAGGGGAAGGGCAACGGCAAGGGTTCACATGGAGGCGGCTCCGGGTCGGACAAGCCCGGCAAGGGCGACGGGCACGACTCGCCGGCTCCGGTCACGCCCACGGCACTGAAGCCGGTCCTGGCGGGCGAACTCACCGCCTACACCGGTGAGAACTTCGACGACCGAGTCCGCGTACGGGCCGTCAGCGAGTCCGGCAAGGCGGTCAAGGGCGTGCGCGTCGAGTACACGATCAAGGGCGACACCGGCGCCCGCTTCCCGGGCGATTCGAAGAAGGCCACGGCCACCACGATGCCGAACGGCCTCGCCACCGCTCCCTTTATCGATGCCGGCGAGCAGGCCGGCGACTTCACCGTCACCGCCACCACCAAGGTGGCGGGCAACGACCCCACCACCACGGTGAAGGCCGAGGTCGAGGCCAAGTACACCTTCGCTCTCGACCACGAGGGTCCGTTGAAGGCCCCGGTGGATTCGGAGTTCACCGACTTCAAGGTCAATCTCAAGCATGAGAAAGAGGCCGCCGGCGGTGTTCCCGTCACCGCCACGATGGTCGACAAGGACGGCAAGGAGAACACCAAGGGGCCCTTCTTCACGGACCTCTTCGGCAACGAGGACCGCTCGATCACCCAATCGACGGGCGTACTCGCCCAGGCCGGAGTCCTCGAACTCCCGACCATCCACACCGACGGCGACACCGGCACCTTCATCCTGCGCCTCACCACCGAGGACGGCTCGACCTCCGACATCGAACTCACGGTCACCGAAAAGTAGTTGGCGTCGGCCCGCCTCTTCGTCATCGAACCGGTGAGCATCACCAGCATGGGATGAGCACCCGGCTGTGCGGCACTGGCCGACCCGGCGCAAACGTCCCGACGCAGGGCCGCGTCAGTGCCCCTTGTCGCGCTCGCATACGAAGATCGCCGTCCCTGGGATGAGCCGCCCGCGCAGCGGGGACCAGCCGCCCCACTCCTGCGCGTTCCAGTCGGGCCACTCAGGCTCGACGACGTCCAGCAGCCGGAATCCCGCACCCACCAGGTCCCGCACCCGGTCGCCGAGGGTGCGGTGGTGCTCGACGTAGACCGCGCGCCCCTTCTCGTCCTCCTCGACGTAGGGGGTCCGGTCGAAGTAAGAGCTGATCACCGTCAGCCCTTCCGGGCCCGGCTCGTCCGGCAGCGCCCAGCGCAGCGGATGCGTCACGGAGAACACCCACCGCCCGCCGGGCTTCAGCACCCGCCGCACCTCCCGCAGCACGCGCTCGGGGTCGGCGACGAACTGCAGCGCGCCGTAGGCGGAGAAGGCCGCGTCGAAGGAGCCGTCGGCGAAGGGCAGCGCCCGGGCGTCCGCCTCCACCAGAGGAAAGCCGGCACCGTCCCCGTCACCGCAGCCGATGCGCAGCGCGTGCTGGAGCTGCCGGTGGGAGAGATCCAGTGCCACAGGACGGGCCTCCTGCGCGGCGAGCCAACGGGAACACTGCGCGGCGCCCGCCCCCACCTCCAGCACGCGCCGCTCACGCAGCGCCCCGGACGGGCCGAGCAGCCGGGCCTTCGCCTCGTCCAGGCCCTCCGGGCACCAGACGAAACGGGCGTCACCGAGGAAGGCACCGTGATCGTCCTGGTACTCGTCGGCGTTGCGGTTCCACCATCCGCGGTTCGCGAGGCTGCTCTCCGCGCCGCCGGCCTGTCTGCGCACGGCCTCCGGCTCGGCATACGTCGCCGTGCTTTTCCTGCCGCCGTCATCTTGGATCATCGCGCCCGCCGTCGTACGCTCACGTATATGACTTGTCGCCGCGGGGGCCGCGGAGACATCGCTCAGTGCCTCAAGGGGTGCACGCTGTGACGGGCGCGCCGGTTATGGGACGTTCCACCCCAGCTGTGCTCTTTCGCGCATTGACCATGCCCAGCGGCCCCCGTATGCTACAAGTTGCGCTGCGGGCCTGCGCGCCTCGGACGGAGCAGGCCGCGCTCGCATCGGTGGTGTATTCCCTCGGGTTTGTGGCTCTCAAGGCTGTGTCCGGCTGGCTTGCATGCGCGGTGCGATAACGGGCTCTCGGCGTAGCAGGACCTACGACTTCATGTCCGTACCCGGAGACCCTTTCACACATGACGAGCAGCACCGAGACCACCGCCACCACTCCGCAGGTTGCGGTAAACGACATCGGTTCCGAGGAAGCTTTCCTCGCCGCGATCGACGAGACGA
Organism: Streptomyces sp. TAA486; assembly: GCF_000426165.1. Classification (NCBI taxonomy): domain Bacteria; kingdom Bacillati; phylum Actinomycetota; class Actinomycetes; order Kitasatosporales; family Streptomycetaceae; genus Streptomyces; species Streptomyces sp. TAA486. The sequence goes on along the minus strand of NZ_AUEV01000007.1, from coordinate 174,651 downwards.
TCAAGTACTTCAACGACGGCGACATCGTCGACGGCGTCATCGTGAAGGTCGACCGGGACGAGGTCCTGCTCGACATCGGCTACAAGACCGAAGGCGTCATCCCGTCCCGCGAACTCTCGATCAAGCACGACGTCGACCCCAACGAGGTCGTCGCCGTCGGTGACGAGATCGAAGCCCTTGTGCTCCAGAAGGAGGACAAGGAAGGACGCCTGATCCTCTCGAAGAAGCGCGCTCAGTACGAGCGTGCCTGGGGCACCATCGAGAAGATCAAGGAAGAGGACGGCATCGTCACCGGCACCGTCATCGAGGTCGTCAAGGGCGGCCTCATCCTCGACATCGGTCTGCGGGGCTTCCTGCCCGCGTCCCTGGTCGAGATGCGGCGTGTCCGTGACCTGCAGCCCTACGTGGGCAAGGAGCTCGAAGCCAAGATCATCGAGCTCGACAAGAACCGGAACAACGTGGTTCTGTCCCGCCGTGCCTGGCTGGAGCAGACGCAGAGCGAGGTCCGCCAGACCTTCCTCACCACCCTCCAGAAGGGCCAGGTGCGCTCCGGCGTCGTCTCCTCCATCGTCAACTTCGGCGCGTTCGTCGACCTGGGCGGTGTGGACGGTCTGGTCCACGTCTCCGAGCTGTCCTGGAAGCACATCGACCACCCCTCCGAGGTCGTCGAGGTCGGCCAGGAGGTCACGGTCGAGGTCCTGGACGTCGACATGGACCGCGAGCGCGTCTCCCTGTCGCTCAAGGCGACGCAGGAAGACCCGTGGCAGCAGTTCGCCCGTACGCACCAGATCGGCCAGGTCGTGCCCGGCAAGGTCACGAAGCTGGTTCCGTTCGGTGCGTTCGTCCGCGTGGACGAGGGCATCGAGGGTCTGGTCCACATCTCCGAGCTGGCCGAGCGCCACGTGGAGATCCCGGAGCAGGTCGTCCAGGTCAACGACGAGATCTTCGTCAAGGTCATCGACATCGACCTCGAGCGCCGCCGCATCAGCCTCTCGCTGAAGCAGGCCAATGAGTCCTTCGGTGCCGACCCGACCACGGTCGACTTCGACCCGACGCTGTACGGCATGGCCGCGTCGTACGACGACCAGGGCAACTACATCTACCCCGAGGGCTTCGACCCCGAGGCCAACGACTGGCTGGACGGGTACGAGAAGCAGCGCGAGGAGTGGGAACGCCAGTACGCCGAGGCGCAGCAGCGCTTCGAGCAGCACCAGGCGCAGGTCATCAAGTCCCGCGAGGCCGACGAGCAGGCGGCGGCCGAGGGTGCCGGCGCAGGCGGCGGCAGCCCGCAGCCCCAGCCGGGTGGCAACAGCGGCGGTGGCCAGGGTGCCGGTTCCGGCGGTTCGTACTCCTCGGAGTCGAACGACGACTCGGGCGCTCTCGCCTCGGACGAGGCGCTGGCGGCTCTGCGTGAGAAGCTCGCAGGCGGCCAGAGCTGAGGCGCTGAAGCTGAAGGCCGGCCGCTGAGAGGCGGCAGAGGCTGAAGCACGAAAAGTGGGGCCTGCTCCTTCGGGGGCGGGCCCCACTTCTCTGTCCGCGTCCTGCCGCAGGAATGCCCGCCGTCCACGCACCGTTGTCGTAGGGGAACGCGACTAGTTAGGGGCGCCAGCAGTGCTTGAACCGCACAGTGGGCAAAGCGTGTACATGTGGGACGAGAGCGGCCTGGAGGCTGTCGATGCCGTCCTCGCAGAGTCCGACAGCGCCGGACTGGTGATGCTGTATCACTTCGAGGGATACATGGACGCGGGCGACGCCGGAGAGCAGATCGTCGAGCGTCTGAAGGACACTCAGCCCAGCACCGTCGTAGCGCGTTTCGACGCCGACCGCCTCGTCGACTACCGCGCGCGCCGCCCCACCATGACGTTCCGTCGCGACCGCTGGGTCTCCTACGAGACGCCCCGGCTGGACCTGCGGCTCGTACGCGACGCGACCGACGCGCCGTTCCTGCTGCTGTCCGGGCCCGAACCGGACGTCCAGTGGGAGGCCTTCACCGCGGCGGTCGGTGAGATCGCCGAACGCCTGGGCGTGTGGATGTCGGTCAACTTCCACGGCATTCCGATGGGCGTCCCGCATACGCGTCCCGTGGGCCTCACGCCGCACGGCACGCGTACGGATCTCGTGCCGGGCCACCGGGCTCTCTTCGAGGAGGCCGAGGTCCCAGGCAGCGCAGCCGGGCTGATCGAGCTGCGGCTCGCGGAGGCCGGGCACGATGTGCTCGGGGTCGTCGCGCATGTGCCGCACTACGTGGCGCGGTCGCCCTATCCGGACGCTTCCCTCGTCATCATCGAGGCCATCACCTCGGCCACGGGTCTCGTGCTGCCGGACGTGGCGCACGCTCTGCGCAACGAGGCGCTCAAGACCCAGAGCGAGATCGAGCGGCAGCTCGCCGAAGGGGACGAGGACCTCGTGGCTGTCGTACGGGGCCTCGAGCAGCAGTACGACGCACTCGCCGGGGTCGAGACCCGGGGCAGCCTCGTGGCCGAGCCCGGCGAGCTGCCCTCGGCCGACGAGCTCGGAGCGGTCTTCGAGCGTTTCCTCGCCGAGCGCGAAGGCGAGGGCGGCGAGAAGGGTCCGGGCCGCGGGAGCGGCGGCGGATCCGATGGGAGCGGCGGCGACAGCGCGACCTGAGCCGGCCCGGGCCTGCGCGCCGCCGGCTCGGGCGCACCGTATAGCGTGGCCGACATGCTGAAGGTCGGACTGACGGGTGGCATCGGAGCCGGGAAGAGCGCGGTCTCGGGGCTGCTCGACGGGTACGGGGCGATGATCGTCGACGCGGACAAGATCGCCCGGGAGGTGGTGGCGCCCGGTACGCCTGGGCTCGCCGCCGTCGTCGAGGAATTCGGGGAGGAGATCCTCACGCCCGACGGCAGCCTCGACCGGCCCAAGCTCGGGTCGGTCGTCTTCGCCGACACGGACAGGCTGGCGGCGCTCAACGCGATCATTCACCCGCTCGTGGGGGAGCGCTCAGCCGAGCTGGAACGTCAGGCAGAGGAGGCGGAGAAGGCCGCGACAGCCGAAGCGGCCGGGGCCGGCTCTCCGAAGGACCCTGGCAGCCGCGCCGTGATCGTCCACGATGTGCCGCTCCTCGCCGAGAACGGGCTCGCCCCGCTCTACGACCTCGTCCTCGTCGTCGACGCCTCGCCCCAGACCCAGCTCGACCGACTCGTGCGGCAGCGCGGCATGACCGAGGAAGAGGCCACCGCCCGAATGGCGGCGCAGGCCACACGCGAGGAGCGGCTGGCGCTGGCCGACATCGTGATCAGCAACGACGGCTCGCTGGAGGAGCTGGAGACACGGGTGCGAGAGGTGTGGGAGGAGCTGCGCCGGCGGGCGTAGGGGCGCGCGGCGGGGCGTAGCCCGCTCCAGTGGGAGCGGAGTGCCAGTGGTTGCGACTGGGAATAGCTACAGGGGATGAGGCGTTCCGCGCCTGTGCACCGTACCTGTCACACCGGCCCCGGTGAGGAGGCAGCCACCGTGTCCGAGGCCACTCCTGAGACCCTGGTCATCGAGTTCCGCGCTGCCGAGCAGCTGATCAATGCGCGCGACCCGCGTGGCGCCCTGAAGCTGCTCGACACGGTCATCGCAGCGCACCCGGAGAATACGGCCGCGCGGTTGCTGCGCGCCCGTGCGTTCTTTCTCGGAGCCCAACTGCGCCCTGCGGAGATGGAGTTCCAGACCGTACTGGAACGCGAGCCGGACAACGCGTTCGCGCATTTCGCGCTCGCCCGTACCCTTCAGCGCGCCGACCGCAAGGACGAGGCGAGACGCCACTTCCGGCTGGCCGCGGCCCTGGATCCGCGGCCGGACTTCGTCGAGGCCGCGGACTTCGACCCGCCGCGCTCGTCCTGACACGCCCTCCGGCCAGGGTGTGCTGTCCGCGCCGACTGGAACGCCGCGCGGACGGCACCGCCGGTGGCGGTGCCCGGGGAGGAGCAGGACTTCGCCGTCGGCTCCCGCATCAAGGGCACGGAGGCCGCGGTGGTGCTGAGGTACCTGTTCACCGGCGGCACCGGGGGTGCCGCGGTGTGCCTGTATGCCACCTGGGTGCTGTGAAGCCACGCGTGCCGAGCTTGCCGGTCAACTCGATTGGCGCGTAGGGGCGTTGTATGTGCTTTCCCTTCGTTACGACGCGTGCCCGGCTTCCCTCTCCGCCCAAGTGCGCAGCGCCGCGAAGTCCTTGGGGCGCAGCCCCCGCCGGGGGCTGACCCAGTGCAGCAGCGCGGGACCGTCGTGGTGAGCGGTGACGTAGCGCTTGTCGTGGTCGGTGATGCCGTCGTCGACCCACGCGAACGGGCGTCCCCTCGCCCACTCGACGATGTGCCGCGCCTTCCAGTGGGTGCCGTCCGGGCCCGGTGTGAACAGCTCCGCCCACTCGATCACGGGCAGTCGGGGCAGACCCAGGACCGGGGCGATGTGTGTGTTGGCGTCGTGCATCCACGTCGTCGCCCACACCAACTCGTACGGCAGTGCGCTCAGTTGGGGCCCGTGCGCGGCCCTGAGCCACACACGCAGCGATCTGACCTCCTCTTCGGGGAGAGGAGCGTTGCGGCGCACCCAGTCGGCCGGCTTGAAGCGGTGCGTCGTGTAGCCGCGCGGTCGCCGGCGCAGCCGGGTGGCGAACGGGTTGAGCGGGCCGTCGACATCGAGCAGGAGGAGGGGCGCTGTTGATGGCATCGCCCCCATGATGCCGCGCCCCGCCACCATCCGTCTCCGGATCAGCCCGCTGCCGGCGCCGTGACCTGCTGTGCGTCCGGAGTGCCGGACCAGCGCCATGATGTGCGGCGCGGGCGGCCCGGGAGCGCGGTTCGGCCCGTGGCCCACAGCAGGGCCTGCCAGGGGTCCGCGTCGACCTGCACGTCGGGGAAGAGCCTGGTGAGCACGCGGCGGCACAGGTCCTGCGGCGGCTCCCAGCCGATGCCGAGGCCCTCGGCGACGTCGTACACGTGGACCAGGGTCTCCACGACGCCCATCGCCGCGAAGCCGCCCGCGTCCGCGACGCCGTACGGATGCCAGGCGCGCAGGTCCGGCGGTGCCGTGCGCACCATGGCCACCAGCAGCGCGCCACTCGCCTCCAGGACCCGCAGCAGGCCCGCCGTCCCCGCGTCCCGGTCCGCGAAGATCGTGTTTCGGGGGCCGCCCGGCTGTCGCGGCGCGAAGCTGAAGGGGATGCCGTCCGTCAACGGGGGGTTGTCCGGCGTGAGTTGAGTGGCATAGGTGAACAGGTCGTCGCTGAGATGCTCGACGGTGTCCCAGCAGTCCCACTCCAGGGGCCCTGCCTTGACGCTCCAGTCCGCCTCCGCCCCTTCGCTCAGGGCGGCCACGGCCAGCCGCACCACCTCGTGCACGTCTTCCGCTGTCACCAGCATGGTCCGGTATGTCCCGGCGTTTTCCGGCATGGCGTGAACGTATCAACGTGGTATGTGACGCCGCGCGCCGATTTCCGGACGGACAACGGCGGACGGAAAACCACGAGGGCGTTGTCAGTGGCCCGCCTTAGACTCGTGCGCGTTCGAGTGGGGACCGTGCGTCGCCGGGGAGCGCACGGTCCCTGCGGTACGAGAAGCGGAAGCGGTGGCGCGGATGGCAGGGCCCCCGAAGGACGGGCTCGCGCGGTGCGCGGCGGTCTTTCTGCCGGGGGAGCCGTCGCGTACGGGCAGGGTCGCCTTCTGGTATCCGGACGGCGCGGAACTGCCGCCGCCCGGTGAATGCGGGATCCGCGATGCGGTGCCGACGGAGCTGACGGTCGCACGGCGCCATGGAAAGGGCGCCCGTGCACGCACGGTCGCGGCCCTCAGCGTGGGTGTGGGTGACGCGCTGCCCCTGCTTGTGGGCGCACGCCAGGATCCGCAAGCACACCCGGCTGCCGCCTGCTGGGGTGCCGCCGCGCTGCACGCCCTGCACCTCGTCGCGCGGGGGCGTCTGCTGCCCGGCCTGGGCAGCGGGGACACCGACGCATGGCGGGCAGGACCGCTGGAGGCGCAGGACGTCGAGCATGTGCGGGCGATCGCCGCTGCCATGCCGGCCGAGGCGCATGCAGTGCCCGTGTCCGGCAGCGGCGGGCCGCTGCGGCTGCCGGCTCCGGAAGCCCTGGTGCGGTCCTTCCTCGACGCCGTCGCCGACACCCTGCCCCGCACCCCGGCGGCACCGCACGCCGTGGGCGCACCCTTCGCCGCGTCCGAGCCGCAGCGGCTCCCGGGAGCACGCGAGTGGGCCGCGGAGGTCGCGGCAGGCATGGATGTGGGCGTGCGGATCTCGCTTCGCCTCGACCTCGCAGCCCACGACCTGTTCGACACGGGCCCGGACGAGGAAGGCGCGGGCGACGGACCGGGCGGTGACGGGGTCCGCAGGAGTTCGGCGGCCGTCGTGCAGGTGCACAGCCTCGCCGATCCCGTACTCGTCGCGGATGCCGCCCAACTCTGGGCGGGAGCCGACCACTTCGGCCCCCGCGCCCGCATCGACACCCTGCTCGGGCTGCGCCGCGCCTCCCGCGTGTGGCCGCCGCTGGGACGGCTGCTGGAGCGTCCCGTCCCGGACGTGCTGCCGCTGTCGGAGGACGAGGTCAGCGACCTGCTCGGCAGGGCCGCAACGCGGCTCGCAGCCGCCGGTGTCGCCGTCCACTGGCCGCGCGAGGTGGCACGCGAACTGACCGCGACCGCCGTGATCCGCCCCGCCCCGGGCACGGCCTCCGACGGGTTCGGCTTCTTCGAGGCGGACGAACTCCTCCAGTTCCGCTGGCAGTTGGCGCTCGGCGGCGAACAGCTCAGTGAGGCCGAGATGGATGCACTCGCCGAGGCCCATCGGCCGGTCGTACGGCTGCGTGGTCAGTGGGTGCTGGTCGACCCCGGGCTCGTACGCAAGGCCCGCAAGCGCAACCTGGGCCTGCTGGAACCCGCCGACGCCCTGTCCGCCGCGCTCACCGGCTCGGCGGAGGTCGACGGGGAGAGTGTCGAGGCCGTCCCCGTCGGCTCCCTGGCGAAGCTGCGCGCACGCCTGCGCTCCGAACCGCCCCCGCTCGACCAGCCGGAAGGGCTGCATGCCATCCTCCGCGACTACCAACTGCGGGGTCTGGCCTGGCTCGACCTGATGACGTCCCTCGGCCTGGGCGGCTGTCTCGCCGACGACATGGGGCTCGGCAAGACCGTCACGCTCATCGCGCTCCACCTGCACCGCGCGCGGTCCGGTTCGCGGGCGCCCACCCTCGTCGTCTGTCCCGCCTCTCTCCTGGGCAACTGGCAACGGGAGATCGAACGCTTCGCGCCGGAGGTGCCGGTGCGCAGATTCCACGGCGCCGACCGCAGCCTCCCGGGGCAGGCCCCGGAAGACTCCGGTGCCGGCGGCTTCGTCCTCACCACCTACGGCACGATGCGCTCCAGCGCCTCCGAACTGGCCGCGCAACGCTGGGGGTTGGTCGTCGCGGACGAGGCGCAGCACGTGAAGAACCCGCACTCCGCCACGGCCAGGGCGCTGCGAACGCTCCCGGCTCCCGCACGGGTGGCTCTCACCGGCACACCCGTCGAGAACAACCTCTCCGAACTGTGGGCACTCCTCGACTGGACCACGCCGGGGCTGCTCGGCCCGCTCAAGTCCTTCCGCGCACGGCACGCCCGCGCCGTGGAGAGCGGGGAGGACGAGGAGGCGACGCGGCGCCTGGCGCGCCTGGTGGGACCGTTCCTGCTGCGGCGCAGGAAGTCCGATCCGGGCATCGCCCCCGAACTGCCGCCGAAGACCGAGACGGACCACCCCGTCGGGCTCGTACGCGAACAGGCCGGACTCTACGAGGCCGTCGTACGCGAGACCATGGCCAGGATCGAGGCGTCGGAGGGCATGGCCCGCCGCGGCCTGGTGATGAAGCTGCTGACCGCGCTCAAGCAGATCTGCAACCACCCGGCGCAGTATCTGAAGGAGACCGCGGTGGCACCGGGGCGCGAGAGCGGCGCCGTGATCGCGGGCCGGTCCGGGAAGCTGGAGCTGCTGGACGAACTGCTGGACGTCATCCTCGCCGAGGACGACGCGGTCCTCGTCTTCACGCAGTACGTGGAGATGGCACGGCTCATCGAGCGCCATCTGCAACAGCGGGGCGTGCAGGCGCAGTTGCTGCACGGCGGAACGCCCGTCGCGCGGCGTGAGGAGATGGTCGCCGGCTTCCAGAGCGGCGAAGTCCCGGTGTTCCTGCTGTCGTTGAAGGCGGCGGGCACCGGCCTCAACCTCACACGCGCCGCGCACGTCATCCACTACGACCGCTGGTGGAACCCTGCCGTGGAGGAACAGGCCACCGACCGTGCCTACCGCATCGGGCAGACGCAGCCCGTGCAGGTGCACCGCATCATCACCGAGGGGACGGTCGAGGAGCGGATCGCTCTGCTGCTCGACGCCAAACGGGAGTTGGCCGACGCGGTGCTCGACGGCGGCGACGCGACGGCGCTGTCCGAGCTGAGCGACGCGGAGCTGGCCGACCTCGTCTCCCTGAGGAGGCCGGTATGACCGGGCCAGGGAGCTCGCCGGGCGGCTTCGCCGCGGGCCGTGGTCACGGCGGTGCCCGCCCCGCCGTCGCCCGCACGCGCAGCCTCCCGCCCTTGCGTCCCCGCCCGGGTGCGCGCGGGCCCTTCGCGGACTCCTGGTGGGGCGACGCATGGGTGCGGGCTCTGGAGGAGTCCTCGCTGGACGCGGGCCGGCTCTCGCGGGGCCGCACCTATGCGCGCGCCGGGTACGTCGGCACGATCACGGTCACGCCCGGCCGGATCACTGCGCCCGTCAGCGGCACCCGTCCCCGCCCGTACCGCACGGTGATCCGGTCGCGGGTGCTGACCGCCCCGGAATGGGACGCGTTCCTGGACGCCGTCTGCGCGCAACCCGCCCACATCGCTGCCCTGTTGGACAAGGACATGCCGCACGAGCTCGTGGACGCGGCCACGGCGTCAGGGGTGCGGCTGCTGCCGGGGCCCGGCGATCTGGACCCCGACTGCTCCTGCCCCGACAACGGGCGTCCGTGCAAGCACGGGGCCGCCCTGTGCTATCAGACGGCGCGTTTCCTGGACTCCGATCCGTTCGTGCTGCTGCTTCTGCGCGGCCGTGACGAGGAGGAACTTCTCGACGAACTCGCGCGGCGCAACGCCAAATCGAGCGCGTGCGCCGCCCATGCTGTGGACGCCGCGGACGATCATCCCGACCACGCGGACAGCACACGGAAGGCGGTCTCCTCCGGCGTGCCGGCGCGCGACGCGCTGGCCACCTCCGTACGTCCGCCCCTGCCGGCACCTCTCGAGCCGCCCTCCGCGCCCGGCGAGCCGCCCCTGCTGCCCGAACTCCCCGGCGCACCCGATCCGTTGGACCTCGCCTTCCTCGCCACCGACACGGCAAGGCGGGCCCACACCGCCCTGACGACGACCGGTCACGCCGGGCTCGTACCGCTCCCGCCGCGGTACGACGCGATCCGGCTGGCGGCCACCCATCCCGATCTCACAGGGCGCGGCACGCTCTCCGCCCGCTTCGCCCGGCTCGCCCGCGAGAGCGGCCATACGGCTCCCGGCCTTGCACGGGCCGCAGCGGCCTGGCGGCAGGGGAGCGAGGGGCTGTCGGTGCTGGAGTCCGACTGGGACCCGCCGGCAGGCAACTTCGACCGCGCACGCGGGGCGCTGGCCGCGGCCGACCTGCCTCGGATGTCGGTCCACCGCAACCGCCTCACCGACCCCACCCGCACCTTCCAGCTCCGCTACGGCCGTGACAGCCGCTGGTACCCGTACCGCAGCGAGAAGACCGGTGGCGCGGGGTCGGAGGAGTGGTGGCCGGAAGGCCCGTCGGACACCGATCCGGCGGCCGCGTTGACAACGCTGATGGCGGGTTGAGGGCGCGCCTTCCGAACCCGCCGTCGGCTTCCCGTCGATACCATCAAATGCCGTGTGTGCACGTGGACTTCGGAGGGGGAGAGGCATGGACACTGCATCAGCGGGAGCGATCGCGGCGGCCGTCAGCGCGGCTGCCGCCTCCGCCGGTACGGAAGCAGGCAGACACGCGTGGGAGTCGCTGCTCGACCTGTGCCGACGCATCGGAAGGGGGCGGCCGGGAGCCGAGATCGCGTTGCCGGACGACGCAGATGACGAGGATCAGGTCCGTCAGCTGACCACTGGAGTGATCGACGAGAGCGAGAGGGACGAGGCCTTCGCGGCCGACCTGGAAACATGGGCCGGGCAGCATGGGTTCACCGTCCGCATCGACCGCGGCAGCGTCCACAACACCGTTTCCGGAAACGCCCGCATCAGCGGGCCTGTCATCCAGGGCCGCGACTTCTCCGGGCCCATCAGCTTCGGCGGCTAGACCGCGCATTCCGGCGCGCCTGATCATCTCCGTCCGTCGCACGTCGACTCTCAGCGGTCGTCGACGGCGGACGGGGGAACGCCGACCTCGGTGAACAGCCGGCGGTGGAAGGGGCCGAGGCCGTCGGGACGGTCACGGACCGGAATGCCTCCCGCGTCGGCAGCAGACGGCGGTGAGTCATCTCGAACTGCGGTTCCCACCGCTCCAGTTGCACCTCTGCCCGCCACATCGACCGGACCAGTACGAGGCCCTCCTGGTGGCCCCGGACGCATACGCCGCGGCTGAACCCGAGGAGCCGGCAGCCCGTCACCTCGCAGCAGGCTTCCTCACGTACCTCGCGGCGCATCGTCTCGACCCACTGCTCGTGCTGCTGGGGGCGGCCTGCGGTCAGACCCCAGCACCGGCCGTCGCGGCTGACCACGACGATGCGGTCGCCGGCGAAACACACCGCCTCGGCGCCGTGCGGAGTGCCAGGCGGAGGGTCCGGAGGCGGATGCCACGCGACGCGCCAAGTCTGGCCGTTGATGGCCGCGTTGAAGCCGACGCCGTCCTCGGCGGTTTCGGCGTGCTCGTCCATGTTCTTCTCCAGCGGAAGCGCGGAAGCGGTGGGTGGCCCGTGCGGGGTGCCGTCCTCAAGCTTCCGATGAAGCTCCGCTCACTGCCACGTCATCCGCATCGCCGTGGTGACCTCGAGCGGCGAGCCACCCGCCTGCGCGGCGAGGACACCCGCTCCCTCCGGCCCGCGCGTGTAGAGCGGTGTGCCCGTGCTGACGTACGTGTTCCACGCGGCCGCGAAGACGTCCGCGAGGCGGCGGTTCTCCGCGAGCGGCCCGGGCACGGCGTGGTGGACGACCGCATTCGCGGCGGGCATGCGGCACAGCGCGCGGAAGGCCGTGCCCACGGTGGGACGCGGCAGGAGATGGCGTGGCATCACATATCGGGGCGAGGTCAGGGGGGAGACGGCCTCGTCGAAGGCAGTCGCGAAGAGGGACGACGCCTCACGGGGCACCCCGCCCAGCTCGACGCGGTAGGCCCCGGTCTCGTCGGGCTCGAAGGAGACGCCCTCCGAACCGCGCGGTACCAGACCGGCCTTGTGCAGGGCCTCCGCCGTGGCCCACGCGATGTGCACGAGCACGGGTGCCCCCGCCACCGTCTCCAGGTGCCGCCGCGCCACGGCCGTGCGGGCCGTGGTGTACGCGGCGCACGCCGCGAGTCCGCCGGCCGCGGCGGCGAACGCCTCGGGAAGCGCGGCGGCCACCGAAGCCGCGGACCCGAGCGCCCCGGCGAGCGCCGCACCGGGAACGGCCGCACGGGAGAGCACGGAGCCGGAGGACGGACGGGCCGGACGGACCCCGTGCGGCGCGGGTACCGCCGCCGGAGGCGTGCCAGGTCGCGCCACGGGAGCGGCGGCCCTCGTGCGGGGGACGGTCACACGGACCGTGTGGATCAACTCGTCCTCGTACGGCTCGCCGAGCCGCCACCGCTCCCGTACCTCGTCACGGGCGGCGGCGCGCTGGAGCATCGTGACGTTGAAACGGTCGAACTCCGTTGTGGGCGGCGGCGCGTAAGGGGACAACTCGGGGTGGACGTGCGGCACGCCGACCATGACCTCACCCGCGTCCGTCAGCCCGAGATAGCCGTCGTGCTTGCGGACGAAGCGGTTCCAGTCGCGGTCGCCGCGCGGATGCGCGTCCGCGACGCACACCACCGACCAGGTGTTGGCGACCTTGCGGGGATGGTGAGGATCGAGCCGCAGCGCACGGCCCCGCGTCTGGACGACCGCGGTGGGCGTCGTCGCCTCGGTGAGATCGATCAGCGTGTTGACCCGGCGGGCGTCCCAGCCTTCGCCGAGCATGCCGCGGGTGCCGATGAGCACGCGGGTGCCGCCCCGCTCGAAGAAGCGGGTCACGAGCTCGACCCAGCGTCGGCTGTTCCAGCCCGACGTGCCCGCGAGGCGGACGAGCCGACCCGTACCGGCCACGACGCCGGCCATGCCTGTGTCCCCGGATCCCGGAACACTCCTGTCGACTTGACCGCCGTCGGCGGATGCGTTGCCCGCGTCCAACGGCTCGAGGCCCAGCTCCATCCTCGGAGGTCCCGCCTCACGGCAGTACGCCACCAAGCGCTCCGCGGTCTCCCGTGACGCGGCCACCGTTCGGCCCGTCACCAGCACCGGATCGAGCGATGCCGTGCGCGGATCGGCCGCCAGCTCCTCCAGCACCAGTACCGCCGAACCGGCCTGAGCCTCCAGCACTCCGGTCAGCCGCGCGGGCAGGGTCGCCGTCGCACGCTCGTGGTCGCAGACGACGACCGCGCGCAGCTGCTCGCCGAGCGCCGCGTCCTCCGCCGCGAGGATCTCCTTCACGGCCTGCGGCTTGGCCGCGCTGCGGGCCAGTACCCGGTCGACGGGCGAACGGCCGCCGCGGATGCCGCGCGCCGTCAACTGGTGCCCCACGGACGGGAGTGCCTTCCGCAGCGCCTCCAGGACCTCGGCGTCACGGGGCGAACCGCTGCGGCGCAGACAGTGCCGCACCCAGTCGTCCAGCAGCAGCACCCAGTCGTCCGCGCCGGGTGGGCGCCGGTGCTCCTCGTGCGGCCGTGCCCCTTCGGGCAGGGCGAGCAGCCCCGCGTGGTGGAACCGCAGTGCGGACGCCGTGAGTTCGGGACGTTCGCGTGCCAGCCGGGACCAGGGCATGCGTGCTCCGTCCGGGCCCTGGCGGATGACGAAGCGCTCGTCCAGCCAGCCGAGGAAGGGACGGTCGGCGAAGCCGGGGTCGAGGAGGCCGGTCGTCAGCTCGGTGAAGCGCTCGGCCTCCGCGGCGAGCCACTCACTCTCGACGGGCGTGGGTGCGGTCAGCCAGCACAGTTCGGCGTACGGGGCGAGGTTCCCCTCCCGTACGGCGGCGGGGATCGAGGGGCCCTGCACGGCGGGGCCGAACAGCTCGGCCACCAGCTCGGCCTGTGCGGGCGAGAGCCGGTCGGGAGGTGTGGCGGTGAGGCCTATGACCGTGGCGTCGGGAAGCTCACGCAGCAGCTCGGCCAGCAACTCGCCCCAGGTGTCGAGGAGATGGTGGCACTCGTCGAGGAGGAGCGTGAACGTCCCCGTGCGGCGCAGAGCTTCGACGAGTTCGAGGCCCTGTGGACGGAGTCTGTGCAGATGCCGGGCAGCCGCCGCGCGTGAGCCCGCCGAGTTCCGCTGCCTCCGCTCGCTGCCGTCCTCGTCGATCTCGGCGTCGGGGTCGAACGAGGCGAGCGACTGGTAAGTGAGCACGGTGACGGGGGAGTTGAGGCCCCGGTCCGTGCCGGCGGGCACGGTCGTCGCGGCTTCGCCGGGACCGTCGCCGGGGTCCGCCGGGGCACAGGTGCTTGCGTCGGGAACGAACGCCTCCCACGTCCGGAGCCACTGGCCCTGGATCGCGGTGTTCGGTGTGAGGACGACGACGGGGGCGCCGAGCCTGCGCGCGGCCTCCAGTCCTGTCAGCGTCTTGCCCATGCCGGGTGGCAACACGACCCAGGCACGCGCCTGTTGAGGCGAACTGCCGGAGCCGGAGGCATGGCCGGAGTCCTCGTCGGTCCTGTCGGGCTCGTCAACTCCAGCGCATCCGCGGGTCACCGATGTGAGGCGCGCCAGCGCGTCCTCCTGGTGCTTGCGCAGCGCGTACGGCGGGCGCAGGCGGCTCATTGCCTCGGCGAGGGAGTTCACGCACGTACCGTAGGGCGGCCCGCGAGCGCTCCGGGCAGCGGGGGCTTGCTCTCCCAGCTACCGCTGGCAGGTGCCCGCAGGCCGCGCCCGGAGCACTCACGGAGCGGTCCGGATGAACCGGCCCGGCCGGCGGGCAGCCTGCCCGCCGGCCGAGCGGTGTCAGCCGCGGTTCCCGAGCAGGTGGTGCAGCTCGGCGCCGCGGTCGGCGGTGCTGTTGGAGCCGTACGGTGCCGGCACGGCGGACTTGGCGTCCTCCGGGCTCAGCGGCTCCGGGTCGGGCAGTGCCTCACAGGTCGCGTCCGGTTCGCCGCTGCCCTGGCCCTCGGGCACCTTGCCGGTCGCGAGGTAGTCGGCCAGGAACTTGTCCAGGCACTCGCTGCCGCCCAGGCTGATGCCGTGGTTGCCGCCTCCGTCTTCGACGACGAGGCTCGAACCGCGCAGCTTCCGGTGCATGTTGACGCCGCCCTCGTACGGGGTGGCAGCGTCGTCGGTGGCCTGGAAGAGCAGCACCGGCGGAAGCTTCTTGTTCGTAACGTCCAGCGGCTTCTGGGACTTGGTCGGCCAGAACGCGCAAGGAGCGTTGTACCAGGCGTTGTTCCAGGTCATGAAGGGTGCCTTCTCGTACACCTTCGTCATGTCGCGGTGCCAGGTGCCCCAGTCCCGCGGCCAGGCAGCGTCACGGCACTGCACCGAGGTGTAGATGGAGTAGCCGTTGTCGCCCGCCGCGTCGACGGCTCCCATCGCCTCGTAGGCGTCGACGATGGGCGCGGTGTCCTTGTCGTTGACGAACGAGGCGAAGGCGGCGGCCAGATCGGGCCAGTAGCCGTTGTAGTAGCCGCCCGGGATGAAGGTGTCCTCGAGCTCGGAGGGGCCGACCTTGTCGCCCGCGGGGTTCTTGCGCACCGCGTCGCGCATCTTGTACCAGGCCTGCTCGACCTTGGCCGGGTCCTTGCCGAGCTTGTAGTCGGCGTCGTGCTTGGCGACCCACGCGGCGAAGGCCTTGTGGCGGGACTCGAAGGCGTAGTCCTGCGCGATGTTGTCCTCGTACCAGACGCCGTCGGGGTCGACGATGCTGTCCAGCACGACGCGGCGGACGTTCTCCGGGAACAGCTTGGAGTAGACGGCGCCGAGGTAGGTGCCGTACGAGTAGCCGAAGTAGTTGATCTTCTTGGCGCCGACCGCGGTGCGGATGCTGTCCATGTCCTTCACCGCGTTCACGGTGTTGATGTGGTTCAGCAGCTTGCCGTGCTTCTTGCCGCACGCCTCGGCGAAGCCCTTGGCACGCTTGATGTTGGCCTGCTCGCCCTTCGCGCTGCGCGGCACGCTGTCGGGGCGCACCGGGTCGAAGTAGCCCGGCTTGCAGTTGAGTGCGGGCTCACTCTTGCCGACTCCGCGAGGGTCGAAACCGATCACGTCGTACTGCGACGCGACCTTCTTCGGCAGCGACTTGGCGACGAAGCCCGCGAGAGTCAGCCCGCTGCCGCCGGGGCCGCCGGGGTTCACCAGCAGGGGACCCTGGGACTTGTCGGCGGTGTGCTGCACGCGCGAGAGCGCGATGGTGATCTTCTTGCCATCCGGCTTGTCATGGTCCAGCGGCACGCTGACCTTGGAGCACTGCAGGTCCGGGTAGTTCTCGGTGGCGCAGTCGGTCCACTTGAGTGTGCTGTTGGCACTGCCCGCCGTGTCCGCGGCGTCGGTGGATCCGGCGTTCGCCGCCACCGGAATGGCTGTGATCAGTCCGGCCAGCACGACCGCAGCGCCGCCGTATACGGCTATGACGCGTCTTTTCATCCGAGCTCCAGGGGGAGAGTCAAGGCCGCACCTGTCGCGGCCATATCGCATCGTGCAGCACTCCGCACCCGCTCGGGATGCTTCCGAGCAAAATAGGTCCGGTGCTGTGACCTGGAACGTGCCGCTCCCCCTCGCGTGCCGCCGCGCCGGAGCCGCGGGGCCGGGCCAACCGGCATGCCCCACGGACGAGTTGAGATCTGCCCGGAGCCTGTCGGGTTGCTTTGCGGCTTATGCCGGTTCCGAACCCCGGCCGGTACGAGAGCCGTCGGTCCCACCTCGCGCCCCGGAGCCCCGTCGCGTGCCCGGCCTCGCCTCCGCCCCGTCACCACCCGCGGCCTCGAGCGCCGTCGTCACCAAGGACTCCAGCCTGCCGCTGTGCGCGCCGCGCCAGAAGAGGCGGGAACACGAGCGGCAGCGCATGAACGTGTCGTACGTACGCCGTGTGCCCGGCCGCAGCAGCGCGGCGATCTCGGACTTCTCGACCGGCGCCAGCGTTCCGTTGCATGCCATGCAGCGTGTCCACGGTTTTAGGGCAGGGGCGAACCGGTCCAGGACGTCGAGGAGTTGATCGTCGGGGCGGGCTCCCCGCACATACGCACCCAGCCACAGGGCCCTGCGAAGGAGCAGCCCGCGGTCCTGCGTGAGCAGCACCCGCCGCTCGGCGTTGGCCTGTGCGAGTAGAGCGTCGTCGGAGCTGTCGTTGCCGTAGGCGGTGTCCAGCCCGACGAGCCGGAGGCGCCGTGCCAGCGCTCCCAGATGCACATCGAGGACGAAGCGCGGCGGAGCCGGCGGGGGAACGGGCTGCGGGCGGGCGGAGGTTGCGACGTCGGCGACCTCCGCGTCACGTGGACGGTACGAGGGTTCGACGCGGCGACCCGCGGCATTCTCCGGCCCGCGGACCGTCAGCTCGCCCACCTCCGTCAGCGGAACGCCGAGGGACTGGATGACATGGCCGAGCGTGGACGTCCCGTCGTGGGACAGGCTCGCCGCACCGGAACCGCGGTGGCGCGCGGCGAGGAAGAAGCGCAGGCCGTCGTCGAAGCGGAGCGTGATGTGCGCCGGTGTCACGGGCCGCTGTCGGGCGCGTCGCCGGGAGCAGGCTCGGCCGGTGGTGTCGGACGGACCTCGAAGGCGGTGAGCCCCTGAGGCTCCTCCTCGAAGTCCTCGACCTTCTCCACGTGGGCCGTCGGCGGCCCCTCGTGCGCCCAGTCGACGAGCTGCTCCACGATGCCCGTCTCACCTTCGAAGACGGCCTCGACCCGTCCGTCCGGGAGGTTGCGGACCCAGCCGTTCACCCCCTGTGCCTCGGCCGTCGCGCGGCAGGTGTCGCGGTAGAAGACGCCCTGCACCTCGCCTGAGACGATCACGCGCTTGCGGTACATCGTCCGGACACCTCCGGTGGGTCATCGAGTCGACGCCGGTGGACCACGCAACCAGGATAGGGACATTGCGGGCGGGTGATCCACCGGAGACCCTGCGCCTGCCGGACCGCCCGTCAGACGTCGCAGCCCACGCCGTCCCCGTCCCGGTCGAGATGGCGCCCGTAGCCCGGCTCACCCCGGTGCACGGGGGCGGCGCCCGCCTTGCGTGCCTCGGCGCAGTTGCCGTAGTGGACGGAGGCGGAGTCGCCCGTCCCGGGCTCCGCGTCCTGCGGGGCGGGCGCCTTCGCGGTGACGGTCACCGTGGTCCTGACCTTCACCTCCTTGGTCTCGGTGACGGTGGGGGCGGGCCCCGTCTCGGGGGAGGCCGCCTCGGGGGAGGCCGTCTCGGTGACGGTCGTGGTCGCCGCCGGGCGGGGACTCGCCCGCTCGGCCGGCCCGTCGCCGGGGGCGGAGCCGGACGCCCCGGAGGTGCCCAGGGCGAAGCCGAAGAACCACGTGAGGAAGAGGCCCGGTAACAGGACCCGCTTGCGTACCCAGCCCGGCCTGGGCGGCGGGCCGGGCTGTGGGCGGTACGGCTGGGGCTGCGGCTGACCGGGATGCATGACGACCCCCCTGTGATGTGAGGCCGCAAGTGTGGCCCGGTGTAGGGGAATTGAGGAGAAGAAGTGATGAAAAAGAGGGGATGTCAACCGAATTGAGACCCGCGAACTTGCCGGCCGCGCCCACCCCGAGGCAGCGGAGGGGACGGCACCCCACGCCGTGCGCACATGCACACCGTCGGCGGCGCACGTCAGGATGAGTGCGTGCGACTCGAAGCGATCACCTGGGAACGCCTCACCGAGCGGCTCGCCGGCCTCGTCGAGGAAGGCGCCGCCGGCTCGCGGGACGGCAGCGAGTGGCGCCGGGTCGCCGTCGACGGCGCACCGCCCGCCCGGCCCGGGGTCCTCGCCGGCCGGCTGGCCGAGGCCCTGCGCCTGCGCGGCCTGCCCACGCTCGTCGTGGACGCCGACACCTTTCCGCGGGCGGACTCCCTGCGCTTCGAGTTCGGCAAGCAGGACCCCGACGCGTACTACGACCTCTGGCACGACACCGGAGCCCTGTGGCGTGAGGTCTTCGGCCCTCTGGACCCGGGCGGCGACGGCCGGGTCCTCCCTGATCTGCGAACCTCGTCGGCCGACCGGCCCACCCGCAGCGCGCACGTGCAACTGCCCCCGGGCGGCGTGATGTTGCTGCACGGGCCGTTTCTTCTCGGGAGATGGTTCCCCTTCGACCTGTCGGTACATCTGGGGCTCTCCGGCGGGGCCCTGGAGCGGCAGACGCCGGCCGGGGAGCGCTGGACACTGCCGGCGTTCGCCCGCTACGAGGAGGAGGTGGCCCCGGGGGAGACCGCGGACGTCTTCGTGCGCGCGGACAAGCCGGAGCATCCCGCGTGGAACGGCCCACCGCGGCACGGCCGTTCGCTGCCGGACTGACGCTCCCGGCGCCGCGGCTCAGCCGCAGTGCACCACGGCGGCGAAGCGGCGCGCGAGCCCGTGCCAGATCCTGCGGGCCTCCGGTTCGTCACGTTCGGCCGAGCGGACCAACTCCTCCCGGTCGAAGCCCTGTTCACGAAGCCGTTCCGGGTCCCAACCCCGGATGGTGTGCGGTGTCGCCTCGGGATGGAACTGCAGGCCCCACGCGCGTGTCCTGACGCGGAAGGCCTGCACCGGACAGCGTTCGCTGCTCGCCAGCCAGTGGGCGTCCCGCGGCAGCACGGTGATCGCGTCGACACGGTGCTCGACGGCCTTCACCCGCGGCGGCAGCCCATGGAAGAGCCGGTCGTCCAACGCCTCGGGCAGCAGCGTCAGTTCGGTGCTCCCCGACTCCGGCAGTCCGTGCCGCGCCCGCACCGTCCCGCCGGCGACGTACGCGAGGAGCTGCGCCCCGAGGCAGATGCCGAGCGCCGGTACATCCTTTTTCAGTGCCTGCCCGGCCAGTTCGCGGACGGCGACGAGCCAAGGTGCACGGTCGTCTTCGTCGGGCATGTAGCCGCCGCCGAGCACGAGAAGACCCTGGTGGCCCGACAGGTCCTGCGGCAACTGCCCGCCGTCGTAGGCCTGCACGATGTCCAGCGTGAGGCCCTCTTCGCCGAGCCAGTCGCCGATACGTCCCGGCCCTCCGGCCGGGGTGTTCTGTACAACGAGAACCCGTGTCATCCCGCCCCGCCTTCCGTCGTCACCCCGGTTCCGGGACGGCGATAGGTTCCCGGCATGAGCAATTCAAGCAACGACGTCCGCGACGGCGCACCCGCAACCCCCGCGGCCCCGGGCAGCCACGGCTATGCGGCGACCGTAGCGGTGGAGCCGGCCGAGGTCGGCGCCGTACGCACCGCCTACGCCCCGGATCCGGACGGCGACCCGGACCCCGGCGAGATCGTCTGGACGTGGGTGCCGTACGAGGAGGACGACGGCAGGGGCAAGGACCGTCCCGTGCTGATCGTCGCCCGCGAGCGCCAAGGCACGCTGCTCGGCGTCCAGTTGACCTCGCGGGAACAGGACGGGTAGCGGGGCTGGCTGCCGCTCGGCAGCGGCCCGTGGGACCGCAGCGGACGCGACTCGTGGGTGGGTACGGAGCGGGTGCTGCGCGTGCATCCTGACGGGATGAGGCGCGAAGCCTGCGCGCTGGACCGGGCGCGGTTCAACCGCGTCGTGCACCGTCTGCAGCAGATATACGGGTGGCGGTGAGCAGGGGACGTCTCCGTACCGGGAACAACTTCGGAAACCGCATCCGGAACCGTGCCGGGAGCCGCGCCGCCCCGCCCGGCCGACCGGTGTGACGGGCTTGCCGGAATGGGCCGCGCGCAGGCGCGCGGGAACCTAACATGAGGTCCCCGTACATGTGTTCACCATGTGACGGTCCTGTGGCTACCGACTCACGCTTCCTGATGGGGATGACGGGCGATGTTCCGTACTGCTGCTACGCAGCCGGACGTTCTCACCTACGGACCGGTCACGCCGTTACTGGCGTACGGCATGGCCTGCGTCGGCAGCGCCGTCGGTCTCAGATGCGCCCTGCGGGCCCCCTTGCTCGGACGCCGAAGGGGAGCCGGGTGGCTGGCCCTGGGATCCCTCGCCATCGGAGTCGGCATCTTCACCATGCACGTCGTGGCGATGATCGGGTTCAGCGTGGGTGAGGTGCCCATCGGCTACGACATGCTGATGACGTACGCGAGTCTCCTCGTCGCCGTCCTGGTCTCGGCCGTGGCGCTCCTTTTGGTCTCCCTGCGCCGGTACACCTGGCTCGCCGTGCTCGGCGGAGGGCTGGTCCTCGGGCTGGGCGTCGCGTCCTCGCACTACGTGGGGATGATGGGGGTGCGGATCGCCGGTGCGGTCCGCTACGACGACCGGGTCATGATCATCTCCGCCGCCGTCGCCGTCGTCGTGAGCTCGGTGGCCCTGCTGTGCGCCAGGTGGGTGCGGCACATGGGCGCCTCGATCGCGGCGGCACTCATCATGGGGCTGGGCTTCGTCGCGATGCACTACACCGGCATGGCGGGGATGACGGTGAGCCTGTACAGCGACGACGGAGCCGTGGGCAGCTCTTCGCTGGGTACCCTCACACCCGTACTCATCGGACCCGTCCTCCTGTTGCTGCTCATCGCTCTGTTCGTCAGCCTCGATCCGATGATGGAACGGGACGGTCGGCGGAAGTGGGGAACACGTCCCGGGGAGGGGACGGGCGAGAAGCTGGAGTGGGTCCCCTTCGAACGCCGCTGACCCGTGCGGCCTGGCGGGCCGGCGCAGCCGGACAGGGAGTAGGTGGACGCGGTGGCCCCGAACAGCGGCGACCAACTGGCGGAGATGCCCGGCAACTGGACGAGGGCCCTCGCGGTCGTCGCACATCCCGACGACATGGAGTACGGGGCGGCCGCGGCCGTCGCCGAGTGGACGGCGCAGGGCAAGCAGGTCGCCTATCTCATGGTCACGCGCGGCGAAGCGGGCATCGACAATCTGGAACCCGCCGAGAGCGCACGGGTGCGAGAGGCCGAACAGCACGCGAGCGCTCGCAAGGTGGGCGTCGCCTCGGTCGAGTTCCTCGACCACAAGGACGGCGTGATCGAGGAAGGGGTGCCGCTCCGGCGGGACATCGCCGCCGTCGTACGCAAGCTGCGTCCCGAGCTCGTCGTCACGATCAACCACCGGGAGACCTGGGGCGGTACCGCTTGGAACACCCCCGATCACCGTGCCGTGGGCCGCGCCGTTCTCGACGCGGTGGGCGACGCGGGGAACCGCTGGATCTTCCCCGAGCAGCTGGAGCCCGGCGGAGAGGGCCCCTGGAGCGGAGTGCGTTGGGTGGCCGTCGCCGGGTCGCCGGAGACGACGCACGCGGTGCCCGTGGGAGAGGCGGCCGTGGAGCAGGCCGTGGCGTCGCTGTCCGAGCACCGCGCGTACATCGCGGCACTGAGCGACGAACCCGTGGAGAGCTACGCGCGCTCCTTCACCGAGTGGGTGGTGGGGCTGGCCGCGGAGCGGTTCGGCGGGCGGAGCTGCGTCACTTTCGAGCTGTATCCGCGGTGACGTCCGTGGCGTCGCCGCTCGCCTGTCCCGTGGGGTCACGGCGCGCCAGGCCCGCCAGCGTCATCACCAGGACCGGCAGCAGCAGCGCTGCCGAGAAGGCACTGAGCCAGCCGTAGCCCGCCGTCGAGACGATGAGTCCCGCGAGGGCGCCGCCGGCACCTGCGGCCGCGTTCATGGTCAGATCGGACAGGCCCTGCACCGCGGCGCGGGCCGGCTGCGGCACCGAGTCGGTCAGCAGCGCCGAGCCGGAGACGAGCGCCGCCGACCAGCCCAGACCGAGCATGAACAGGCCCAGGCCCGACTGGGTGTGGTGGCCGTCGGCGGTGCCCGCGAGGGCCGCCGCGCAGGTGAGCAGCGCGACGGAGAGCACGATGACGGTGAGCCGCCCGAAGCGGTCGGCGAGCCAGCCCATCACCGGCGAGAACGCGTACATGCCGACGATGTGGGCGCTGATGACGAGGCCGATCATCTCGATGCCCGCACCGTGGTGACCGAGGTCGACGGGCGTCATCACCATGATGGAGACCATCGCCGTGTGCGCCGCGGCGATCGTCACCAGGGCCAGCCGCGCATGCGCGGAGCCGGACACGGCGGCAAGTCCGGCGCGCAGCGAACGGTCGGCTCCTCGGGAGCGGCCCTTCCATGCCGGTGGCGGATGAACGCCGGTGCCCCCTTCGGGGCCGGTGGCCGACTCGCTGGATGCCGCATCCCGTGACGCGGCGTCCGCCTCGGCGTCGGCGAGGGCACGTGCCGTGAGCAGCGGATCGGGACGCAGCAGCAGATGGATCAGAACGGCCGTGACGAGGAAGACCGCCGACCCCCAGACGAACGCCCCCGCGGTCGCCGGAATGCCCAGCCCCGTGACGCTGTCCCCCGCGGGCCCGGCGATGTTGGGGCCGAGGACTGCTCCGACCGTGGTCGCCCATACGACGAGGGAGATGGCGCGGGCACGCCGATCCGGCTCGGCGAGGTCGGCGGCGGCGTACCGGGCCTGGAGGTTGGCGGAGCTCGACGCGCCGAAGGCGGTCATGCCCAGCAGCAGGAGCGGGAAGTTGCCGAGCACGGCTCCGGTGACGACGACGGCGCCGCCCGCCGCCCCGATCAGGTACGCGAGGCACAGTCCGGCGCGGCGGCCGCGCGCCGCCATGAGGGACGCGAGCGGCAGCGACAGCAGCGCCGTACCGATGACGGACGAGGTCGATGCGAGCCCGGACAGTGCCTCGGAGCCGCTGATCTCCTGGGCCAGCACGGCTGCCAGCGTGACGGCGGTGGCGACGCCGAGGCCGCCGAGCATCTGACTGACCACCAACACGCCCGCTGTGCGGCGACGCACCCGCGCCAGCTCGGCGCCCCGCGGCAGCGGGAGGTCGCCGGCACGGTCGGCGGAGCTGTCAGGTGCGTCCGCGGTGTTGTTGGTGTCGGTCACGTCGGGCAGTCTGCCAGCCGGCCGCACACAGGCCTACGGGGTTTCGCGCCTCGCCCGGACCGGTTCCCCACAGGCAGGCGGCATCTCGTACGCCGGCATCAGAACAGGGGCTCCGGGAGCAGCCCTTCGAGAGCCAGCAGGGTGCGTTTGGTCTCCAGGCCCCCGCCGAATCCGCCCAGGCCGCCGCCGCTCTCGACGATGCGGTGGCACGGGACGACGACCGGCAGCGGATTCGACCCCATGGCCATGCCGACGGCCCGGGCGGCACCGGGTTCGCCCACGCGGTCGGCGAGATCCTGGTAGCCGGCGGTGGCCCCGTACGGGACGGACGCCAGCAGCTCCCGCAGCACCTTCTCGTTGAAGCCGCCGGAGAGCGACCAGTCCAGCGGCACGGTGAACTCGCGAAGCTCACCACGGAAGTAGGAGTCCAGCTCCGCCGCGGCTAGAGCGAGAACGTGCCCGCGGGCCGGGTCTGCCGCCTCCGCGGGCGCCTCCACGTGGACCGGCGGCGCCCCGAGCCTGCCGGTGAGCCGGCCGAGGGTCCGGTCCGCCGTGCCCGGGTCGGCGTGGAAGACGACACCGACCAGGCCCTCGTCGGTCGCGGCGAGCAGCAGGGGGCCGACAGGGGTCTCCCGCACCGTCCAGATGCAGGCGCGGGCTGCCGTGCTCGCCGTTGTCTCAGTCATGCGGGAACCCTAGAGGGCACCTCTGACAACGGCCGGATCCGCGATGGACGGCCGCAGGAGGTGCTGAGGGGGGTTGAGGGGTTCACAGCGGTCGGGACGTGTGGGGGACAGAAGGGGAGTGGGGGATGGCGGGAAGTGGACAGACTTCCGGCCGGGGACACGGACATGAGGGCGCTGTGGGGGGTGGGGGTGGTGCTTCGCCGGCGCGACCCTCGGACCGGCGTCGCGCGTCAGCCGCCCGTCGCGTCCCGCACGACGTCCGGGAAGTTGCTGATGATGCCGTCCACCCCGGCCGCGTCGACCTTGCGGGCGGTCGCCGCGTCGTTCACGGTCCACGTGAGGACCTGCATCCGCTTACCGAGCGGACCCTTCCGTGCGTGCACCGCCTTGACGTAGTCCTTCGTCGCCGCGGAGTGCGTCGGGTTGATCTGGTCCGTGAACTTCGCGTACGCGTCCAGCTCCGAGACCTTCGGGTTGCCCAGGAACCCGGTCTTGACCCCGCTGTTGAGCACGTGGGTCATCTTGATCGAGTCGGCGTTGAAGCTCTGGATGATGAGCTTGCTCTTCATGTGGGAGCTGTCGAGCCAGCCCTCACTCTTCAGCTCTCTCAGGGTCTGGTACTCGATGCCGGGGTAGATCTCCGGGGACTTCAGTTCCAGCAGCAGTTTCTGGCCGCTCTTGGAGATCTGCTTCAGGTACTTCTCCAGAGTGGGGACTTTCTCACCCTTGTAGTCGTCGCTGAACCAGCTTCCCGCGTCCAGACGGGCGATCTCCTTGGACGTGAAATCTGAGACGTTCCACGGCGAGCGGTTCGGGTAGAGCTTCTCCACGTTCGTGGTACGGGCCAGCGTGGTGTCGTGCATGAGCACGAGTTCGCTGTCCTTGGTGCGCTGTACATCGGTCTCGGCCCAGTCGAAGCCGAGCTGGTCGGCCTTCTTGACCGCCGCGAGCGTGTTCTCCGGCGCGTAACCGGAAGCTCCGCGGTGGGCGACCGTTGTGGGCGCCCCGTCGCTCATGCTGTCCTGCCGCGCGGCCGCGTGGGCCGGGGACGCGGTGAGGGTGAGGGCGGACACACCCAGGAGCAAGCCGGTGGCGGCGGCTAGTGCACGGCGCATCGACATACGGGAACTCCTCGCGTTCGTGCGAACACTGTCGGCAAGAGACTTCCCGTTGTGCGATACACGGAAGCAGAACCGGAGTGGCGTGGGTGTGAACGTGACGCGACGCTTCGGTCCCGCTCCGTGACGCCGTTGACGGCGTCCCGCTGCGGAACGCCGTTGTCAGAGGTGGGTCGTACCGTTGTCTGCATGCGGCCGCAGATCCAGATCGAACGTACGGTGGCGCCTTTCGAGGTCGTCAGCCCCTACAAGCCCAGCGGTGACCAGCCCACCGCCATCGACGAGCTGGCGCAGCGCGTCGGCGGTGGTGAGAAGGACGTGGTGCTGCTCGGGGCGACGGGCACCGGCAAGTCGGCCACCACGGCCTGGATGATCGAGAAGCTCCAGCGGCCGACGCTGGTGATGGCGCCGAACAAGACCCTCGCCGCCCAGCTGGCGAACGAGTTCCGCGAACTGCTCCCGAACAACGCGGTGGAGTACTTCGTCTCGTACTACGACTACTACCAGCCGGAGGCGTACGTCCCGCAGACGGACACCTACATCGAGAAGGACTCCTCCATCAACGAGGAGGTCGAGCGGCTGCGGCACAGCTCCACCAACTCGCTGCTGACGCGGCGCGACGTGGTCGTCGTCGCGTCCGTCTCCTGCATCTACGGTCTGGGCACCCCCCAGGAATACGTCGACAGGATGGTGCCGCTCAGGGTCGGGCAGGAGACCGACAGAGACGATCTGCTGCGCCGCTTCGTCGAGGTGCAGTACACGCGCAACGACATGTCCTTCACGCGCGGCACCTTCCGGGTGCGCGGCGACACCATCGAGATCTTCCCGGTCTACGAGGAACTGGCCGTCCGCATCGAGATGTTCGGCGACGAGATCGAGGCGCTCTCCACGCTCCACCCTGTCACGGGCGAGGTCATCTCCGACGACGAGCAGCTGTACGTGTTCCCCGCCTCCCACTACGTGGCGGGGCCGGAGCGCATGGAGCGGGCCATCACCGGCATCGAGGCCGAGCTGGGGGAGCAGCTGGAGTCGCTCGAGAAGCAGGGGAAGCTGCTGGAGGCGCAGCGGCTGCGGATGCGCACCACGTACGACATCGAGATGATGCGCCAGATCGGCACCTGCTCGGGCATCGAGAACTACTCGCGCCACATCGACGGCCGCGATCCGGGCACCGCCCCGCACACGCTGCTGGACTTCTTCCCCGACGACTTCCTCCTCGTCATCGACGAGTCGCACCAGACCGTTCCCCAGATCGGCGCGATGTACGAGGGCGACGCCGCCCGTAAGCGCACCCTGGTCGAGCACGGGTTCCGGCTGCCCTCCGCGATCGACAACCGGCCGTTGAAGTGGGAGGAGTTCCTGGAGCGCATCGGCCAGACCGTGTACCTCTCGGCGACCCCGGGCCCGTACGAACTCTCCCGCGGTGACGGCTACGTGGAGCAGGTCATCCGCCCGACCGGTCTCGTCGACCCGGAGGTCGTGGTCAAGTCGACCGAGGGCCAGATCGACGACCTGGTGCACGAGATCCGCACCCGTGCGGAGAAGGACGAGAGGGTGCTGGTCACCACCCTCACCAAGAAGATGGCGGAGGATCTGACCGAGTACTTCCTGGAGCTGGGCATCCAGGTCCGCTATCTCCACAGCGACGTCGACACGTTGCGCCGCGTCGAGCTGCTGCGGGAGCTGCGCTCCGGGGAGTTCGACGTGCTGGTCGGCATCAACCTGCTGCGTGAGGGGCTCGACCTGCCGGAGGTGTCGCTCGTCGCCATCCTCGACGCGGACAAGGAGGGCTTCCTCCGCTCCGGCACGTCGCTGATCCAGACGATCGGCCGCGCCGCGCGCAACGTCTCCGGCCAGGTGCATATGTACGCGGACAAGGCGACTCCCGCGATGGAGAAGGCCATCGACGAGACGAACCGCCGCCGCGAGAAGCAGATCGCGTACAACAAGGAGCGCGGCATCGACCCCGAGCCGCTTCGTAAGAAGATCGGTGACATCGTCGCCGACATCGCCCGCGAGGACATCGACACTGAGCAGCTGCTCGGCTCGGGGTACCGCCAGGAGCACAAGGCAGGCGACCGTAAGGGCAAGGCGCCCGTTCCGGCGAAGTCGGCGGGCCGGAAGGAGCGCGGCGCCGAAGTCCTCACCGACCGCCCCGCGAGCGAACTGGCCGAGACGATCGAGCAGATGACGGAGCGGATGCGGGCCGCGGCCGCGGAGCTCCAGTTCGAGATCGCGGCCCGGCTCCGTGACGAGGTGTCGGAACTGAAGAAGGAGCTGCGGCAGATGAGGGAGGCGGGGCTCAAGTAGCGGCGGCAGCAGTTGCCGCCGGACGCCGGCCGGGCAACGCCCGGTCCGCCGCGTCGCACGTGAGTGTTGCAAGAGCGACACAAAGGAGTACGTCCTGACCGGGCGCTTCGCGTGCATGCGTAGGGTCGGAGCGTGACCGCCATCGCAAGCGGGATGGCAGCAGAAAGTCGAGAGGGGTAAGCACGTGTCGGTGAACTTGTCCAAGGGACAGGCCATCAGTCTGACGAAGAACGACGGTGGCAACCTGTCGGCCGTGCGCATGGGACTCGGCTGGAAGGCTGCCCCGCGCCGTGGCCTGTTCGGCAAGCGCAGCAAGGAGATCGACCTCGACGCCTCGGCGGTGCTCTTCGCGGGCACGGAGCCCAAGGACGTGGTCTTCTTCCGGCACCTGGTCAGCGACGACGGTTCCGTCAGGCACACCGGCGACAACCTCGTCGGCGGTGCCGGTCAGGGCGGCGACGACGAGGCGATCACGGTTGACCTGCAGCGCGTTCCGGTCCACATCGACCAGATCGTCTTCACGGTCAACTCCTTCACGGGGCAGACCTTCGCAGAGGTGGAGAACGCCTTCTGCCGCCTGGTCGACGAGACCAACGGCGAGGAGCTGGCGCGGTACACGCTCACAGGCGGCGGCGACTACACCGCGCAGATCATGGCCAAGGTGCACCGGCAGGGCAGCGGCTGGCAGATGACGGCCGTCGGCGCACCGACCAACGGCCGTACCTTCCAGGACCTGATGCCCGCGATGGTGCCTCACCTCTGAGCCGGGGCAGCGGCAGGCAGTAAGGGGGCGCGGCAGCGGTGGTCGTGGCCGGACCGTGAGACTTGGGGGAGAGGATGACGGCCGAGCTGGTGCGGGGGCAGAACCACCCCTTGCCCGGAGCGCGTCTGGAGATCCGGGTGTCCGTGGAGCGGCCGGTCATCGCCGGTGCGACGCTCAACGACGAGCACGGCAGGATGCGGGAAGAGACGTGGATAGCTCACCCCGCCCGGCCGCAGCTGCCAGGTCTGGAGGTGTCCCGGCAGGCCGCGGCCGAGCACCGGCTCGCCGTGGATCTCGACGCCCTCCCCGACGAAGTCCACCGCGTCAACGTGCTGCTGGCTCTGCCCGCGGCGGCGGACGGTCCGGCACGGTTCGGGGAGCTCGCACCCCCGTCCGTGAGCGTGACCGAGCTCGGCGGTGACGGGATCGCGAACTGCACACTCACCGGCCTCGACGCCGAGTCCGCCGTCCTCGCCCTGGAGCTCTACCGCCGCCAGGGCAGCTGGAAGGTCCGCTCGGTCGGGCAGGGTTTCGCCGGCGGGCTCTCCGCGATGCTCGCCGACCAAGGGCTCGTCCGCGCACAGGAGTTGGCCACGACGATCAATGAGGCGGTCGCGGCGGGCCGCGCCCGGTCCGTCGCTCCGCCCCCGCCCCGTACGGACGGGGGGCGCTCCCGCGAAGCCACGGTCGGCGGCGCGAGAGGCGTCGCCGACGGTGCAGCGGACACGGCCGCCCCGGGCGACGGGCGCATCAGCTACCAGCATCCCGGCCGCGCGTCCGCGCCACCGCCCCCGTCACCGCCGTACCCGGCCGCGGCCTCCTCCCCGGTACCCCCGCCGGTCCCGGCCGCAACCGGCAGCGGCGGCAGCGGCGGTCCGTATGTGCCGGTCGCCGGCGACGCCACCGGCTGGAGCATGGACGAGCGGCTCTACAACCAGATCTGGGACATGTTCGAGGACTTGGCCCGTACGGTCGCCGCCTACCGCTCCGCAGTCGACTTCGCCGAGTCGCGGATGGAGCAGGAGCTGGACAAAGTGCTCTCGGATCCGCGGACCCGCGTGGGCCCGGCCGCCGACTCGGCGCGCGACGAGGCACGCTCCAAGCAGACCCGGCTCGTCGAGCAGGCCCGCGAGGTGCTCGAACGGGACCTGGGGCAGCTGTGCGCGGAGGCCGCGGTCGTCGAGCCCGCGCTGCCACCCGCGTACGCCCGGTGGGACAACCCCGTCTGGCACGGCTACCGGCCGCCCACGCAGACGCCGATGGCCATGCGCCTGGGCGACCTGTGTCTTCCCGAGAGCGCGGGCCTGCGGATCCCGATGCTGGTGCGCCTGCCGCTGGAGCGGGGTCTGTGGATCGACAGCGGCCGCAGCGGTCAGGCCGGCTCCTCCGCGGCAGGTCCGGCAGCCGCCTCCGTCGTCGGCCCGGACGAGCTGCGCCGGCTCGCGGCCGAGACCGCGACGGCCGTCGCCGCACGTCTCGCCGCCGTCTATCCCGCGGGCGACTGCACGCTCCACGTGATCGACCCGGCCGGCTCCGCACAGGCCGCGCTCGCGCCGCTCATCGACAGCGGTGTGCTGCCGGAGCCGCCGGCTGCGGGCGCCGCCGGAGTGAGCTCGGTGCTCGGACAGCTCACCCGCCGCGTCGACCTGGTGCAGATGGCGGTCCGCAGCCGCGCCACCGACGCACTCCCCGCGGACCTCGACACCGCCGAACAGCTCCTCGTCGTCCACGACTTCCCGCACGGATTCGACGACCGTGGCGTCACTCAGCTGCGCTACCTCGCCGACGAAGGCCCGTCCGTCGGGGTGCATCTGATGATGGTCGCCGACCGTGATGACGCCCGCGCCTACGGCCCCGTGCTCTCGCCGCTGTGGCGGGCGCTGCTGCGCATCACACCCGTACCGGACGATCATCTGGCCGATCCCTGGGTCGGCCACCACTGGACGTACGAGCCTCCGCTCGTGCCGCACGGAAGCCAGGTGCTGACACAGGTGCTGAGTCAGGTCGCGTCCGCGCGGCGCACACACGGCACGGAGGGCTGAGCCAGGGTCAGCTCCGGGGCGGCTGCACCTCTGGCCAGCGTCTCTTTACGTTTCTTTGGTGTTGCTTTACTGTTCCTTGTGCGGAGGGGAGTACTCCCAGAACCCAGCGGCGTGCCCGTCAATACGGACCAGACGTGACCGGTCCCGGGGCGCCGGCCGGCCGGCACATGCGGTGCCCGCCAGGTGGAGGAGACCTCCGGCCGATGTGAGCACGCGAGCCGGAGGATGAGTACATGGATGTCTCCCTGACTGTCTGGGCGCTGACGATCGTGGGCCTCTGCGCCCTCATCGCAGCCGATTTCTTCATCGGCGGCCGCAAACCGCACGAGGTCTCCCTCAAGGAGGCGGCGGTATGGACGACCGTCTGGATCGTCCTCGCCGGCATCTTCGGGCTGGGGCTCTGGCTCTTCGGGACGGGCGAGGCGTCCGGTGAGTTCTTCGCGGGATTCCTCACCGAGAAGTCGCTGAGCGTCGACAACCTCTTCGTGTTCGTCCTCATCATGGCGAAGTTCGCCGTTCCGACGATCTATCAGCAGCGTGTGCTGATGGTGGGCGTCCTGATCGCGCTCGTGCTCCGGGCCGTCTTCATCGCCGCCGGCGCCGCGATGATCTCGGCCTTCTCGTGGATCTTCTTCGTCTTCGGTGCGTTCCTGATCTGGACGGCCTGGAAGCTCATCCAGGAGGCCCGTGAGGACAACGAGGAGGAGTACGAGGAGAACCGCTTCATGAAGCTGATCGAGCGGCGCTTCCCCTCCACCGACCAGTACCACGGCACCAAGCTGTTCATCGTCGAGAACGGCAAGCGGCTGATGACGCCGATGCTCATCGTGATGCTGGCCATCGGCTCGACGGACGTCCTCTTCGCGCTGGACTCGATCCCCGCGATCTTCGGCCTCACCCAGGACCCGTACATCGTCTTCACCGCCAACGCCTTCGCCCTGATGGGCCTGCGCCAGCTGTACTTCCTGATCGGTGGCCTGCTGAAGAAGCTGGTGCACCTGTCGTACGGGCTGTCGGTCATCCTCGGGTTCATCGGCGTCAAGCTGGTGCTCCACGCGCTGCACGAGTCCGGTGTGCCCGTGCCGGAGATCAGCATCCCCGTGTCGCTGGGCGTCATCTGCGCGGTCCTCATCGTCACGACACTCACGAGCCTCGCAGCCACGCGCGGCAAGAAGGACGTGGAGGTCTGAGCCCTACCCTGCTCGCGGCATATCCGGCTCGCGGGCGTACCGGGCATAGCCCGGCACGCCCGTCGAGCCGGACAGGATCAGCGGGTGATGCTCACCTGCCTCTCCGTCCGCTCACCGGCCACCTCGACCGTGAGCGTGACGGTTCCCGGCCGGTGAGCGGTGAGTGTGCCGGTCCGCGGATCGTACGAAGCCGAGCAGCGGACCTTCGCGTCCCCTCGGGCTTCGCCCGGGGGAGGCCCCACGTCCGCGGCGCTTCGGCCCCCTCTCACGCAGAGGTTGCCGGAGCCGGACCAGTCCGAGCTCAGAGGCCAGGCCACCGGCACCTTCCGTGCCGACTCGCCCTCTCCCTGGGTGATCGTGGCCGCAGCACGGGCCGATGCGCCCACCGGCATCTCGCCCGGTGCCTCCATCACGAGGCCGTCCACGTGCGCTCTGGTCTGGGCGGCCAGCCAGTCCACGTCGTGCCGCTCTGCGTTCTGATCGACGCCGAGCAGCGACCAGCCCGTGAAGCCGCCGCGGGAGGGCGGCGCGGCAGGTGACTTCCCGGAGTTGCCGTTGACCAGGTACGGGACGCCGTCGACCCGCGACGCGTCGAAGACGCCCACGTGTGCCCCGATGAACGCCGCCCTCTTGCCCGAACGGGCGCGGAAATCGCCCAGCCAGTCCTCCAGCAGGTCGGCTTCCATGCGGTCCGTGAGCTGGCTCGCCTGCTGCCCTGTCGGGTCCCGTGGCGGTACATGCTGCACGACCGCAACGGAGGAGACGGAAGGATCGTCCTCGGCGTCGTCCAACTGCCGTCGCAATTCCTGAAGTTGGGTGTAGCCGCCACCGCGCACCGTCAGCGACGAGGTGTCGAGCGTGATGAATCGGGTGCCCTTGTGGTCGAACGTGCGTTGTGCCGCGCCGAATTCGGCGGTGAAGTTCGCGATGCTGCCGCCCATCACCTCGTGGTTCCCGGGCACGTAGATCCAGTCGACGGCGTCCCCCAGTTCCTCCTCCAGCACGCGGTGGGCAAAGCTCAGATCCTCCTTCGACCCCTCGTCGACCAGGTCGCCGTTGATGACGACGAAGTCCGGTCCGGCAGTACGGATCTCCCTCAGGGTGCGGCGTGCCTGTCGCACGACGGCGCTGTCCGGATCACGGGCCACGAACTGCGCGTCGGACATCACCGCGAAGCGCCAGTCGCGCCCGGCCACGTCGGCCGCCGTCGAGATCAGCGGATCGTGCGGACGCTCGGTCTCCGGCAGTTCAACGTCGGGTGGTACGCGTGCTGTCAGTTCGTCGAGGACGACCTCACCGGTGTACTGCTCGGCGGGTCTGGTCTCGGCGAGGTAGAAACGGTGCAGCCGCAGCGGGTAGTTGACGGTTTCCGGCACCTCGAAGGTGGCCTGCTGCCAGCCCTCCTCGGTGAGGTGCTCGCCGCGCAGCACCTGGTCGGTACCGCTTGCGTCCTTCAGGTGCAGCGAGGGCCATGCGCCCTTGCCGTCACTCTTGATCCACATGGTG
This sequence comes from Streptomyces sp. TAA486, assembly GCF_000426165.1. Lineage (NCBI taxonomy): Bacteria > Bacillati > Actinomycetota > Actinomycetes > Kitasatosporales > Streptomycetaceae > Streptomyces > Streptomyces sp. TAA486. The sequence continues at coordinate 141,867 of NZ_AUEV01000007.1, read as the reverse complement.
AAGCTCTGCGGCTGCCCCGGCACGGGCACTTCCGCCGGCGGAGTCGCGTACGCGGCGCGCGTGGCGGTCGAGAGGCTGAAGTCGTACGTCATTCTCAGCCCTGTGCCCTCCTTGCCCTCCGGGTCGGCCGCGAGGGCCCCCTCGGCACGGGCGGCGCTGAACTTCCAGTCCGTGGCGTCGTCGAAGCCGGCTGTCCTCTCGTCGTGGAGGCCGACCGTGACCGCGAGCTTCGTGGTGCGGCCCTTGACGTCGACGGTGACGATGCCGGACGCCGATTCCTGCCCGGGCCTGGCCTTCACCGTGAAGCCGCCGCCCGCATCGTCCGGTGAGATGGAGAACAGCGAACGGTCGTACCGCAGACGGGCGTCGGCCGGATCCACGGGAGCGCTGGTGCCCTGGGCGTCGAAGCCGATGATGCCGAACGAGCCCTCGGCCGTGCCGTCCTCCAGCCCGACACGTTCGCGGGTGGGGCGGATGCGGTCCAGCTCGCCGACGACGGACAGATGCGTCGAGCCCCGTGCGTCGCCCTGGTGTGCGGTGACCTTTGTCGAGCCCGTGCCACGGGCGTGGAAGACACCCTCACCGTCGACCCGTCCGACACCGGGGCGTGCCGCCGACCAGCGAGGGGTGCCCTCGGCCGGGCCGTAGGACTCGTCGTAGCCGGCAGCGGTCAACTTCCGCGTCAGACCCTGGAATACGCGGTCCGGGTGGCCGACGGGCATGTTGTCGGCGGTGGGCGCGGAGGCCGGATCGGCGGTGGTCTCCACCCAGAAGTGCTTGAGCGAACCGCTGCCCACCGGGGAGGTAAGCGCCACGCCGTTGGGCACCTCGCGCTCCTCCCCGTCGGACGGCGCGTTCTCCAACTGGAGGTCATCGGTGCCCGGTTCGCGTGCGAGGAGGGTGGACGAGCCGCCGCCGTCGAGGTTGAGAGCGTTGTATGCCCCCAAGTCCTTCATCATCAGGGCGAGTTCGGTGAGCGTCACACCGCCGGACGCCGCCTGGCGCCCGTCCACCGACATCACGTGCATCGTCGAGCCGTCCTTGGAGAAGCCCACGGCCGTGCGCGGTGCTGTCGCGTTGTTGGGTCTGCCCTCCCAGTTCTGCGGTTGCCCGTCGACGACGAGCAGGCCGCGTCCGCCGACTGCCGTGCGCGGCACGGGGCTGCCGTCGTCCGTACGCACGTGGTACTCGAGCGAGACCCGGTCGCCCACCTGCAGTCCGTCGAGCGTCTTCGCACCGGTGCCCCGGCCGACCAGAACGGTGGTGCCCTCGGCTATCGGGCCGCTGCCGGGCTCGTCGAGGATCCGGCTGACACGCCCGTGCCGCAGGAGTACCTCCGTGGACTCGGGGTCGCTGTCGGTGGTGAGGTCCCGGTCGGCCTCGCCCCACCGGGAGTTGTAGGCGCCGATGCCGTTCTCGGGGACGTTGGCGGCGTTGTACGCGGTCAGCGGCTGCGTGCCGCCGGCGAGGGTCAGGGTGCCCTCGAAGTAGAGCGCGAGTACCCGGCCGGCCGCGTCCGGTCCGAAGCCGAGGGACTCGCTGTTGCCGACCGCGGGGGAGTGCGTGACCTTGCCGTTCCGCACGCCGGGACCGAGCGGCGCCCCGGTCTCGTCGATGTCGAAGAAATCGGAGTTGAAGGCTGCCACCGTGCGGCGGCCCTTGCCGGGGTCGTGGCTCTCGGCCTGCTCGCTCAGCGGCGCACGGGTGGAGACCTCACCGCTGGACAGGTAGTCGGCGCGGGTGCCGCCGCCGCTGCCGCCTCCGAGATCCACACTGAGGGCGTCCGCCCGCAGCCACTTGTCCGACTCCAGCCGCTGGAAGGACGTGAGCCGGGCACCGGGTGCGATCGGACGGCTGGCGCGGGAGATCTCCATGCCGTCGCCGTCCGGGATGCCGGTCGGGGCGGGAGTCGTTGCCGCAGCCTGCGTCGTGGCGGTCCGTGCGGCGGTGGAGGGTGCGGCCGGTGCGGTGTCGGCCGAAGCAGGCTGCACGACCGCCAGAAACGAAAAGGCGGTCACTGCGGGGAGCAGTGACCGGGCGAGGACTCTTCTGCGTACGTTTACTCGTATCACAACATCCCCTGTAAACACGGGTGTTCCATGCGCTTCTGCGCACAGCGCCGCAAAGGGTCTCAGCGCTTACCGGGACGCACCAGATGCCGGGAAGAAATTCGAACAACGGCCGTAAACACGCCAACTACCGAGCCCTGGGCGAGTAGTTGAAGAAGGAAGCGGTGAGCGACGCCGAAGGAGCAGGTGAAGGAGAAGAAAGGGACGGAGGAGGATTCCGGTATGGCATTCCGCCGGGACGATCCCTCCGCGAACGAAAGCGGCGGCGGGGAGTTCGCGGACCGAACCGCGAACTCCCCGCAGCCTCAGCGGAATTCAGATGTGACTGTTCACGAGCCGTGACGGGGGAGGCCCGCCCGCCCCCGGGCCGCCACCCTTACCGCTTCGCCTTCGACGCCCGCTTCCGCGCGCCGCCACCGGACGTGGCCTTGCGCGCCGCCGGCGGCGGCGCGTCGCTCACGCGGTCGCCCAGCACGTCCCGCAGGAACTTCCCGGTGTGACTCGCCGGAATCGCGGCCACCTGCTCCGGGGAGCCCTCGGCGACGATCAGGCCACCCGCGTACCCGCCCTCGGGGCCCATGTCGACCACCCAGTCCGCGGTCTTGATGACGTCCAGGTTGTGCTCGATGACGATGACCGTGTTGCCCTTGTCGACCAGCCCGTCGAGCACCGAGATGAGCTTGCGGATGTCCTCGAAGTGCAGCCCCGTCGTGGGCTCGTCGAGCACGTACACGGTGCGTCCGGTGGAGCGCTTCTGCAGCTCGCTGGCGAGCTTCACGCGCTGTGCCTCACCGCCGGAGAGCGTCGGTGCCGGCTGCCCGAGCCTTACGTAGCCCAGGCCCACGTCGTTGAGGGTCCGCAGATGACGGGCGATCGCGGGCACCGCCTCGAAGAACTCCGTCGCCTGCTCGATGGGCATCTCCAGCACCTCGGAGATGTTCTTGCCCTTGTAGTGGACCTCCAGCGTCTCCCGGTTGTAGCGCGCGCCGTGGCAGACCTCGCACGGTACGAACACGTCCGGCAGGAAGTTCATCTCGATCTTGATCGTGCCGTCACCGGAGCAGTTCTCGCACCGGCCGCCCTTGACGTTGAAGGAGAAGCGCCCCGGCTGGTAGCCGCGCACCTTCGCCTCCATCGTCTCGGCGAAGAGCCTGCGCACATGGTCGAAGACCCCTGTGTACGTCGCCGGGTTGGAGCGTGGGGTGCGCCCGATCGGCGACTGGTCGACGTGCACGACCTTGTCCACCAGGTCGTCGCCGTCGACGCGGGTGTGCCGCCCCGGAACCGACTTCGCGTTGTTCAGCTCCCGCGCTAGGTGGGTGTACAGGATGTCGTTGACGAGGGTCGACTTACCCGAACCGGAGACGCCTGTCACCGCCGTGAGCACGCCGAGCGGGAACGACGCGTCGATGTCGCGGAGGTTGTTCTCGCGTGCACCGCGCACCGTCAGCTGCCGCTCGGGATCGGCCGGCCTGCGCATCTGGGGCAGCGGGATGCTCTTTCTCCCGGCCAGGTAGTCACCGGTGACCGATTCGGCGGTCTCCAGCAGCTCCTTCATCGGACCGCTGTGCACGACCTTGCCGCCGTGCTCGCCCGCGCCCGGGCCGATGTCCACGACCCAGTCGGAGGCCTTGATCGTGTCCTCGTCGTGCTCGACGACGATCAGCGTGTTCCCCAGGTCCCGCAGCCGCACCAGCGTCTCGATCAGCCGGTGGTTGTCGCGCTGGTGCAGCCCGATCGACGGCTCGTCCAGCACATACAGCACACCCACCAGACCCGAACCGATCTGTGTGGCCAGGCGGATGCGCTGCGCCTCGCCGCCGGAGAGGGTCCCGGCGGCGCGGTTGAGCGAGAGGTAGTCGAGGCCGACGTCGACGAGGAAGCGCAGCCGCTCGTTGACCTCCTTCAGGACCCGCTCGGCGATCTTCTTGTCCCTGTCGCTGAGAGTCATCTCCCGCAGGAAGTCGGCGCATTCGCTGATCGACATCGCGGAGATCTCCGCGATCGACTTCCCCTGCATCGTCACCGCGAGCACGATCGGCTTCAGCCGCGTGCCGTCACAGGTGGGGCAGGGCACCTCGCGCATGTAGCCCTCGAAGCGCTCCCGGCTGCTGTCGGTCTCCGCCTCCTGGTGCCGGCGCTTGACGAAGGGCACGACGCCCTCGAATGCCGTGGTGTAGGCGCGCTCCCGGCCGTACCGGTTGCGGTAGCGCACCTCGATCTGCGTCTTGTGTCCGTACAGCAGTGCCTTCTTGGCCCGCTGCGGCAGCCCGGCCCACGGGATGTCCGTACGGAAGCCCAGCGCGTCGGCGAGCGCGCCGATGAGGCGGCCGAAGTAGTCCCGGGTGTGCCCGTGCGACCAGGGGTGCAGAGCGCCCTCGTCGAGCGACTTCTCCTCGTCCGGGACGATCAGATCGGCGTCGACCTCCATGCGCGTACCGATGCCGGTGCAGTCCGGGCAGGCGCCGAAGGGGGAGTTGAAGGAGAAGGTGCGCGGCTCCAGCTCCTCGAACGACAGGTCGTCGTACGGGCAGTAGAGGTGCTCGGAGAACATCCGCTCGCGCTGGGGGTCGTCCTCTTCCAGGTCGACGAAGTCGAGGATGACCATCCCGCCGGAGAGCCCGAGCGCCGTCTCGACCGAGTCCGTCAGCCGCCGCTTCGCGCCCTCCTTCACGGTGAGCCGGTCGACGACGACCTCGATCGTGTGCTTCTCCTGCTTCTTCAGCTTCGGCGGTTCGGACAGCTGGATCGTCTGCCCGTCCACGCGTGCCCTGCTGTAGCCCTTCGTCTGAAGCTCGTTGAAGAGATCCACGAACTCGCCCTTGCGCTCGCGGACCAGCGGCGAGAGCACCTGGAAGCGGCTGCCGGGCTCCAGGCCCAGCACCTTGTCCACGATGGCCTGCGGCGACTGGCGGGCGATGGGCCGGCCGCACTCCGGGCAATGGGGCTTCCCGATGCGGGCGAAGAGCAGCCGGAGGTAGTCGTAGACCTCGGTGATCGTGCCGACCGTCGAGCGCGGGTTGCGCGAAGTCGACTTCTGGTCGATGGAGACGGCGGGGGAGAGGCCCTCGATGAAGTCCACGTCCGGCTTGTCCATCTGACCGAGGAACTGCCGGGCGTACGCGGACAGCGACTCGACGTAGCGGCGCTGCCCCTCGGCGAAGATCGTGTCGAAGGCCAGGGAAGACTTGCCCGACCCCGACAGACCGGTGAAGACGATGAGCGAGTCGCGCGGGAGGTCGACCGAGACATTCCGGAGATTGTGCTCGCGAGCGCCACGGACAAGGAGACGGTCAGAGGCCACGCCGGTTGGCACCTTTCGTGTGAGAAGCAGGGTGCCCCGACTGCGCAGGAGCCCCCCGCTCAAGACTAGAGGCGGTGCCGCCCGAGTGTGTCCCGGACAGTGTCGGTACCGCCTTCAGAGCTTATAGTACGTGTATTCGATTCTGAGCCTCCCTCGCGGGAAGTTCCGCGGTTCGCGCCGTCTTCCACCCGAAGGAGTGGCGGAGCTAGCTTGGGGATCATGACGCAGCCAGCGAACCCCGCCGCTCCCGTGCCCGACCCCTCAGCCGACACCGCTGCCGTGCGCGCCGCCACCGACCGGCTGCTCGCGGCCGTCGAACAGCTCGACGACGCCACCGCGTCCAAGCCCTCGCTGCTTCCCGGCTGGACCCGCGGCCATGTGCTGGCTCACCTGGCCCGCAACTCGGACGCCCTGCTCAACGTGCTCGCCGCGCGGCCCATGTACGCCAGCGCCGAGAGCCGCGACGCCGACATCGAGCGCGACGCGCACAGGAGTGTCGCAGAGCACCTGCTGGACCTGCGCGAGAGCGCGGCCCGTCTCGACGGCGCCTTCGGCGCACAGCGCGACCCGGACTGGGAACGAACGGTAGAGCTTCGTAACGGTGTGACGGACCACGCGTATTCCCTGCCCTTCCGCCGCTGGATCGAGGTGGAACTCCACCACGTCGATCTGGGCATCGGCTACGCCATGGACGATCTGCCCGCGACGTTCATCGAGCGTGAACTGGCCAACATGGCGCGGCGCTTCTCCGGCCACCCCGATCTCGCGGTGCCGGTCGAGCTCCGTACGGAGGACGGCGTCACCTGGCGCACGGGCGCGCCCGACGGCTCCGAGAAAACAGTGGTCGTCGTTGGCAGCCCCACCGCCCTGGTCGCCTGGCTCACCGGACGCAGCACCGGTTCCGGGCTCTCGGCGCGTGACCCGCTGCCCGATCTGCCGGCTCTCTGACGGGCCGGGGCGGGGGCCCGGCGTCGGTGCGTGAGCCTGCCCGCGCGCCGCCGCCCTCTGTTTCCGCGTCCCTCGCCGCAGCCCACGGCATGTCCTCATATCCGCCACGCCTCCGCTCTGGCGCCCGCCCGCGGGGCACGGCCTAGGGTGTCCCCATGGCTTACACCGGAGAGGTGCAGGTCGGGGGACCTGCCGACGTGCACGAGCTGACCGACTTGATGATCTCCAAGGTCGCGGTCGGCCCCATGAACAACAACGCCTACCTGCTGCGTTGCCGAAGGACGGGCGAACAGCTGCTGATCGACGCGGCCAACGAGCCGGAGACACTCCTCGAACTCATCGGCTCCGACGGGATCGCCTCCGTCGTCACCACCCACCGGCACGGCGACCACTGGCAGGCCCTCGCCCCCGTCGTCGAGGGCACACAGGCCCGCACGTACGCGGGCCGCTACGACGCCGAGGGAATCCCGGTGGGCACGGACGTGCTCGTCGAGGACGGCGACACGGTGAAGGTCGGCGAGGTCGGGCTGACGGCACGCCATCTCGTCGGCCACACACCCGGCTCCATCGCCCTCGTCTACGACGACCCGCACGGGCATCCGCATCTGTTCACCGGCGACTGCCTCTTCCCCGGCGGCGTCGGCAACACCCATGACGACCCTGAGGCGTTCGCGAGCCTGCTGCACGATGTCGAGACCAAGCTCTTCGCCGAACTCCCCGACGAGACCTGGGTCTACCCCGGTCACGGAGGCGACACGACGCTCGGTGCCGAGCGTCCCAACCTGGACGAGTGGCGCAAGCGCGGCTGGTGACGCGCCCCTTTCTGACGCCGCGGTAGGCGGGGTCGTCCGCCTGGATCCCGGGCGGGAGGCCCCGCCTCCGCACTCTGCCCTCCCTCTCTCCGCCGTGGGGGCGGGCGGGGGCTCCCGGCCGGAGGCAAGGCGAAGGTCTGTCAGGGCACGGACGTAGGCTGTGCTGCATGGCAGACCCCTCCAGCTACCGCCCCGAACCGGGCGAGATCCCGGACTCGCCGGGGGTCTACCGGTTTCGTGACGAGCACGGCCGGGTGATCTATGTCGGGAAGGCCAAGAGCCTGCGCCAGCGGCTCGCGAACTACTTCCAGGACCTGGCCGGTCTGCATGTGCGCACCCGCACGATGGTCACCACGGCCGCGTCGGTGGAGTGGACGGTGGTCTCCACGGAGGTCGAGGCGCTCCAGCTGGAGTACTCCTGGATCAAGGAGTTCGACCCCCGGTTCAACGTCAAGTACCGCGACGACAAGAGCTATCCGTCGCTCGCCGTGACCCTCAACGAGGAGTATCCGCGGGTCCAGGTGATGCGCGGCCCCAAGAAGAAGGGCGTGCGCTACTTCGGTCCGTACGCACACGCGTGGGCGATCCGCGAGACCGTCGACCTGATGCTGCGTGCGTTTCCCGTACGCACCTGCTCCGCCGGTGTCTTCAAGCGCTCCGCCCAGATCGGCCGCCCCTGCCTGCTCGGGTACATCGGCAAGTGCGCCGCGCCCTGCGTCGGGCGCGTCACCGCGGAGGAGCACCGCCAACTCGCGGAGGAATTCTGCGACTTCGTCGCCGGGCACACGGGTTCGTACCTGCGCCGCCTGGAGCGGGAGATGACGCAGGCGTCCGAGGAGATGGACTACGAGAGGGCCGCGCGGCTGCGTGACGACATGGACGCGCTGAAGCGCGCGATGGAGAAGAGCGCCGTCGTCCTCACCGACGCGACCGACGCCGACCTCATCGCCGTCGCCGAGGACGAACTGGAGGCGGCGGTCCAGATCTTCCACGTGCGCGGCGGCCGCGTACGTGGCCAGCGCGGCTGGGTCACCGACAAGGTCGAGGAGATCGGCACACCCGAACTGGTCGAGCACGCACTCCAGCAGCTCTACGGGGAGGAGAGCGGCGAGGGCGTCCCCAAGGAAGTGCTGGTTCCCGCGCTGCCCGACCCGCCGGAACCGGCCGCCCAGTGGCTCGGCGAGCGTCGCGGCAGCGCCGTCAGCCTGCGCGTGCCGCAGCGCGGCGACAAGCGCGCCCTGATGGAGACGGTCGCACGCAACGCCCAGCAGGCCCTCGCCCTGCACAAGACCAAGCGCGCCTCGGACCTCACGACGCGTTCGCGCGCGCTGGAGGAGATCGCCGAGGGCCTCGGCCTCGACTCGGCGCCGCTGCGCATCGAATGCTTCGACATCTCCCACTTCCAGGGCGACGACGTGGTCGCGTCCATGGTCGTCTTCGAGGACGGCCTCGCCCGCAAGAGCGAGTACCGCCGCTTCCAGATCAAGTCCGTCGCCGGCCAGGACGACGTCCGTTCGATGCACGAAGTCGTCAGCCGCCGCTTCCGCCGCTACCTCCGCGAGAAGCGCCGCACCGGCGAGTGGGGCGGCGAAGGGGACGAGCCCGGCGAGGGCGAGGGCCCGGAGCCCGCGGAGACGGAGAACTCCCAGGGGCTGCCGGACGGGGAGGCAGAAGGCGCCGGCACCGCCGGGCGCGACGAGGACGGCAGGCCGAAGAAGTTCGCCTACCCTCCCCAGCTCATCGTCGTGGACGGCGGCCGCCCTCAGGTGTCCGCCGCACGCAGCGCGATGGACGAGCTGGGCATCGACGACGTCGCCGTCTGCGGCCTGGCCAAGCGCCTCGAAGAGGTCTGGCTGCCCGGCGAGGAGGACCCCCTCGTGCTGCCACGTACGAGTGAGGGCCTCTATCTCCTCCAGCGCGTCCGCGACGAGGCGCACCGCTTTGCGATCAGGTATCAGCGCAGCAAGCGCTCGAAGACGATGAAGGCGAGCCCGCTCGACGCGGTCCCCGGACTCGGGGCGTCCCGTAAGCAGGCCCTGCTGAAGCACTTCGGCTCCCTCAAGCGGCTGCGTGCGGCGACGGTGGACGAGATCTGCGAGGTGCCGGGTGTGGGCCGCAAGACGGCGGAGGCCGTCGCCGCGGCGCTTGTCACGAAGTCCTCCGGGCCGGAGGTGAACACAGCGACCGGTGAGATCGTTGAAGAAGAGTGAGCCACGAGGTCGGGGGGCCAAGAGCATGAACGGTCAGCAGCATCAGGAACAGGAACAGCACACCCGCCCGGAGGCGGAGCCGGCGACGCCCGGCTTGGCCACCGGCACGGGACCGGACCCGGGTACGGGACCGGGCACGGCCAGGGACGCGGGTACGGAGATGGACACGGTCACGGACGCGGCAGGCGAAGCGGTGATCCCCGAACTCGTGATCATCTCCGGGATGTCGGGCGCGGGCCGAAGCACCGCGGCCAAGTGCCTGGAGGATCTCGGCTGGTTCGTGGTCGACAACCTGCCGCCCGCGCTGATCCCCACGATGGTCGACCTGGGGGCACGCTCGCAGGGCAATGTCGCGCGCATCGCCGTCGTCGTCGACGTGCGCGGGCGGCGCTTCTTCGACAACCTCAAGCAGTCCCTGGCGGACCTCGCACAACGGCAGGTCAAGCGCCGCATCGTCTACCTGGAGGCGAGCGACGAGGCACTGGTGCGGCGCTTCGAGTCGGTGCGCCGCCCCCACCCGCTGCAGGGCGACGGCAGGATCGTAGACGGCATCGCCGCCGAACGCGACCTGCTCCGGGAGCTGCGCGGCGACGCCGACCTGGTCATCGACACCTCCGGCCTCAACGTCCACGAGCTGAGGGCCAAGCTCGACGCCCGTTTCGCCGGCGACGAGGAGCCCGAACTCCGCGCCACGGTGATGTCTTTCGGGTACAAGTACGGGCTCCCCGTTGACGCCGATCTCGTCGCCGACTGCCGCTTCCTCCCCAACCCGCACTGGGTGCCGGAGCTGCGCCCGTACAACGGCACCAGCCCGGAGGTCTCGGAGTACGTCTTCGACCAGCCGGGCGCGAAGGAGTTCCTGGACCGCTACGCCGAACTGCTCCAGCTCATCGCCGCCGGGTACCGCAGGGAGGGAAAGCGCTACGTCACCATCGCGATCGGCTGCACGGGCGGCAAGCACCGCAGCGTCGCCGTCTCGGAGAAGCTGGCCCGCCGGCTCTCCGGTGCCGGCGTGGAGACCGTCGTGGTGCACCGCGACATGGGACGTGAATGAGGACGTGAGAAGCGCGAATGCCTCGTAGGACCATCCGGCTGCGGCGTCCGGTCAGCACGCGCGCGGCACAGCGCGGCACCCAGCCGAAGGTCGTGGCACTCGGCGGCGGCGCGGGCCTGTCCGCCTCGCTCACCGCGCTGCGCCGCATCACAGGGGACCTGACCGCCGTCGTCACCGTCGCCGACGACGGCGGCTCCAGCGGCCGGCTCCGCGACGAGCTCGGCGTGCTGCCCCCCGGCGATCTGCGCAAGGCGCTCGCCGCGCTGTGCGGCGACGACGAGTGGGGCCGCACCTGGGCGGAGCTGGTCCAGCACCGGTTCGTCAGCCGAGGCGACCTGCACGACCACGCGGTGGGGAATCTGCTGATCGTCGCGCTCTGGGAGCAGCTGGGCGACCACGTCCAGGCCCTCGACCTGGTGGGCAAGCTGCTCGGGGCGCACGGGCGGGTGCTGCCGATGTCCGCCGTCCCGCTGGAGCTCCAGGCGCTGGTGCGCGGCCACGACCCGGAACGCCCCGACGAGGTCTCGACCGTGCGCGGACAGGCCAACGTCGCGCTCACCACGGGCGAGGTGCAGCAGGTGCACCTCGTTCCGCACGATCCGCCCGCCGTCTCCGAGGCCGTCAAGGCCGTGCTCGACGCGGACTGGGTCGTGCTCGGACCGGGCTCGTGGTTCTCGTCGGTCATCCCCCATCTGCTCGTTCCGGAATTGCTCGACGCGCTGACGCAGACCAAGGCCCGCAAGGTGCTCTCGCTCAACCTCGCTCCGCAGTCGGGCGAAACGGAAGGTTTCTCCCCGCAGCGTCATTTGGACGTTTTGGCCCGACACGCCCCTAAACTCGCCTTCGACGTGGTGCTGGCCGACGAGGACGCCGTTCCCGACCGGGACTCCCTGTGTCAGGCCGCCGAGCGGCTCGGAGCGACAGCACAGCTGTCACCGGTCGCGGCGGCCGGAGGCGCTTCCCAGGGCGAAGGCCCCGCGGGAGGCGCAGCCAGGCACGACCCGGAGCTGCTGGCCGCCGCGTACGACCGTATTTTTCGGATGCATGGAAGGATCGGCCCATGGCGATGACGGCTGCGGTGAAGGACGAGATCTCCCGACTCCCCGTCACCCGGACCTGCTGCCGGAAGTCCGAGGTCTCGTCGATCCTGCGGTTCGCGGGCGGCCTGCACCTGGTGAGCGGGCGGATCGTGATCGAGGCGGAACTCGATACGGGCATTGCGGCCCGCCGCCTGCGCAAGGACGTACTGGAGATCTTCGGGCACAGCTCTGACCTGGTGGTGATGGCGCCGGGTGGTCTGCGGCGCGGCAGCCGCTACGTCGTACGTGTCGTGGCCGGGGGTGACCAGCTCGCCCGCCAGACGGGGCTCGTGGACAGCCGCGGCCGTCCGATCCGGGGTCTTCCACCACAGGTGGTCTCGGGGGCCACCTGCGACGCGGAGGCCGCATGGCGGGGCGCGTTCCTCGCGCACGGATCGCTGACCGAGCCGGGCCGCAGCTCCTCCCTGGAGGTCACCTGCCCCGGGCCCGAGGCGGCGCTGGCCCTGGTCGGCGCGGCGCGCAGGCTCCAGATCGCGGGGAAGGCGCGCGAGGTGCGCGGCGTGGACCGCGTGGTCGTCCGTGACGGTGATGCCATCGGCGCGCTGCTGACACGGCTGGGCGCCCACGAGTCGGTGCTGGCGTGGGAGGAGCGGCGGATGCGCCGCGAGGTCCGCGCCACCGCGAACCGGCTCGCCAACTTCGACGACGCCAATCTGCGCCGCTCGGCGCGCGCCGCCGTCGCGGCCGGTGCGCGCGTGCAGCGCGCGCTGGAGATCCTCGCCGACGACGTGCCCGAGCACCTGGCAGCGGCCGGCCGGCTGCGCATGGACCACAAGCAGGCGTCCCTGGAGGAACTGGGCGCGCTGGCCGACCCGCCGCTGACGAAGGACGCCGTGGCCGGCCGCATCCGGCGGCTGCTGGCGATGGCCGACAAGCGGGCTCAGGACCTGGGGATTCCGGGTACGGAGACCAGCCTCACGGAGGAGATGGTCGGCTGACCTCCCCCTCGGCCCTTCGGGCCCGGGGGACCCCACCCCGGGCCCGAAGGGCCGAGGGGCATCGCCCCGCTCGACACGCTTCGACCCTTTCTCCGCCCCCGGTCTCCGGCGCCGTGTCACGGCCCGTGGACCCCGGGTGGCCGATGTCACCGTAAAGAGTGGAGCGCGGTAGGGTCGGAAGCGGTCGGGGACATCCCATACAGCTTTGCCGGTGTCCGTACCGGCGTACCAACGAGGAGATCGGTTCGTGACGATCCGCGTAGGCATCAACGGCTTCGGCCGCATCGGTCGCAACTACTTCCGCGCACTGCTCGAGCAGGGGGCGGACATCGAGATCGTCGGTGTCAACGACCTGACCGACAACGCGACCCTGGTGCATCTGCTGAAGTACGACAGCATTCTGGGACGCCTCAAGCAGCAGGTCAGCCACACCGACGACACGATCACGGTGGGCAACCAGACCTTCAGGACGATGGCGGAGAAGGACCCGGCCCAGCTGCCCTGGGGCGAGCTGGGTGCCGACGTCGTCGTGGAGTCCACGGGCATCTTCACCAAGCGCGAAGACGCGGCCAAGCACCTGGCCGCCGGCGCGAAGAAGGTCCTCATCTCGGCTCCGGCCAAGGAAGAGGACATCACCGTCGTCATGGGCGTCAACGAGGACTCCTACGATCCGGCCAAGCACCACGTCATCTCCAACGCCTCCTGCACCACCAACTGTGTGGCGCCGATGGCGAAGGTCATCGACGAGAACTTCGGCCTGGTCAAGGGCATGATGACGACCGTCCACGCCTACACCAACGACCAGCGCATCCTGGACTTCCCGCACAAGGACCTGCGCCGCGCCCGCGCCGCCGCCGAGAACATCATTCCGACCTCGACCGGCGCCGCCAAGGCCACCGCTCTCGTGCTCCCGCAGCTCAAGGGCAAGCTGGACGGCATCGCCATGCGCGTGCCGGTGCCCACGGGCTCCGTCACCGACCTGGTCCTGGAGCTGGACCGCGAGGCGAGCAGGGACGAGATCAACGCGGCCTTCCAGAAGGCCGCCGAGGGCCAGCTGAAGGGCGTCCTGGAGTACACCGAGGACCCGATCGTCTCCTCGGACATCGTCAACTGGCCCGCGTCCTGCACCTTCGACTCGGCACTGACGATGGTCCAGGGCAAGCAGGCCAAGATCGTCGGCTGGTACGACAACGAGTGGGGCTACTCCAACCGTCTGGTCGACCTGACGACCTTCGTCGGCGGCAAGCTCTGAGCGTTCCCCCCGGGGTAGCCGACCAGCGCCGAGAGATGGCAGACCATGGCAGGGCTCGCGGGGCGCGACGACGCGCCCTGCGAGCCCTGATCCATGAGGCCGCCATGTGGGACACCGAGGGCCTGAACTCCAAGGAGAACAGCAGCAAGCATGAAGACGATCGACGAACTCATCGCCGGGGGAGTGGCAGGCAAGCGGGTCTTCGTCCGCGCCGACCTGAACGTCCCGCTGGACGGGGAGACCATCACCGACGACGGCCGTATCAGGGCCGCCGTGCCGACCATCCGCAAGCTGGCCGACGCGGGCGCCCGTGTCGTCGCCGCCTCGCACCTGGGCCGGCCCAAGGGGGCGCCCGACCCGCAGTTCTCTCTCGCTCCGGTGGCGAAGCGGCTCGGTGAACTCCTCGGCGCGGACGTCACGTTCGCTTCCGACACCGTCGGCGACAGCGCCACGGCAGCGGTGGAGGCGAGCACCGACGGCAGCGTGACCCTCCTGGAGAACCTTCGCTTCAACCCGGGGGAGACCAGCAAGGACGACGCCGAGCGCGCGGCCTTCGCCGGTGAACTCGCCGCGCTCGCCGACCTCTACGTCGGTGACGGCTTCGGTGCCGTCCATCGCAAGCACGCGTCCGTCTACGACCTTCCGGCACGCCTTCCGCACGCGGCCGGCGGCCTCATCGCCACCGAGGTCGGCGTGCTGGAGAAGCTCACCGAGGACGTGAAGCGCCCGTACGCGGTCGTGCTCGGCGGGGCGAAGGTCTCCGACAAGCTGGGCGTCATCGAGCACCTGCTGCAGAAGGCCGACCGCATCCTCATCGGAGGCGGCATGGCCTACACGTTCCTGAAGGCCCAGGGGCACGAGGTGGGCGGCTCGCTGCTCCAGGAGGACCAGATCCCCGCCGTCCAGGGCTATCTCGAGCAGGCGGAGAAGCTGGGCGTGGAGTTCGTGCTGCCGGTGGACGTGCTGGTCGCGGAGAGCTTCCCCGACCTCAAGACGAAGGCGCCGGCGTCGCCGGAGACGGTCCCCGTCAGTGCCATCCCCGCCGGTCTGATGGGCCTGGACATCGGCCCGGAGACCCGCAAGCTGTACGCCTCGAAGCTCGTCGACGCCGCGACCGTCTTCTGGAACGGCCCGATGGGAGTCTTCGAGCACCCCGACTACGCCGAGGGCACCAGGGCCGTCGCGCAAGCACTGCTGGACAGCGGCTCGTTCAACGTCGTCGGCGGCGGTGACAGCGCTGCCGCCGTCCGCCTGCTCGGCTTCGACGAGAACGCATTCGGCCACATCTCGACCGGCGGCGGTGCGAGCCTCGAGTACCTCGAGGGCAAGACGCTGCCCGGCCTCGCCGCACTGAAGGACTCGTGAGCGATGCGCGTGCGGCCGCCGCGCCGCAGGCCGCACTCTGCCCGCACCTCTGCTCCCCCTGCCTTCGGTGCGCGGTACACCCAGCCCGCCGGAGAAGCGAACAATGGAGGACTGACTCTTGACCACCCGCACCCCGCTGATGGCGGGCAACTGGAAGATGAACCTCAACCACCTCGAGGCCATCGCCCACGTCCAGAAGCTCGCCTTCGCCCTGAACGACAAGGACCTTGCGGCCGTCGAGGTCGCGGTTCTGCCGCCCTACACCGATCTGCGCTCCGTCCAGACGCTGGTGGACGGCGACAAGCTGAAGATCAAGTACGGGGCGCAGGACCTCTCCGCGCACGCCTCCGGGGCGTACACCGGTGAGATCTCCGGCGCGATGCTCGCCAAACTGAAGTGCTCCTTCGTCACCGTCGGCCACTCCGAGCGCCGCCAGTACCACGCCGAGGACGAGCCCCTGGTCAACGCCAAGGTGAAGGCCGCCTTCGCGAACGACCTGACGCCGATCCTGTGCGTCGGCGAGGAGCTCCCGGTGCGCGAGGCGGGCGATCACGTCGCCCACACGCTGGCCCAGGTCGACGGCGCGCTCAAGGATGTCCCCGCCGAGCAGGTGTCCACCCTCGTGATCGCGTACGAGCCCGTGTGGGCCATCGGCACCGGCAAGACGTGCGGCGCCGACGACGCGCAGGAGGTCTGCGGTGCCATCCGCGCCCGCGTCGCCGAGCTGTACGGGCAGGAGGTCGCCGACGCGGTCCGTATCCAGTACGGCGGCTCGGTGAAGTCCGGGAACGTCGCCCAGATCATGGCGCAGCCCGACATCGACGGTGCGCTGGTGGGCGGTGCCTCGCTGGACGCGGACGAGTTCGTCAAGATCGTGCGCTTCCGCGACCAGTGACACGTCCCCGCACGGGCGGTGGAGCGTAGCCCGAAAGGGCAGGCGTATGACGGCGGGCCGTGACCCGTCGTAGGCTGTCGGGGGCCGGGCGTGCGTCCGGCCCCCGTACATGTGAAGTCTTTCCCGCGAAGTCCGAGAGAGTTGGTCCAGCCGTGATCATGGGGTTCTCTATCGCCCTCATCGTCTTCAGTTTCCTGATGGCGCTGCTGGTTCTGATGCACAAGGGGAAGGGCGGCGGCCTCTCCGACATGTTCGGCGGCGGCATGCAGTCGTCCGTCGGCGGTTCGTCGGTCGCCGAGCGCAACCTGGACCGGCTGACCGTGGTGGTCGGGCTGATCTGGTTCGCGATCGTCGTGGTGCTCGGTCTGCTGATGAAGCTGCAGAGCTGACCCACCGGGCCGAGCCGCGGGGCGCGCGCACCCACCGTCCCGCCTCTCACCTGCCGCCTTCGGGGCCCGGCGCCCGGCCGCGCCCCGAGGGGTGTCCCGGGTTTGCAAGAGCAGCCGCAAGTTGCCGAACCCGGCCTATCATGAGGCTCGCGTCCTGAGCCGACGCAGTAACTCCGGTCACTGGACGCGCGTTGGGCCCTACGTACACTAGGGCGCCCGCGACGACTCATCGTCGATGTTCCGCGGCACCGCGAGGCAGGGAGTTGGACCGTGGCAAGTGGCAACGCGATCCGGGGGAGCCGGGTCGGGGCGGGGCCGATGGGCGAGGCCGAGCGGGGCGAGACAGCGCCCCGGCTTCGCATCTCCTTCTGGTGCTCCAACGGACACGAGACGCAGCCCAGCTTCGCCAGCGACGCACAGATCCCCGAGACCTGGGACTGCCCCCGCTGCGGCTTCCCGGCCGGCAAGGACGAGGAGAACCCGCCGGACCCGCCGCGCACCGAGCCCTACAAGACCCACCTCGCATACGTGCGTGAGCGGCGCAGCGACGAGGACGGCGAGGCGATCCTGGCCGAGGCCCTCGCCAAGCTCCGGGGCGAGATCTGAGGCGGATCACGCCGGGGTCGTCCCGGGCCTCCATCCGGCTCTGACGGACGACCTGCCCCCTCGCGGGGCACCCTGACACCCGCTCGTGCGCCCCGTCGTCCCGCGCCCGGGTGCTCCGGCCGCACCGTCCCCTCGTCGTCGCTTCCCACCTTCTCCACGGCCCTTCCGGCGTCACCGCCCGGTCGTCCCTTGCGGTGCGCGCCGCCGGGTTGCCCGTCAATTAGGTTGGTGCGCGGCGTATCCAGGACGAGGAAAAGGTGACGACCGCCGATGAACGCAGCACGCCGCACCCGGCTCGATCAGCTGCCCGAGTGGCACGCGCTGGCCAAGCACCGTGAGGAGTTCGGCGACACACATCTGCGAACGCTCTTCGCCGACGACTCCGGCCGTGCCGAACGGTTCGGTGTGCAGGTGGGCGACCTCCACCTCGACTACTCCAAGCATCTGGTGACGGACGAGACGCTGCGGCTGCTCGGGGAGTTGGCCGCCGCGTCCGGCGTGGCGGAGCTGCGCGACGCGATGTTCCGCGGCGAAAGGATCAACGTCACCGAGGACCGCGCCGTCCTCCACACTGCGCTGCGTACCCCTGCCGCGGCCCACGTCCGCGTCGACGGCGAGGACGTCGTGCAGAGGGTGCATGCGGTGCTGGCCAAGATGGCGCTCTTCGCCAACAAGGTCCGCAACGGCCACTGGACCGGCCTCACCGGCAAGCGCATGAGGACCGTCGTCAACATCGGCATCGGCGGCTCCGACCTGGGGCCGAAAATGGCCTACGAGGCGCTGCGTCCGTACACGCGGCGCGACCTGGACTTCCGCTTCGTCTCGAACGTGGACGGTGCCGACCTGCACGAAGCTGTCCGTGACCTGGACCCGGCCGAGACCCTGTTCGTCGTCGCGTCGAAGACCTTCACCACCATCGAGACCATCACCAACGCGACCGCTGCCCGCCGCTGGCTGCTGAGCGGCCTGGGTGCGGGCGAGGACGCCGTCGCCAAGCACTTCGTCGCGGTCTCGACGAACGCCGGGAAGGTCTCCGAGTTCGGTATCGACACGGAGAATATGTTCGAATTCTGGGACTGGGTCGGCGGACGCTACTCGTTCGACTCGGCCATCGGGCTCTCCCTCATGGTCGCCATCGGGCCGGACCACTTCAACGAGATGCTGGCCGGCTTCCACTGCGTCGACGAGCACTTCCGCGAGGCGCCCCCCGAGGCCAACGGGCCTTTCCTGATGGGCCTGCTGGGCATCTGGTACAACAACTTCTTCGACGCGCAGTCGCATGCCGTGCTGCCCTACAGCCACTACTTCTCGCAGTTCACCGCCTATCTCCAGCAGCTGGACATGGAGTCGGACGGGAAGTCCACCGACCGCGAAGGCCGCCCCGTGAACTGGCAGACGGGCCCGATCGTCTGGGGCACTCCCGGCACCAACGGCCAGCATGCCTATTACCAACTGCTGCACCAGGGCACCAAGATGGTCCCCGCCGACCTCATCGGCATCGCGCGCCCGGCTCCCGGCCTCGGCGACCTCGCAGGTCAACACGACTTGTTGATGGCCAACCTGTTCGCTCAGGGGCAGGCGCTCGCCTTCGGCAAGACCGAGGAGGAGGTACGGGCGGAGGGCGTCGCGGACGAGCAGGTGCCGCACCGCACGTTCCCCGGCAACCGTCCGACGACCACGATCCTCGCCGAGGAGCTGTCACCGTCCGTCCTGGGCCAGCTGATCGCGCTGTACGAGCACAAGGTCTTCGTCCAGGGCGCGGTGTGGAACATCGACAGCTTCGACCAGTGGGGAGTCGAGCTGGGGAAGGTCCTCGCCAAGCGGCTGGAGCCGGCCCTGACGGACGGGGCGGAGGTCGAGGGCCTGGACTCCTCGACCTCGTCCCTCGTCGGGCGGTACCGGGAGCTGCGGGGTCGCTGATCCCTCCTGGACCCGGGACCATGCCGCGAGGAGCAATGTCCCGGGTCCAGGCGAACCTGGGCCTGGTCCGAGTGAATCGGCAACCTACCCCATTCCAGGGACGGTTCGACTCGGCGAACGTAGCTGCTGTGAGTGGCCGCAGACGTCAGTCGGCTCTCGGGCGGCACAGGTCGCATGAAGATAAGGTCGACCAGGCAATCTGCACGCCCTGAAAGGGAACGGACACGCGGAGGTCGGACCGTTGGCGGCAGCGAAGAAGCCCTCAACACACAAGCCCGGGCAGCCCCGCAAGAAGCGCTGGTTCCAGCCCCGCCGCTCGGCGTACTCGTGGGAGCAGGACGGACTCGACCACATCCGGCAGTTGATGCCGAAGGCCGAGCCGTACAGGGCTTGGGCGAATTTCTCTTTCACCGCCGCTTCCGGCCGGACCAACGAGTGCGACCTGTTCATCGCCGTCCCAGGGGGCCTGTATCTCCTGGAGCTCAAGGGACACCCGGGCCGCGTCGTCAACCACGGTGACACCTGGCAGTTCCACGACGACCGCATCCGGACGCTGAAGACCCCCCCTTCACCTTACCGACCTGAAATGCAAGGAACTCAAGGACCAACTGCAACGTGCCGCACGGGACATGGGCGAGGACCCACGCCGCGTCCCGTTCATCAAGCCCGCTGTCTTCCTGCACGCTCCGGGGCTGGTCAGCGGACTTGACCAGTTTCAGCGGATCAACGTCTACGGACGCAACGACGCAAGCGGCGGACTGAAGCGGATCTGGGACGACCTCCTTGGCATGCCGCCGCAGCGCGAGAGTTGGCGCGTGACCCCGCAGAGGGCGCAGTGGCTGGAAGAGCTGATGCTGAGGATCGGCGTCACCCATTGCACCGCTCACCTGCGATACGGGGACGACCCGCTGGAGTACGACGCCGACCGTGAGCGATATCTTTCCGCCCCCTGTCGAGGGCGCCCGCTGGTCCAGCTCGACCTATACCCGTACCAGCGTGCTCGTCGCCGAGGCGAGGGCGGCGGCAGCGGCGGGGCAGGACCCGCAGGCCGCTCTGCGCGCCAGGATGACGGCGTCCGTGCGGCGTGGCGGATTCCTCGCCCTCACCCTTAAGGGAGCGGACCTGCCCGGTACGGCTGCCGAGTTCGGCGTCGTACCGGTGGACCTCAACGCCGAGTTCCTGGCTATCTTCCGGTCTCTGGCGGAGGAATTCGGCACGGACTAGTCGAAGGTGCTGCGCGCGGACGCCGCGTTCGGCGCGGGCGGCGAGCTGAAGCCAGGGCTGCGCTCCTACGTACAGCGCGTCACCGAGCGGCTGTGCAGGCCAACTGACCGCGCTCGCTGAGAAGTCGGGCCCCAAGGCGGTGCTTCGTGCACAACTCGAGTTTGCTCGCCCGCTATTTCGACGGCGGCGGTCACGATCTGCTCGTAGGACCCCAGCAGGTGTCCAGGCGTCCTGCGCAGTCACCGCACGGACTGTGGTGGCTGTGTCCCATGGAGGACCCGAAGCAGACGCCGACGCTGGACGGCCGCACCGTGGAGGTTGTCGACCGTGGCACCGAGTGGGTGGTTCTGGACTCGCTGTTCGTCAAGGAGTTGCACGGGAGCGCGCGCACCTGAGAGGTCGTGATCTTCAGGTGGCGACGTTCTCCATCCGGCGAAGGAGATGGATCACTCCTCCCGCACCTCCAGTGCTGCAACCTGTTTGACGAGAGACACCCTTACTGCTTTCAGTGCAGACAGCGACGCTTGGAAAGCCACAGTGTGAAGTCCTTTACCGCCTTCTCAACTCAGAAGAGACAAGGTCACCAGGCAGGCAACACAGGATACAACCATCCCCGCAGTTCCAAAATTCACCAGCTTCCGACGTTTGCGCCTCCAGCCGACCACCACGACAGCGAGTCCCGAATATGTACACGCGAGGTTCATCAGCGTGACCCAGAGATGATGTCCGGTTGCAATTGAGAGATACACAAGCAGCAGCGGCGCCAGGATACCCAGAACGAGCAGGATGATGCTGAACTGCCCCGCCTCGCGTGCGGCGAGGTCTCGTGTCGGGCTGGACGCCCCCAGGTCAGGGAGTTCGGAGTTCATTCTTTCTCCTCATTGTCAGTGAACTAGATAGGGTTTGCGATGCAGGAAATGCTGAACGCGCATTCTGCCACTCACTCAGTAAAGACTCCACCCCTTTGCACGGTGTCGCATTCTCGACTGCGGAACCTGGGAACCCGACTTCTCGCGCTGCTCTCGGTCGATCTCCTTCTGGCACTCGTCAAAGATTCTCCTTCCTTCCTCCTCGGCTCTCATCTTCTCCTCTGAAGACATCTGGTCCACATTCCTCTGAGTCTCATTCATGTGAGAAATGATCTCCTGCTCGTACGAGCTGATTTGCACGGCTTGTCGGAGGTCCAGACGTCCCGACAGTACCTCCTTCGCCATTTCGCTCAGAGTCTGGCCGCCTTCTCCGTGGGCAAGTGCATCGAGCTTCTTTCCCAGCAGTCTGGCAATGGCTGGGTTTCGCGCGACCTGCAGGAATTCTTCGTCGTCGACCCGTGATGCGTCTCGGTGATCATTCATGACTTGCTCTCCTGTGATCAAACAGCCGGGTTGTCATACCCACTCCTCGGAAGTGGGAATTTGACCATCTTTGCCTCGACCAGTCGATTTACCTGCACGACGGCCCCGGTGGATCCGCTGACCACGGTTTGAACAGTCGAAATCACGGCTGTGAATTTCGCATAGAGTGTCGCCATCATCGCGAGCTCTCCGGCAATTGCGCCTCCTGCGATGGCCGGCCCCACGAGCGTCCAACTCGTGGAAGCACCAGCTGCAGCGGTGAGCCCAATGATCAGAGCAAGGTCCAGCATGCCACTGAGGATGTCGCCGGATGCTTCAGTCGCGTGCCATACGGCTTCCGTGAGAGCTTCGTAGTGCTCCTTGAGGGAATCAAAAGATTCCTTCATGTCCGCGATGTCTTTGGACAACTTTTCAAAATAAACGTGGGTGCCGTCTGCGGCATTTCCGGACCAGGAATCCTCAAGTGCTCTATTTCCCGCCCCGATATTTCTTGCGAGCTCGTCACAGAACTTCCCGAGCACCGTCCAGGCTTCGGCGCACTCGGCGTACTCTTCCCAGTTGCCGGCCAAGACCTTCTTGGCCTCGTCAATGGGGTTGAACTCAAGCCCGAACCAGCTGCAGAAGATTTCGATACCCTTGCTCGCCACCCACGAAGGACTGAGAGCGTCGCCGTACTTCGTCAGCTCACGGTAGGCCATGGTGGGCTCATCCGCTTCGGAGTCGACGGTGGGAGGAACGAGGCGCTCTGCTGGTTCCGCCACATCATTGAAACTGCTCTTACCGGTCCCAGCTCCCCGTCCGGGAACAGTGCGTCCGGAAGCTCCCCCACTGATGGCCGGATACGTCGCATCCACCGCGAAGCTTCGCTTCGGTCGGTATTTGCGTAGTACTTTGCGCTCTGCGACATCTCTCGCTTTGAGGAGTCGAGAATTTTTCCCAGTTTCTCGAGACTGGACTTCGTACTGCTGAATACTTCTTCGTGGCCTGATTTGAACATCGAAGCGATTTCCGACAATGGTCCCCTGTCGAAGGGGCCGATCGTGCATTCCTTCTGCATGTAGTCAAGTGCACTGCGAACGTCGCCCGATGCCCTAGCCAGCTGCCTGGAGAAGGCCTCCAAGTCGTCCGGGTCAACCTCGAATCCCACCGTTGATTCCTCAAGTAGTCGCGCTGCCAGGACCGTTGGACATGTGGCGTACTACTTGGCTGGCCAGCGAGGCAGGGCAACCAGATCTCCTTCGCCAGGGCGCCGAATACCCGGGTATACGAATTCCGTGGTTTGTGGTGCAGATGTGTTTGTGCTGTTCATGGAGAAGTTGCTTGTGTGACGACGGTGTTCCACCGCTCGTGACATGCGCGGACGACGGGTTGATGCCGTCCGACGGACAGCGCGGGACTTGGTGGGCGGTGGGCCGCAGCATGTCAGCAGATGACGGATGGTCGGCATCGACGGTGGCGGTTGTGCTGGCTCACGAGTCGCTTTGCCGGACTGGGCCGAGTTGTGACGGCTTGGGTTCTCCCGCGCAACAATGATGTCGAGCACCCCGGGGAACGTGAGTCGAGGAGTATGCGTTGGTGGACAAGGCCGCACTGCTGAAGGATCTGCGCCCGCAGGTCGCCGCACTTGAGGACGATCTGCGGGCGCGGACCGACTCGGTGGCTCGTCTTCTGCGAATCGCGCAAACTGGTGGAGGAACTCGGTGAGAAGCTCCGGCTTCGAGGTGTGACCACCTTCCTGTCCCATGCGTCGCTGTCGGCGGACGAACGACGTCGCTCGGAGCAGGCGTTCGCCGAGGTCCGGGACTGCGTCATCATCTCCACGAGCACGCTGGAACTCGGCATCGACGTGGGCGACTTGGACCGCGTCATCCAGATCGACGCGCCGAGTACGGTGGCGTCCTTCCTTCAACGGCTCGGACGCACCGGACGTCGCGCGGACACCAAGCGCAACTGTTTCTTCCTCGCCCTGTCCGAGGACGTGCTGGTGTCCGCAGCGGGTCTGCTGCTGCTGTGGTCGCGTGGCTGGGTGGAGCCGGTCGCCGCACCGCCAGAGCCCAGCCACATCGTCGCCCTATGTCTGCAGGAACATCAGGTCGGCAACCGACTGTGGAACGAGTGGTGGAAGGAGTTCGGGCTCTTCGGACAGCCCGCCGAGGCGATCGTGCGGCACCTGGTGGACGAAGGCTATCTGGACTGCCACGGCGGCATGCTCTTCATCGGCCCCGAGGCCGAACGCCGCTTCGGGCACCGGCACTTCATGCTACTGACCGCCATCTTCACGGCACCGCCGCAGTTCACCGTGCTGAACGGACGTACGGAGATCGGCGGGACGGACCCCGACCTGCTCACCGAGGAGATCGACGGCCCCCGGAAGTTGCTGCTCGCGGGCCGCAGCTGGATGGTGACCTACATCGACTGGACCCGCAAACGCTGCTACGTGGAGCCGGCTGATGGCGGCGGCAAAGCGAAGTGGAGCAGCTTCGGGTTCGTGCAGGCAACATCGTTCGAATTGACCCGCGCGGTGCGTGAGGTGCTGCTCGGCACCGAACCGGCCGTGAGGCTGACTAGCCGAGCTAACGTCTGCCTTCGGCAGGCAAGGGAACACTTCATGGACGCCGTGCACCCGGGGGGAACGCTGATCACACGCGGCAGCGGTGGTCACACGCGATGGTGGACTTGGGCCGGGCACGGGGCGAACGCCACGCTCGCCGCGTCTCTCAAAGCGATCACGGTGCCCGCACAGCGCGTCAACGACTGCTGGATCCGGCTGCGCGAGGACATCGACCCTGGTGCCTGGAGGCAGGCCTTTGCGGACGCGTCCGACCGGCTGTACCCGCCCGATGTCGACGCGCAGGCGGTGAAGGGGCTGAAATTCGCCGAGGCGCTGCCGCCCGGTGTCGCCGAGAAGACGCTGGCAGCCCGGTTCTCCAATGGCGCGGGGGCACGGGCGGTGTTGGAGGAGCCGACACGGTTCGTGAGGGGTCTTGTCGGTTCCTGACCTATTCCCTTTCGCGTTTCCTGAGCCTCATCAGGTCGGGCAGGGTGAAGGCTGGCCTGTCAACTTGTGGTCAACCTGTTCGCTCAGGGGCAGGCGCTCGCCTTCGGCAAGACCGAGGAGGAGGTACGGGCGGAGGGCGTCGCGGACGAGCAGGTGCCGCACCGCACGTTCCCCGGCAACCGTCCGACGACCACGATCCTCGCCGAGGAGCTGTCACCGTCCGTCCTGGGCCAGCTGATCGCGCTGTACGAGCACAAGGTCTTCGTCCAGGGCGCGGTGTGGAACATCGACAGCTTCGACCAGTGGGGAGTCGAGCTGGGGAAGGTCCTCGCCAAGCGGCTGGAGCCGGCCCTGACGGACGGGGCAGAGGTCCCGGGCCTGGACTCCTCGACCTCGTCCCTCGTCGGGCGGTACCGGGAGCTGCGGGGTCGCTGATCGCCCCCTTTCCCGGTGAGGCGGGGCCGGCTCCTGCCGGATGGTTCCGGCGGTGGAAGCCGGCCTTTGCTTCCGGGGTGTAAAAGGTAGGTTGCGGCGGTCGGTCAGGGCCTGAGTCCGGGCGGTCCGTCCGGCCGAGCGACCGCTCTGAGCTGCGCTTTCTTTTCTGTTCGAAATAATGAACCGACAGCGGAAAACCGTCCCCCAAGAGACCGCTTGACAAGGGGCGAAGCGTGACCTCACAGTAGGCGCTACGCACAACGCAACCAGATGCGTTCTCTGCGTAATTCCGATTAACCTTCTAGCGCCGTTTGAGGGCCCGCCACAAGTGTGCCCTGCGGCGTAATTCTTCCTGCCCGTACGGTCGTCGATTGCCTGCGAGCGAGCCAAGCCGCTCGAATCAGCGGAAGAATTCCGCGAGTTCCCTGGGAATCAGCCCTGCCCTGGCCTTCCATGCCAGGACGGCTCCGAACGTGTACGTGCGAGTAAGTGCCTATCAGTGACCGGAAAGGGTGAGTGCCAAGTGACACATTCAGCTGTCGAGACGCCGCTGCAGGTTCTCGAGCATGAACCCTATCTGCAGGTCACATGGCGCGACACCAAGACTTCCGCTCGCGGTTTCGTCGTGATCGACGAGCTGGTGTGCGGTATCGCCACCGGTGGTCTGCGTATGCGGCCCGGCTGCACACTGAACGAGGTCGGTGAGCTCGCCCGGGAAATGACCCTGAAGATGGGCGCCTTCGGAATTCACGTCGGCGGCGCCAAGGGCGGAATCGACTTCGACCCTTCGGACCCGCGGGCCGAAGAAGTGCGGGAGCGGTTCCTGGAAGGCGTCCGGCCGCTGCTGGAACGCTTCTGGGTGACGGCGGGCGACCTGGGGACGGGGCAGGAACAGCTCAACCGCGCCTTCTCCCGTGTCGGCATCGGTGAGACCTCGTTCCACGCGGCCGTGGTCCGCTCCACGGACGAGGCCGAGGTGCGCGAGCGCATCCACCAGGCATTCACCGCGGAGACCGAGGGCCTGAAGCTGTCGGAGCTGATCGGCGGCTACGGCGTGGCCGAGGCCGCGCTGGCGGCCCTGGAGCACCGGGACATCCCCGCCGGGACGGCCCGCGCGGTCGTGCAGGGCTTCGGTGCGATGGGCGGATCCACGGCGCTCTACCTCGAGCACGCCGGGGTGAAGGTCGTCGGGATCACGGATGCCCAGGGCATGATCCTCAACGAGTCCCGCGGCCTCGACGTGGAGCTCCTGCTGTCCGCGCGGACGACCAGCGGCATCATCGACCGCTCCGTACTGCGCGAGGACGACGTGGAACGTCCCGGCGACGAGTGGCTGGGCCTGGACGTGGACGTGCTGGTGCCCGCTGCCGTCGGCCACACGATCACCGCGGACAACTGCGACCGGATCCGGGGCAAGTTCGTGGTGGAGGCGGCGAACGTGCCGACGACTCCCGAGGCCGAGCAGCTTCTGCTGGAGCGCGGGGTCACGGTGATCCCCGACTTCATCGCCAACACCGGTGCCGCCGCTGGGGCCTGGTGGGTCATCCTCGGCGAGGTGGTCAGCCCGTCCGGTGCGTGCATCCGGCTGTCGGAGCAGATCCGTCCGCTGGTCCGCGACCTCATGTACCGGGCCGACGGGTCCGCGCTGTCGGTGCGGACCGAGGGGATCCTGTTCGCGAAGGAGAACTCGCAGCGCATGATCGACGAGTACGGCGGAGCGGTGGCGTTCCGTGACCTCTTCCCCGACATGGGGCAGGAGCAGTACCTCGCCGACGGCGACGCGGAGCCGGCGGTCGAGCTCGAGACCGTCGCGGACATCGCCGAGACCGTCGTCCACCCGCCGAACGGTGTCGCCTTCCCGGCGTCGTCCGATCTGGCCGACCCCTCCCTGGTGGAAACCGGACGGCGGCCGGCCGCAGCGTTCCCGGCGTACTGGCCGGGGCCTGCCGACGAGGCGGCCGACGGCCAGGCCTGAGCCCGCAGCGCGCACGAATGACGGTGCCCTTGTGACCGGAACTCTCCGGTCACAAGGCACCGTCGCGTCGGTTGAGGAACACCGGGCGGCTGCGCTTCTTCCGGTCCGTCGTGACCGGCGGAGACAGCCGGTGGCGGCTCCCCCGCTTCAGGAACGCGCGGACGGCGGCAGGAGACCGCTCGGCAGCTTCGCCGCTGCCGCCTCGTCGAGGAGCCAGAGCGTTCCGTCGCGGCCGCGCGCACCCGCGGCGGGGGCTTGGGGTGCCTGTGACTCGTCTGTCTCCGACAAGGCGCGAGCCACCGCCTGAGCCTTGTCCTCGCCTGCCGCCAGGAGCCACACCTCACGTGCCGCCCGGATCGCGGGCAGCGTGAGCGAGATGCGTACGGGCGGCGGCTTCGGCGAGTCGGACACGCCGACGACCGTGCGCTCCGTCTCCCGGACTCCGGGGTGCCCCGGGAAGAGCGAGGCCACATGCGTGTCGGGACCGACGCCCAGCAGCAGCACGTCGAAAGAGGGGACGCGCCCTTGGTCCTCCGGGCCTGCTGCTGCGGCGAGTTCGGACTCGTACGCTCCGGCCGCGGCCTCCACGTCGTTGCCGTACGCTCCGTCGGACGCAGCCATCGGGTGGACGCGGGCGGGGTCGAGCGGCACGGAGTCGAGCAGGGCGTCACGCGCCTGAGTGACGTTGCGCTCCGGATGGCCCTCGGGGAGGAACCGCTCGTCGCCCCACCACACGTCCAGCCGGGAGAAGTCGACGGAGCCGCGGGAGGGCGAGGAGGCCAGCGCGGCGAGCAGCCCGTTGCCGTTGCGCCCGCCTGTCAGCACCACCGAGGCGCTTCCGCGTGCCGACTGTGCTTCGGTCACCCGGGCGACGAGCCGTTCCGCCGCCGCGCGGGCCATCTCGTCCTTGTCGCCATGCACGAAGACCCGGGCGGCGGGGCTCACTTCTTCGCCGCCCTCTTCGCGGTGGACCTGGCCGCCTTCTTCGCAGCCGCGGGCTGTTTCGCCGACTCCTCCTCCGCCTGCGACTGCGTCTGCTTGCGGCTGCGGCTGCCGCTGCCGCCACCGTTTCCGCCGGTCCGCGTTCCGGAGCTCCTGCCTTTGCCCTTGCCGCGCTCCTTCGTGCCGGACTGCACGGCCGACGCGTACGCCTCGTCCGGGTCCAGGCGGCGCAGCTCCTCCGCGATCAGCTCGGACATGCCACGCCGGTGCAGCGCCACATGCCGGTCCGGCTGTCCCGGTACGGCCAGTTCGGCGAGCGAGCCGTCCGCGCGGTCCAGGCAGATCGAGCCGTCGGCGGTCTCCATCCGTACGGCCGTGATGCCGGGGCCCTCGGTGACCTTGCGTTCGACGGACACCCGCAGTCGCTCGGACAGCCACATCCCGAGCAGCTCCGCCGAGGGGTTGTGCCCCTCGCCCTCGACCACGGCGGAGCGCACCTTCAGGGACTGCTGGTCCAGACCCGCCGCGAGCACGCTGCGCCAGGGCGTCAGCCTTGTCCACGACAGGTCGGTGTCGCCGGGCGCGTACGTCTCGCCGCGCAGCTTCAGCTCGCCGACCGGGTCCTCCGCGGCGGCGGCGTCGGTGATCCTCCGCTGTGCCAGGGTGCCGAGCTTGTCGTCGGAGGGATGCTCCGGGGCGTCGTCCGGCCACCAGACCACGACGGGCGCGTCCGGCAGCAGCAGCGGCAGCACGACGCTGTAGGCGTGCGAGGCCAACTCGCCGTGCAGGCGCAGCAGTACGGTCTCTCCCGTACCGGAGTCGCTGCCCACCCGCACCTCGGCGTCGAGCCTGGCCATTGCGCGGTCACGCGGCGAGCGGCCGGGACGGCGGATGACCACGAGGATGCGCGAGGGGTGTTCCTTCGACGCCTCGCTCGCTGCCTTCAGAGCGTCGTAGTGGTTGCCCTCGTCGGTGACGATCACCAGCGTGAGCACCATGCCGACGGCGGGGGAGCCGATCGAGCGCCGTGCCTGGACGAGGGTGGTGTTGATCTGGCTGGAATTGGTGTCCGTGAGGTCGATGTTCATGGCCGGCGCCAGCTCCGTCCGTCGCGTGCGAGCATCTGGTCGGCGCCCTGGGGACCCCAGGTGCCGGCCGCGTACTGCTCGGGCCTGCCGTGCTTCTCCCAGTAGTGCTCGACGGGGTCGAGGATCTCCCAGGACCGCTCGACCTCCTGGTGCCTCGGGAAGAGATTCGCGTCGCCGAGCAGGACGTCGAGCAGCAGGCGCTCGTACGCCTCGGGGCTGGACTCGGTGAAGGACTCGCCGTACGCGAAGTCCATCGTCACGTCGCGGATCTCCATCTGCGTGCCGGGCACCTTCGAGCCGAACCGGATGGTGATGCCCTCGTCCGGCTGTACGCGGATGACCAGGGCGTTCTGGCCGAGTTCCTGGGTGTCGGTCGCGTCGAAGGGGGAGTGCGGCGCGCGCTGGAAGACGACCGCGATCTCGGTGACGCGCCGGCCCAGGCGCTTGCCCGTGCGCAGATAGAACGGCACTCCGGCCCAGCGGCGGTTGTCGATCTCCAGACGCATGGCCGCGAAGGTGTCGGTCTTCGACTTCGGGTCGATGCCCTCCTCCTCCAGATAGCCGCGCACCTTCAGGCCGCCCTGCCAGCCGGCCGTGTACTGGCCGCGCACCGTGTGCTTGCCCAGATCGTTCGGCAGCCGCACCGCGTTGAGCACCTTGAGCTTCTCGGTGAGCAGGGCCTTGGCGCCGAAGGAGGCGGGCTCCTCCATGGCCGTGAGCGCCAGCAGCTGCAGCAGGTGGTTCTGGATCACGTCGCGGGCCGAGCCGATGCCGTCGTAGTAGCCGGCGCGGCCGCCGATGCCGATGTCCTCGGCCATGGTGATCTGCACATGGTCGACGTAACTGCGGTTCCACAGCGGCTCGAACATCGTGTTGGCGAAGCGCAGCGCCAGGATGTTCTGGACGGTCTCCTTGCCCAGGTAGTGATCGATGCGGAAGACCTGGTCGGGGTGGAAGACATCGTGCACGATCGCGTTCAGCTGCTGGGCGCTGGGCAGATCGCGCCCGAAGGGCTTCTCGATGACCGCGCGGCGCCACGAGCCTTCGGCGCTCTCCGAGAGGCCGTGCTTCTTCAGCTGCGAGACCACGGTGGGGAAGAACTTCGGCGGCACAGAGAGGTAGAAGGCGAAGTTGCCGCCCGTGCCACGGGACTTGTCCAGCTCCTCGATCGTCGACTTGAGGGTGCTGAAGGCCTCGTCGTCGTCGAAGACACCGGGCACGAAGCGCATGCCTTGCGACAGCTGCTCCCAGACCTCCTCGCGGAACGGCGTCCGCGCGTGCTCCTTGACGGACTCGTGCACGACCTGGGCGAAGTCCTCGTGCTCCCAGTCCCGGCGGGCGAAGCCGACGAGGGAGAAGCCCGGCGGGAGCAGACCACGGTTCGCGAGGTCGTAAACGGCAGGCATCAGCTTTTTACGTGACAAATCACCCGTGACGCCGAAAATAACCAGTCCGGACGGTCCCGCGATGCGCGGGAGCCGCCGGTCCAGTGCGTCACGCAGCGGGTTGGCTGCGTCGGTCAACTTCCTTACGCCTCCTTCGGCGTGAGGCGCTTGAGTTCCGCCTCGGTGGAAGACAGCAGTTCGTTCCAGGACGCCTCGAACTTCTCCACGCCCTCGTCCTCCAGGACCTGCACGACGTCGTCGTAGGAGATGCCCTGGGAGGCGACCGAGTCGAGGACCGCCTGGGCGTCCGCGTAGCTGGTGCGCACGGTGTCGCCCGTGATCTCGCCGTGGTCGTCGGTGGCCTTCAAGGTGGCCTCCGGCATGGTGTTGACCGTGTTCGGGGCGACCAGCTCCGTGACGTAGAGGGTGTCCGGGAGCGTCGGGTCCTTCACGCCCGTCGAGGCCCACAGCGGGCGCTGGCTGTTGGCGCCGGCGCGCTCCAGGGCCTTCCAGCGCTCCGGAGGCTCGGCCGACCCGTCGGCGGGGCCGAAGACCTGCTCGTAAGCCTGGTAGGCGAGGCGGGCGTTGGCGATGGCGGACTTGCCCTTGAGCTCCTTGGCCTCCTCGGTGCCGACGGCGTCCAGCCGCTTGTCGATCTCGGTGTCCACGCGGGAGACGAAGAAGGACGCGACGGAGTGGATCGTCGAGAGGTCCATGCCCAGAGCCTTGGCCTTCTCCAGCCCCGCCTGGAAGGCGTCCATGACCTCGCGGTACCGCTCCAGCGAGAAGATCAGCGTGACGTTGACGCTGATGCCCTTCCCGATGGTCTCGGTGATGGCGGGCAGGCCGGCCTTTGTCGCCGGGATCTTGATGAAGGTGTTGGGGCGGTCCACCAGCCAGGCCAGCTGACGCGCCTCGGCGACGGTCGGCTTGGTCTTGTGCGCCAGGCGCGGGTCGACCTCGATGGAGACCCGGCCGTCCTTGCCGCCGGTGGCGTCGAAGACCGGACGCAGCACGTCCGCGGCGTCCCGCACATCGGCGGTGGTGATCATGCGCAGCGCCTCCTCGACCGTGACGCCGCGGGAGGCGAGGTCGGAGACCTGCTGGTCGTACTTGTCGTCGGAAGAGATGGCCTTCTGGAAGATCGTCGGGTTCGTCGTGACGCCCACCACGTGCTGCTCGTCGATGAGTTCGCTCAGGTTGCCCGACGTGATCCGGTGACGGGACAGGTCATCCAGCCAGATCGCGACGCCTTCGTCGGAGAGGCGCTTGAGAGCGTCTGTCATGGGAATTACATCTCCTGCTTGTCGTAGCTTTCTGTACGTGTCGGGGGCGTCAGCGGGACGCGGCTTCGAGTGACTCCCGTGCGGCAGTGACGACCGCCTCGGCAGTGAGGCCGAACTCCCGGTAGAGCGTCTTGTAGTCGGCGGAGGCGCCGTAGTGCTCCAGCGAGACGATCCGCCCCGCGTCACCGACGTACCGGTGCCAGGTCAGACCGACGGCCGCTTCGACCGCCACCCGTGCCCGCACGGTCGGCAGCAGCACGGTGTCCTTGTACGCCTGGTCCTGCTCCTCGAACCACTCGACGGACGGCATGGACACGACCCGCGTACGCACACCCTCCGCCTGGAGGACGTCGCGGGCCTCGACGGCCAGCTGCACTTCGGAGCCCGTGCCGATGAGGATCACCTGCGGCTCGCCGCCGTCGGCCTCGAACATCACGTAACCGCCCATGGCGGCCTCGGGGTTGGGCTCGTAGGTCGGCACGTTCTGCCGGGTCAGCGCCAGGCCGTGCGGCGCGGGCTTGTCGGCGTGGCGGCGCAGGACCTCGGCCCAGGCGATCGCCGTCTCGTTCGCGTCGGCCGGACGGACGATGTTCAGGCCCGGGATGGCGCGCAGAGCGGGCAGCTGCTCGACGGGCTGGTGTGTCGGGCCGTCCTCGCCGAGACCGATCGAGTCGTGCGTCCACACGTACGTCACGGGCGCCTTCATCAGCGCCGCGAGACGCACCGCCGGACGCATGTAGTCCGAGAAGGTCAGGAAGGTCCCGCCGTAGACGCGAGTGTTGCCGTGCAGCGCGATGCCGTTCATGGTCGCGCCCATCGAGTGCTCGCGGATCCCGAAGTGCACCGTGCGGCCGTAACGGTCCGCGCCCGGCAGCGGGTTGCCCTCCGGAAGGAAGGAACTCTCCTCGAACGAGGTGTTGTTGGAGCCGGCCAGGTCGGCCGAACCGCCCCACAGCTCCGGGATCTTCGGGCCGAGCGCCTTGAGTACGGCGCCCGAGGCCTTCCGGGTGGCCATGTCCTTGCCCGCCTCGAAAGAGGGCACTGCCTTCTCCCAGCCGTCGGGCAGGTCGCCGGCGCGGATGCGGTCGAACTCGGCGGCACGCTCGGGGTTCGCCGAACGCCACTCGGCGAACTGCTTGTCCCAGGCGGTGCGCGCCTCGCGGCCCCGGTCCCACGCGTTGCGCGTGTGCTCCAGCACGTCCGTGCCGACCTGGAAGTGCTGCTCGGGGTCGAAGCCGAGGACCTTCTTGGTCTTGGCGACTTCTTCCTCGCCGAGCGCGGCACCGTGAGCAGCCCCTGTGTTCTGAGCATCGGGCGCGGGCCAGGCGATGATCGAGCGCACGGCGATGAAGGACGGACGGGAGGTCTCGGCCCTCGCCGCCTTGAACGCCTTGTAGAGGGCCTTGGGGTCGAGGTCGCCGTTGGGCAGCTGGTCGACGCGCTGCACGTGCCAGCCGTATGCCTCGTACCGCTTCACCACGTCCTCGGAGAAGGCCGTCTCCGTGTCGCCCTCGATGGAGATGTGGTTGTCGTCCCACATCACGACGAGGTTGCCCAGCTTCTGATGGCCCGCGAGGGAGGAGGCCTCGCCCGAGACGCCTTCCTGGAGGTCGCCGTCGCTGGCGAACGTCCAGATGGTGTGATCGAAGGGCGATTCGCCGGCGGGCGCCTCCGGGTCGTAGAGGCCGCGTTCGTAGCGGGCCGCCATCGCCATGCCCACGGCGTTGGCGACGCCTTGGCCCAGCGGGCCGGTCGTCGTCTCGACGCCCACGGTGTGCCCGTGTTCGGGGTGGCCGGGCGTCTTGCTCTCCCACGTGCGGAAGCTCTTGAGGTCGTCCAGCTCGAGGCCGTAACCGGCGAGGTAGAGCTGGATGTAGAGCGTCAGGCTGGAGTGGCCGACGGAGAGTACGAACCGGTCACGGCCCGACCAATCGGGGTCGGACGGGTCGTGACGCATCAGCTTCTGGAAGACCAGGTAGGCCGCCGGTGCGAGTGCCATCGCCGTGCCGGGGTGGCCGTTGCCGACCTTCTGCACGGAATCCATGGCCAGAACCCGGACGGTGTCGACAGCCCGCTGGTCCAGATCGGTCCATTCGAGGTCTGCGGTGGTCGGCTTCGTGCTCACCCTGAGTCAGGGCTCCTCTCCACAAGTCGGTGACCGGTGCCGTTGCGCTCACCGGCGGTGTCGAGCGTACCCCTGTGCTACACGCATCTCTTCCGGGTGCTCACCAACGGCGCACCGACAGTTGTGGGAACAACACGCGTTGCGCCGCGATTCCCTGCGCAAGGCGGCGAGCCGCTCCTCGCGCGGCGTAGCGGAGCATCCGGCGGCGACTCCGCGCGGGCGGTGCGGCAGCAGCGTCGTGAGACCCCCCGCGCAAGGCGCATACCGGCGCGGTCTAAAGTGGCGTGGTACGCGCGAGCCTTACGGAACGTGCACCGTTCCCGCTCGCATTTCATGTATTGATCAGGGGTGTTCGTGACGGCCGTCGGATCCCGTCCTGCGGGGGTGCTCGAGACCAGCACCGTGGACCGGTCGTTCTCTGCCCGGCTCAAGGCGTACGTCGCGCTGACCAAGCCCCGCATCATCGAACTGCTCCTCATCACCACGATCCCGGTGATGTTCCTCGCCGCCCAGGGCGTGCCGGACCTCCTGCTCGTGCTGACGACGTGCGTCGGCGGATACCTGTCCGCCGGCGGCGCCAACGCGCTGAACATGTACGTCGACCGGGACATCGACGCGCAGATGCACCGCACCGAGAGCCGCCCCCTCGTGACGGGCGTCCTCACCCCGCGCGAGGGCCTCGTCTTCGGGCTGAGCCTGGCGGTCGTCTCCACGCTGTGGTTCGGACTGCTCGTCAACTGGCTCTCGGCGGCGCTCTCCCTGGGCGCGCTGCTCTTCTACGTGCTCCTCTACACGATGGTGCTCAAGCGGCGCACCTCGCAGAACATCGTGTGGGGCGGCATCGCGGGTTGCATGCCGGTCCTGATCGGCTGGTCCTCGGTGACGAACGACGTCAGCTGGGCCGCCGTCATCCTCTTCCTCGTCATGTTCTTCTGGACGCCGCCGCACTACTGGCCGCTGTCGATGAAGGTGCGCGAGGACTACGCGCGCGTCGGCGTGCCGATGCTCCCGGTCGTCGCGACGAACAGAGTGGTCGCGCGCCAGATCGTGCTCTACAGCTGGGTGATGGTCGCGGTCTCGCTGCTGCTGTGGCCGCTGGGCTACGTCGGCTGGTTCTACACCGGGGTCGCCCTGGTCTCCGGCGGCTGGTGGCTCTGGGAGGCACACGCGCTGCTGGCGCGCGCCAAGTCCGGGGCGACAGGCGCGAAGCTGAAGGAGATGCGCCTCTTCCACTGGTCGATCACATACGTCTCGCTGCTCTTCGTAGCGGTCGCGATCGATCCGTTCCTGCGCTGACTGCCGCGCGTCCCGCTGATTCCCAGGCGTCCTGCTCTGATTCCCGTACCGGCTCCCTTGCCGCGGGGGCACTCACGGGTACGCGATGCTCCGGACCCGGCCGCACCGGCACCCTCGTGCATGAGTGAGGGCCCGGACCAGTGACGGTGGTCCGGGCCCTCACCGTTCCCCGGCGGAACGTGTGTGGTGAGTGCGCCGTGTCAGGCGCGGGCGGTGCTGCCGCTGGGGCCTCCGAGCTGGATGCCCGCCATGCGGCTCCACTCGTAGGGGCCGGTCTTCACCTTGTCGGCCATCTCGCCGGCGAAGGACTCGTTCACGGTGATGCCCGCCTGCTCCGTGGCCTTCCGGGCGGTCTCCACCGAGGGCGCCATCAGATCGCCCCAGGTCCCGTCGGCACCGACGAGCGAGATACGGGCGCCCGCCTGTCCCACGTAGGCGATCTGCCCTTCAGCGCTGCCGCCGTGCCGCTGCGCGAACGCGGTGATCTCCTTGGCGAGCCTGGCCGCCCGCTTGCTGCTGTCTGCCATACCTCGATGCTACCGGCGGGTAGTCGGTGCGGCCACAGCGTCTGCGGGTGCGAGACCCATGCCACACGGGCCGCGTCGTGATTCTGGACACCCAGCGGCGCCTCCGTTGTCAGTGGCGGCGCCTAGGGTCACGGCATGATCAATGGTGGACACGTCATCATCTACAGCCGCGACGCGGAGGCCGACCGCGCCTTCTTCCGCGACGTACTGGAATACCCGCACGTGGACGCCGGGGGCGGCTGGCTGATCTTCAAGCTGCCTCCCGCGGAGATCGCCGTACATCCCGCCGACGGTCCCGGTGCGCACGAGTTCTACTTCATGTGCGACGACGTCGACGCGACCGTGGCCGAACTCACGGCCAAGGGCGTCGAGTTCACCCAGCCGGTCACCGACGCCGGCTGGGGGCGCCTCACGAGGTTCCGGCTGCCGGGAGGCGGCGAGGCAGGCATGTACGAACCGAGGCACGAGCGGGCCACGGAGCTCTGAGGCCACTGGCCGCTGTGCACTGGCCGGTCGCCGGGCAGGGGTCGGGTCCGGCCAGAGGGCCGCGCGCCCGACTTGGGACAGGGGATCCGGTCAGCGGGGCTGGGTGACGGTGGCGGTCCGGTCCGGCTCGTCGTCCGCCGCGGCCGGGCCGGGAATCAGGGCCTCCTGTGGACGGCTCGGGGCCTCGCCGGACTGCTTCTCGGCGACGTCGGTCGCCCGCGCAACGGGGGTGACGCCCGGCGGCAGTCCGCGCTCGCGCAGCGACATCAGCAGCCGCAGGGCCGCGATCCACACCAGCGCCGCGCCGAACAGGTGCAGCCCGACGAGCACTTCGGGCAGCTCGGTGAAGTACTGCACGTAGCCGATGACACCCTGCGCCAGCAGGACCGTCAGAAACTCACGGGTGCGCTGCCGCGGGCCCGACGGGGCGTCGAACGCGCGCAGCAGGAGCCACACCGCCAGCGTCAGTGCGACCACGATCCATGCCAGGGCGGCGTGCACCTGTGTGGCCGTCTCCGGATCGACGGGCATCCGAGGCACCTTGCTGCTGTCGCCCGCGTGCGGCCCCGAGCCCGTGACGACGGTGCCGGCCGCCACCAGCAGGGCGGCCGTGACGGTCAGCGCCCGCACCAGCTTCCTCACCGTGGTGCCCGCGAGCGGATGCGGCTCCGTGTCACCCTCACCGGCACGCAGCCAGGTCAGGGTGGCGACGGTGAGAAGCCCGGTGGCCAGAAGGAAGTGCCCCGCGACCGTGTACGGGTTGAGCCCTGTCAGCACGGTGACGCCGCCGATGACGGCGTTGCCCATCACGAGCCAGAACTGCGACCAGGCCAGGCGGCTGAGGCCGCGTCGCCGCGGCCTCGCGGCGCGCGTCGCGACGATGGCCCAGCCGACGGCGGCGCTCAGCACGTACGTCAGCATGCGGTTGCCGAACTCGATCGCCCCGTGCACGCCCATCTCGGACGTGGCGTACAGGCTGTCGCTGCTGCACTTGGGCCAGGTGTCGCAGCCCAGTCCGGAGCTGGTCAGCCGCACGGCGCCGCCGGTCACGATGATGACGACGCTCATCACGAGCGCCGAGAGGGCGGCGCGCCTGACCGTGGCAGGTGCGGGCGTCCAGCGCTTGGAGATGTACGCGATCGGGTTGCGTACGAGTTCGAACAGGCTCGGCACGAGATGCACGGCAGACATCGTACGGGTGAGCTTGTGCGCGCATTCACGAGGGGCCCCTGAGGCCTCAGGACGGGCCTCGGGCGGTACGACGCCGGTGGGTGCGCTCACTCCCACTTGAAGAAGCGTGCTGCGGCGCCCGTTCCCGCCACGGCCCAGACGGCCAGCACGCCCAGGTTCTCCCAGGGAACGCCGGCCCCGTGCTGGAGCACGTCTCGCAGACCGCCCGACAGCGCGGAGATCGGCAGCAGCCCGAGGACGCCCTGCGCGGCCTCCGGGAACCGCTCCAGCGGCACGATGACGCCGCCGCCCACGAGCAGCAGGATGAAGACAAGATTCGCCGCGGCGAGGGTGGCCTCCGCACGCACGGTCCCCGCGAGCAGCAGTCCGAGACCCGAGAACGCGGCCGTCCCCAGGATCAGCAGCAGCGCCACCGCCGGCAGGCTCCCGTGAGGCGACCAGCCCAGCCCCAGCGCGGCCGCTGCCAGCAGCAGCACCTGCAGCACCTCGACGACCAGCACCGAGCAGGTCTTCGCCGCCATCAGTCCCCACCGGGGCAGCGGCGAGACGCCGAGCCGCTTGAGCACCCCGTAGCGGCGTTCGAACCCGGTGGCGATGGCCTGCCCGGTGAAGGCGGTCGAGAGCACGGCCAGCGCCAGGATGCCGGGGGTGAGGAAGTCGACGCGGGCGCCGCCGCCCAGCTCGACGATGTCGGCCGAGCTGAAGACCACGAGCAGCAGCGACGGGATGACGATGGTGAGCAGCAGCTGTTCGCCGTTGCGCAGCAGCATCCGGGTCTCGAGGGCGGTCTGGGCGCCGATCATGCGCCACAGGGGTGCCGCCCCGGGCGCGGGGGTGAAGGTGCCGGCGCTCACGAACGAAGCTCCTTGCCTGTGAGTTCGAGGAAGACGTCCTCGAGGGTGCGGCGCTCGACCGAGATGCGGTCGGGCATGACGCCGTGCTGCGCGCACCAGGAGGTGACCGTGGCCAGCAACTGCGGGTCGACGGTGCCGGTGACGCGGTAGCCGCCGGGGACGAGCTCGGCGGCGGCGGCGTTGTCGGGGAGTGCCTTGAGCAGTGAGGCCAGATCGAGGCCGGGGCGTCCCGTGAAGCGCAGGGAGTTCTCGGCGCCGCCGCGGCACAGCTCGTCGGGCGAGCCCTGGGCGACGATGCGGCCGCCGTCGATGATGACGACGTCGTCGGCGAGCTCCTCGGCCTCATCCATGTGGTGCGTCGTGAGTACGACGGTGACGCCGTCGTTGCGCAGCGACCGCACCAGCTCCCATGTGGCGCGGCGCGCCTGCGGGTCGAGCCCGGCGGTCGGCTCGTCGAGGAAGACCAGTTCGGGGCGTCCCACGACGGCCATGGCCAGCGAGAGCCGCTGCTGCTGCCCGCCCGAGAGGCGCCGGTAGGGCGTGCGGCCGCAGCTGTCCAGTCCGAGGGTGTCGACGAGCGCGTCGGTGTCCAGGGGATTCGCGTACAGGCCGGCCATGTGGGCCAGCATCTCCTCGGCGCGCGCCCCTGAGTACACGCCTCCGCTCTGCAGCATGACGCCGATGCGGGGGCGCAGCTGCGACGCCTGGGCGACCGGGTCGAGCCCGAGGACCCGGACCGTTCCGCCGTCCGGTCTGAGGTAGCCCTCACACGTCTCGACCGTTGTGGTCTTCCCCGCGCCGTTGGGCCCGAGGAGCGCCGTGACCGTGCCGTGCGGGATGGACAGGCCCAGACCGTCGACTGCCGTCTTGCTGCCGTACCGCTTCACCAGGCCCACGACCTCGAGGGCCCCACCGCTTCCCATATGGGGGAGTCTAGGGATTCCCAAGTGCCTTCCGTGGCCGGGGGTTGAGATGCGTTACAGACCCCGGGGCGAGGCGCGCGGAGCCTGGGCCGTAAGTGATGAGTAAGGGTCCCCTTACGTGACGCAGGCCATCCAGCCAGGTCAGGACGCGGCTTGCCGTGTCCCGAAGAATTACGCAACAATGGCGTTGTGAAAAAGACGGCTGAGGGACACGAGACGCGATCGGCGGCCGGAGCGGCCGCCGACGGCCCGTTCGTGTCCGGTCCGGCCGGCCAGTCCGGGGCCCCCGGAGGCCATGACGAGCAGCACGGTACGCGCAACAGGGTGGCCCGATCGATCCTCGACCACGGGCCGTCCACCGCCGCGGAGCTGGCGCTGCGCCTGGAACTCACCCAGGCGGCCGTCCGCCGCCACCTCGACTCGCTCGTAGGAGAAGGAGTCGTCGAGCCGCGTGAGAAGCGGGTCTACGGCTCGCGAGGCAGGGGCCGGCCCGCCAAGGTCTTCGCGCTCACCGACTGCGGCCGGGACGCCTTCGAACAGGACTACGACAATCTGGCTGCTGACGCCCTGCGCTGGATAGCGCGGAGTGCCGGCGGCGGAGAGCGCGGCGACGCCGCAGTGGCGGACTTCGCGCGCGCCCGCGTGGCCGCACAGGCCGAGCAGTACAGACGCGAACTGGAGCGTGTGCCGCCCGAGGAGCGCACACGGGCGCTGGCCGAGGCACTGACCAAGGACGGGTACGCTGCCACTGCGCGCAGTGCGCCCGCCTCCGCCGGGGGCACGGCCGCCGGCGAGCAGCTCTGCCAGCACCACTGCCCGGTGGCGCACACCGCGGAGCAGTTCCCGCAGCTGTGCGAGGCGGAGACGGAGGTCTTCTCCCGCCTGCTCGGCACGCACGTCCAGCGGCTGGCGACGATCGCCCACGGCGACGGGGTGTGCACGACCTTCGTCCCGCAGGGCCATCCCCTGCCTCCGGCGCGGAGACCCGGCGGGTCTTCCGCGGGTGGACACCGAGGCGGATCCCCGTCGCAGCCCCGGAACGTCACAGAGACCAGCAGCACGATCACCGGCAGCCCAGCCGGTGAGGCCCCGAGCAAGACGAGCAAGAACGCAAGCAAGACCGACAACAGCAGGACCAAGGCGAGCAACGCCACCACCGCACCTGCGAACACCGCCGGGAGGAACCCCGCATGACCTCTCCTACGGAGACTGCTCACCCGGAGCTTGAGGGACTGGGCAAGTACGAGTACGGCTGGGCCGACTCCGACACGGCCGGTGCCACCGCGAAGCGTGGCCTCTCCGACGAGGTCGTCCGCGACATCTCGGGCAAGAAGAACGAGCCGGAGTGGATGCTCAAGCTCCGCCTCAAGGGGCACAGGCTCTTCGAGAAGAAGCCGATGCCGAACTGGGGCTCGGACCTGTCGGGCATCGACTTCGACAACATCAAGTACTTCGTGCGCTCCACGGAGAAGCAGGCCCAGACCTGGGACGACCTGCCCGAGGACATCAAGAACACCTACGACAAGCTCGGCATCCCCGAGGCGGAGAAGCAGCGTCTCGTCGCCGGTGTCGCGGCGCAGTACGAGTCCGAGGTCGTCTACCACCAGATCCGTGAGGACCTGGAGCAGCAGGGTGTCCTCTTCCTGGACACCGACACGGCGCTGCGCGAGCACCCGGAGATCTTCCAGGAGCACTTCGGCACCGTCATCCCGCCCGGTGACAACAAGTTCGCCGCGCTCAACACCGCGGTGTGGTCGGGCGGTTCGTTCATCTACGTGCCGCCGGGCGTGCACGTCGACATCCCGCTCCAGGCCTACTTCCGCATCAACACCGAGAACATGGGCCAGTTCGAGCGGACGCTGATCATCGTCGACGAGAACGCCTACGTGCACTACGTCGAGGGCTGCACGGCTCCGATCTACGACTCGGACTCGCTGCACTCCGCCGTCGTCGAGATCATCGTCAAGAAGGGCGGCCGCTGCCGCTACACGACGATCCAGAACTGGTCGAACAACGTCTACAACCTGGTCACCAAGCGTGCGGTGGCCTACGAGGGCGCGACCATGGAGTGGGTCGACGGCAACCTCGGCTCGAAGGTCACCATGAAGTACCCGGCCGTCTACCTAATGGGCGAGCACGCCAAGGGCGAGACGCTCTCGGTCGCCTTCGCGGGTGAGGGCCAGCACCAGGACGCCGGCGCGAAGATGGTCCACATGGCGCCGCGCACGTCCTCCAACATCGTCTCCAAGTCGGTGGCCCGCAGCGGTGGCCGTACGTCCTACCGCGGTCTGATCGAGATCGCCGAGGGCGCCGAGGGGTCGAAGTCCAACGTGCTGTGCGACGCGCTGCTCGTGGACACGATCTCCCGGTCGGACACCTATCCGTACGTCGACGTCCGCGAGGACGACGTGACGATGGGCCACGAGGCCACGGTCTCCAAGGTCAGCGACGACCAGCTCTTCTACCTGATGAGCCGGGGTCTGTCCGAGGACGAGGCGATGGCGATGATCGTCCGCGGCTTCGTCGAGCCCATCGCGAAGGAGCTCCCCATGGAGTACGCGCTGGAGCTCAACAGGCTCATCGAGCTGCAGATGGAGGGTGCGGTCGGCTGACGCCGGCCCCGCGGCCCGCACCGCAAGCGACTTGACCCCAGGCAGCTTCCGCAGAGTCCCTTCGAGGCTTCCGATCCCAGAGAGTGAGCAACACGAGCGCCATGGCTGAGGCTCAGAACTCCCCCAAGGACGTCGTCCAAGGGGGACCCCCGCCGGTCGGTTCGAACACCGCCGGATCTATTGCGGTGGCAGCTGAGTCCACCGTCGCCACCCGGATGAGTGCACCGCCCTCCTTCGACGTGGCGGACTTCCCCGTGCCGCACGGCAGGGAGGAGGAGTGGCGCTTCACACCGATCGAGCGGCTCAAGGGGCTGCACGACGGTACGGCCGAGGCGTCGGGTTCGCTCAAGGTCGAGGTCGACGCGCCGGAGGGCGTGACGGTCGAGACCGTCGGACGCGACGACTCACGGGTCGGCCGGGCGGGCAAGCCGGTCGACCGGGTCGCCGCGCAGGCGTTCTCCTCCTTCGAGAAGGCCGCGGTCGTCACCGTGCCCAAGGAGGCCGTACTGAAGGAGCCGGTGCGGGTCTCCCTGCACGGTGAGGGCGGCGTCAGCTACGGGCACACGGTCTTCGAGGTGA
This sequence comes from Streptomyces sp. TAA486, assembly GCF_000426165.1. Taxonomy (NCBI): domain Bacteria; kingdom Bacillati; phylum Actinomycetota; class Actinomycetes; order Kitasatosporales; family Streptomycetaceae; genus Streptomyces; species Streptomyces sp. TAA486. The sequence goes on along the minus strand of NZ_AUEV01000007.1, from coordinate 99,727 downwards.
AGGAGTTCGCCGAGGCGGTCATCGTCATCGACCACACCGGCGACGCGGTGCGGGCCGCCAACGTCGAGTTCGTCGTCGGCGACGGCGCCAAGCTGACCGTCGTGTCCGTGCAGGACTGGGACGATTCGGCCGTCCACTGCTCCCAGCACAACGCGCTGGTGGGCAGGGACGCCACCTTCAAGTCGGTCGTCGTCACCTTCGGCGGTGACGTCGTCCGTCTCCACCCTCGCGTCAACTACGCGGGCCCGGGCGGAGAGGCCGAGTTCTACGGCCTGTTCTTCACGGACAACGGACAGCACCAGGAGCACCGCCTCTTCGTCGACCACGACAGGCCCAACTGCCGCAGCAACGTGGTCTACAAGGGCGCCCTCCAGGGCGCGGAGGCGCATGCGGTGTGGATCGGCGACGTGCTGATCCGCGCGGCCGCCACCGGCACCGACACATACGAGCTGAACCGCAACCTCGTCCTGACGGACGGCGCGCGGGTCGACTCGGTGCCCAACCTCGAGATCGAGACCGGTGAGATCGTGGGGGCCGGTCACGCCTCGGCCACCGGCCGGTTCGACGACGAGCAGCTGTTCTACCTCCAGGCCCGGGGCATCCCGGAGCAGGAGGCGCGGCGGCTGGTCGTGCGGGGCTTCTTCGCCGAACTCGTCCAGCAGATCGGTCTGCCGGACGTGGAGAAGCGCCTCATCGAGAAGATCGAGGCGGAGCTGGAGGCGTCCGTATGAGCGGCGAAGGCTTCGTGCGCGTCGCGGCACTCGGCGAGCTGGAGGAGGACACCCCCAAGAGGGTGGAACTCGAAGGCGTGCCGGTGGCCCTCGTCCACACGGAGGGAGAGGTGTTCGCGGTCAACGACATCTGCTCGCACGCGAACGTCTCACTGTCCGAGGGCGAGGTCGAGGACTGCCAGATCGAGTGCTGGCTGCACGGCTCCAGTTTCGACCTGCGCACGGGCAAGCCCTCGGGCCTGCCAGCTACCCGGCCCATCCCCGTATACCCCGTACGAATCGAAGGCGACGGCCCCGATGCGGCCGTGCTCGTCTCCGTCACACAGGAGTCCTGAAGTCCCCATGGCAACGCTTGAGATCAACGACCTGCACGTCTCCGTCGACACCGAGAACGGTCCGAACGAGATCCTGCGCGGAGTCGACCTGACTGTGAAGCAGGGCGAGACGCACGCGATCATGGGGCCGAACGGTTCCGGCAAGTCCACGCTCGCCTACTCCCTCGCGGGTCACCCCAAGTACGCGATCACCGGCGGCTCGGTGAAGCTGGACGGCGAGGACGTCCTCGAGATGGCCCCGGACGAGCGCGCCCGCGCCGGCGTCTTCCTCGCCATGCAGTACCCGGTCGAGGTGCCCGGTGTCTCCGTCTCCAACTTCCTGCGCACGTCGGCGACGGCGCTGCGCGGCGAGGCCCCCAAGCTGAGGCTCTGGGTGAAGGAGGTCAAGGAGGCCATGGAGCGCCTCCAGATCGACCCGTCCTTCGCCGAGCGGAACGTCAACGAGGGCTTCTCCGGCGGTGAGAAGAAGCGGCACGAGATCCTCCAGCTGGAGCTTCTCAAGCCGAAGATCGCGATCCTCGACGAGACCGACTCCGGCCTCGACGTGGACGCGCTGCGGGTAGTCTCCGAAGGCGTCAACCGCGTCCGTGAGAACGGCGAGGTCGGCACCATGCTGATCACCCACTACACGCGCATCCTGCGCTACATCAAGCCCGACCACGTGCACGTCTTCGCCAAGGGCCGGATCGCCGAGTCCGGCGGCCCGGAGCTGGCCGACAAGCTGGAGGAAGAGGGCTACGAGGCATACGTGAAGGGGGGCGCCGCTTCGTGAGCAAGGTGACGCTTCCGGGTCTGCTCGACACCGAGGCGATCCGCAAGGACTTCCCCATCCTGGACCGCACGGTCCACGGCGGGCAGAAGCTCGTGTACCTGGACAACGCGGCGACGTCGCAGAAGCCGCGCCAGGTGCTGGACGCGATGAGCGACTACAACGAGCGGCACAACGCCAACGTCCACCGCGGCGTCCACGTCCTGGCCGAGGAGGCCACGGCGCTGTACGAGGGTGCGCGCGACAAGGTCGCGGCGTTCATCAACGCGCCCAGCCGTGACGAGGTGGTCTTCACCAAGAACGCCTCGGAGTCGCTCAACCTCGTGGCCAACATGCTGGGCTGGGCGGACGAGCCCTACCGGGTGGAGCACGACACCGAGATCGTCATCACGGAGATGGAGCACCACTCCAACATCGTTCCCTGGCAGCTGCTTTCGCAGCGCACGGGCGCGAAGCTGAAGTGGTTCGGCCTCACCGACGACGGCCGGCTGGACCTGTCCGCGATCGACGAGGTCATCACCGAGAAGACCAAGGTCGTCTCCTTCACCCTCGTCTCCAACATCATGGGCACCATCAACCCGGTCGACGCCATCGTCCGGCGCGCCCAGGAGGTCGGCGCCCTCGTCGTCGTGGACGCCTCGCAGGCGGCGCCGCACATGGTGCTGGACGTGCAGGCGATCCAGGCCGACTTCGTCGCCTTCACCGGGCACAAGATGTGCGGTCCGACGGGCATCGGCGTGCTGTGGGGACGGCAGGAGCTGCTGGACGACCTGCCGCCCTTCCTGGGCGGCGGCGAGATGATCGAGACGGTCACGATGCACTCGTCGACCTACGCGCCCGCCCCGCACAAGTTCGAGGCGGGGACGCCTCCGATCGCGCAGGCGGTCGGTCTCGGCGCCGCGGTCGACTACCTCTCGTCCATCGGCATGGACCGCATCCAGGAGCACGAGCACGCGCTGACCGCGTACGCCGTGGACAGGCTGAGCCAGATCCCCGACCTGCGCTTCATCGGTCCCACGACGGCCGAGGACAGGGGCGCGGCGATCTCCTTCACCCTCGGGGACATCCACCCGCACGACGTGGGCCAGGTCCTCGACGAGCAGGGCATCGCCGTCCGCGTCGGACACCACTGCGCACGGCCCGTCTGTCTGCGGTACGGAATTCCTGCGACCACGCGGGCGTCGTTCTATCTGTACTCCATGCCGGCCGAGGTGGATGCCTTGGCCGAGGGCGTGGAACACGTACGGAACTTCTTCGCCTAGGACGACGGGCGCGGCCGCAGAGGACTGGACGGACGGACTGACTCGTGAAGCTGGACTCCATGTACCAGGAAGTGATCCTGGACCACTACAAGAACCCCCACGGCAAGGGCCTGCGGGAGGGCGACGCGGAGGTGCACCACGTCAACCCCACGTGCGGTGACGAGATCACCCTGCGTGTGCGCTACGACGGGGAGACGATCCGCGACGTCAGCTACGAGGGCCAGGGCTGCTCCATCAGCCAGGCCAGCGCCTCGGTGCTCAACGAGCTGCTGGTCGGCAAGGAGCTCGGCCAGGCGCGGACCATCCAGGAGACCTTTCTGGAGCTGATGCAGTCCAGGGGACAGGTCGAGCCTGACGACGCCATGGAGGACGTGCTGGAGGACGCCGTCGCTTTCGCCGGGGTCTCGAAGTACCCGGCGCGCGTCAAGTGTGCTCTGCTGAGCTGGATGGCATGGAAGGACGCCACCGCCCAGGCGCTGGGCGAGGACTCGGTAAAGGAGAAGACCGCATGACCGAGACCACCGCGAAGCCCGCGAGCGAGGACGAGGTCCGTGAGGCTCTGCTCGACGTGGTCGACCCGGAGCTGGGCATCGACGTCGTCAACCTGGGCCTGATCTACGGGGTCCACATCGACGATTCGAACATCGCCACGATCGACATGACGCTCACGTCGGCGGCCTGTCCGCTCACGGACGTCATCGAGGACCAGGCGAAGTCCGCCACCGAAGGCATCGTCGACGAGCTGAAGATCAACTGGGTCTGGATGCCCCCGTGGGGCCCGGACAAGATCACCGACGACGGCCGCGAGCAGCTGCGGGCGCTGGGCTTCAACGTCTGAGCGCGGCTCACGCAGCCGCCGTCATCGGCACGCGATTCGTGTGCGTCACGGCCATGCCGCCAGGACCCTGGCGGCATGGCCGTTTCTTTGCCCCAGATCATCGTCGACGCCCACGATCTGCCGGGTCTGGCCCCCAGTGGCCGACCCCGAGAGCAACGAGTTCTGCGTGCTGCGGCCGCGCAGGAACCTGGTGGAATTCGCGGACTGAGCGACTCGCGAGGAAATGTCGTGTACGAGCGTACACATCGTTGTGTACGCTCGTACGCATGGTCTATCTGACGCTCGGTGGAGCGATCCTGGCCGAGGTCCTGGGCACGACCGCGATGAAGTACAGCGACGGCTTCAGCAGACTGTGGCCCTCGGTGATCACCGCCCTCGGCTACCTCGTGGCCTTCGCCCTCCTCGCACAGACGCTGAAGTCGATGGCCGTCGGCACCGCCTATGCGATCTGGGCCGGTGCCGGCACCGCCGCCATCGCCGCGATCGGCATCGTCTTCATCGGCGAGTCCGTCACGGCGGCGAAGATCATCGGCATCGTGCTCGTCATCGCGGGAGTGGTGGTGCTCAACCTCGGGGGGATCCACTGATGGCACGCCGGTACGACCCCGAGCGGCGCGAGCGCATCATCGACGCCGCCATCCGGATCGTCGAGATGAAGGGCATCGGTGCACTCAGCCACCGCACCGTCGCCGCCGAGGCCGGTGTGCCGCTCGGGTCGACCACGTACCACTTCGCCGGCCTCGACGACCTGCTGGTCGCCTCCCTCGAGCAGGTCTGCAGCGGGCCTCGCAGCGCCATGAAGGACTGGGAGGGGGCGCTGTCGGCGGAGGCGCCGTCCGTCGATCACGGCCTGGGGGAGAGGGCGCCCGAGCCGGGGAACCGCAGACCCCTCGCCGATGTGCTCACAGGACTGCTGGAGGAGTACGCGCGCGGGGCCAGCGGGCGTATCCGCCTGGAGTACGAGCTCTATCTCGCGGCGCTGCGGCGCCCGGCTCTCCAGCCGGTGGCCGCCGCCTGGCTGGACGAGATGGTCGAGGTCATCGGCAGACACACCGACGAGGTCGCCACGGCCCGCGCGCTGGTCGCCCTGATCGACGGCCTGCTGCTGCAACTTCTGCTGACCGACAGGCCGTTCGACCGGGACGCCGTCCGGTCGGCCCTCGCGCGCGTCACCGGCGAGACCTGAGGCGTCAGCGGGGTGCGTCTTCCGTGGGCTGAGACCGGTTGGCCCTGCCCGTGCGAGGGCCGATAACGTGCCCGGCATGACGCAAGCAGCCAGCACAGCCCGCACGACCGGCGCCGTCGGCGTCGGGCTCGCCACGATCTCCCGCGGAAGCGACGGCGAAGAGACCGTTCTCGACACCTGGTTCCCCTCCCCCGAGCTCGTCGGGGAGCCCGACGGGCCGGCCGGGAGCGAGCGCCTGAGCCCGGAGCGCGCCGCCGAGGCCCTGGGCGAGTCTGCGCCGAAGGCGCTCGGCGCCGACCCGGTGCGCGGTGTCGAGATCGTGGCCGTGCGTACGGTCATCGGCTCGCTCGACGACAAGCCGGCCGACACCCACGACGTGTATCTGCGGCTGCATCTGCTCAGCCACCGCCTCGTGCGTCCCCACGGGCTGAACCTGGAGGGCCAGTTCGGGCTGCTCGCCAATGTCGCCTGGACGAACCTCGGCCCCGTCGCCGTCGACCGGCTGGAGCAGGTGCGGCTGGCAGCGCGGGCCGCGGGCAAGCACCTGAGCGTCACCAGCGTGGACAAGTTCCCGCGCATGACGGACTACGTGGCGCCGAAGGGTGTGCGCATCGCCGACGCCGACCGTGCCCGGCTCGGGGCGCACCTGGCCGAGGGCACGACGGTCATGCACGAGGGCTTCATCAACTTCAACGCGGGCACGCTCGGGACGTCCATGGTGGAGGGCCGCATCAGCGCCGGCGTCGTCGTCGGCGACGGCTCCGACATCGGCGGCGGCGCCTCGATCATGGGTACGCTCTCGGGCGGCGGCAAGCAGACGATCTCCATCGGAGAGCGCTGCCTGCTCGGTGCCGAGGCCGGTATCGGCATCTCACTCGGCGACGACTGCATCGTCGAGGCGGGGCTGTACGTCACGGCCGGTACGCGGGTGTCCCTGCCCGACGGGAAGATCGTGAAGGCGCTGGAGCTCTCCGGCGCCGACAACCTGCTCTTCCGCCGCAACTCGACGACCGGAAGGGTCGAGGTCATCCAGCGCAGCGGATCGTGGGGCGGCCTGAACGAGGCGCTGCACAGCCACAACTGACCGCGGACGGCCCGCATCCGTCAGGGCGGGCAGGCAACTCGGCCCCTGATCAGCCAAGTTGATCGGGGGCCGTTGTCGTGGGTGCTGCCCGTCCCAGACGTGCGAGCGGGGACAAAGCCATCACGGCCGGGGACAGCATCATGCCTGCGGCCGTCACCAGGAGGCTGATGCGCATCCCCCACTCCTGTGCGAGGAATCCGCCGAGCACAGATCCGAGCGGCGTCAGCCCCATGCCGACAAACGTGATCGTCGCGGCGGCGCGGCCCTGCATTCCGGCCGGAGTGACGGCCTGCCGGACGGCCATGAGCGTGACGTTCACCAACTGGCTGCCGACACCGAAGACGAAGTTGATCGCCAGGAGCGCGGGGACCGTCACGCCAGATGCACTGTGCAGCGCGGGCACGCACAGGAACACGCCGTCGCCGACCACGGACGCGGATACGAGCACCGCGCCAGGTCCGAACCGGCTCGGCAGGCGGGCGGCCAGCATCGAGCCGAGGAGCGCGCCCGGCCCCGTCGCCGCAAGGGCCAGCCCGACGGTCGTGCCTGACAGATGCAGTTCCCGTGTCAGGAAGAGCAGATAGGCGGTCATCATGGCCGCGAAGGAGAGCTGGAAGGCGGCCGAGGCGAGGCACACGGTCCGCAGCAAGGTATCGCTGACGACAAAGCGGAGGCCTTCACGGATTCGCCGCCAGACCCAAGGGGGACGTTTCGAGCGCTCCGGGATCGACTCGCGGCGATGGATCTGTCGGATCGACAGGAACGACATCGTGAAAAGCAATGCACTGGAGGCGGCGGCGATCGGCGCCGACAGGAGTGACACCAACGTGCCCCCGAGGGCGGGACCACCGATCTGGGCGGCGGACCGGCTGCCTTCGAGCGCGCTGTTGCCCTGCACCAACTGATCGCGTCTCACCAGCCGTACGAGAGACGCCTGGTATGCCAGGTCGAAGAACACGGACAGGGTCCCGACGGCGAAGGCGACCACGAACAGCGCGGGCAGGCCGAGCCGGCCAAGGAGGCCGGCAACTGCCACGGCTCCCAGTGCCAGGGCCCGGCCGACGTCCGCCAGGACCATCACGGTGCGGGTCCGCCATCTGTCCACCCACGCGCCGACGAAGAGCGACAGCAACAGGATCGGCGCCTGCCCCACCGCGCGGAGGACGCCCAGCTCGCCGGCAGCGGCGTCGAGCGTCAGGACGGCGAAGAGCGGGAGGATCACCAGGCTTGCATGTTCGCCGAGTTGGGAGGCGGTCTGGCCCGCCCAGAGTCTGCGGAAGTCGTGGTCCCGCCACAGGCTTGACGGAACGGGCAGGCTGGAACCGGATTCAGCGGAGGAATCGGACGGCACGGAGACCCTTGGATTGCCGACAACGAGGCCCGGTACCCGGCGCACAACAGTGCACCGACGGTTCAGGCAGAGAAAGGCTCGCTGTGCCGCGCATCAAGGGCAGCACGCGATGACAGGCCGATCACGGCCCCACAACGTCAACGCGCGCTCGGACGACCGACCATTTCTGCAACTCCTCATGGGTCAACTCGCTGCACCCGACACTAACTCCCGGCGGATCGGTGCGAAAGGCGGTTCAGTACCGGGGCGGAGGGCGAAGTCCCCGTCCCGGCTCGTCGGCATGGAGTCGTCAGGGCGCACGTTGAACGCCCGCCAGTTGTCCGCGGCGGCCGCTGAGTTGTCCGTCCGCGTGCAAGGGCGAGGTCATGTGGTCCCGACTGCCGTTCGGGGGCGGGTTGCGGGCCGAGTTGGGCTCAACCGAGCGCTCGTGGCGCCTGGGCAGCAGTCCGCGCTCACGTGTGTGGCGCGTGCAGCTGGCCGGAGCACCGGTGGTGGTGAAGCAGATCGTCGGTGGTCCCGACGCCGATGAGCGGTACGCCCGCGAGGTGGCCGCGCTGCGCCTGGCCGCCCGGGCTGACACACCCGTGGTGCCCGCGCTGGATCCGCGAAAGCCCTCGGTACGTGCGCCGGGGACGCAACCGCCGTCACCGCCCGTGCCCGCGTCAGTCCGCGCCGGGTCTTTGCTGCACCTGCACCGCCATCAGCGCCATGTCGTCCGCCGACGCACCGCCCGTATGTGCCTGTACGTCCACGAGCACGGCGTCGAGGAGCATCTCCGGGTTGTCGAAGACACGCTCCGCGAGCGCCTTGTCCGGCTCGAAGAACTCGCCGCCACTGTCCCGCGCCTCGGACAGGCCGTCCGTGTAGAGGAGCAGCTGCGTGCCCCACGGGAAGGGGACCTCGTCGGCCCGTACCGGCCCGTCGCCCAGCTCGGACATCCCAAGGGGCAGAGCGGCCTCGCCCGGGTCGATGAAGCGGGTGCGGCCGTCGGCGAGGAGCAGCGGCGGAGGGTGGCCGCGATTGACGATGCGCAGTGTCTCGGGACGTCCGGTCGGGATCTCGGCGAGCGCGGCCGTGGTGAAGCCCTCGTCGTACTCCCGGCTGTGCTTCTGCTGGGCCTCGCGGTGCAAGGCATGCTCCAGGCGTGCGACGACGGCTGCGAGGTCCACCTCCTGCTCAGCGGCTTCCCGGAAGGTCCCGATCACGACCGCCATCGCCTCGACCGCGTCCATGCCCGCGCCGCGCACATCCCCGACGATGAGCCGTACACCGTACGGGGTCTCCTGCACGGCATACAGGTCACCGCCGATGCGTGCGTCGACCTGCGCGGCCCGGTAGCGCGCCGCGACCTGGAAACCGCAGAGCCGGGAGGGCGGCACAGGCAGCACCGCGAGCTGAGCGGCCTCGGCGATGGTCCGTGCGGAGGAGGCAGCGGCACCGCTGCGGTGCAGCAGGCGGCTGATGGCGACCGCGAGAAGGGCTACGACGGTGGTGGAAGAAGTCTCGGCGAGGTCCATCTCTCCGGTGGACATCTCATCGAGTACGCGCATGAGTGCGACGGCCCCGACCGAGAGCATGCCGATCAGCGCCGTGCCGATGGTCGTGAAGAAGGGAGCGGCCACGAGCGGTGCCGCACAGAAGAGGGCGGAGCCGGTCAGCGTGGGAGCGGTGGCCAGGTCCAGAGCGACGGCGACCAGGATCATCACGATGGGTAGCGGATATACGACGCGGCGGACCAGCGACGAGGCTGCGAAGCGGCCCTCGCCTGGGATCCGCCCGCCCCACCTGTCCGTCTGCCGCTCTTTCCCGCGCCGCAGCTTCCAGTGCCTGTTCTGGTCCTCCACCCTCTCAATGTGACCGGGGTCCCCAGGGACGGCCACTCGAGCGGTGGTCCCACGGGGCGTCCGCCCAGTTCGTGGACGTCACGTCGCTATGGCGTCGCAGTCCGCGTGGTGAGTCGATTCGCCACCGCCTGCCGCAGGCCGGCGGCCTTCGTCATCCGCCTCGAGTGGTTCCTCGCCGCTGCGTCGAATGACCGGCAACGGGCCGAGATCCGCGCTCACGATCCTCCAGCGGTTCGGCTGGAGCGCCGCAGGCGGCCGGCCCGGCAGCGGGCTGCGCGCTTCTGCTGCTCATCACAGTAGTGGGGATCGCTCCTGAGACCGCCCGGTTCAGCGGACGGTGGCCACGAGGGCCTCCGTGACCGCCCGGCACATCTGGGGGTCCTCGGTCAGGCCGATCCCGAGGGCCCAAAGCCAGTAGTCCACCGTGCGTACGACCGTCCAGGCGTGTGCCCGGTCGGCGTCGAGGACGGCCGTTTCCGTGAGGCAGGCCAGACGGGTCGTGATGCCGGCGGCGCCGTCCATGTCCGCGAACCGCCGCCAGATCAAGGGCGCCACCGCGTACTCGGGGTCGCCGGCGAGCGGCTTGGGGTCGATGGCCAGCCATGGCTCCCGGCGGCCGGCCAGGACGTTCTCGTAGTGCAGGTCGCCGTTGACCAACTCCCGGGCGGTTGTTGGGCCGTACCCGGCGGCGAGACGGGCGGCCGCGTCGAGCAGACGACGGGGGAAGGGCCGGCCGAGCTGCTCCCACCGCCGGTCCAGGGAGTCGGGGAGCTCCTCAGCCACGTCCCGCAGTCCGGAAAAGCCTGGCGGGGCCGGGATCGACAGGCGCCGCAGCAGCTGCCCGGCGGCGGTGACGGCCTCGCTCGCGGGTACGTCCGCGAGGGTTCGTCCGGAGTCGAGTCGCTCCAACAGCAGGGCGCCGGCGGCCGGTTCCTGGTCCAGCAGCAGCACCGTCCCCCGGCCGTCCCAGGCCGTGAGGGCCGGCCCTTCGTCGAGTGTCGTGGCGTCCTGCCAGGAGACCTTGAGCGCGCAGGGCTCGTCGCCGCGCCGCACCGGCAGCACCAGGCCAAGGTGGCCGTGGAGCACCGAGCCTTCCACGGTCAAGTCCCACCGGGTGCACAGACTCTCCACCAGTGCGGGCAGGGAGTCGGCCCACTCCTGCCCGTTTCGGCCTGCGCGCTTCACCGCCGCCGTCGCGAAATCCGCGGGAACTTCGATCATGTTCCTGATCCTCCCAGGATCCGGCCCGTATGTGCGGTCACGAGCGACATCGAGCGGTCTCCGGACTGCCCCTGAGCTGTGATGACTCGTGCCTCGCTGCGACTTCGGACCCGCCACAACTGCTCGCCGACCGCGTCGCGTTCACCGCCGCCGCGGTCCGCCGTAACGCCCACAGGGCGGCCCGCACGTCCGGAGGCCATAGGCTTACGGCATGCGAGATCTCGCCGCGGGGATGCGGTACTTGGGGCGTGGGCAGCGTTGGGCGTTCGGCCACGGACGGTGGTTCGGCTTCGGGCTGCTGCCCGCGCTGGTGACTCTGGTTCTCTACGCTGCCGCGCTCACCGCGCTGGCGTACTTCGCCGACGACGTCGCAGCCTGGGCCACGCCCTTCGCGGACGACTGGGACGAGCTGTGGCGGGACTCCCTGCGCGGACTCTTCGCGGTGCTGCTCTGGCTCGGCGGGCTGCTGATCTCGGTTCTCACCTTCACGGCCGTCACGCTCGTGCTCGGCGAGCCCTTCTACGAGAAGCTCTCGGAGCAGGTCGAGGAGTCGGAGGGCGGCGCGCCCGCCGCCCTGGACCGTTCCCTGTGGCGGGAGGTGTGGATCTCGATGTGCGACAGCCTCTACGTGCTGTGGCGCATGCTGATCTTCACCGTGCCGCTCTTCCTCCTGGGCTTCCTGCCGGTCGTCGGACAGACCGTCGTCCCCGCGATCGGCTTCGCCGTCTCCGGGTTCTTCCTCACCGTCGAGCTGGTCTCCGTGGCCATGCAGCGCCGTGGGATCCCCGTACGCGAACGGCTGCGCATCCTGCGCACCCGCAGGGGCCTGGCGTTGGGCTTCGGCGTCCCGCTGGTGCTGGCGTTCCTGGTACCGCTGGTCGCGGTCGTGCTGATGCCGGGCGCGGTCGCGGGCGCGGCCCTCCTCGTACGCGACCTCATGGGCGGGGACGAGCAGCAGCCGGACCGCGACGGCCGGGACGGGGACGACGCTCTCCGGCCCGGCGGCGCACCGCACTTCGGGCCCGGGATCGGTGCTCCGAAGGGCACCGCCCCGTCCGAGCCGTGGGGCCACGGGACAGGTCCCCGGTAATCCCCGCAGACACAGCAGCCGGCGGGCGCCCACCCTCAAGGGCGCCCGCCGGTGGCCGTGCGGCCGGTGCTTGGGCCGGTCGGAGTCCGCCTTACGGCTTGATACGGATGACGGACGGGTCGTGGTCGCTGGCCTGGTCGTGGAACTCGGCGTTGATGTGCACGATGTCGTACTTGACGCGTCCTGTGCCCGGGCTGGTCACCGCGTGGTCGAGCACCTGCGAGTTGCCGTTGAAGACGTAGCCGTAGCGCTCGCCCGCGGGCAGTTCGTCCATGGGGCTGGTGAAGACGCCGCCCTTGCGCATGGCGTCCAGGCTGGGGGAGAAGGGGAAGTCGTTGAAGTCTCCCAGCGCGATGACCGAGGCCTTCTTGTCGACGGACTCGACCTTCCCGGCAAAGGAGTTGACCAGCTTCGCCTGCGCGGTGCGCTGCTTCTCGGACTCGCGCACGGGGGGCTGGTTGCGGCCCTCCATCGGCTGGTCGCCGCCCTTGGAGCTGAAGTGGTTGGCGACGACGAAGACCTGGCGGCCCTTGAAGGTGAACTCACCGGCCAGCGGCTTGCGGCTCTCCGTCCACGCCTCCTCCTCGGGGGCGATGCGGCCGGGGTTCGCGGACAGCTTCGGGGAGCCGCCGTCGTCCGTCACCTTCACCGGTGTGGTCGCGTCGCCGCCCTTGCGGTCCGCGAACTCGACACGGTCGGGGTTGAAGAGGAACGCGACGCGTATGTTGCCGCCGGGCTGGCCGCCGTCGGCGTTGTTCTCGGGGTCGATGGAGCGTGACTCGTAGGAGGGGCCGCCTGCCTTCGCGATGGCGGCGGTCAGCTTCTCCAGGGTCTTGTCGGCGGCGACCGTGCCGTCGTCCTTCGGGCCCGAGTTGTCCTGCACCTCTTCGAGTGCGACGACGTCGGGGGAGGCGAGGTTGTCGACCAGAGCCTCGGCGAGGCGGTCGAACTTCGCGGGCTCGCTCTCGGGGGAGAGGTTCTCCACGTTGTAGGTGGCGACGGACAGTTCGTCCTTGCCCGCCTTGCGCGTCTTCTCCCGCTTGAGCTTGTTGTCCTTCAACTCGCCCATGGTCGTGGCCCGTATGCCGTAGCCGCCGAAGTTGTCGTAGTCGACGGGTCCGGCGGTGGCGCCGCTCAGGGCGTCGCCCACGTTCGCCTTCGGGAAGGGGTGCTCCTCGCGCGGCAGCAGCGAACTGACCTTCATGCGGGCGCCGTTCTGCTGGTCGTAGTCGCCGTAGAGCGTGCCGCCGCGCGGTGTCGGGTGCTCGTCGGGGTCGGCCGTGACCCACAGCTCGCCGAACTCGGTGGTGGGGCCGGTGACCGGTGCGTTCTTGATGCCGGCGCGCATGCCTTCGAGGGACTCGTAGAGGTCCAGGGCGTACTTGCGGGGCTGGAGCTTCAGGGACTCGACGTTCCCGTCGTCGCCCTTGCCCTCGGGCACGTACGCGCCAGGGACGCTGCCGGCGGTCAGGGCGAAGGCCTTGGGCAGCTTCTTCTTCTTCGCCTTGCCTGCCGCCTTCCACGTCGCGCCCGTCAGCTGGGTGACGGACTGGCCGCCTGCCTCCTCGCCGCCCGGGTAGAACTCGCTCACCTTCCCGGATATCCGTAGGGAGTCCCCGGCCTTCACGTCGGGTGTCTCCTCGCCGGTGAAGACGAAGATGCCCTCGCTGGTGGCGGGATCGTCGTCCGGCTTCGGATCCTGCAGCCAGAATCCGCGTGCCTTGCCGAAGCCGCGCACCGCCGTGACGACTCCCGGTACGTCCGAGACCTCCTTGCCGGCAAAGGGCGAAATCCGGGTGTTGCCCTGGATGTCGTGGAGACGTGGCTCCTCGGCCGTGTTGCCGGACGCGGTGACGGCGGTGACGACGAGCAGTGCGGAGCCGCAGACCGCAGCGGCGGTGAGTGCGGAGGTTCTGGCGAGACGGGACGACAACGGTGCCTCCGGAGGGGGGTGGCGGACGACGAACTGTCCAGTTCCGGGCGTTCATTACGGGCCGGTAATCTCTACGCGCGTAAAAGTCTGTCGTGCTCATCTCACTTGTCAAGCGGATGCAGGACGATTGAGTACAGCGCCACACAACTCAGCGTCGCCGTGCCCCCGATGACACACAGGGTCGTCCCGGGGTGACTCAGGGACGCCGGGGACGACGGGCGCGCGATTCGGGAGCCCGGGACACATCCCGTCTACGCTGGGGGTCGCATCTTTCCGCAGCATGCAGCACCCCGTAGGAGATGAACGCGCTGATGTCCGGTGAAACGACCGGGGGCGACCGTCCCGCCATGCCGCCCGTGCGGCTGTCCTCCGAAGCCGAACTCGCGCGGGACGCACTGGCCGCACCGCTCTTCTCCTGGGCCGCACGGCTCTCGGCGTGGGCCGGTGAACCGGGCAGCGGCGCCGCGGGCGCGGACGGGCCCGGCGTGCCCGTCGGCGCCGGAGGGGAGCTGCTCGCGCCCCAGTTGAAGGAGGCCGTCGCCCATCTCGGCCTCTCCGACGACGAGGACGGCGAGATGCACACGGCTCAGGCCTGGCAACTCGCCGTCGACACGGGCCTGCTGGAGGTCGAGGAGGACGGCGACGGGGCCGGTGAGGAGGGCGGCGGTACGCGCGCCGTCCTCACCGAGGAACCCGTGGGTACCGCACGCCCCGGGGAGGAACTGGCCCAACTCCGAGGCGAAGGCAGCCCCGAGGACGTTCTGGAGATCTGGCAGGGCGGCCTGGAGAGCGTGCTCGCCGACGCCGCTACCCCGAGTTTCGAGGACCTGGTCGGCGGCCTCGAGGACGTCACCGGCGAGGACGGGCAGATCGATCCGGAGGCCATCGACCTCGACTCGCTCGACTGGAACCCGGAGAAGGAAGCCGACTTCCTCGACGGCGCGCTGGGCAACCTCTACGTCCTGACCGCCGGCGACCAGGCCGTCTCCGCCGGTGCGATGGTGCCGCTGCCGGTGCTCGCGGCGTCGATGATCGTCCCGGACGACATGGACGAGCCGACGGACGCCGTCCTCGAAGAGGTCTCGGCGGCGATGATGAAGCTCGACGAGCAGTTCCGGATGCTCGCTCCCGCCGGGCTCGTCGAATACCAGCCCGTCGACGAGGCGTTGACGGAGGAGAGCGACGAGGACGCCGAGCTGCCGGAGAACCTCGACGAAGAGGACGTCTCCCGCTACGGCATGGTGCGGCTGACCCCGCTGGGCATCCACGGTGTGCGGGTGCGCCTGCGGGAGGCGGGCGTCGAGGCGCCGGCCGTAGGGGACCTCGCGGACGCGGACGCGGAGAAACTGCTGAGCGCACTGCCGGTGTACACCGAGGAGAACGCACAGGCCGAGATCGAGTCCTGGCTCGCCGCCCGTACACCGTTGGAGTCCGCCAGGGACCTTCTCGCGGCGGCACGTGGCACCGACGAGGACGCCCCCTCCCGCCGCCTCGCGTGCCAGCAGGCCCTTTCCCTCATCGGCACGGAGGCCGAGCCCGCGCTGCGCGATGTGCTGGAGGACCGGCAGCTGGGCGGGCTGGCGCGGGTGTGGCTCGTCGAGCACGGGGCGCAGGACGTTCCGCAGCCGGACGAGGAGATGGTGTTCTGGCTGACCGTCGACACCATCGCCGCACAGCTGGCGACGGCCGGCGAGGCCGCCGAACTCCAGGGCCTGGTACAGGGGTTGGTCGACCAGCACGCCGGCTTCTTCGACAAGGCGTGGAAGGTCGACCACCCGGCCACAGCCGATGTCCTGGAGGCCATGGGCCGCGTCCACCCCGACAGGCAGGCCGCCAAGGAGGCCCGCAAGGCGGCCTTCAAGGCGCGCAGCCGGCTGGGCTGAGCGCCCGGCGCGGACTCAACCGGCCGGAACACAGTCGGGCCTGGCTCGGACCGGCCCGGATCAGATCGATTCGAAGTCGCCGTGGCGGCCCGCACCCGCCGCGAAGCGGGCCGCTCCTTCGGCTGCTTCCGCCAACGCGGCCTGCCCGTACCGGAGTTCGCGGGCCATCGCCTCTTCCTCAGGGAGACCTTCCTGCTCGTGCACGGAGGCGAGGTCGCCGCGCAGGCAGGTCTGCGGGAAGCGGGCCAGCTGGGCGGCGAGTTCCTCGGCCGCCGCGCGCGACTGCCCCTGCGGCACGAGCCGGTTGGCGAGGCCCATGCCGTACGCCTCGGCAGCCGGGACGGGACGGCCGGTGAGGATGAGGTCGAGGGCCCGGCTCGTGCCGATCAGACGGGGGAGGCGTACCGTTCCGCCGTCGATCAGCGGGACGCCCCAGCGCCGGCAGAAGACGCCGAAGACGGCGTCCTCCTCGGCCACCCGCAGATCGCACCACAGGGCGAGTTCGAGCCCCCCGGCGACCGCGTGGCCGCTGACCGCGGCGATGACGGGCTTGGACAGCCGCATCCGGGTGGGGCCCATCGGGCCGTCGCCGTCCGGCGCGACGCGGTTGGCGCGGTCGGTGCCGATGGCCTTCAGGTCGGCACCGGCGCAGAATGTGCCGCCCTCGCCCCACAGCACCGCCACCAGGGCGTCCGGGTCGGCCTCGAAGGCGCGGAAGGCGTCTGCGAGTTGGGAGGCCGTGGCACCGTCGACGGCGTTGCGTGCGGCGGGGCGGGAGAGGACGACGGTGGTGACCGGCCCCTGCCTCTCGGTACGTACGGCCATGCGGGCTGGACCTCCGGTGGGGACGGGCAGGTGCGGGCTACGGCGGAGCGGTGCCGACCCTACCGGCGGCGCGGGGATCTCCACGGGCGGGCTGGATCACGACTGGAGGCGGGGGCCCGCGGAGCCTTCCGGGGACTCGCCGAGCCGGGGGCCGCGGCTGATCAGGCCGACCCGCGCGAGGCGCGGGACAGGGCGTGCCGAACCTGTCTCGTACGACCCGCGCCCGTCTCGTACGGCCGGGGAGGGGCGCCCGACGGCAGAGGCCGGGCGGGCGGACACGCGCCGCGGTATGCGCCGCGTGCGGTCCGCCCGCCCGGTCCCCGCCGGACCGACCCGGTCGGCCGCAGGCCCGGCCTGCTCCTCACAGACCGGGATGTGGCCGTTGTCGCTCCTGCCGTGCCGTTTCCTCCGGCGTCACTCCTCGGGCCCGAACCACACCGTGGTCGCGTTGCAGAACTCGCGGATGCCGTGCCCGGCGAGCTCCCGCCCGTATCCGGAGCGCTTGACGCCGCCGAAGGGCAGGCCCGGGTGCGAGGCCGTCATGCCGTTGAAGAAGACGCCGCCCGCCTGCAGGTCGCGGGTGAGCCGCTCCTGCTCGGCGGAGTCCCGCGTCCACGCGTTGGAACTGAGGCCGAACGACGTGTCGTTGGCGAGTTCGACCGCCTCGTCCAGACCGTCCACGCGGTACATGGTCGCGACCGGACCGAAGGCCTCCTCGCGGTGGATCCTCATCTCCTCGGTGATTCCGGTGAGCACGGTCGGCTCGTAGAACCAGCCGTCCGGGAGGTGCAGCGGACGTCCGCCGCCGCACAGGGCCGTCGCACCGTGGTGCGTGGCGTCGTCGACGAGCTCCTCCAGATCGGCGCGGCCCTGCGCACTGGAGAGCGGTCCGATGTCGGTGTCCTCGGCCAGGGGGTCACCGACCTTCAGCGCCGACATGCGTTCGACGAACCGGGCCGTGAAGGTGTCGTAGACGTCCGTGTGCACGATGAAGCGCTTCGCGGCGATGCAGGACTGCCCGGCGTTCTGCACGCGGGCGGTGACTGCCGTGCGTACGGCCTTGTCCAGGTCCGCCGAGGGCAGCACCACATAGGGGTCGCTGCCGCCGAGCTCCAGCACCGTCTTCTTGATCTCGTCGCCCGCGATCGAGGCGACCGAACGCCCGGCGGGCTCGCTTCCCGTGAGGGTCGCGGCCACGATCCGCTCGTCGCGGAGCAGCCCCGCGACCGCGCCCGAGCCGACGAGGAGGGTCTGGAAGGCGCCCTCGGGGAATCCGGCGCGGCGGAAGAGGTCCTCGATGTACAGGGCGGTCTGCGGAACGTTCGACGCGTGCTTGAGCAGACCGGTGTTGCCGGCCATGAGGGCGGGCGCCGCGAAGCGCACCACCTGCCACAGCGGGAAGTTCCAGGGCATGACCGCCAGTACCGTGCCCAGCGGCCGGTAGCGCACGAACGCGCGGGCCGCGCCGGAGTCCTTCACGTCCGCGGGAGCTGGATGCTCGTCGGCGAGCTGCGCCTCGGCGTGCTCCGCGTACCAGCGCATCGCCTTGACGCACTTGGCCGCCTCGGCCCGCGCGGCGGCGAGCGGCTTGCCCATCTCGGTCGTCATCGTGCGGGCGATGGCATCCTGGTCCGCCTCCAGCAGGTCTGCCGCCCGGTGCATCCGCGCGGCCCGCTCCGCGAAGGGCGTGAGGCGGTACTCGCGGAAGGCGCGGTCCGCCCTGGAGACCCGCTCCTCGATCGCGCCGGCGTCGAGCGGTTCGAATGTCTTCAGGGTCTCGCCCGTGGCCGGATTCACCGTGGCGATGGCCATGTGAGCGCCTCCTTCGGCTGCTTCGGTGCCTGTGCACGAGCGCGTACGGAGGCGGTCCGGCCCCAGCCCGTCAGGGCCGGTGTCCGGGCGCCGGCCGGGGCGGGGCACGGACGGCCGACCGGGATCCCGCGGGGCGAGTGCGCACTCGTGCGTCCCTCTTCTCGCGGTACCCCGGATCGGCGTCGGTAAGGCTCAGAGCGCGGCGGCAGCCGGTTTGACCATGCCGCGGACCGTGCGGGAATCGACGTACTCGCCGAGCGCCGTCATGTCCCACTCGCCCGAGAACTGCCGTACGAGCTTGCACATCAGCACTCCGGTGCGCGGCTCGGCGTTGCTGAGGTCGAAGCGGACCAGTTCCTGGCCGGAGGCGGCGTCGACGAGACGGCAGTAGGCCTTGGCCACCTCGGTGAACTTCTGCCCCGAGAAGGAGTTGACGGTGAAGACCAGGCCGGTGACCTGCTGCGGCAGATCCCCCAGGTGGACGGTGATGGATTCGTCGTCGCCGCCGCCCTCTCCCGTCAGGTTGTCGCCGGAGTGCTGCACGACTCCGTTGAGGATGGCGAGCTTGCCGAAGTAACAGGCGTCGAGCTTCTTGCGGTTGGCGTCGTAGGCGATGACGGAGGCGTCCAGGTCGATCTCCTTCGCCCTTCGGCCCGCGCGGAAGACGGGCTCCCAGCCGAGGCCCATGCGGACGCTGCTGAGCATGGGACGGCCGCCCTTGGTGAGCGAGACCGTCTGGTTCTTCTGGAGGCTGACCTTGCCCTTGTCGAGGTTGATCTTGCCCGCGCCGGCCGCCGGGGCAGCGGGTGCCGCGGGAGCGGGCGGGGGAGCCTGGACCGCCTGCGGGGCCGCCGGGGGCGGAGGCGCCTGGGGGGTGGGCGCCGGTGCCGGGGTGGCGACCGGCGCGGCGGGCTCCTCGACGTTGACACCGAAGTCCGTCGCGATGCCGCCCAGCCCGTTGGCGTAGCCCTGGCCGACCGCGCGTACCTTCCAGTCGTTGCCGCGCCGGTAGACCTCGACCACGACGAGAGCCGTCTCGTTGCCGAGCGACGGCGGGGTGAACGTGGCGATCACTTCCCGCGTGGAGGCGTCCCGGACGGTGGCTGTCGGCTCCATGCCCGCGAAGGATGCGCCGGGGGCGTCGGGGCTCGCTGTGACCACGACCTTCTGCACATCGGCCGGCACCTTGGCGGTGTCGACGGTGATGGTGTCAGCGGCACCGCTGCTGTGTGTCACGCCGGGGGCGGTCGGCTGGTTGTAGAAGACGAAGTCGTCGTCGGAGCGGACCTTTCCGTTCTCGCCGAGGAGCAGTCCTGAGACGTCCAGGCGGGACGGTGCGGTCACCTCCACCGCCACCTGGGCCGTGCTGAGCGGGAGGTTCGAGCCGGGAGTCATTGCCGTCATGCCGGTCGTAACGAGCGGCCCTGCTTTGCAGTTCCTTTGCCGGACGCTGCTCTGACTCCGGTGCCGCGGTCGCGGGCTCCCGCGAACTCGGCCGGCCGTGCCTGCTCCGCGCCGAGCCGGACCGTCGCGGAGCGGGGGACCGCACCGCGACCACCACGCCGGCCAGCGCAACAGCCATCCCCGCGACCGCGAAACCGCCCGGTGCCTCGCCGAACATCACGTAGGCCCACACGACAGTCGTTGCAGGCGTGAGGTAGATCAGCGCACTCGTACGGGTGACGCCGCTGTGCTGCAGGCTCAGCCAGTAGAAGCCGTAGCCGCCGAGCGTGGAGAACACCACCACCCAGGCCACTGCCAGCCAGAACGCCGAGGTCAGCGGGGGAACCAGGTGCCCGTCGCCCGCCAGGGCGGCGAGCCCCGTGAAGACCACGGCGCTCACCGCGCAGTGGATCGGAAGCGCGTCGGCGGCACCGACCCGGTGACGCGTCCGGCGGTCCAGGAAGCTCGCTGCCAGCAGGCCGGCCATCCCCACGAAGGGGAGCAGATAGGCGGGACCCGGTGCGGCGGAGGGCGAGCCGAGGTCGTCCCGTACGACGGCGGCGACCCCCGCCAGGCCGAGCACGAGCCCGGCCCACTGGCGGCCGGTGACCGTCTCCCCGAGCAGCCGGCCCGCGAGGGCGCCGGCGGCGAGCGGCTGAAGGGCGGCGATGAGCGCGGACGTCCCGGCGGGTACGCCCAGGCCCACGGCCCAGACGATCGCGCCGAGGTACACACCCTGGGAGAGCAGGCCTATCAGGGACTGCTCCGCCAGGGCGCGCAGCGGGAGCCGTGCGCCGCCGGCTGCTCCGTCCCGTCCCCCGGGTCCGTTCTGCTCCGCCCCCGGCTCGTCGCTCCGCCGGCGCCGCAGCGCGGGCGCGGCGACCGCGAGCAGTGCGGCGGCTGCGAGGAATCGCCACATCAGGAGGGTGTCGGCCGGTGCCTCCCGCGTGCCGAGTTCCGCGCCTATGAATCCCGAACTCCACATCACGACGAGCCCCGTCGCGACGAGGTGCGTGCGCATGGTCGTCGGCATGGGTTCGCTCCCTGCTCCCTCGGTGCCGCGGTCATCAAGATCAAGCATGGTAAACCGATCTGTTTACCTCCCTGGGTATAGAGTGAACTAGACCGATCGGTTTACCGCAAGAGGAGGAGGCGGAAGCGATGACGGAGGCGACGCCCGTGGGGGCCGGTCTCACGCCGGGAGCCCGGAAGATCCTTCAGGCGGCGGCTCGGCTGTTCTACTCGCGCGGCATCACGGCCGTCGGTGTCGACCTGATCGCCAAGGAGGCCGGCGTCACCAAGAAGACGCTCTACGACCGGTTCGGCTCCAAGGAGGCCCTCGTCGAGGCGTACCTGCGGGAGCGCGACGAGCGGTGGCGGGGGTGGCTTGCCGGGTGGGTCGCGGCGAAGGGAGAGGCGAGTGCGTCCGAGCGCATCCTCGTCACCTTCGACGCGCTGGAGGAGTGGATGCGGCGCGAGAACCCGCGCGGCTGCGGCTTCGTCAACGCGGCGGCCGAGCTGCCCGATCCGCAGCACCCGGGTCGCGCGGTGATCGGCGAGCAGAAGCGCTGGCTGTGCGCCTACCTGCGGCAGCTGGCGGTGGAGGCCGGTGCCCGGGAGCCGGACCGGCTCGCCGAGGAGCTGCTCCTGCTGCACGAGGGTGCGACGGTGCTGAACGGGCTGCACGTCGTGGCGGAGCCCGTCGCCCGCGCCAGCTCGATGGCCCGTGCGGCGCTGGAGCGGGAAGGGTGCGCCCCGGTGCCGCCCCACTAGCACGCAGGGCTGGGCCGCAGGTGGAGGACATGTGGGGCATGCGAGTGGTGTCACTGTCCGGATATGTGTGACTACTCTGTGGCGTGGCAGTACGTCCCGCATGACTTCTGAATCACGTACGAGCAGGAACAGCAGACGCGTCTTCCTCGGCGGGATGCTCATAGCCGGTGCCTGTGTCGCGAACCGCGCGCAGGCCGCAGCGGGGGGATCCGGTTCCTCCGGGGCTTCCGGCGCCGATGCGAAGGGCGCCGCTCCGCACCCGCTCCGCCAGCAACGGGCCGTGACGCAGCCGCAGTCCTATCGGCTGCGGCCGGAGGCGGGGCAGGTCCATCCCCAGGCCCGTGGAAGCACGTCCGTCGCCTACACGCTGGACTCCGAAGAGCGCGAGATAGCCCTCACCTTCGACGACGGCCCCGACCCCGAGTACACGCCGCAGGTGCTGGAGGTGCTGCGACGCTGGGGCGTGCAGGCCACGTTCTGCGTCATAGGCAGGGAAGCGGCGGCGAATACCTGGCTGCTGAACGCCATAGCCGACGGCGGCCACCTGATAGCCAACCACTCCTGGAGCCACCCGCAGCTGACGCGGATGCGCCCCGCCGAGATACACGAACAGCTCGCCCGTACCTGCGATGTCATCGACCAGGCGGTCGGTACGGCACCCGCGCTGGCGCGCGCGCCCTTCGGTGACTGGAACCGCCGGGCCCTCGGGATATCGGCCTCACTCGGCATGAGCCCGCTCGGCTGGTCGATCGACACGTTCGACTGGGAGGAACCCGGCACGCGGAAGATCACCTCGACCGTCATGAAGTCCGTACGGCCCGGGTCGATCGTGCTCCTGCACGACGGCGGCGGGAACCGCAAGCAGACCGTCGCCTCGCTGCGCGACCATCTTCCCCGGCTCCTCGACTCCGGCTACATACCCGTACTGCCCCCCAGGACGAATGTGTTCGAGGACCGTGCGGGGAAGGGCTGGGGCATCTGAGGGCCAGGCACGTGACCCGGCGGCGGCGGATACGGGGCGGCAGCTTCCGCGGCGCGCCCCGCGGTCCTCAGCGCCGGCGTTCCCGGGAGTGGCCGAAGAAGATCCGGTACCCGATCAGGAGCACCAGGGATCCGGCGATGGCCGAGAGCCACAGCGCCGGGTCCACGAAGTCGTGGTCCACGGAGCGGTCGAGGAAGGTGGAGGAGAGCCAGCCGCCGATGAACGCACCGGCGATGCCGATGAGGATGGTGCCGAGCAGGCCGCCCGGATCGCGTCCGGGGAGGATGACCTTGGCGATGGTGCCCGCGATCAGACCGAGGATCAGCCAGCTGAGCAGCCCCGAGTCCACGAGTCCGGAGAGCGCGGATTCCGGATCGGTGTCTGCGATGAAGTTCATGTGGGCCCTCCCCGTGAGCGACCTTGCGTGATCGGTTCGGGTCCATCATGCCCTCAGACTTCCGCGTCAGTGCGGCCAGATGGGCGGCTGCGTGCAGAAGTGCCCTCCGAGACGGGCGTGTTCGGGGCGCTCCCAGTCCGGTTCCCCCTGCTTTGCGATGAGTTCGGCCGCGTACGGCTCGGAGTCGTCCTGCGGCTCGTACCCGAGCGCGCGGGCGCTCGAAAGGTCCCACCACAGGCGGGTGTTGGCGGACGAGCCGTAGACGACGGTGTGGCCCACGTCCCTCGCCGTCAGCGCGGCATGGAAGAGGCGGGCCCCGTCGGCAGGGCTGAGCCACAGCGAGAGCATCCGCACGGAGGTCGGTTCGGGGAAGCAGGACCCGATGCGCACGGAGACGGTCTCGATGGAGTGCAGGTCCCAGTAGAGCTGTGCGAGATTCTCCCCGAAGGACTTGGAGAGCCCGTAGTAGGTGTCGGGGCGGTGCGGGGTGTCCACCGGGATGAGGGGGCCGCCGTCGGCCGGGCGCGGGGTGAATCCCACGGCGTGGTTGGACGAGGCGAAGACGATGCGGGAGACGCCTTCCTCGCGTGCGGCCTCGTAGAGCCGGTACGTGCCCTCGATGTTGGAGTGCAGGATCTTCTCGAACGGGGCCTCCAGCGAGATCCCCGCGAGGTGGACGATCGCGTCGACGCCGCGCACGGCTTCGCGCAGTGCGGCCGCGTCGGTGAGGTCGGCGGTGACGGCATCGGGCTCACCCTCGACGGGGCGCAGATCGAACAGGCGCAGCCGGTATCCGTACCGGGGGAGCAGGCCGCGCATCAGAGTGCCGAGGCCGCCTGCGGCGCCGGTGAGCAGGACGGTGCGAGGGGCGGGCATCGACAGATCTCCGTCCATAGACGTGATTCATATATGGAGACAAGCTATGGATGGGGTGGCGGGTCGTCAAGGATCGCGTGGCCCATTCCCGCGGTCTCCGAATGTCGCTGCTTCGCATTGTCGCCGGTGATCGCCGTGCTTGACCGGGGCGTGCGGTCTGACCTACGGTTTTTGGGTTCAGAAATATAGACGCAGATCAGAAACGTGTACGGATTGGTGGGGTGCGGTGACACGCTGCCCGTCCGGCCTCCGTACCGCCCTGAGCAGGAGCGCGCAATGACCACACCCTCCTCGTCCTCGGCCTCCTCCTCACCGGGGGCCTCCGCGCGCGAGCCCGGCTCGCTGGCCGCGCGACTCGACGGGCTGCTCTTCTTCCCGGTCACCGCCTACGGGCGGGACGGCGCGCTCGACCTCGACGCGTTCCGCTCGCACGTGCGCGGGGGCCTGGACGCGGGGGCGGGCGCCGTCTTCGCCTGCTGCGGCACCGGTGAGTTCCACGCGCTGACTCCGCAGGAGTTCCGCGACTGCGTCGCGGTCGCCGTCGAAGAGGCGCGCGGCGAGGTGCCGGTCGTCGCCGGCGCGGGCTACGGCACCGCGCTGGCCTGCCAGTTCGCGTCGCTGGCCGAGGAGGCCGGGGCGGACGGTCTGCTGGCGATGCCGCCCTACCTCGTCGTCCCCTCGCAGGAGGGCCTGCTGAAGCACTACACGGCGCTGGCATCCGCCACCGGTCTGGACGTCATCGTCTACCAGCGCGACAACGCCGTGTTCGCCCCGTCCACGGTCGCGCAGCTCGCGCGCACCCCCGGCATCATCGGGCTCAAGGACGGCCATGGCGACCTGGACCTGCTGCAGCGCATCATCAGCACGGTCCGCAGCGAGGTGCCGGCCGAAGTCGCGGGCAGGTTCCGCTACTTCAACGGACTGCCCACCGCCGAGCAGACGGGCCTCGCCTACCGGAGCCTCGGGGTGACCCTCTACTCGTCCGCGGTCTTCTGCTTCGCGCCCGAGATCGCCCTCGACTTCCACCGTGCTCTCACGACCGGTGACGACGCCCGCGTGAACCGTCTGCTGGACGGCTTCTTCCGCCCCCTCGTCGAACTGCGTGACCGCGGCCGCGGGTACGCGGTCTCGCTGGTGAAAGCGGGAGTGAGGCTGCGCGGACTGGACGTGGGCCAGGTGCGCCCGCCGCTGTCGGAACCCTCCGCGGCTCATGTGGACGAGCTGGCCGAACTGATCGAGCGCGGGCTCGCGTTGGTGTCCGGAGACGGTTCCGGTGGCGGCGCTCCCGTGCGCGAGGGCGACGGGCGCCGCTGATGCGGGCCGGCGCGTTCGTCTATCCCTGGGACGTCGTGGGCGACCCCGACGCGCCGCGTCGCCTCGCCGGCCTCGGCATCCGTCAGGTCACTCTGGCTTCCGCCTACCACTCCGTGCGCGCGCTGACGCCGCGCCATCCGCGCCACCGCATCGTCACGGCACGGCACTCCGCGGTGCTCTATCCGCCCGCCCCGGACCGCTGGAACGGTCGCCGTCTGCGCCCGTACGAGCAGGGCTGGGTGGACAGCGGCGACCCGGGGGGCCCGTACGGGGAGGCGGCGCGGGCGCTGAGCGAGGCCGGTCTGGAGGTGCACTCCTGGGTCGTGATGGCCCACAACTCCCGCCTCGGTGAGGAGCACCGGGACATCACGGTCCGCAACGCCTACGGCGACCGCTACCCGTGGGCGCCCTGCGTCGCCCGCCCGGAGGTGCGCGAATACGCGGCTACCCTGGCCGCCGAGGCTGCGGTGCGGCCCCATACGGCGGGTACCGAGCTGGAGTCGTGCGGCTGGTACGGGCTGGCGCATCTGCACGCGCACGACAAGACCGCGGGAGTCCGGCTGAGCGGCGCCGGCCAGTACCTGATGTCGCTGTGCTTCTGCGGGGTGTGCCGGGACGGATATGCCTCGCTCGGCGCCGATCCCGAAGAGCTGCGCTCCCGTGTGCGCGGCGCCCTGGGACCCGCATGGAGCGGCGCCGGACCGGAGGCGGGGGCAGCCGGGGCGGGGCAGGACCGGGAGGGCGAGTGGGGCCGGGTGCGCGAGCTGCTGGGGCCGGATACGGCAGCGGTGTGCGCCTCGTGGCGCGACTCAGCCGCGCGGCAGCTGCGCAAGGAGGCCGTCGCGGCGGTACGGGAGGAGGCGGCGGCCGGCGCGCGAACGGGAGAGGATTTCCGGGTGATGCTGCACGCCGATCCGGCGCCGCACCGCCTAGGCGCGAACGCGGGCATGGCCCCCGCGGACGCCGTGGAGGACGTCGACGGAGTGGTGGTTCCCTGCGCGGGCGGCTCCGCCGACCCCGCCGCCGCCGAACGCACCGGTGCCATCGGGCCGTTCGCCGCCGCGGCCCACAACTGCGCCACCGCCACCGGCAACGGTGGCGGGCGGGCCGCTCCGTTCACCGTCGCCGCGAACTTCACCGTGGTGTCCGGCATGGGCGGCTCCCCGCACGGCCTCGCCGCCGACGCGGCGCACGCCCGCGGCCTGGGGGCGGACGAGCTGCGGCTCTACCACGCGGGCCTGGCCCCGGATTCCGACCTCGCTGCCGTGAAGGAGGCGCTGCGCGCACTCCGCGAGGGGCACCCGCCCGGGTGACCCACCGGCGCGTGTCACATCCGCACGCCCTGTCCCGTCGTAGGGGTGTCAGCCGGGCCGGAACCACGTTCCGGGCACAGACACCGCGAACCAAGGGACGAAGGAGCGCCAGCCATGGCACGCATCTCGCTCGATCCGCCGCGCGGCACCATGCTGCGCATCGCCGAGTGGTACTCGCGCCGCAAGTACGGAAAGATCATGGACCCCCTCAGCGCCACGGGACACAACCCGAAGGTGCTCGGCGCCGTCGCCCTGTACGAGTCCCGCGTCGCCAAGTGGCGCGACCTCGACCCGGGGCTCAAGCACCTCGCCGAGATGGTCACCGCGTCCCGCATCGGCTGCTCCTGGTGCATGGACTTCGGATACTGGCTGGCCGACGACCTGGGCATGCCGATGGAGAAGATCCGGTACGTGCCGGTCTGGCGTGAGCACCGCGAGCGGTTCAGCGAACTGGAGCTGCTCGTCATGGAGTTCGCCGAGGCGATGACGGAGACCGAGCCGACGGTGACCGACGCCATGACCGAGGCGCTGATCGGCAAGCTGGGGGAGAGGGCATTCATCGAGCTGACCGCGATGGTCGCGGTCGAGAACCACCGCTCGCGCGTCAACGCCGCCCTCGGCCTCGTCGGCCAGGGATTCTCCGACCAGTGCGCGGTGCAACCCGTTCAGAAGGGGGCAGCGGGAGCGGCGGGAGCCGCGGCCCCCTGACGGGTCGGCCCCACCGGGCCGGCCACGGCCCGTACGGCCGCGCCGCCGCACGGCGTGGAGGGGCGCCGGTGCGCCGCGGCCGTACGGGCTCGCTCGCGCGAGTCTGTCAACGCCCCTAAGCCGTCGGCGAGTTCCCGTTCCAAGGCTCCTCGGAGACGACCGCCGACACGGGCAACGGCCCGTAGATGTGCGGGAATTCCTCGACCCCGCCTGCCCCGGCGTCCTTGTCGTCCGCGCACGGGACTCCCGGCTCGGGCGGCTCGTAGCGCACCGGCGCGGCGATGCGCTCGCTGTCGATGACGAGCACCACCAGCTCCGCCGGATCGCAGTCGCTGTACAACATCTTTGCGACCTGCGGCAGTTGATGCCGCAGTGAGCAGTGGATGAAGCCGACCTCTTCCAGGGTGCGGCCACGCGTGGACATCTCGTACGTGCCGGTGGCGCGCGCGGCCTCCCAAGAGGAACGCTCCGTGATGTGCAGCAGCTCAGCCATGAGGCAACGGTAGCCGCTGCGGCTCCGGCCCCGGGCACCCAACTTGGCGAGTAGGGACGCCACATGGCTCTTCACCGTGGCGTGGCCGACCGCGAGCTCCGCGGCGATCTCCGCGTTCGTCCGCCCCTCCGCCAGCCGCAGCGCGTCCGCCTCCCGCCCGGTGAGCCGTGCCCGCCGCGCGGCGGAGGCGCCCTCGTCCCCGGATGCCTGGCGGCGGGCCGGCTCTACAGCCTGCGGGTGGCGAGGGTCAGCCGGTCGCGGGCGTCGAACAGCGCGTCTTTGATCATCTGCTCGTGCGCGGGCGTGAGCCTGGCGACCGGGACCGAGCAGCTGATGGCGTCCCGCGCGGGCGTCCGGTAGGGGATGGCGACGCCGAAGCAGCGCAGCCCCAGCGTGTTCTCCTCGCGGTCGACGGCGTAGCCCTGCTCCCGCACCAGGGCCAGCTCCTCGATCAGCGCCTCGCGGTCGGTGAGGGTGTTCCCGGTGAGTGAGGGAAGCGTCTCGGGAAGCATCTTGCGCACCTGCTCGTCGTCGTACGTCGCGAGCAGCGCCTTGCCCAGGGACGTCGAGTGCGCCGGCAGCCGCCGTCCGACGCGCGTGAACGGACGCAGATAGTGCTGCGACTGGCGGGTGGCGAGGTAGACGACGTTCGTGCCGTCCAGCCGCGCCATGTGAATGGTCTCCGTGGTGTCGTCGGAGAGCCGGTCGAGGGTGGGCCGGGCCGCCGCCACCGCCTCGTCGCCGTCGATGTAGGAGGTGCCGACCAGCAGGGCGCGAACGCCGATGCCGTAGCGTGTGCCGGTCGAATCCGTCTCCACCCAGCCGAGATCGACGAGGGTGCGAAGCAGCATGTAGAGACTGGACTTGGGGTACCCGACGGCTTCTTGGACATCGGCGAGGGAGTGCATCCCGGGCCGGCCCGCGAAGTACTCGAGCAGCTCCACAGTGCGCACGGCGGACTTGACCTGCGATGCACCCGTCTCGCCAGCTGACATCGTCCTTGACCCCTCTGTTGCGGCGCTCATAGGCTCCCCGGCAGGTTCACTGACAGGGATGGTGTTCAGCATATCGAACGCCGTCTCTTCGGAGACAAGTACGTGGCAGGAGGAACCGCTGTGGCAGCAGCACCAGTGTGGAGTGTCGATCCCAGGACCGGAAAGCAGCGTGAACAGGTCGGCACCGAGGCCACGGCCGGTGAGGTGGACGCGGCCGTCAGGGCCGCACACGCCGCCAGGGAGCCGCTCGCCGACCGGACCGTGCGCGCAGCCCTGCTCCGGGCCGCCGCCGGACAGCTCGACGCGGCGAGCGAGGAGATCATCGTCACCGCGGACGCCGAGACCGCGCTGGGACGCCCGCGGCTGACCGGCGAGCTGGCGCGCACCCAGGCCCAACTGCGCGCCTTCGCCGACGAGGTCGAGGACGGCGCGTACCTCGGCATCACCATCAACCACAAGGACGCCGACGCGACGCCGCCGTGCCCCGACCTGCGCCGCTACAAGATCCCGCTCGGTGTCGTGGCCGTCTATGCGGCGTCCAATTTCCCGCTGGCCTTCTCCGTGCCCGGCGGCGACACCGCGAGCGCACTCGCGGCGGGCTGCCCCGTCGTGGTCAAGGCGCACCCGGACCACCCGGCGACGTCCGAGCTGACGGGCGCCGCGCTGCGTCGTGCCGCTGCCGAAGTGGGCCTGCCGGACGAGGTGCTGAGCGTCGTGCACGGCTTCGAGGCCGGCGTCGAACTGGTCAAGCACCCGCTGGTCTCGGCGGTCGGCTTCACCGGTTCGGTACGGGGCGGGCGCGCCCTTTTCGACGCCGCCACCGCCCGGCCCACGCCCATTCCCTTCCACGGCGAACTCGGCTCCCTCAACCCTGTGGTCGTCACCGGCGCCGCCGCCGCCGAGCGCGCGGAGGAGATCGGTGAGGGGCTCGCCGGGTCGATGACGATGGGCACCGGCCAGTTCTGCACCAAGCCGGGCTTCGTGCTCGCGCCCCAGGGCGAGGCCGGCGACCGCATGCTGGAGGCGCTGCGGGGCGCGGTGAGCAAGGCCGCGCAGGGCCCGCTGCTGGACAGCAGGATGCGGGAGGCGTTCCTCGCCGGGGTCGGGGCGCGTACGGAACTGGAGGGCGTGGAGGCGCCCGTGCTCGCCGGTGCGGGTGACGACGAGCAGTCGGTCGGCGCCGGCTTCCTCACCGTCCCGGCCGAGAAGCTCGGACAGCCGCAGTACGAACTGCTGCTGGAGGAGTGCTTCGGGCCCGTCACGGTCGTGGCGCGCTACCAGGACGACGACGAGGTCGTCTCGGCGCTCTCCCGGCTGCCCGGCAACCTCACCGCCACGCTGCACCTCGGCGCCGCCGAGGCAGCGGGAGACGGCGGCCAGGGCGCGCGGCTGCTCGCCACGCTGACGCCGCTGGCGGGCCGCGTTCTCGTCAACGGCTGGCCCACGGGTGTGGCCGTCGCCCCCGCGCAGCACCACGGCGGGCCGTACCCGGCCACGACGTCGACGTCGACGTCCGTCGGCGCCACGGCCATCGAGCGCTGGCTGCGCCCCGTCGCGTACCAGGATGCGCCCGAGGCGCTCCTGCCGCCCGAGCTGCGTGACGCGAACCCACTGGGTCTGCCGCGCCGGGTGGACGGCCGCAGGGAGAACTGAACGACAGCCGTGCGTCCCTGAGTCCGGCGGGACTCCGCCCCCTAACTCCCAGAAGAACCGGGGGCGTTCAGGATCCGGACTCAGAGGACGGGCGTTCAGGAGTGCCACTGGAGGTCCCTCCGGGGCCGAGGGGGAGGGTCATGCCGTGCATGCCGCCGTACGCGGCCGGCTGCGGTGGCGCCCAGTCCGTCAGCAGGGCCGGGTCGGCGCGGTCGACCTCAACGCCGACGGGATGGCAGAACTCCACGGGGTCCACGTCCGAACCGGGCCCCCACATCGGCACGGACAGATCGCCGCCCGGACACGTCGAGATCGCGCACAGCAGGTCGATCTCGGCGAAGAACTCGAAGTGGTCGCCGGGGCGTGCGGGGCAGTCCTTCATGAAGTACTGGTCGTCCTCGTTGAGTCCGGTGCACTGGAAGACGTTCAGCACGTCGTGCACGTCGAACTCCGTGAGGCCGTACGGCAGTACGGCCCGCACCAGATTCGAGTGGCAGTGGAAGTCGAAGTCCTCGCCGGTCAGCATGCGGTTGACGTACGGGTCGCAGCGCGTGCCCAGCAGGTCGTGCACCCTGCCGCCCTCGGCGTCCCGCCCGTAGGAGGCGAGCGTGTCCGCGGTGACGGTCAGCAGAGGACGCAGGAAGGGCAGCGTCGACCACAGCCGGTCGTACACGCTCACGTGTGCGCGCTGCAACTGCCGTGTACGGGAGGCCCACAGCCGCTCGCGCGGATCGTGCCGGTTCCACACGTTCAGGTCCGCGACCTGGGGACCGTCGACCGTCACCAGGCGGCACAGATGTCCCGCCGGGACCTCCCATGCGCGGCCTGAGCGTATGGGCACGGTGAAGCGTTCGACAGGTTCCCGCGGGCCGGCGGCGACTCCGTCGTAGAAGGGGCGGTCGACGTCGAGCGGACCGCCCTCGTCGGACTGGTAGGCGGCGGCGGTACTGGCCATGCGCGCGGACTCTCCCTCGGTCGGGCTCCTGGACTGTGCTGGGAGATCGCAGCAGAAAGCGCCCGGACGGAAAAGGGGGGAGGCCGTCATGCGGCCTCCCCCCTCATCCACCGGGCTCAGTGCGCCACGTACCGCGTCACCTCACCGGGGTGAAGTCGCGCGCGCCGATGAAATCGGGACGGCGGACCGGTGCCGCGAAGGGCTCCACGGCCTCGTTCTCCACGCTGTTGAAGACGATGAACACGTTGCTCCGCGGGTACGGAGTGATGTTGTCACCGCTGCCGTGCATGCAGTTGCAGTCGAACCAGGTCGCCGAGCCGGCCTCGCCCGTGAAGAGCTTGATGCCGTGCGCGTCGGCGAACTTGGCCAGGTACTCGTCGGACGGGGTGCCCGCGTTCTGCATCTGCAGCGACTGCTTGTAGTTGTCCTTCGGCGTCTCGCCCGCGCAACCGAGGAAGGTCTTGTGTGACCCCGGCATGATCATCAGGCCGCCGTTGGTGTCGTAGTTCCGGGTCAGCGCGATCGAGACCGAGACGGTCCGCATCGCCGCGAGCCCGTCCTCCGCGTGCCAGGTCTCGAAGTCGGAGTGCCAGTAGAAGCCAGTGGCACCGAAGCCCGGCTTGACGTTGATCCTGGACTGGTGGACATAGACGTCCGAGCCCAGGATCTGTCGAGCCCGGCCCACTACGCGCGGGTCCCGCACCAGGTCGGCGAAGACCTCGCTGATCTTGTGCACCTCGAACACGGTCCGGATCTCGTCCGACTGCGGCTCGATGATCGAGCGCTCGTCGGCACGGATCTCCGCATCCGTGGTGAGCCGTTCCAGTTCCCTGCTGTACATGTCGACCTCATCAGGGGTGATGAGCTGGTCGATCGCAAGGAACCCGTCCCGCTCGTATTCCGCCAGAACCGCGGCCTCGATGGGCCCCGGCGTACCCGGCTCGGACCACACGACGGGGTCCATCCGTGGAGTGGCCACCTCGGTGGCTCCGCGAGTCGGGTACAGGTCGGCGGTGCGCTCGGGTGCGGTGGTCATGGTGTTGCCTTCCTCTCCTCTCGTACGGCCCTGTTCGGTGGGCGAGCGGCCGTAGCCGCGGACGGCAGACGCCGCCGTACTGGCCTGCGCAGGCCGAGCTCTGGGCTCAGTCGTCAGGCTCGGTGAGAAGCGGGTAGACGCCGTTCTCGTCGTGATCCTCCCGGCCCGTCACGGGCGGATTGAAGACACAAATGCACCGGAAGTCGGTAATGGGCCGCATTGTGTGCTTCTCGTGCCCGTCGAGCAGATACATGGTGCCGGGGGTGATCAGATGCTTCTCACCGGTCTCATCATTGGTGAGTTCGGACTCGCCCTCGACGCAGAGTACGGCTTCGATGTGGTTTGCGTACCACATCGATGTCTCCGTCCCCGCGTACAGCACGGTCTCGTGAAGGGAGAAGCCGACGCGCTCCTTCGCCAGCACGATCCGCTTGCTTTCCCAGGTACCGGATGCGGATTTGATGTGACGCTCGGTGTCCTCGATGTCCTTGAAAGAACGAACAATCACGGTGTGGCGTACCTTTCTCTATTCATTACGGGGTCGGCCCGCCCCGGACGCAACCGGGGCGGGCCGTGAGCGGATCAGTTACGCGGTCTCGCGCACCGCTCGGGCCAGCACACGGAGCCCTTCGTCGAGCTCCTCGGCGGTGATCGTGAGAGCCGGCAGCAGCTTCACGACCTCGCTCTGGGGCCCCGAGGTCTCGATGAGCAGCCCGAGCTCGAAGCACCGCTTGGCGACGGCGTCGGCACGGTCCTTGTCGTGGAACTCCAGTCCCCACACCAGACCGCGCCCGCGGAAGTCTGCGACATCCTCGCTGTGTTCCTCGGAGATGGCGCGCAAAACCGCCTCGACCTGCTCACCACGCGAGAGAGTCTGCTTCTCCGTCTGGTCGTCGGTCCAGTACGTCTCGAACGCGGCCGTGGCCGTGACGAACGCCGGGTTGTTGCCGCGGAAGGTGCCGTTGTGCTCGCCCGGCTCCCAGATGTCCAGCTCGGGCTTGAACAGCGTGAGCGCCAGCGGCAGTCCGTAGCCGCCGATGGACTTGGACAGCGTGATGATGTCCGGCTTGATGCCCGCCTCCTCGAAGGAGAAGAAGGCGCCGGTACGGCCGCAGCCCATCTGGATGTCATCGACGATGAGCAGCATGTCGTGGCGCTGGCACAGGTCGGAGAGGTCACGCAGCCACTCGGCACGCGCGACGTTGATGCCGCCCTCGCCCTGCACGGTCTCCACGATCACGGCCGCCGGCTTGTTGAGGCCGGAGCCCTGGTCCTCGAGCAGCCGCTCGAACCAGACGAAGTCCTCCGTGGTGCCGCCCAGGTAGTCGTCGAACGGCATCGGCGTGCCGTGCACGAGCGGGATGCCCGCGCCGGCGCGCTTGAAGGCGTTGCCGGTGACGGCGAGCGAGCCCAGCGACATGCCGTGGAAGGCGTTGGTGAAGGAGACGATCGACTCGCGCTCCTTGACCTTGCGGGCCAGCTTCAGCGCGGCCTCGACGGCGTTGGTGCCCGTCGGGCCCGGGAACATGACCTTGTGGTTCAGGCCGCGGGGCTCGAGGATCTTCTCCTTGAAGGTCTCCAGGAAGGCGCGCTTGGCCGTGGTGCTCATGTCGAGGCCGTGGACGACCCCGTCACGCTCCAGGTAGTCCAGCAGGGCCCGTTTGAGCACCGGGTTGTTGTGGCCGTAGTTGAGCGTGCCGGCTCCGGCGAAGAAGTCCAGGTACGTATGGCCGTCCTCGTCGTACATGTGTGAGCCCTGGGCCCGGTCGAAGATCGTGGGCCAGCCACGGCAGTAGCTGCGGACTTCCGACTCGACGGTCTCGAAGACACTGAGGTCGGGCTGGGTGATGGTCACGGCGTGCTCCTGGGAGTGAGTTTCGTGCGGTCGAAGTGGTCGGGATGCGGATCGGATCGCGGGACTGCGGGGATCGCTGACGGTTCGGAGATGTGGGGCGCGAAGCGCCGGCGGAACGCGGCAGTCTCAGCGCACGGTCAGTGGGGCCCTGTCCTTCAGGGACGCCACCGGGCCGATCCGGTAGAGGACTTCGGGCTCGTGGCCGCTCTCGGGGAACACTCCGGCATCGAAGAGCACCTCCTTCTCCGTCGCCGCGCCGTGGCGCTCCGCGAAGGAGGTGAAGAGGCGGTTGGAGGGAGTGTTGTCGGGGGTGACGGTGGTCTCGATCCCGTCGATCCCCAGTTCCCGGGCCGTGCGGGCGGTCAGCCCGTCCAGCATCGCCGCCGCCAGTCCCCGGCCGCGAGCCGCCTCGTCGACGGCCACCTGCCAGACGACCAGTGTCCGCGGGCGTGCGGGGCGCACATAGCCGGTGATGAATCCGACCGGCTCACCGTCCTCGTCACGCGCCACCACTGTGGTGGCGGCGAAGTCGCGACACCACAGGAGGTAGCTGTAGGAGGAGTTGAGGTCGAGCGTCCGCGAGTCGCGGGCGATGCGCCAGAGCGCCGCTCCGTCCTCGAGCTGCGGAGCGTCCAGTATCAGCCCCTCCGGCATTTCCCGGAAATCACTGTGGGCACGTGCACGGTCTGCTTGTGCGGCGGTCATGGGTATTAAATTTACCCAGCAGAATCCGAAAACGCACGGCGGGGTGGGGTTACACAAGAGGGGGAGGGTGTGTTATCGCGCGCAGGCGCACACGTGAGTCAGGGGTTGTGTTTCGCCCTGATATTTCCGCATTTTCCCGGGTCAATCGGGCCGCCTGTGGAGTCCGTCACATTGCCGTAACGACCTTGAACCTCAGGCGAATTCCGCCACGATAACCCTGTGAAAAATCCTGGCGTTTAAAGAAACGGAAAGCGGGAAGAAGAATACGGGAAGCTACGCTCATTATAGATGCGGAAATGTATTCTCCCGCAACGGCTTCGATGTCGCACCTTTTCCTCCCGGACTCGCGGGAATCACCACCGTGTGCATGCCTGCCACCGTAGCGCCCGTGCCGGGCGGGTGCAGGAACACCGGTGCGGGCTCATAGGGTGCGGGACATGAGCGACCGCGGCAATCTCCACATCAAGGGACGCGTGCTGGCAGGGCCCGAGGACATACGGGACGAGCTGTGGGTGGTGGACGGGCACGTCACCTACGAGCGCCCCTCAGGCAGCGACCGCGACACCGTCAGCGCCGAGGGCTGGGCGCTGCCCGGACTCGTCGACGCGCACTGTCACGTCGGCCTCGACCAGCAGGGACCGGTGGACGAGTCCACCACCGAGAAACAGGCCCTGACCGAACGCGAAGCCGGCGCCCTGATGCTCCGCGACGCGGGCTCGCCGTCCGACACCCGGTGGATCGACGACCGCGAGGACCTGCCGCGCATCATCCGCGCGGGGCGGCACATCGCCCGTACCAAGCGCTACATCCGCAACTACGCCCACGAGATCGAGCCCGGCGACCTGGCGGCGTACGTCCGTCTCGAGGCCCGGCGCGGCGACGGCTGGGTGAAGCTCGTGGGCGACTGGATCGACCGCGGCGAGGGCGATCTGGCTCCCTGCTGGCCCCGCTGGGCGCTGGAGGAGGCCATCGCCGCCGCACACGAGGAGGGCGCCCGCGTCACCGCGCACTGCTTCGCCGAGAACTCGCTCCGCGACCTGGTCGAGGCCGGCATCGACTGCATCGAGCACGCGACCGGACTCACCGAGGAGACGATCCCGCTGTTCGCCGAGCGCGGCGTCGCGATCGTCCCCACGCTCGTCAACACCGCGACGTTCCCGCGGCTGGCGGAGGGCGGCACGAAGTATCCGCGCTGGTCGGAGCACATGGTCCGGCTCTACGAGCGCCGCTATGAGACGGTGCGCGCCGCCTTCGACGCGGGTGTCCCCGTCTACGCGGGCACGGACGCCGGGGGCTCCCTCGCGCACGGGCTCGTCCCTGTCGAGGTCGCGGAGCTGGTCACCGCCGGGATTCCGCCCGCGGACGCGATCTCGGCGGCCACCTGGGGCGCGCGTCGCTGGCTCGGACGGCCGGGACTGGAGGAGGGCGCCCCGGCGGACCTCCTGGTCTTCGCCGAGGACCCGCGTGCCGACGTCGGGGTGCTGACCGATCCGCGTCACGTGGTGCTGCGGGGGCGGGTGATCCGTTAGGCGGTGCGCCGGGGGAGCGGGCCGGGTGCGGCACCGCGCTCGGTGAGTACCGGGAGGACCGGCAGGGACCGGCGAAGAGGAGGGCGGGGAGCCACCATGAAGGAGATCGTCTCTTGGGACGCGATCGAGCTGTCCCGTGCCATCGCGGACCGCGATGTCTCGTGCGTCGAGGTCATGGAGGCGTACCTGGAGCACATCGGCACGGTCAATCCGCACGTCAACGCCATCGTCGCCACGCAGGACCCGGAGCTCTCCCTGCGGCAGGCGCGTGAGCGCGACGAGCAGCTGCGGCAGGGCCGGCACCTGGGCTGGATGCACGGGTTCCCGCACGCCGTGAAGGATCTGACCGAGGCTGACGGGCTGCACTGGACCGAGGGTTCACCCCTGCACAGGGACCGCGTGGCGCAGCAGGACGCGCTGTTCGTGAAGCGCATCAAGGCGGCGGGCGCCGTGGTGATCGGCAAGACGAACACCCCCGAGTTCGGGCTGGGTTCGCACACGTACAACAGCGTCTGGGGGACGACGGGCAACGCCTACGACCCCTCCCGCACGGCAGGCGGTAGCAGCGGAGGTGCGGCGTCGGCGCTCGCGCTGCGGATGCTGCCGGTGGCGGACGGAAGCGACTACATGGGGTCGCTGCGCAATCCCGCGGCCTTCAACAACGTGCTGGGCATGCGTCCGAGTTGGGGCCTGGTGCCCTCGCCGGGCTTCTCCACACAGCTGAGCACCGCCGGGCCGATGGCGCGTACGGCCACGGACCTGGCGTGGCTGCTGTCCGTCATGGCGGGGCCCGACGAGGGCGCACCCCTGGGCAGCGCCGAGGACGGCGGACGGTTCAGGGAGAGCCTCGAAGGCGGCGATTTCCGCGGCGCCCGTATCGCCTGGGTCGGCGACTGGGGAGGCCGGCTGGCGACGGAGCCCGGCGTGCTGGACGTGTGCCGTTCGTCCTTCGCGGCCTTCGAGGCCCTGGGGTGCGACGTCACCGAGGCACGGCCCGACTTCCCGCTCGAGGAGATCTGGCGGACGTTCCTGACGTGGCGCGGGCTCGCGAACCTCGAGCGGCACGGCCTGTACGGGGACCCGGAGACCCGCGGGCGCATGAAGCCGGAGGCGGTCTGGGAGATCGAACGCGCGCTGGAGTTCGGTGTCCTCGACATCGCCGCCGCGGCCGACTCGCGGGACCGCTGGTTCGCGGCGCTGACGGAGTTCCTCGCGGGCTACGACTACATCCTCGCCCCGTCCGCGCAGGTGTTCCCGTTCGACAAGGAAGCCCACTGGCCCGAGCGGGTCGGCGGTCGGCAGATGGACACCTACCATCGGTGGATGGAGACCGTGGTGCCCTGGACGCTGGCCGGGGTGCCCGCGATCGCCCTGCCGGCCGGATTCGGTGCGGACGGGCTGCCGATGGGCGTCCAGCTCATCGGCAGGCACAGCGGCGACTTCGGGCTGCTGCGCCTGGCGCACGCCTACGAGCGGGAGACGCGCTGGGTGGAGCGGATGCGGCCGGCGCTGCTGGGCTGACCCGGGCTCGGCGCAAGTGTCAGCGGGGCGGCTGCAGTTGGTGCCGTCAGGTGCGTCGAGGCGAGGTCGCGTCGAGGTGAGACCGGTCGCGGTGCCGGGCGGGCCCTCGGGCGGATCGGACGGGCGTCAGTTCCGGTCCGGTTCGCCCTTGCCGGCCTCGTCCGGATTCCACTCCAGCAGGCGGACCTTGGCGACCGTACGCACGTGACGGCGCATCGCCGCCGCCGCGGCCTTCGGGTCGCCGCGCTCGATGGCGTCGAGGATGCGCGCGTGCTGCTCCAGTGAGCGCGTGGGCCGGCCGGGCTGGCGCAGCGATTCGTTGCGGCTCTCGGCGACCGGTTCGGAGATCGAGCCCATGAACTCCGCGAGCAGAGTGCTGTGTCCGGCGGCGGTGACGGCCGCGTGGAACCGGCGGTCGCCGTCCACGCCATGGCCTCCCGTCGAGATGTCCGACTCCATGGCACGCAGGGCGGTGCGCATCGCCTCGAGATCCTCGTCGGTGCGGCGCTCCGCGGCCAGTTCGGCGAGCTTTGTCTCCAGCGCCTCGCGTGCCTCGAGCACGTCCGGCAGGCGCCGCCGACGCTCCACAAGCCGTTCGACGGGCTCGGCGTCGAGGGTGTTGCGCACCAGGTAGGTGCCGCCGCCGTGACGTGTCTCGACGAGTCCCTGCACTTCCAGGACGACCACGGCCTGCTTGACGGAGGAGCGGCTCACCCCCAGCCGCTGGGCGAGTTCGCGTTCGGGCGGGAGGCGGTCCCCGGCGCTCAGTTCGTGATCGACGGCGTACGCACGCAACCGGTCCAGAACCTGCTCGTACAGGCGTGGGCGGGTCATCGGTCGCAGCGCGTCGTCGGTCATGCGGCCCCCTCAGCCCCCTGGATTTCCTGGCCAGGAGCCTAACACCGGCAGATGAGTGGCCCGGCGGCCAGGTGGTCAAGTGGCTGGGCCAATTCTGGCCCAAGCATTGACACCGGGCAGATGGGCGGGGATTTTGGTTCAGCCACTTGGCCATTGCGCCAGTCCGGCTCAACCTCAGATCCGAACCGCTGCACGCCCTCCGGCGCCCAGGGACGGGAGCCCCATGTCTGCCGAACTCATATCGATCCTGGTCCTGGCGGTGATCTTCGTCGTCGCCACGACCCGCTCCGTCAACATGGGCGCCCTCGCGTTCGCGGCCGCCTTCGGCGTCGGCACGCTGGCCGCCGGATTCGACGCGGAGAAGGTCTTCGCCGGATTCCCCGGTGACCTCTTCGTCGTGCTCGTCGGCGTCACCTACTTCTTCGCCATCGCGCGCGCCAACGGCACGACCGACTGGCTGGTTCACGCCGGGATCAGGGTCGTGCACGGCCGGATCGTGCTCATCCCCTGGGTGATGTTCGCCGTCACGGGCGTGCTGACGGCCATCGGCGCGGTCAGCCCCGCGGCGGTCGCCATCATCGCGCCGATCGCGATGGGCTTCGCGGCCAAGTACCGCATCCACCCGCTGCTCATGGGCGCGCTCGTGGTGCACGGCGCCCAGGCGGGCGGCTTCTCGCCGATCAGCATCTACGGATCGACGGTCAACAGCATCGTCGCCAGGGAGGGCCTGCCCGGGAACGAGCTGGCCCTGTTCTCGGCCAGTCTCGTCGTCAACCTCGTCATCGCCGCCGTCATCTTCGTCGCCTGCGGAGGCATGAGCCTGCGCGGCACCAGGGCCGAGGACGTCGCGGGCGAGGACGGCGGCGCGGGTGCCGGTGACCGGACCGGCGCCGGCGGTGCGACCGGTGGCTCCGGTGCCTCTGCCGCCGCAGAGGCACCGGCCGACGGCGGTGGCGGCACTGCCGTGGCCACGCGGGCCCGCGAGAGCACCGGCCAGGACGGCTCCGGCGGCGACGGCAGCCTGCCGGCAGGCGCCGAGCGCCTTACCCCCGCCCGCACCGCCACGCTCACCGGCCTCGTTCTGCTCGTGGTCGCGGTGCTGGGCTTCGACCTCGACGCGGGTCTGACCGCGATCGCGCTGGCCGTCGTGCTCGCCGTGATCTGGCCCGCCGACAGCAAGCAGGCGATCAATGGCATCACGTGGCCGACCGTCCTGCTGGTGTGCGGCATGCTCACCTACGTCAACGTCCTGGACGAGATGGGCACGATCGAATGGGCCGGCGAAGGCGTCGCCGCCATCGGCGTACCGCTGATCGCCGCGCTGCTCTTCTGCTACATCGGCGGGTTCGTCTCGGCCTTCGCGTCGTCCGTCGGCATCATCGGGGCCCTCGTCCCGCTCGTCGTGCCGTTCCTGGAGAAGGGCGAGATCGGAGTCGTCGGCATGGTCGCCGCGCTGTCGGTGTCCGCCACCGTGGTCGACGTCAGCCCGTTCTCCACCAACGGAGCGCTGGTACTCGCAAGCGCCGAAGAGGCCGACAGGGACCGCTTCTTCCGCCAGCTGATGATCTACGGCGGAGTGGTGACCGCCGCGGTACCGGCACTGATCTGGCTGGCCATGGTCGTACCCGGGTTCGGGTAGCCGGTACTCGGGCACCGGGACCGTGAGGAGGCGGCGGCACCCGGTCCGCGCCCACAGCCGCAGCGGCCGCTCCGGCCGCACAGTCCACACGCCACAACGCGAGCAAGACCCTGTGAGGAGCCACCGTGTCCACCCTCTTCCCGGCGCTGACCCGGCCGTCCGAAAAGACCGCGCTGCGGTTCGGCGAGCAGTCACTCACCTACTCCGAACTCGCCGGTGTGGCGGGGGCCCTCGCCGCCGAGCTCACCCCCGGGCAGAGGGTCGCCGTCTGGGCCACCCCAACCATGGAGACGAGCGTCGCCGTGCTTGCCGCGCTGTTCGCCGGAGCGCCCGTCGTCCCCCTCAACCCGAAGATCGGCGAACGCGAACTGGCCCACATCCTCGGCGACAGTGAACCCGGTCTCGTACTCGCCGAGCGCGACGCGGAGCTTCCCGCCGCGCTCGACGCGCTGCCGCGCACCGCCGTCGACACCACGCCCGGGCCGGGCCCGGTCGCGCTGCCCGCCGCACCCGATGAGGAAGCACCGGCGGTGATCGTCTACACCTCCGGCACCACGGGGCCGCCCAAGGGCACCGTCCTGCCCCGCCGAGCCCTGACCGCCACGCTCGACGCGCTCCGGGACGCCTGGCAGTGGACGGAGGAGGACGTGCTCGTGCACGGCCTGCCGCTCTTCCACGTGCACGGGCTCATCCTCGGCATACTCGGCCCGCTGCGCCGCGCGGGCACCGTCCAGCACCTCGGCCGCTTCTCCGCCGATGGTGTGCGGCAGGCCCTGGAGGGCGGGGCCACGATGCTCTTCGGCGTACCGACGATGTACCACCGCATCGCCGAAGAGGTGGGCGGCGACGCGGAGTTGGC
The DNA here is from genome assembly GCF_000426165.1 of Streptomyces sp. TAA486. NCBI lineage: Bacteria > Bacillati > Actinomycetota > Actinomycetes > Kitasatosporales > Streptomycetaceae > Streptomyces > Streptomyces sp. TAA486. Next base: position 58,659 of record NZ_AUEV01000007.1, on the reverse strand, counting down.
CCGGGCGTTGGCCGGCGCCCGGCTCCTGGTGTCCGGGTCGGCGGCTCTGCCGGTGCACGACCACGAGCGGATCGCGGCCGCCACGGGTCAGCGCATCGTCGAGCGGTACGGCATGACGGAGACGCTGATGAACACCAGCGTGCGGGCCGACGGCGAGCGCCGGCCGGGCACGGTGGGCGTCCCGCTGGACGGGGTCGAGCTGCGGCTCGTCGACGAGGAAGGGCAGACCGTCGAGGCCATGGACGGCGCGACGGTGGGCGAGATCCAGGTCCGCGGACGCAATCTGTTCACCGAGTACCTGAACCGGCCCGACGCCACGGCCGAGGCCTTCGACGGAGGCTGGTTCCGCACGGGCGACATGGCCACACGTGACCCCGACGGGTACGTACGGATCGTCGGCCGCAAGGCCACCGACATCATCAAGAGCGGCGGCTACAAGATCGGGGCGGGTGAGATCGAGAACGCGCTGCTGGAGCACCCCGACGTGATGGAGGCCGCCGTGACCGGCGAGAGCGACGACGACCTCGGCGAACGCATCGTCGCGTGGATCGTGCCCGGAGCCCGCCGCCCCGGAGAGCAGGAGCTGGCCGACCATGTGGCCAAGCAGCTCTCCCCGCACAAGCGGCCGCGAGTAGTGCGCTTCCGCGAAACGCTTCCGCGCAACGACATGGGCAAGCTGATGAAGCGTGCGCTCCATGGCTGACACGACCCGCGACGTCCGCGACCCCGGGTCGTCGGCGCGCGCCGCCATCCGGGCCGTCGCGAGCGGCTTCACGGAATTCGAGCACCCGTCACCCGACCCCGCCGCGCCCGCCGGTCGTGGGGAGCCGGACGGGCCGCTCGGCTGGCACGGCTACGGCGCCTCACGCGAGCGGGCGCGTGAGCGGACCGGCGAGAGCGAGTCCGTGGTGTGCGGCACCGCCCGGATCGGCGGCGGCACGGGAGCCGGTGGCGACGACGGCGCCGAAGCGGTGCTGATCTCCTTCGAGTTCGGGTATCTCGGAGGCTCGCTCGGCGCACACACGGGCGACCGCATCGCCGCCGCCTACGAGCGTGCCCGTGCGCACCGCCTGCCCCTGGTGTCGCTGATCGCCACCGGCGGCAGCCGCATGCAGGAGGGGATGGTCGCGCTCAGCCAACTGCAGCGTGTGGCACGGGAGTCGGTGCTCACGCGTCGCGCCGGAGTGCCGCAGCTCGCCGTGCTCCGCGACCCCGCCACGGGCGGCGGCTGGGCGACGCTCGGCGCGGGCGCGGACGTGGTGCTGGCCCTGCCGGGCGCACAGGTCGCCTTCGCCGGCTCCCGGGTACGGCCCGGTGACGCCGACCCGGCGGCCTACACGGCGGAGGGTCAGCACGCCGCCGGGCACATCGACCAGATCGTGGAGCAGGAACTGCTGGGCGCAGCCCTGGGGCGCTGGCTCGCCCTGCTGGCCGGCGGCTCCGGCAGTCCGGCACCTCCGCCACAGGCCCTGCCGCCGCGGGACGCGTCCGCGAACCCGCCCTCGCACGGCAGGTCCTCCGGGACCCCGCAGAACCTGCCCGCCGGAGCCTCTCCCCCTGACTCGGTCAGCGGGGACGCACAGGCTGTCCCCCTGAGCGGGCAGGAGGCGGTGGCGCGCGCCCGTTCCGCTCAACGGCCGCGCGCCACCGCCTACTTGGACGACTACTTCGATTGGCGCGAAGAGGTACGGGGGGACCGCTGCGGCGGCGTCGACGAGGGAATGCTGTGCGGCTTCGGGCGCCACGGCGGCCGAACGGTCGCGTACGCGGCCCAGACCGGCACCGCCACACGCCCGGCGGGTTTCCGCACCGCGGCCCGGCTCATCCGTACCGCCGACCGGCTCGGGATCCCCGTACTGACCCTCATCGACACTCCGGGAGCCGCCAACGATGCCGAGGCGGAGAGCGCCGGGGCCGGACCGGCGATCGCCGAGGTGTTCGCCGCCGTCGCCGAGGCGGCGGTGCCGGTGACCTCGCTGCTGGTCGGCGAGGGCGGCTCGGGCGGAGCGCTGGCTCTGGCCGCACCGGACAGGCTCTGGGTCACACCCGACAGCTACTTCTCCGTCATCGCCCCCGAACTGGCGGCGGCGATCCTCAAGCGTCCGGAGCATGAGACCGCCGCGACCGCGGACGAGCTCATGCTGCGCCCGCAGGACGTCGTACGGCTGGGTGTCGCCCGGGCGGTCGTCGTTCCACGCGGAGGAGCGTCGCGGAGCAACGCCGCCTGAACCGCGGCGCGTCGGTGTTCGGACGCCTCCCGGCGTGCTTCCGCTCTCAGCCGTCCCCGCGGGCGTCCCGATGCGCTGCCGCGACTGTGTCCCCGCCGAGAAGCTCGCGGAGCGCCCCGGCCAGCCGGTCCGTGCACTCCTCGTCCCGGACGGCGATACGGAGCCATTGAGGCCCCAGCCCCGGGAAGGTGTCGCCGCGCCGCACCGCCAGCCCCAGCGACCGCAGGTCCTCGCGGAGAGCGTCGGCACGCGGGTGCCGCACCAGTACGAACGGAGCCTGCGGCGACCCGTGCACGGACAGGCCGGCCGGTTCGAACTCGCCCAGCCGCGCGAGCAGATGACTCCGGTCACGGGCGACCTGCTCTGCCGCCTCCTCGGCCTCGCTCAGCGCCTGCGGTTCGCAGCACGCCTCCGCCGCGGTCAGCGCGGGAGCCGACACCGGCCACAGAGGCTGGTGCCGCGCCAGTTCGGCGACAGTGGCGGGACCGGAGAGGACGTACCCGATGCGCAGACCCGCCAGGCCCCACGTCTTGGTGAGGCTCCGGAGCACCACGACGCGGCCGGGAAGCGGCGCGTGCTCCGGCCCGGCGGCCAACAGCGGCGCCAGGGACTCCCGTTCGCCGGGCACCGCGTCGATGAACGCCTCGTCCACCACCAGCGTCCGTCCCTCGCGCGCCAGTCCGGCGAGAGTCTCCGCGGGATGCAGAACGGAGGTGGGGTTGGTCGGATTGCCCACGACGACGAGGTCCGCATCCGCGGGCACGGCCGCGACGTCGAGCCGGAACCCTTCGGCGGCGTCCAGCAATACGCGTTCCACGTCGTGCCCGGCATCCCGCAGCGCGGCCTCCGGCTCGGTGAACTGCGGGTGGATGACGGCCGGTCGACGCACGCGGAGCGCGCGGGCAAGCAACACGAACGCCTCGGCCGCCCCGGCGGTGAGCAGCACCTGCTCCTCGGCGAGGCCGTGCCGGGCGGCCACAGCCCTACGGGCGGAGCGGCCGTCGGGATAGGCAGCCAGATCGTCGAGCGAGGCGACGATGCGGTCCTTGAGCCAGCGTGGCGGAGTGCCCGTACGTACGTTGACCGCGAGGTCCGTCAACTCCCGTCCGGCGTCCCGTACTTCGGCGTCGCCGTGATGCCGGAGGAGGCCCGCTTCCAATGCCCTGTCGCTCTCAGTGGGAGTGCGCATCGCCGTCGGCGTCGTGCGATCGGCCGTGCCCGTCGCTGTGCCCGTTGCCGTCGTCATCCTGCTGGTGTTGCGGTTGCTGATCCCCGACGGCGTCATCGGAACCGGGCAGCATGACGTCGGCTGCCTCCCGGTAGTGCTCCATCACGATGTCCGCCAGCTCCTCGGTCGCGCCCACGGCCTGGGAGTCCACGACTTCGACCTCGGGGTTCGCGGCGGACCAGCCTTCCGCATGCATGGCTGCGCGCTCCGTCAGCACACCCGCGAAGAGGACGTAGGGCAGGACCACGACCTTCTTCGCGCCCAGCTTGCGGCAGCGGTCCAGCCCCGAGGCCACGTCGGGCGCGGCGAGCGAGACGAACGCGACCTCCACGCCCGCGTATCCGCGGCCCTCCCACAGCAGCCGGGCGGCCCTGTGCACCTCGGCGTTGGCGTGCGGGTCCGTCGAGCCGCGTCCGACGAGCAGCACGGTCGTGCCGGCGCGGTCGCCGGGGGAGCGGGGAGCGGGGCCGTCGGTGCCGGTGCCTCCGTCCAGCGCTTCCTCGACGCGGCGCTCCAGCGCCGACAGCAGCGCCGGATGCGGGCCGAGCGGGCGCGCACAGCGGAAGGAGGTGCCGGGGTGCCGTTCCTCCTCACGGGCCAGGGCCGCGCGGATGTCGCCGTTCGAGCGTCCGTCGGAGACCAGCTTCAGCGGCACGGCTACGAAGTCCGTCACGCCGCGCTCGACGAGCTCGGAGACGGAGTCGGTCAGCGGCGGCGACAGCTCGAGCGAGCCGCCGGCGACGGGTATCTCCGGGCTGCGGGACGCGAGCTCGCCTACGAACGACCGGAAGTCCTCGGCGTCTTGGTCGTCACGGGGTCCGTGGCCGACGAGGAGAAGGGCGGGAGGCTGCGTCACTGGTTCTCCTTGCTGTGCTGGTTCTCCGTGGCCGCGCTCCCGCCGCCGTCCTCCCTGGCGCCAGACGAACTCCCGGCGCGGAGCGGCGCGTTGAGCACGGCAGCGGCCACCGCCGAACCGTCCTTCCCCGCGACGTCACCGGCGACCGGCAGACCGCTCGCCCGGCGCCGGCGTGCCACGGCGGCGGTCGCCATGGCCGGAGAACCGTCCGCGGGCACGGACTTGGTCTTGGGCACGATCAGCATGCCGTACTCGCCGGCGGCAGCGAGGGCGGCAGCCTCCGAGACGGACGGCGTCCCCATGGCGGCCCGCGTCCCGTCGGTGGGATTCGGCACCTCGACGGCGGCGAGGACATCGGCGGTGAAGGTGCGCAGCGGCAGGCGGAGCCGGTCCGCGGCCGCGAGCAGACCCGGTTCGCCGGCCTTCGCCTCGACCGTCGCCAACTCCGTGACACAGCGCAGGGACAGCCCCGCGTCACCGAGCGCCCGCTCGATCAGGCCGATCACTTCGTCGCTGCCGATGCCCCGGCCGGTGCCCACTCCGACAACCAGCGAGGGCGTGCGCGCCTCGGCCTCGGCCTCGTCCGGGTCCGCTCCCGTCGGCCGCGTCACGCGACGCACCTCTCCACGAACCGGCGGGCCATCATGGGCGCGGCGGCCCAGTGCACATGCAGATACGAGGCGTGGACGTTGCCCGAGGGGCCGCCCACGAAGCCCTCCTTGCGCCGCTCCGGACGCACGAGGCCCCACGCGGGCGTGCCGCCGGCCTGGGGAGCGAGTGTGGTGCGGTGGAACTCGTGCCCCCGCACGCGCAGTCCGGCCGGTGCCAGCACGCTGTCGTCGACGGCGACGGCATCGCGGTAGCCGAGCGTGAGCCGCCCGGTCATGCGGGCAACGCCGTCCAGCACTCCGCACATCTCCTCGCCGTCCAGTTCGCGGGACAGGTACAGCATGCCCGCGCACTCGGCCGCCACGGGACCGCCGGCGGCGACGAATTCGCGTACGGCCTGGCGCAGCGGCTTGTTGGCCGACAACTGCGGCCCGTACACCTCGGGGAAGCCGCCTCCGACGACGAGCCCGCGTGTGCCCTCGGGCAGGCTCTCGTCGCGCAGTGGGTCGAAGACGACGGTCTCCGCACCGGCCGCCTCCAGCAGTTCGGCATGTTCGGCGTAGGAGAAGGTGAAGGCGGCGCCTCCGGCGACGGCTATGCGGGGCCGCTCGCCGTGAGCGACCACAGGAGCACTCCGGCCGCTCACTTCGACCGCCGCCTCCCACGGTGTGACGGGCAGCGGGGGAGCGCTGCGCGCCAGCGCGCGCAGCGCATCCATGTCGCAGCCCTCACGCACACGGGCAGCCAGCGCGGCCACCGACTCCACTGCCTCGGCGTGCCGTTCGGCGGCCGGCACCAGCCCGAGATGCCTGGACGGTGTGTCCGCGCCGGCGTCGCGCCGCAGCGCACCCATCACAGGCACACCGGATCCCTCCAGCGCCTCTCGCAACAGGGCCTCGTGCCGGCTGGATGCGACCTTGTTCAGGACGACGCCCGCGACCCGCAACTCCGGGTCCCACGAGGCGAATCCGTGCACCAGCGCCGCGACGGATCGCGACTGCGACGAGGCGTCCACCACCAGCACCACCGGTGCCTTGAGCAGCTTCGCCACCTGCGCGGTCGAGGCCAGCTCGCCCGCGCCCGCGGCACCGTCGTACAGGCCCATCACGCCCTCGACGACGGCGAGTTGGGTCCCGGCGGCCGCGTGCGCGAACAGCGGCGCGATCCGCTCCGGGCCGCACAGATACGCATCGAGGTTGCGCCCTGGACGGCCGGTGGCCAGAGCGTGATAGCCCGGATCGATGTAATCCGGCCCGGTCTTGTGCGGCGAGACGGTCATGCCCGCCTCGGTGAAGGCGGCCATCATCCCGGTCGCCACAGTCGTCTTGCCGCTGCCGGAGGACGGTGCGGCGACGACGAGACGGGGTGGGTTCACGCAGCGTTCGCTCATGCACTCACCACTCGATGCCCCGCTGGCCCTTCTGGCCCGTGTCCATCGGGTGTTTCACCTTGGACATCTCGGTGACCAGATCGGCCGCGTCGATCAGCTTCCCGGGCGCGTTGCGCCCCGTGATGACCACATGCTGGGCGCCCGGACGCTCGTTCAGCACCGACACCACCTCGTCCGTGTCGATCCAGCCCCAGTGCATCGGGTACGCGAACTCGTCGAGCACGTACAGGCGGTAGGTCTCGGCGGCCAGGTCGCGCTTGACCTGCTCCCAACCCTCGTGCGCCGCCTCCTCGTTGCTCATCTCGCCGTCCCGCTGGATCCAGGACCAGCCCTCGCCCATCTTGTGCCAGTCGACTGGGCCGCCCTCGCCGCTGGCTCCCAGCACACGCAGGGCACGCTCCTCGCCGACCTTCCACTTGGCCGACTTCACGAACTGGAACACCCCGATCGGCCATCCCTGGTTCCAGGCGCGCAGCGCCAGCCCGAACGCGGCTGTCGACTTGCCCTTCCCTGGACCGGTGTGCACCGCAAGGAGCGGCCGGTTGCGGCGCTGGCGTGTGGTGAGTCCGTCGTCGGGTACGGAGCTCGGCTGTCCCTTCGGCACTATGCGGCCCTCCGAGTCTGCGGCTGGGTGTTCGGGGAATGCGGGGCGGCAGTGGTGGCGGCCGGCGCCGTGGACCCGCCCCGGGTGCCCGTTGCGTGCCGTACGAGGTCAGTGACCGCGTCCGCACGCAGCTCCTCCAACGTCACGGCGCTGCCTCCGAGATCGGCGGCCAGCGCGGCGGCGAGCCCGAGCCGTACGTGCCCCGCTTCGCAGTCGAGAACTACCGACGCCGTGCCGTCGGCCGCCAGCAGGCGCGCCGCGCGCCGCGCGCGCTCCACCGGCTCGGCACCGCCGGTGGCCCGGCCGTCGGTGACGGTGACCACGAGCGGACGGCGGGACGGATCGCGCATGCGCTCCACGCGAAGCACCTCACGAGCCCTGAGCAGTCCCTCCGCCAGGGGGGTACGGCCCCCGGTGGGCAGCGATTCCAGCCGCGCGGCGGCCGCCTCGACGGACGAGGTCGGCGGCAGGGCGACCTCCGCCTCCGACCGGCGGAAGGTGACCATGCCGACCTTGTCCCGACGCTGGTAGACGTCCAGCAGCAGCGACAGCACGGCACCCTTGACGGCGCTCATCCGCTGCCGCGCGGCCATCGAACCGGAGGCGTCCACGACGAACAGGACGAGGTTGCCCTCGCGGCCCTCCCGCACGACCTCGCGCAGATCGTCCCTGCGCAGCAACAGCCCCCGGCCGTCACGTCCGCGTGCGCGCTGATGCGGCGCCGCCGCCTGCACCGTGGCCGCCAGATGCAGGCGTCCCAGCGCGCCGCGCGGTTTCCGGGCGCCAGTGGTGCGGCCGTGCGCGGTGCGGGCACGGGAGCGGTTGCCGGCCACGCCCTCGCCGAGGCCGGGGACGTACAGGGTGCGGGCCCGGAAGGGCTCGGAGGCGGGAGCGGCGGGCTGCTGCGGCGCCGGGCCGCCGGTGCTGCCGTCGGGCGCTGGTGCCTGGTCGCCCTCGTCGTCCGCGCGTGGGCCGTCCTGGGCGGACGGGGCGGACGGGGCGGGCGGCGTGGGCTGCTCCTGCGGTTCGTTCCGCGCCGGTTCCTGCTGATCGGGCTGGGCGGACTCGTCACCCGGGTCGCCGTCGGGCTGCTGCGGGGGCGGCTCGCCTCCGCCGTCCGGGCCGTCGGGGTCGTCGTCGCCGTCGTCGGGCTCTGCGTGCTGCTGAAGGGTCTCGTCGAGCTTGTCCTCGTCGAGTCCCGGCGCGTCGAACGGATTCCGCCTGCGCCGGTGGGGAAGTGCCAGCAGTGCCGCCTGCCGTACGTCGTCCGCCGTCACCTCGGTGCGGCCCGCCCAGGCGGCGAGGGCCGTGGCCGTGCGCGCCATCACCAGGTCCGCGCGCATGCCGTCCACCTCGAACGCGGCGCATGTCGCTGCGATCTGCCGCAGCGGCGCGTCGCCGAGGTGCACCTGCGGAAGCAACTCCCGTGCTGCCGCGATGCGTTCGCGCAGCGCGTCCTCCTCCGCCGTCCACTGCGCCGCGAACGCGGCAGGATCGGCGTCGTAGGCGAGCCGCCGGCGCACGACGTCGACGCGTTCGTCGGTCTCCCGCGAGGCCGTCACCTCCACGGTCAGACCGAACCGGTCGAGCAACTGCGGTCGCAGTTCGCCCTCTTCGGGGTTCATCGTGCCGACGAGCAGGAACCGTGCCGCGTGCCGCACGGACACGCCCTCGCGTTCGACGTACGAGGAGCCCATGGCCGCGGCGTCCAGCAGCAGGTCGACGAGATGGTCGTGCAGGAGATTGACCTCGTCGACGTAGAGGACGCCCCGGTGCGCGTCGGCCAGCAGACCCGGCTCGAAGGCCTTCACGCCTTCCGACAGGGCCCGTTCGATGTCGAGCGCCCCCACGAGGCGGTCCTCGGACGCGCCGACGGGCAGCTCCACCAGGTGCGCGGCACGCGTCTCTCCCTCGCCTCCGAACTCGTGCGGCCCGTCGGGACAGCCGGGGTCGGGCGCTGCCGGGTCGCAGGAGAAGCGGCAGCCCGGCACGACTTGCTGCTGCGGCAGCAGAGTGGCCAGCGCCCGTACGGCCGTGCTCTTCGCGGTGCCCTTCTCACCGCGTATGAGGACGCCGCCGATCGCGGGGTTGACGGAGTTCAGCAGCAGTCCGAGCTGCATGTCCCGCATTCCGACGAGCGCGGTGAACGGGTAGGGGATGCTCATGCCCTCTTCTCTCCTCGGGGCCGGTCTTCGTGCGAGCGGTGCCAACCACCGTGCGAGCAGCCGAAGTCGGTCCTCGCTGCCGCGCCGGTCACTCGCCGTCTCCAGGGTCGCCGCGTGCAGGGCCGCCCGCGCGTGCCGGGCCGGTGCGCATGGTCTTCCCGTACGGCATGGGCCTTCGCTTCCGCGTCCCGCAGTTGGCCCGCCAGGTTCATCGCGGGCAGTTCAGTGCCGGTGGTGGAGCGGAGCAGAACAGTGCTCATGAGGACACTCCCGCGTGTTGTGCCTCGGGCGCCCCCGGGGCGATGAAGGGCAGGCCCGGCGGCGGGCCTTCCTCGATCAGGCGCAGCAGCGCGTCCGTGTCGGCGTGTTCCTCGATGAGATCGCCCAGGCGCTCCAGTTGCTCCTCGCGCAGCGCCGCGAAGCTCGTGTCCGGTGCCGGTACGAACCCGGTGCGTCCCGCGTCGGCGGCCACGCGGCGCAGAAGGGCCCGCCGGAAGCCGTCGCTCTCCAGCGACCCGTGCCAGTGCGTGCCCCACACGGCGCCAGAGCGGCAGCCGTCCAGGGCCGCGCCGTCCGCACCGCTGAACACGGCCTCACCGCCCAGCACTTCGGCGACGCCGTGATGGATCTCGTAGCCCTCGGCGTGCTCACCGAGGGCCCGGCCCGACGGACGGGTGAGCGTCTTCTCGGGCGCGAACCTCACCCGGACCGGCAGCAGCCCCAGCCCTTCGACGGTGCCCGCCCGGGACTCGACGTCGTCCTCGATGCGCTCGCCCAGCATCTGGAAGCCCCCGCAGATGCCGAGGACCGGCAGCCCTTCGGCCGCGCGGCGCCGTACCGCGTCCGCGAGTCCGCGCTCGCGCAGCCACGCCAGCGCCCGAACCGTGCCACGGGTGCCGGGCAGTACGACCAGGTCGGCGACGGCGAGTTCCTCGGGTCGGTCCGTGAACCTGACGACGACCCCGGGTTCGGCGGCGAGGGCGTCGACGTCGGTGAAGTTCGACATCAGAGGCACCGGCACGACGGCGACGCGCAGCACGTCGCTTCCGTGCGGGGGCGCCGTCGCCGACTCGCGGACGGTGCTGCGGGAGACCCTCCCCCAGACTCCGTCCGGGGGGACCCCCAGCCCGTCCTCCTCGTCGATGCCCAGCCCGTGGCGGAAGGGCAGCACGCCCAGTACGGGCCGGCCCGTCAGCCCGTGGAGCATCTCCAGACCCGGCTCCAGCAGCGCCACGTCGCCGCGGAACTTGTTGACCACGTACCCCGCGAGCAGTTTCTGGTCCCGGTCCGCCAGCAGCGCCGTCGTGCCGAAGAAGGAGGCGAAGACGCCCCCGCGGTCGATGTCCCCGACGACCACGACGGGCAGTCCGGCGGCCCTGGCCAGGCCCATGTTGACGATGTCGGTGCGGCGCAGGTTGATCTCCGCGGGGCTGCCGGCGCCTTCGCAGATCACCGCGTCGTGCGTGCGCCGCAGCTCGGCGAGGCAGTCCGCGACCGTGCCCAGCAGCCGCTCCTGCTTGCCGGAGTGGTAGCCGCCCGCGCTCATCTCGCCGACCGGCTTGCCGAGCAACACGACCTGGCTGCTGCTGTCGCTGCCGGGTTTGAGCAGCACGGGATTCATCAGCGCTGTCGGCTCGGTGTTGGCGGCGGCAGCCTGCATGGCCTGCGCGCGGCCTATCTCGGCGCCCTCCAGCGTCACGTACGAATTGAGCGACATGTTCTGCGCCTTGAAGGGCGCGACCTTCAGGCCCTTGCGCGTCAGCCAGCGGCAGATGCCTGCGGTGACGACGCTCTTGCCGGCGTCGGAGGTCGTGCCCGCGACGAGAAGTCCGCCGCCCTGCCCGCCGGCACCGGGCCTTCGCGCATGCCTGCCTTGTTCACCGGCCGTCGTCATCCGATGCCCCTTTCCGCCCGGCGCTTCCTGCCGAACGCACCGGCCACCGAGGTCACCAGCAGCGCCAGGGCGCTGACACGCCGCGAGAGTTGGACGGCTGCCGCGATGTCGTCCGTACGTACAGCGCGGCCAGGGGAGTTGAGGACCGGCCGGTGCTCGGTGCGTCCGCCGTAGCTGAGGGTTCCGCCCAGACGCACGCCCAGAGCGCCGGCGAACGAGGCTTCCACCGGGCCTGCGTTGGGACTGGGATGCGAGGGGGCGTCGGTACGCCAGGCACGCAAGGCCCCGCGCGGCGACGGACCGGCGAGCGCGGCGAGCGCGGCGGTCAGGCGTGCGCCCGGCCATCCCGCGGCGTCGTCCAGGCGGGCGGCCGCCCAGCCGAAGCGCAGGTGACGCGGCGACCGGTGACCGAACATCGCGTCGAGGGTGTTGACCGCGCGGAAGGCGGCCATGCCCGGGGCTCCGGCGGCCGCGCCCCACACCAGGGCGCCCACGACCGCGTCCGAGGTGTTCTCCGCCACCGACTCCACGACGGCCCGCGCGATGGCGTCCGCGTCCAGCGCCTGAGGGTCGCGGCCGCACAGATGCGGCAACAGCCGCCGCGCGCCCGCGACATCGCCGCTCTCCAGAGCGGCGGCCACGGCAAGGGCCTCCCGGCGGAGCCCGGTGCCGCCCAGCACGGTCCACGTCACTGCGGCGTCGGCGAGGGTGGCGCCACCGGTGCCCGCGAGAGCGCGTGCGGTGCGGGAGAGCGTGGTGACGGCAGTGACGGCTCCGGCGACGGTCAGCGCCGTGTGCAGGGCGCCCGCACCGCGGTGGTCCCGCCACAGGGCGCGCTCGGCAGCGGCGGCGGCCCGGCCGAAAGCGGCCACGGGGTGCCCTCGGCGGGGGTCGCCCAGCAGCGCGTCGCCCAGTTGACCGAGGGCCGCGCCGCATATGTAGGCGCGATGAGCCCGCACCGTCAGCGTGCCGTTGTAGTGCCTCGGAGGAGCATGCCGCGCCGCGGGCGGCCACGGTGCGGGACGTGCCTGCCGGGGACGCGGACGTTCATGTCGTCACGGAAGCCGTCGCGGAAGTCGTCGTCAAAGCTGTCGCCGCAGCCGCCGTGGACGCGGGCGGGGACCCGCGCGGCAGCGGCAGCCGTCGCGGACTCGGGAACGGACACGGGCGGGGGAGAGGCTGAGTAGCCACGCATGACGGAGTCCTCACTCAGGGTCCTCGCCCTGGTTCGACGTGCCGGCGGCGAGAGTCTCCTGGCTCCCGGATCGCTGCGTCCCCCGGCCTTCCCGCCCGTCGAACTGATGGGCCGTGGCCTTCGGTTGGGGGTGCGCTCCCCGGTGACAGTGGCGGGACCGCGCCGGATTCGCACCGGCTTCCTCTCCTGCCGCCGTTGGGCATCGGCAGTCCACCACGTACCAGGAGGGGCGTCAACTCGCCCTTGACCTGCGACGGGAGAGTGTGAGCAGGCACACGGGGAACCCCGCCGCCGCATGGAAAAGGGGTACGGAGCGCTGCTCCGTACCCCTTCCGGTATCGGCGGCCGCTGTCAACGGTTCGCCGGCGCCCGGTCGTTCAGGGCGCGGTGATGATGTAGATGCCGTAGGCGACGGCGGCCGCGCACAGCGCGAAGCACGCGTACGACCCGGTGCGTGCGAGCACGGACGCGCCACCGCCGTGCGAGCCGCCGGCCTTGCCGGCGGACGCACCCACGATGCCGAGCGTGAACACGCCCACCAGGGCGACCGTGGCTACGAGGCTCACGCCGAATACCTCGCCGAGCGCTGCCCAGTCGATGTCCATAGCGTTTCCCTGTCTGTCTTCCGGGCCGGGATCGCGATCCGTGGTCCGGGTGTGTGGTCCGGTTGTGACTGCTGGTCGGTTGCCGAGCCGGTGCGGTGCGGAGCCCGTGGACCGCACCGGCCCGGTCACCTAGCCGAGAGTGGAGGCCGCTCGCCCGCGCTCCGTCTCGGTCTGCGAAGACGAACTCGCCGTGCCGACGCCCTCCGGGGTCCTTGCCGGCCCCCCGTTGCCGTCCGCCCTGTTGTGGGCCGACGCCACGGGCGGCGGCGCGACGGTACGCAGCGCTGCCGTGACGACCCCGGCGGGTTCCGGCCCGGAAGTCCCGGGCAGGGCCGCGTCGTTGACATTCGTGTGGTCGACGGGCTGGCGGCGCGAGAGCAGCCAGATGCCGCCGCTGATGGCGAGCGCGAGCGCCGCGACCGTGCCGACGCCCCAGTCGCCCTGCCGCGCCAGCACCGCAGCACCCGCGGCGACGAGCGCCGCCGCCGGAAGCGTCAGGCCCCAGCCCGCCACCATGCGGGCCGCCGTCGACCAGCGCACGACGCCGCCCTTGCGGCCGACTCCCGAGCCCATGACGGCGCCGGAGCACACGTGCGTGGTGGAGAGGGAGAAGCCGATGTGGGAGGAGGCGAGGATCGTGACCGCGGCGGAGGTCTGCGCCGCGAATCCCTGCGGAGGCTTGATGTCGGTGATGCCGTTGCCCATGGTGCGGATGATCCGCCAGCCGCCCAGATACGTACCGAGGGCGATGGCCAGCCCGGCCGAGACGATCACCCAGGTCGGCGGGTCCGCCTGCGGGGCGATCACGCCGCCGGTGATCAGCGCGAGGGTGATGACACCCATGGTCTTCTGCGCGTCGTTGGTGCCGTGGGCGAGGGAGACCAGCCCGGCGGAGGTGATCTGCCCCGCACGGTAGCCCTTCGCGGTCTGCTGCTCGTCGGCCTTGCGCGCCGCCCGGTAGGTCAGTCGCGTCGCGAAGAGCGCGGCGAGGCCCGCGACCAGCGGAGCGGCGATCGCCGGGATGAGCACCTTCATCACCACGGTGCCGCCGTTGACGGCGCCGATGCCGACGGAGGCCACCGTGGCGCCGAGGAGGCCGCCCATCAGCGCGTGGGAGGAACTGGAGGGAAGCCCGGCGAGCCAGGTCAGCAGATTCCAGATGATCGCTCCGACCAGCCCGGCGAAGATCACTTCAGGCTGGATACCGGAGCCTTCGTCGATGATTCCTGATGAGATGGTCTTGGCCACCTCGATGGAGAGGAACGCTCCAACGAGGTTGAGGACCGCCGACATCGCCACCGCTGTCTTGGGCTTGAGGGCCCCGGTGGAGATGGTGGTGGCCATGGCGTTGGCCGTGTCGTGGAAGCCGTTCGTAAAGTCGAACACCAAGGCCGTGACGATCACGATCCCGATGAGAAGCGTGATGTGTTCCATTCACCCAGGCACAATCAGCTCGATGGTTGATGTCCAGATGAACGTAGGGAGAACGGGTGAACGGAAGGTGAACTGCGGCGGGCCTCGGGGTGTCACCTCACGGGGTCTGTTGTGAGCGGCGTCACACACCCGTCCCACCAGTGTCTTCGCCCTCTTCAACGGCTGCGGCAGGGCCTGGCGGCGGCGCACGCGAAGAACAGCAGCAGAGGAGGAACAGGCCGTGGAGTCGGCTGAATTGCTCGGCGCCTGGCGGGAGTTGGTGCACACCGCTCGGCGCACGACCGCCGAGGGGCTCGTCGTGGGAACCTCCGGCAACCTCTCCGTGCGAGTGGGGGACACGGTTCTCGTGACCCCTAGCGGTCTCTCCTACGAACGCCTCGGCGACGCCGAGTTGTGCGCCGTGGACCTCGAAGGGCGGCGCACAGCCGGGAGTCTGTCGCCGACGAGTGAACTCCCCATGCATCTGGCCGTCTACCGGCACACCGGCGCGCGGGCGGTGGTGCACACGCACGCAGTGCACGCCACGGCCGTCTCCACCCTCGTGCCCGAAGTCCCCGCCGTTCACTACATCACGGCCGAGCTTGGCGGCCCCGTACGCGTCGCGCCGTACGCCACCTTCGGCAGCGACGAACTCGCCGCACACATGCTCACCGCCCTCGACGGCCGCTACGCCTGTCTGCTGCAGAACCACGGCACCGTCGCGTACGGCGAGAACCTCGTCCAGGCGTACGACCGCACCGCCCAGCTGGAGTGGATGTGCCGCGTCTGGCTGGCCGCCTCCTCGGTGCCCGGACGCACGCCCTCCCTGATCCCGGACGACGAACTCGCCCGTGTGGAGGAGAAGTTCAAGGGATACGGGCAGCGGCCCGCCGCGCAGTGAACAGCCCCACTGCGGCACCTCGGCGGCGTGCGGACGCACGTGCCCCGGCGGGGAGTTCACCCGGGCGGCACCGCAGCACTGGCCTCGTGGCCGTTCCGTCACCGACACTGGCGCAATGCGTCTGCGCAACGCGGCCCTGGCCGCCACCTCAGTGACGGTCGCCGGTGTCGCGGCACTGGCTGCCGGACGGTACGCCGCCGACGCGGCCCTGCGGCCCGCGCGTCCCGGCAAGGCGCCGACGGGCGGGCAGCTTCCCGCCGGGTTCGGCGGACCTCCGCTGACCGTGCACGACGTCGGCGACGGCCGCGTCTCCCTCACCCGCTCCCTGACCGCGCAGCTTCCGGGTGTCTACGGGCTGGTCGGGCGGGACTGCCACGCGGTCGTCGGCCCCGTACTGGACGGGGAGCCCTCCAAGGCGCCCGCCGACACCGTCGTGCGCCGCCTGGAGCGGGTCGACCGCGGTGAGCTCAAGCCCGGTACCAAGGTGTGGTTCACCCCGCAGCTGTACACGGACGATTCCGACGCGGGCTCGGACGGCGCTTCGGGCATCGACGGCGCCCTCTCCCGCACCGCGGTCCAGGTGCCCGGTGAACTCGGCCCGCTGCCCGCATGGTTCATGCCCGGCGAGCGCGACACCTGGATCATCACGCTGCACGGGCTCGGCGCGACCCCGGCACAGGCGTTGCCCCTTCTCCCCTTCTACGCCGGCCTCAAGCTCCCCGTGCTCGGCCTGGCTTACCGCGGCGACGATGGGGCGCCGCCGCCGCCCGACGGCGTACGCCACCTCGGCGGCACCGAATGGCGTGACGCCGAGGCGGCGATCGCCTACGCGGTGCGCAGCGGAGCCACCCGGGTCGTCCTGCACGGCTGGTCCGCCGGCGCCTCCATGGCGATGCGCGCGGCGGACGAGTTGAGCGGCCACCGCTCCGGGCCGGCCGCTGCCGCGGTCGACGCGAGCGGCGGTGTCGCGGGTGACGGCGGCGTGGACCCCGACGCCGTCGGCAGGGTCGCCGGCCTCGTGCTCGACTCGCCCGTACTGGACTGGTGGGCAACCGTGCGCGCGCTCGCGGCGTCCCGGCACACCCCGCGGGCGCTGCTGCCGCTGGCCCAGCGTGCCGCTCAAGGACGTGCACGTGTCGAGCAGGAACGCCTGCGGCAGATCGTGGACCCGGCCGCACTGGACGTCCCGGCTCTGGTGCTGCACGGACCCGACGACACCGTCGCCTCCTGGCAGCGCTCGGAGGAACTCGCCGGCACCCGCGGGGAGTTCGTCCGCCTCCAGACGGTCCCCAACGCCCCGCACGCGGCGATGTGGAACGCCGACCCGGAGGCGTACGAGGAGCGGCTTCGCCAATTCCTGACGCCGCTGATGTAACCCTGCCGGGGGGGCGGCGCGGGACGCGCGCGACGGCCACGACCGGAGCCGGCGGAGCGGCAAAGAGGAAGCACCGGAGAGGCACGGGCACGGACGCACGCGCACCGCCGCGACGAGCGAGCCGAGCCGCCCGCTTTCATCCCTCAAATGGGCATCGCTGCACGGAAATCCGCCCTGCCACAGCAAGCGGATTCGGTCATTCCGGGACCCCGTTTGGGGTTTGCGCCGCAGACCGTGAAGACTGCTCCTGTGACGTCGTCCCGTACCCCGCGAGACAACCCGCTCCGCCTCGTCCCCACGCGGCCGATCGCCGCCGCCCGGCGCACCGTGACAGCCCGCCGCCGGCGCCCGTCCCCGCCGCCGCCCGAAGGGCTGCCGCCCCGCGAGCAGCTGGCCCGGCAGGCCAGGGCCGCGCTCGCCGACGCCGTCGTGCTCGCCCGCTGGGCCGAGCGGAACGAGGCGCTCCCCGGCAGCGGCCCGGAACGCGAACGGGCCGCCGCCGCACTGCGCATGTCCGCCGAGGACGTACGCACCCACTGGGACCGCGCACGCCTCGCCGGGCTCATCGAGCTGCACGGCGGCACCGCACGTCCCGGATGGCGGCTGCGCGCCTGGGAGCGTGACGACAGCGCGGTGCTGCGTGGCTGGATGGCGCTCTTCGACGCATGGTCACTCGCCTATCCGGCGCCGACTCCCGCGGATCCCGCGCTCGTCGCCGAAGTGGTGGAGGCCGCGCCCCAGTTGCTTTCTGTCATGCATCTGACCGCCGGGCCCGTCACCTTCCCCGCCCTGCACGACCTGCTGGCCCAGCGCGTGGCCGAACTGCGCGCCGAGCGTGACGCCATCGATGAGGCCTCCTCCCCGGAGGCCGGCAACGGCGCCGCCGTCACGGACCAGTCCGAACAGGTGCTTCTGCCCGCTCTGCTCGACTGGGCGCTCGACGGTTTCGCCGCCGTAGGAGCCCTCACCCGGTGCACCGATGCCGAGGCGTCCTCCGAACCGCAGGGTGCGGAAGGGGAGACGGGCGTACGGCAGGGCTCGGCGGTGCTCACCCCGCTCGGCAACTGGGCCGTATGGACCAAGCTCGAACAGATCTGCGTCGCCGCCCAGAGCCCCGCGGGGAACATCGAGCAGTCCGCCCAGGACATGCTGCGCGGCTGCGCACGGCTCACGCCCGGTCCGGCCCGCGACGAGTACCGCGCCTGGATCGCCGCCCGGTCCAACGGCGCCGCCGTCACCGAACTCCTGGCGGCTGCCCGCGGCGACGACGCCCTCATCCGCGGCCTGGCCTTCGAGGCCCTGCGCGTCATCGGCGCCCCCGCCGAGGAGGCCGTACGGGAAGGACTGCAGGAGCCGCCCCTTCGCCCCTACGCACTGCTCTGGCTGGCAGAGCTGGACGGGGCCGACCCCGAGGACCTCGCCGGAGGTGCCCCGGGAGTGCTCAGCCGTCAGGAGGCGACGTGGCTGTGGGTCGACACCGCGGCGGCGGTCACCGACCACGGCGAACAGCGCCTGCTCGTCGACCACTTGGAGACGGCCGTGCAGGGCACCGTGCCGAAGCTCTTGGAGGAGGTACGCGCAGTCGGGCATCCGCGCACCGTGCAGGTGCTGGTCGCCCTCGCGGCCGCACACCCCGACCCCGCCCTCGCCAAGGCGGTGCGCCGCGCGGCCTTCCAGGTGCACACCGGCGGAGTCTGACGGAAAGGGCCGTGCGGCTGCCGGCCCGTCAGAGGCTCAACCGCCCAGCGCGGGCGTGTAGGTGCCGAAGCTCCACACGTTGCCCTCGAGGTCACGCGCCAAGTAGTCCCGTGAGCCGTAGTCCTGGTCGACGGGCTCCATGAGGATCTCCGCGCCCGCATCGCGCGCACGCGCGCAGTGCGCGTCCACGTCCTGGACCACCACGTAGATCCCGACTGTCCCCGCCCCGCGCATCGCCTCGGAGAAGACGCCCTCCCTGCCCTTGGTGCCGACCATCACGGCGCCGTTGCCGTAGGACACCTCGGCGTGCATCACCGTGCCGTCGTCCGCCTCGTACACCGCGACGCGTCTGAAGCCGAACGCGTCCTCCAGCTGTGCGATGGCTGCCTTGGCGTCCTTGTAGAGCAGCGTCGGGTACAGCGTGGGTGCGTCGGGCATGCCGCTCGCCTTCCTTCGGGCCGGCAGAGGCCGGAACACCTCCGGCCGATCCGAAGTGTGGCACCGGTCACTGACACCGGCGCGGGGAAACCACGCGGGGAAAGCAGTTGCGCCACGCCGCTAGACTGGCGACATGGCTACTCACCCGATGCATTAGCGCCGTACGTACGCCGCCGTCCCCGTCCGTACGTACGTCCTGACCCTGCCTGGAGTAGTCCGTGATCACCGCCACCGGCCTCGAGCTGCGCGCCGGCGCCCGCATCCTGATCGAGTCCGCCACCTTCCGCATCGCCAGGGGTGACCGCATCGGCCTCGTCGGCCGCAACGGCGCCGGCAAGACGACGCTCACCAAGTGCCTCGCGGGTGAGGGTTCCCCCGCCTCGGGCACCATCAGCCGTGGCGGTGAGGTCGGCTATCTGCCGCAGGACCCGCGCACCGGCGACCTCGAGATCGTCGCCCGTGACCGCATCCTCTCCGCGCGCGGCCTCGACGTCGTGATGCGCAAGATGCGGGAGAACGAGGACCGCATCGCACACGGCCAGGGAGCCACCCGCGAGCGTGCGCTGAAGAAGTACGAGCGGCTGGAGACGGAATTCCTCACCAAGGGCGGCTACGCCGCTGAGGCGGAAGCGGCCACCATCGCCGCGAGCCTCGGCCTGCCCGACCGGGTGATGAACCAGGCGCTGCACACCCTCTCCGGCGGACAGCGCCGCCGCGTCGAGCTGGCCCGCATCCTCTTCTCGGACGCCGACACCCTTCTCCTCGACGAGCCGACCAACCACCTCGACGCCGACTCCGTCGTATGGCTCAGGGACTTCCTCAAGACCTACCGCGGCGGCCTCGTGGTCATCTCCCACGACCTGGCGCTCATCGAGACCGTCGTCAACAAGGTCTTCTATCTGGACGCCAACCGCGCGGCGATCGACATCTACAACATGGGCTGGAAGCAGTACGTCGTCCAGCGTGAGGACGACGAGAAGCGCCGCAAGCGCGAGCGCGCCAACGCCGAGAAGAAGGCCGCCGCGCTCAACTCCCAGGCCGACAAGATGCGCGCCAAGGCCACCAAGGCCGTCGCCGCCAAGAACATGGCCCGCCGCGCCGAGAAGCTGCTGTCCGGGCTCGAGGACGAGCGGCAGTCCGACAAGGTCGCCAAGCTGCGCTTCCCCGATCCGGCGCCCTGCGGCAGGACACCACTGATGGCGGAGGACCTCTCCAAGTCCTACGGCTCACTGGAGATCTTCACCGGCGTCGACCTCGCGGTCGACAAGGGCTCACGCGTCGTCATCCTCGGCCTCAACGGCGCGGGCAAGACCACGCTGCTGCGCCTCCTCTCCGGGATCGAGGAACCGGACACGGGCAAGGTCGTACCCGGGCACGGCCTCAAGCTGGGCTACTACGCGCAGGAGCACGAGACGCTCGACCCCGCGCGGACCGTCCTGGAGAACATGCGCTCCGCGGCCCCCGACATGGATCTCGTCGACATCCGCAAGACGCTCGGCTCGTTCCTCTTCTCAGGAGACGACGTGGACAAGCCCGCCGCGGTGCTCTCCGGCGGTGAGAAGACGCGTCTGGCGCTGGCGACGCTCGTGGTCTCGTCGGCCAACGTGCTGCTTCTCGACGAGCCCACCAACAACCTCGACCCGGCCAGCCGCGAGGAGATCCTGGGCGCCCTGCACACCTTCACCGGTGCCGTCGTCCTGGTCACCCACGACGAGGGGGCGGTCGAGGCGCTGGAGCCGGAGCGGATCATCATGCTCCCGGACGGCGTCGAGGACCTGTGGAACGACGAGTACGCCGATCTTGTCGCCCTGGCCTGACCGTCCGGCCGCTCCTTGATCAATCTCCGCTGGATCATTCGGCCGACGCTTGATCCTTCATATGAGTGAGAGCGGCTCGTATCCCGGCGTGCTCGCCGGGCGGGCTCGCGCACATGTGGCAGGCATCCCCGCTCCCGCTCCGTGACGAAGATCTCCCTCGCTGACCTGGAGCTTCACCGGGGCCCGCCCGTGGACCACGTAGATCCGGCCAGCGGAATCTCTCGTTCCACCGCAAACGGGCGGTAGTCCGCCGGTCACGGCTGTTCCACGGACCTTGCCGAATGGGTGGCCAGAAGCAGGGGGAGGGGTGATCATGAGAGTCACAAAGCGCACTTCCCATGAGGAGGCACGGGTGGCCGAGACTCTGAAGAAGGGCAGCCGGGTGACCGGCACCGCGCGCGAAAAGCTCGCGGCAGACCTCAAGAAGAAGTACGACGGCGGTGCGAGCATCCGGGCGCTTGCCGAAGAGACGGGCCGTTCATACGGTTTCGTGCATCGAATGCTCAGTGAGTCCGGCGTGGCCCTGCGGGGTCGCGGCGGAGCGACACGAGGCAAGAAGTCCGCCTCGGCCTGACAGGGCTTCCGGGCATCCCTTCCGGTGGTTACTCTTCGGTTACTTGACCCTTGAGTAACCACCGGAGGATGTCGATGACCCTGCTGGACAAGGACGGCGTGCGTCTCGCCGTGGACGGCGCCGTGGCCACGGTCACGCTCTCCAATCCGGCCAAGCGCAACGCCCAGTCGCCTGCCCTGTGGCGGGCCCTTACCGAGGCCGGACGAACCCTGCCGGGCGATGTCCGGGTCGTGGTGCTGCGCGCCGAAGGCAAGTCCTTCTCCGCGGGCCTGGACAAGCAGGCGTTCACCCCCGAAGGGATCGACGGCGAGCTGTCGTTCCTGGATCTCGCGGGCGCTGCCGAGGACAAGATCGACGAGACCATCGCCACCTTCCAGGAGGCGTTCACCTGGTGGCGCCGTCCCGATCTGATCAGCGTCGCCGCCGTGCAGGGGCATGCCATCGGGGCGGGCTTCCAGCTGGCGCTGGCCGCGGATGTGCGGGTGTGCGCCGACGACGTTCAGTTCGCCATGAAGGAGACCAGCCTCGGTCTGGTTCCCGACCTGACGGGCACGCATCCCCTGGTCGCCCTGCTCGGGTACTCCCGTGCGCTGGAGATCTGCGTGACGGGCCGAATCGTGCACGCTGCCGAGGCGGAGCGCATCGGGCTGGCCAATCTCGTCGTGCCGGCCGCCGAACTCGACAGCGCCGTCGCCGATCTGTCGGCCGCCCTGTTGGGAGGGCCACGCGACGCGGTCGTCGAGACGAAGGCCCTGCTCCAGGGCGCCGAGCGGCGCACCTACGAGGAGCAGTGCGCAGCCGAGCGCGCGGCTCAGACGCGCCGCCTCCGCGAACTCGCCGGCCTCGGCGAGTAGTCCACACCGGTCCGGTGAGTCCGGGTGCGGCACCCGTGCGGTAGGCAACCGCCGTCGTGCCGGGCCGCGGGCCGGGCTCACCGGTCACGTCCCTGCCGGGTCGATCGCGCTCACCAGGACGGCGACCGTCACCGGCACGTCCGGCTCCTCCGCGTCCCAGGCGGCGGCCTTCCCCGCGGCATCCCTCACGGCCCTCGCCACGTCCAGCGCCCTGGAGCCCTCGGCGACCGCGAGCTGGATCCGCAGATGCCTCCCCGCCGCACGCCCGTCCCGGTCGGTCACGTCCATGACGGTCACAGCGTCGGCGGGCTGACCGCCGGGCGCCGACCCCAGCACAGGGGCGAGGCGCGTCACGCCGGGCACGGAGATGACCGCCTGTGCCGTAGCCGCTCCGCGCGGGTCGTCCGCCGGGGCGGGTGGATGTCCGCGCGAGCCGGGCGACCGTCGGCCCCCGGTGTCCCTTCCCTGCCGCTGTGCTCCCGCACCGCCCGCACCGCCGGAGCTGTCGCCGGAACGGCCGAAGGCGCCGTGACCGTCGTGCCCGTTCCCGCTCGCCCGCAGATCGGTGACCCGGAGATCCACGGTGCCCACGCGCAGCCCCAGCTCCCGGTCGGCCGCCGTCAGCAGGGCCGCGCGCAGCAGCTCCGCCATCGTCGTCAGCGGGGCGTGCGGCGACGAGGCGAACTCCGCGTCGATGTGCAACGGCCCCGGCGGCAGTGCCGACGGAGGCGCCGGTACCGCCGGCTCGGACGCGTTCCGGGGGTCCGCCAGACGGATCCGCAGGCCACCCAGACGCGCGTCCGGCAGGGCCTCCCCGGCGCCCCTGCGAAGTGCCGCCTCGGCAGCGCTCTCCGCCAGCCACGCCCCGTCCGCCGCGTCCCCGAGAGGCAGCAGGCGGCCGAGGCCGAGCTGCAGCCGTACGGCGTGTGACAGCCCTTCGGCATCCATGCGGCCACGCTCCGTTCCTCTGTGAATCCATTGTGTGACTCACGGTGCCCGCGGTCCGCCCGGGCGCGGTCCATGAGGGGTGTTCACCCGCCCAGCTGGGAACGTACGAGGCGAGTTGGTTCAAGCGCACCTAATGTGGCACAAGAGCGGTAATTTCGACCGCTCCCTTTCGGAAAGGGGTGAAGGCCATGGCCGACGCCAAGACCGGCAATCGCTTCGAATCTGGACAGGGATCGCGCACAGCCTCACGCGATGGAGCGGGGGAGACCCGCCGCCCCAGGGCCGAGGTCGGCGACCGCGGGCGTACCACCATCTCCGACGGTGTCGTCGAGAAGATCGCGGGCCTCGCGGCGCGCGACGTGCCCGGTGTCCACGCGCTGGGCAGCGGCATGGCCCGCACGTTCGGAGCCATGCGCGACCGCGTCCCTGGCGGCGGCAGCAGGTCGCCCGCGCGAGGGGTCAGCGCCGAGGTCGGTGACGTCCAGACGGCGCTCGACCTCGAGATCGTCGTCGAGTACGGGGTCGCCATCGCCGATCTCGCCCGTTCCGTACGGGAGAACGTCATCTCGGCGGTCGAGCGGATGACGGGCCTTGAGGTCGTCGAGGTCAACATCGCCGTGAGCGACGTCAAGTTGCCCGACGAAGAGGACGAAGAGGGAGAGGAGTCGGGGCGTAGCAGGCTGCAGTAGCGGGACTGCGGACGGCCCGGGTGGCGCAGATGGGTACTGAGCGAAGGGGCGCACGATGAGCATGGCCGTGATCGGCTTGATCGCAGGGATGGCGTTGGGCTTCGCCGGATATTTCGGCGGGTTCGGTGCCTTCCTGCTCGTGGCGGCGCTGGGCGGCTTCGGCTTCGTCGTGGGTCGCTTCCTCGACGGTGACCTGCGGGCGGAGGACTTCTTCCGGATCCGTGGCGAGAGCCGGCGACGGTGACGGGACCGGGGCGGTGACCGCGGCTGAGGAGACGGACGGAACGGAACGGGGCGCGACCACCGTCGTGGAACGGGTCGTTGCCAAGGTCGCCGTGCAGGCTGCGCGGGAAGCGCTGCGCGCCACCCCCGCCGCCCTCCAGGTGCCGCCCGGGCCCCGTCACTGGCCCCGCGCCTCCGCCAGGGTGCGGGACCGGACCGCCCGGGTCCGCATCCTGGTCGAGCTGGGCTACCCTTCCGACATCGGCGCGCAGTGTGCTGCGGTGCGCCGTCAAGTCGTCTCGCGCGTGAAGGAATTGGTCGGCATGGATGTGCCGGACGTGGCCGTGGGCGTGGAACGGCTGCACTCCCCGCAGCTGGACGGCGAGAGGTCCGGGAGGGTCCGGTGAGCGACGAGCGCACCCAGCGGCTGCCGACGCTGGAGAAGGAGCCGCAGGCAGGCACGGGGGCCGGCGGGGGAGACCTGGAACAGTCGACGTCCGCCGCCGGCTACGACCCCGGCAGCAGCCCCGGACAGGCAGGCCGCGCAAGGCGGTTCTGGTCGGTCCGCCGGATGCCCGCGGGCATCGTCTCGCTGCTGGCGCTCGGCGCCGCGGGCCTGATGCTCTACGACCTGGTGTCCGTGCGGGCGGGCCGTTCCGCGATGGCGTGGCGCCACACCCTCGCCGACGAGATGGCGGTCACTCCTGTCGACGACCCCAAGGTCCTCGCGTCCGCCTGCGTCGTCACGCTGCTCGGCGTATGGCTGATCGCGCTCGCCGTCACTCCCGGCCGCCGCGGCCTGCTTCCGATGCGCCGCGAAGTCGCGGGCGTGCGTGGAGGGTTGGAGCGTACGGCGGCCGCGCTGGTGCTGCGGGACCGCGCCATGAAGGTGTCCGGCGTGCAGTCGGTGCGCGTCGCCGTGGGGCGGCGCAAGGTACGGGCGCGTGCCCAGGCGCACTTCAGGGATCTGGACGAGGTGCGCGGCGACCTCGACTCCGCCCTCGGGGACGGCATCAGGCAGCTCGGCATCGCACGTCAGCCGGGGCTTTCCGTACACGTACAGCGTGCGAAGAAGCGGTGAGCGGAATGGACGGAGTCCTGCGGAGCGTCAACAGGGTGCTGCTGGCACTGGCCGGACTGCTGCTGCTCGCCCTCGGACTCGCTGTGCTCGTCGGGGGGTTCGAACTGGCGCGGCACTGGCACTTGAGCCTGCCCTCCGGATGGCCGTGGTCCCAGCCGGACGACGTGCTGCTGTCCGACGCCGACCGCACCCGGTGGCGCGCGGAGAGCTGGTGGTGGCCGGCGGTGCTCGGTGGCCTGGCCCTGCTGGTGATCCTGCTGCTGTGGTGGCTGCTCGCGCAGCTGCGCAGGCGCAGGCTCGGCGAGGTCCTGGTCGAAAGCGGTGAGGGCGAGGGCGCGTTGCTGCGCGGAAGGGCGCTCGCCAACGTGCTGGAGGCGGAGGCCGCCTCGCTGCCGGGCGTCGACAAGGCGGCGGTACGGCTGAGTGGACGGCGCACCGCACCGCGCGCCTCGGTCGAGTTGCTGCTCGCGGCGCACGCCGAACCGGGGCCGGTCCTGGGCCGCGTCACCGGAGAAGCGCTCGAACACGCCCGTACGTCGGCGTCGCTGGACGGCCTCCCCGCGGAGGTCCGGTTGCGCACCGTCAAGCACCGTCCCGACAGGGTGGTCTGACACTCCGCGGTGTTCTGACACTCCGCCGCATCAGCGGCCACGGAGTGCGGCCCGGGCGGGCCGCGGCGTCGCGGGTGTGAGCCTCAGAAGCCGCGGCGGGAACCGCCGTCGATCGGCAGCATGACACCCGTGAGATACGACGCCGCCGGAGAGAGTACGAAGGCCGCCGTACGCCCGAACTCCTCCGGCGTCCCGTAGCGGCGCAGCGGAATCGCGGCCTCGTTGCGCTCGCGCGCGGCGTCGCCGTCACCGGACAGCGAGTCGAGATAGTGGAGCCGCTCCGTGGCGATCCGGCCCGGCAGCAGGCCGAGCACGCGGATCCCCAGCGGTCCCGCCTCGTTCGCCAGCGTCTTGGCGAAGCCGGCCAGTCCGGGACGCAGCCCGTTGGAGAGGGTGAGCGCCGGAATCGGCTCGTGCACGGACCCGGAGAGGACGAAGGCGATGACGCCGCCCTCACCCAGCTCCCCCGCTGCCGTGCGCGCAAGGCGGACCGCCCCGAGGAAGACGGTCTCGAACGCCGACCGCCACTGCTCGTCGGAGAGCGAGTCGGCCGGTACGCCCGCGGGCGGGCCGCCGACGCTGATCAGCACGCCGTCGAAGCGCCCGAAACGGGTCTTCGCCATCTCGATGAGGCGCTCGGCGGTCTCCGGGTCGGCGTTGTCGGCGCCGATCCCGACGGCCGACCCCGCACCGAGCTGTGCGGCGGCCTCGGTGGCGGCCTCATCCGTACGGCCGGAGACGACCACCTTGGCCCCGTCGGCGACGAGTGCTTCGGCCGTCGCGAACCCGAGTCCGCGGGTGGCACCGGTGATGACGTAGACGCGGTCCTTCAGCCCGAGATCCATGGCTCACAGTGTGCGCCACCCCTCACCGGCGTGCGCAGGCAGGGTCAGTCTGCGGAAGAAGGGATTCCGGCCGGAGCCGTGGAAGGCGCCGCCTTCTCCGGCTCGCCACCGCTCTCGGCCTCGTCCGAACCGCCGTTGACGCCGCCCTTTCCGCCCTCCGCTGTCTCCGCCTCCTCGGCAGAGCCCGTGCCGGACGCCTCCGCACGGTCCCGGCGTTCGCGGCGTACGAGGACCACCCAGCCGACCGGCACCCCCGCGGCGAAGAGCCACCACTGGACGGCGTACGCCATGTGCGCGCCGATGCTGCTGTGGTCGGGCTCGGGGATCCGCTCCGGCTGGCCGCCTGCCGGTTTCGGGGAGGTGGAGGTCAGCTGGAGATATCCGCGCAGCACGGGCCTGTCGAGCGTTGCGGCCTGCTGGCGGCTGTTGATGAGCATCACCTGACGGGGCGGCAGCCCTCGCTTGTCCTTGATGCCGCTGGCCTCGCTCGTCTCGTCGGCCATGACGCGGCCGGTGACCGTGACTTTTCCGCGCGGCGGCGCGGGCACGTCAGGGAAGCGGGTGAGGTCGCCGCCCGCCTCGATCCAGCCCCGGTTGACCAGAACGGCACTGCCGTCGTCTCGGACCAGAGGTGTGAGGACGAAGTACCCGATGGACTTCTCGTCGGCGCCCGTACGCTGCCTCACCACGACCTCGTGGCCGGTGTCGTAGCGTCCTGTTGCCTTCGCCGTACGGAACTGTTCGTCCTCCGCGGGGCCGTGCGCGGGGCTGCTGAGCCGGTCGAAGGGGACGGGACGGGCGCGGAGGCTGGAGGAGATCAGCTCGTTGTGCGCCACCCGCGACTCGTGCCTGTGCAGCTGCCAGAAACCCAGCTCGATCATCGCGGGGATGAGGGCGAGTCCGAGGAGGGTGAGAATCACCCACTGCCTGGACAACAGGAAGCGGTACACGTCTGACGACGTTACTCCCCGGTGCTCACCGTTCCGGTGCTGGGGCCACGTCCCGCAGGAGATGGCTGAAGGCGGCCTCGTCGAGCACGGGCGTGGCGTGCGCCTGGGCCTTGACCACCTTCGAGGTGAGGGAGTCGGGGTCGTTGGTGACCAGCAGACTCGTGAGACGCGAGACGTGCGAGGAGATGTGCAGCCCGGCCTCGATCGCCCTGTCCTCCAGCAGCTCACGGTCGACCGAGGTGTCGCCCGAAATGGCGACCCGCATCCCCTGCACGAGCCGCCCGCCCGGCTCGTACCGGCCCGGGTTCGGGTACGGGCACGCGGGCCGTTTGCGTGAGCGGCGCCAGCCCTGCCCGTACGGGCGCGACCCCCAGCCGCGGCGGCCGCCGAAGAAGCCGCTGCCCTCCGCACCCGGTCCCTCCGGCCACTCCGAGAGGGGCCGGCAGGCGTGCAGCGGCAGCCGCACCGCCTGCTGGACGGCGAGATGGAGGCTCGGCCGGAACGCCTCGGCCAGCACACGCGCGTCGTCGAGGGCGTGGTGCGCGCGCTGCTGGGAGACGCCGTAGTGCGCCGCGAGCGACTCCAGCTTGTGGTTGGGCAGTGGAAGCGAGAGCTGCTTGGCGAGGGCGATGGTGCACAGCCGCTGCCGGACGGGCGGAGTGCGCTGCGCACGTGCGTACTCCCGCGCGATCATCGACCAGTCGAAGACGGCATTGTGGGCGACCAGGACGCGGCCGTCGAGACGCGTCGCCAGATCGTCGGCGATCTCCGTGAACAGCGGGGCGTCCGCGAGGTCCTCGGTGGTCAGCCCGTGGATCCAGGTCGGGCCCGGATCGCGCTGCGGGTTGACGGTCGAATACCAGTGGTCCTCGACCTCGCCCCGCGCGTCCAGCCTGTAGACGGCGGCGGAGACGATGCGGTCGTCACGGGCGAGCCCGGTGGTCTCCACGTCCACCACCGCGTAGCCCTGCGGATATCCGTCGGGCCACACGGGCCCTGCTGCGGAGCCGACGGCTGGTGACTGAGCGGGGATCCGGCCGGCTGCCGCCGCCCTGTCCTCGGGCTCGCCCGGGAGTGCCGTCTGATCTTCGAGCATGGTCACAGAGAATACGGGGCGGCACTGACAGTTCCCGCGGGGCCTGCCGCGCGCGCCGCGCGGAACCGGGCCGGGGCGAGTGGTTCCGACGCTGCGTCAACGTCCCCGTGCGCACAGGGGATTGAGGACGGTTGTCCACGTCCCACGGAAAGCGCGCCCGCACGTGCGCGGGGGAGTGCGACCCGAACGACAGGCCAGGAGAGCAGCGCGGAGAGCGCCGGAGGAGGAGAACGGAGAGGTGCCGTTCGCGGCACAGCTGACGGGCACTCATTTTATACTTGTCGGTAACAACCCCTAGCGAGGGGCGCCGTCCGCGTCTACCTTGCTGACATGCCGTCTCAGCTGCCTGACGTCGTACTCTGGTCGATACCTGCATTCATTCTGCTCACGGTGCTGGAAATCGTGAGTTATCGCCTTCATCCGGACGATGACGCCGCCGGATACGAGGCAAAGGACGCTGCCACGAGCATCGGCATGGGGCTCGGCAGCCTCGTCTTCGACGCCCTGTGGAAGATCCCGATCGTTGCCATCTACGTGGGCATCTACGAGCTGACGCCGCTGCGCGTGCCCGTGGTGTGGTGGGCGCTGCCGCTGATGCTGCTCGCGCAGGACTTCTTCTACTACTGGTCCCACCGCGGCCACCACGTCATCCGCATCCTGTGGGCCTGCCACGTGGTGCACCACTCCAGCCGGAAGTTCAACCTGAGCACCGCGCTGCGCCAGCCGTGGACCACGTGGACCGTCTGGCCTTTCTACGTGCCGATGATCGCGCTCGGCGTGCACCCGGCCGCGCTCGCCTTCTGCTCGTCGGTGAACCTCGTCTACCAGTTCTGGATCCACACGGAGCGGATCGACAAGCTGCCCCGTCCCGTCGAGTTCGTCTTCAACACGCCCTCGCACCACCGCGTCCACCACGCCTCCCAAGGCGGCTATCTGGACCGGAACTTCGGCGGGATCCTGATCGTGTGGGACAGGCTCTTCGGTTCCTTCACGCCGGAGACGGAGCCCTGCGTCTTCGGGCTGACCAAGAACATCTCGACGTACAACCCGCTGCGTGTGGCCACGCACGAGTACGCCTCCATCGGGCGCGATCTGCGTTCGGCGCGCACCTGGAGCGAGCGTGCCGGACGGGTCTTCCGCGGGCCCGGCTGGGCCCCCGACGGGCGGATTGCGGACGGTGCGACGAGCGCCGCGGCCGTCGTCACCGAGAACGGCGCAGGGGGCACCAGCGAGGGTACGCAAAAGGCCGGGCCGCATGAGCGGCCCGGCCCCTCGCCGGCGGCGGATTCACCGGCGCCGCACGTCACTTCCTGACCGAGTGGGTCAAGAGGCGGCGCGGGCACCGGCGTTCACTCCGCCATGGGTCGTTCCTACTTCTTGACGGCCGCGAGTGCGTCCACGATTCCGTGGCCGTAGAAGCTGTTGTTGCCCTTGAGGCCGGTGCACTTGGCCTCGTAGGTGCCCTTGCCGTCGGGGTCGTAGGACTCGGGGCAGGTCACGCTCTTGGCCTGCGCCTTCAGCATCCAGGCGACGTCCTTCGGGCTGGCGTCGGGGTGCTTGCTCTTGATGAGCGCAGCGACACCGGCGACCTGCGGTCCGGCCATCGAAGTGCCCTGCAGGTAGGCGTAGTCGCCCTCGGGCATCGTCGAGAGCACGCCGCCGTCCTTGGCCGGATCCTGAGGCGTCTGGTAGCGGCGGTCGCCACCGGGCGCTGAGAGATCGACCTGGTTGAGGCCGTAGTTGGAGAAGTAGGACTTCCCGTCCTCGGCACCGGTGGAGGAGACCGAAGTCACTCCGGGCAGCATGCTCGGGATGTCCGGGCACTCCGCCGGGTTGACCGTGCGCTCCACGGGCGTGGAGTCGTCAGGGCTGGTGTCGTCCTTGATCTCGGTCGCGGCCAGGTCGTGCGAGGAGTTGCCCGCGGACGAGACGTGGGTGACGCCCTTGTTCGTCGCGTACTTCACGGCCCTGCTCACGGCGTCGGTGATCGCCTTCTGGTCCGGGTCGTCGGAGCAGTTGTAGAGCCAGGGGTCCGTGTAATAGCTGTTGTTCGTGATCTCGACGCCGTGGTCGGCGGCGAAGACCATCGCGCAGACCACTGCTTCGCTGAAGAAGAGCGAGGTCTCGGGCTCGGAGACCTTCAGCGAGGCGACCTTCACGCCCGGCGCGGCGCCGGCGACGCCGACCCCGTTGCGCGGGGCGGCGACGATGCCCGCCACGTGCGTGCCGTGGTAGTCGTTCGCCGGGTCGTAGGGACGCCAGGCGCCCTTCGTGGTGTCGGCCTTGCCGCCGACGCAGTTGGCCGACTGCTTGGCCGAGAAGTTGGCCGAGAGGTCGGGGTGCGTGTCGTCCACACCGGTGTCGATCACACCGACGGTGACGTTCTTGCTGCCCTGGTTGATCTTGCTGGCCTTGTCGGCCCTGATGGCCCGCTT
This sequence comes from Streptomyces sp. TAA486, assembly GCF_000426165.1. Classification (NCBI taxonomy): domain Bacteria; kingdom Bacillati; phylum Actinomycetota; class Actinomycetes; order Kitasatosporales; family Streptomycetaceae; genus Streptomyces; species Streptomyces sp. TAA486. Next base: position 27,938 of record NZ_AUEV01000007.1, on the reverse strand, counting down.
GTCCCACTGCAGGGACTCAAGGGGTTCCTTACCCTCGGCCTCGGCTTTTGCCTTCGCCTCGGCACCGGTCGCCGACTTCGGCACCTTCAAGAACTGCGGCTTCCCCACGTCTGTGGTGGAGGCGCTCTCCAGAGGGGCAGTGCGGGTCGCGCCTGCCGTCTCCACGCCCTTCACCGAGCGCATCGTCTCCGCGAACTTCGCGTTCGACGAGTGCGCGACGATGACGCCGATCTTCCCGTAAGCGGTGACGACCTTGCCGTCCGCCTTCGATATCTCCTTCTTGACACGTTTCACCGTGCCGGCGTCCGCCTCCGTGTTGACGACGTAGCTGAGCTTCTCGCCGTCCTTCTTCGCGGATGCGGGCGCGTCCTGTCCGCTTGCCACGGCGGCTCCCGCCAGCCCCAGCGAAGCAGTCAGAACGAGTCCCAGCGGCATCGCGAGTCTTCGCCACCGCCTGGAATGTTGCGAATCCATGGGATCTCCATGTTGTCCGAAGTTGACCACAGAGATGGGAACTTAGCGCCGTTCGGTGCTGCTCAGCAACGGAATCCCGAAGATGGCCCAGGTTTGTCTTCGATAACTCTTCCATGTCTCAACGACATCCCCCTGTTGCCAGGCCCTTGTGAAGATCTACGATGCGCCGCACTGCACTGCTGGTATCTACACCCCGACCTGCTCATATTCCTCACCCAGCACCCACATCGACTGGAGTTCCCGTGGACTCAGCACAAGAGAACGAGAGGTCTGCGCCACCGGACGGCACGGACTACATGCAGGTGCAGCAGAGCGCGGAGTTCGGAGAGCTGCGCAGCGCTTTCCGGTCATTCGCGTTTCCCCTCACCCTGGGCTTCGTCGCCTGGTACCTGCTGTACGTGCTGCTGTCGAACTACGCCGGCGGGTTCATGGCGACCAAGGTCGTCGGCACGATCAACGTCGCCTTCGTCCTGGGGCTCGCCCAGTTCCTGACCACCTTCCTCATCGCCTGGTGGTACTCCCGTCACGCCGCGGCCAAGCTCGACCCGAAGGGCGTGGCCATCAAGAACCGTCTGGACGGTGAAGCATGAGCCTCACGCACTCGCTGGCCTCGTCACCGGGGCAGCTGCAGCTCGCGGCCGAAGGCGCAAGCCAGCACCGCACTCTGATCGTCACACTGTTCACCATCTTTGTCCTGCTCACGCTGGGCGTGACGGTCTGGGCCGGTCGCAAGACGAAGGACGCCACGGACTTCTACGCCGGCGGCCGCGAGTTCAGCGGTTTCCAGAACGGTCTGGCGATCTCCGGCGACTACATGTCGGCCGCCTCGTTCCTCGGTATCGCCGGCGCGATCGCGCTGTCCGGATACGACGGCTTCCTCTACTCCATTGGCTTCCTGGTGGCCTGGCTGGTCGCTCTGGTGCTTGTCGCCGAGCCGCTGCGCAACTCCGGCCGCTACACGATGGGCGACGTCCTGGCCTTCCGGATGCGGCAGCGCCCCGTCCGTACGGCCGCGGGCATCTCCACGATCATCGTCTCGATCTTCTACCTGCTGGCGCAGATGGTGGGCGCGGGCGCGCTCGTTGCCCTGCTGCTGGGCATCTCCGGTGACGCGGGCAAGAACCTGATCGTGGTCCTCGTCGGTGTCGTCATGATCCTTTACGTGACGATCGGAGGCATGAAGGGCACCACCTGGGTGCAGATGATCAAGGCCGTGCTGCTCATCGCGGGCACGCTCATCGTCACCGTGCTGGTGTTCCACAAGTTCAACTACAACCTCTCCAGCCTGCTGGGCGCCGCCGCGGAGAACAGCGGCAAGGGCGCCGCCTTCCTGGAGCCGGGCCTGAAGTACGGGGTGAGCGCCACCTCGAAGATCGACTTCATCTCGTTGGGGCTCGCGCTCGTCCTGGGCACCGCCGGGCTGCCGCACATCCTGATCCGCTTCTACACCGTCCCGACGGCCAATGCCGCCCGTAAGTCCGTGAACTGGGCGATCGGCATCATCGGCGTCTTCTACCTGATGACGATCGCGCTGGGCTTCGGTGCCGCCGCGCTGCTCTCGCAGAAGACGATCACCGAATCGGACCCGGCGGGCAACACCGCGGCACCGCTGCTCGCACAGGAGATCGGCGGCGGCGCGGACTCGACCGGAGGGGCGATCCTTCTCGCGATGATCTCGGCTGTCGCCTTCGCGACGATCCTGGCGGTGGTCGCGGGACTCACGCTGGCGTCGTCCTCGTCCTTCGCGCACGACCTGTACGCGAACGTGATCCGGAAGGGGCAGGCGACCGAGAAGGAGGAGGTCAGTGCGGCCCGCATCTCGTCGGTGATCATCGGCGCCGTGGCCATAGGCCTCGGCATCTTCGCCGGCGGTCTGAACGTGGCCGGACTCGTCGCACTCGCCTTCGCGGTGGCGGCGTCCGCGAACCTGCCGACGATCCTCTACAGCCTCTTCTGGAAGCGGTTCACCACCCAGGGCGCGCTGTGGTCGATCTACGGCGGACTCATCTCGTCGGTCGTGCTGGTGCTCTTCTCGCCGGTTGTCACCAGCCTGCCGACTTCGATGTTCCCCGAAGCAGACTTCGCCTACTTCCCGCTCTCCAACCCGGGGCTGATCTCGATCCCGCTCGGCTTCCTGCTGGGATGGCTCGGCTCGGTCATCTCCAAGGAGGACAGCGCGGTGGAGAAGCACGCCGAACTGGAGGTGCGCTCCCTGACGGGCCACGGCGCGCTCTGAGCGCCACCGCACGCGGGACGCCGCCGACTTCAACGATCTGTTGAATGTCCGTGGCGTCCCGTACGCTGCGAAGCATCGGCACAAACTCGTGGGAGGGCCGCCAGCAATGCTGCTCGACACATACGGCCGGGTCGCCACCGACTTGCGCGTTTCGCTGACCGACCGCTGCAATCTGCGCTGCACGTACTGCATGCCCGAGGAAGGCCTGCAGTGGCTGGCCAAGCCGGAGTTGCTCACGGACGACGAGATCGTCCGCCTCGTGCGCATCGCCGTGGACGAACTCGGCGTCGAGGAGGTCCGGTTCACCGGAGGCGAGCCGCTGCTGCGGCCGGGTCTCACCGGCATCGTCGAGCGCTGCGCAGCCCTGCCGCACCGCCCGAAGCTCTCACTCACCACCAACGGCATCGGTCTCGAACGTACGGCGGTCGCGCTGCGCGAAGCCGGCCTCGACCGGGTCAACGTCTCGCTGGACACCCTCGATCCGGAGGTCTTCCAGCGGATGACGCGCCGCAAGCGGCACGCGGACGTGCTGCGCGGTCTGGCCGCGGCTCACGAGGCGGGCCTGACTCCGGTGAAGGTCAACTCGGTTCTGATGCCGGGTCTCAACGACGGCGAGGCGCCCGACCTTCTCGCCTGGGCCATGGAACACGGCTACGAGCTCCGCTTCATCGAGCAGATGCCACTCGACGCCCAGCACGGCTGGCAGCGCGACGGCATGATCACCGCCGGGGACATCCTGGAGTCGCTCAACTCCCGCTTCACCCTCACTCCCGAAGGTCAGGACGAGCGGGGATCCGCTCCCGCCGAGCGCTGGATCGTCGACGGCGGCCCGCACCGCGTCGGTGTCATCGCCTCGGTCACCCGGCCCTTCTGCCGCGCCTGCGACCGTACGCGCCTGACGGCCGACGGCCAGGTGCGCACCTGCCTGTTCGCCACCGAGGAGTCCGATCTGCGCGGCGCGCTGCGCTCCGGCGCGGAGGACGGGGAGGTCGCCGCGCGCTGGCGGCAGGCGATGTGGGGCAAGAAGGCGGGCGCCGGCATCGACGACCCGTCCTTCGTGCAGCCCGACCGTCCGATGTCAGCCATCGGCGGCTGAGCGCCCGGGGCCGCCGCCCCCCTCCCACTCCGTGAGGCGGACGACGTCCTTGAGGAAGCCCCGCATGCCCAGGAACGACGACAGGTGCTCCCGGTGCTCGTCGCACGCCAGCCATGTCTTGCGGCGCTCGGGGGTGTGCAGCTTGGGGTTGTTCCAGGCCAGTACCCACACTGCGGGGGCGCGGCAGCCCTTGGCCGAGCAGATCGGGCTCTCGGAGGCCTCGCCGTCACCGGACGGGCCGGACGGCTGGAACGGGAAAGGCGAAGAAGGCTTTGAAGACACGGCCCTATCCAACACCCGGGGCCGGAAGACAAGCGACGCCGGGCAGCCACGGGGGGAGCCGCCCGGCGTCGGTCTGTCGCTCCGACGGGGGATGCGGAGCGCTTATGAAGTATGGCACGGGGACCCCTGCGAGGTGCAGCGGAACAACATGATTGATCTGAGCTTTTCTTGAGCTTTTACACACGGGTGTCAGGCGGCCTGCTCAACTCCGGTCGCCGGAGGGTCCGTCGGCCGCTTCATGACGGGCTTCCGGTACTGCGTCAGGCGACGTGAGCGCGGGCCGCGTGTGCGTGGGCACGAACGCCGACGGCATCGAAGAAGCGTTCTCCCGGCCCGCGTTGGCGATCACCACGGCCACGTACGGCAGCAAGGCGCCCACCACGAGCGTCATAACGGCCAACGGCCGCTGCACGTTCCACAGGACGACGGTCAACAGCACCGACGCGGTCCGGATCAGCATCGAGATCACATAGCGCCGCTGCCTGCCGCGCACATCGTCGGCGAGTGACTGGCGGGCTCCGGTGATCTGGAAGACCTCGGCTCCGCGCTGCTTCCGCATCACTCTCACCACCTCACGCGGGCCGGTCGCCCGGCCTGCCGCCGGGGACACGACCTCTCTCACGGTACGCCTGAGCTCGGACGGGTTCGAGACCGGGCCGCCCGGCGGTGTGGACCGGTCATGCTGCGGCACAGCCCGTACGGACCACTCCGCAGTGCGGCGTAGCAGGTACGGCGCCAAGCTGACGGCGCACGGACTACGCCGGCGAAGGCACGAGGAGCCGGGGCCGAAGCGGGCCCGGCGCTCTACGGAGGTGCGATGAACTGGTTGTGGGCGATCATCGTCGGGCTGGTGCTGGGTGTGCTCGCCCGGGCGATCATCCCGGGCAGACAGCGCATCCCCCTGTGGCTGACCATGATCTTCGGCCTTCTGGGAGGCGTCCTCGGCAACGCGATCGCCTCGTGGGCGGGCGTGGGCGTGACCAGTGGCTTCGACTGGATCCGCCACGGGCTCCAACTCGGCGGCGCCGTACTGCTGGTGGCGATCGGCTCGCCGCTGTGGCAGAACATCAGAGGACGGGGCAGAGGCCAGCGGGCACGCATGTGAGGAGCGGACCCGTACGTCCCGCCCCATCTCTACGACAGCGGGGACGTACGGGCTGCGGGCCGGCCAGGTCCCGGCTGACCGACCGTTCCTCAGAGACCTTCGATCTGCGCGATCCTCCGGCCGGCCTTGAGGTAGACCGTCCCGCTCACGCCCGCCTCGGCCAGTTTCTCGGGGACCACCTCGCCGAGAGGACGCAGGGCATCCGCCTCGGGCAGCACGATGGCCTGCTGCTCGCCGCCCGCCTCCGCCTCGACGACGAGCCGCAGCCCGTTCTGCTTGGCGATGCGCCGCGCGGCCGATGCGCTGGGGGTGAACTCCAGCACCCGGGTGAGGATCGCCGCGATGCCCTCGCCGCCGTGCTCCTTGGCGTCCACGCTCGGCAGCGTCTCCACGTCCGCGAAGGACTTCTTCGAGAACTGCGCCGTGAAGTGCGCCCGAGCGGCCCGCGCCGCCTCCGGCCCGTGCAGCGCGAGGACGACCTCACCCGCCAGCACCTTCTTCAGGTCCATCGGGTGCAGCGACTTGGCCTCGATACGGGCGACGACCTGGTCGATCTCGGCGTCCGTCCATTCCGTCCAGGCACGCAGGTACGGCACCATCAGCCGGTCCGGGATCGACATGATCTTGCCGAACACATCGTCCCCGCCGGCGGTCAGGCCGATGTAGTTCTCCTTGGACTTCGACATCTTGGCGCCCGAGCCGTCCGTGCCCTCGATCAGCGGCATCGCGGCGATCATCTGGGGGCGCTGCGCGTGCAGTTCCATCAGCCGGCGCCCCATCTGCATGTTCAACAGCTGGTCGACGCCGCCCAGTTCGATGTCGCAGTCCAGCTCGACGGAGTCCAGGGCCATCGCCACGGGGTAGATCAGCTCGGACATCGTCAGACCGGAGCCCTGCGCGAGCCGGTTGCGGAAGTCCTCGCGCTGGAGCAGCGCCGAGGCGGGCACCTGCGCGAGCAGGGTGATCAGCTGCGCGAACCCGATCTCGCCGAGCCAGTCGCTGTTGTTGCGGAAGCTGACGTTCTCGAAGTCGAAGAACGGCCGGACCTGCTCCTGGTAGCCCGAGAGGTTCTTCGCGATGTCCTCGTCGGTCAGCGCCGGACGCTCGGCAGTACGGCCCGACGGGTCACCGATCTTCGCCGTGAAGTCACCGATGATCAGCGTGACATCGTGCCCCATCCGCTGGAAACGGCTGAGAACGATCATCTGCACGGCGTGGCCGAGGTGCACGTCTGCGGCGGTCGGGTCGATGCCCAGCTTCACGTGCAGGCCCTTGCCCTGTGCCTGCTTGGTCTCGATCGCCTCGGCGAGCTTCTCCACCGACGGAAGCACCTCGACCGCGCGCGCACCGATCAGCGCGGCCTGCTCCTTCGCCGGAAGATCGCTCAGATCCAGATAGCGGCGCGACCCCGTCTCGGCGAGCAGCTGCTCGACGGTGGTGTCGGAGGAGAGGTCCTGGGCCAGCAGCCGGCTGGCGCGCTGTACGGAGTCGCCGAGGCGTGTCACGTTCTGTCCTGGGGATAGAAGCGGATCAGGGTCGCCGCAGAGTCTATTCGTGCCGGGCGGGCCGTCGGTGGCCGCCGTCCTTCCGGTGGTACGGCACCTTCCGGCACCCTCAGGCGGCCCCAGGTGACCGCGGGTATCTGTGGAGACCCGACAGGAGGCCGTCCGCCCCCCTGTCGCTGCCCCATCCCCTGAATCGGGCCGCGCACATATAGCTTTCGTAGGGACAGACACCGGCCGCCTTCCTCGTCACGCACGTGGCAGCGCGGAGATCGCAGAAAGGGTGGTCCCTCTTGAGCCGCTCGGTACTGGTCACGGGAGGCAACCGCGGCATCGGCCTCGCCATAGCGCGGGCCTTCGCCGACGCGGGGGACGACGTCGCAGTCACCTACCGTACGGGCGAGCCCCCGAAGGAGCTCACGGACCTCGGCTGCCTCGCGGTCAGGTGCGACATCACCGATCCCGAACAGGTGGAGGGGGCCTACAAGGAGATCGAGGAGAAGCAGGGCCCGGTGGAGGTGCTCGTCGCCAACGCCGGTGTCACTCGCGACCAGTTGCTGCTGCGGATGTCCGAAGAGGACTTCAGCACCGTGCTGGAGACCAACCTCACCGGCACCTTCCGTGTGGTCAAGCGCGCGACGAAGCGAATGCTGCGGGCCCGCACCGGCCGCATCGTGCTGATCTCCTCCGTCGTCGGGCTGCTCGGCTCTGCGGGGCAGGCCAACTACGCCGCCTCCAAGGCCGGTCTCATCGGGTTCGCCCGGTCGATCGCCCGTGAGCTGGGCTCCCGTAACATCACCTGCAATGTGATCGCGCCCGGCTTCGTCGACACCGACATGACGAAGGCGCTCAGCGACGAGCAGCGCGCGAACATCGTCGAGCAGGTCCCGCTGGGGCGCTACGCCCAGCCGGAGGAGGTCGCCGCCTCCGTCCGTTTCCTCGCCTCCGACGAGGCCGCGTACATCACCGGAGCCGTCATTCCTGTCGACGGCGGATTGGGCATGGGGCACTGAGATGAGCGGAATCCTCGCAGGCAAGCGCATCCTCGTCACCGGCGTACTGACCGACGGGTCGATCGCCTTCCACGCGGCGAAGGTCGCACAGGAGGAGGGCGCGGAGGTCGTGCTCACCGGCTACGGCCGGATGTCCCTGGTGCAGCGGATCGCCAAGCGCCTCCCGAAGGAGGCGCCCGTCATCGAGCTGGACGTGACCGACCAGGAGCACCTGGACTCACTCGCGGAGAGGGTGACCGAACACGTCGACGGGCTCGACGGGATCGTCCACTCCATCGCCTTCGGCCCGCAGGGAGCGTTCAACTTCCTCGAGGCGAGCTGGGAGGACGTCGGCACGGCCGTCCACGTCTCGGCCTACTCGCTCAAGTCCCTGACGACGGCCTGTCTTCCGCTGATGCCGCGGGGCGGTTCCGTCGTGGGCCTGACCTTCGACGCACAGATCGCATGGCCGAAGTACGACTGGATGGGCGTGGCCAAGGCGGCCCTCGAGTCCACCAACCGCTATCTGGCCCGCGACCTGGGCGCGCGGAACGTGCGCTGCAACCTCGTCTCGGCGGGTCCCCTCAAGTCGATGGCCGCCAAGTCCATCCCGGGCTTCGAGGAGTTGGCGGACGTGTGGAACCACCGGGCCCCGATCGGCTGGGACCTGACCGACCCGGACCCGGCCGGCCGCGGCGTCGTCGGCCTGCTCTCGGACTTCTTCCCGAAGACGACGGGCGAGATCGTGCACGTCGACGGCGGCGTTCACATGATGGGTGCCTGACCAGGGAATCCGTGGAATCCGCAGGCACGCCACGGCAGTTCACGAGCGCCGGGCCGGACTCCCTGTCCTTCCCCGGCCCTTCGTGCTCCGCGCAGCCTTCGTGCCTTTCGGGTCGCCCGGATTCCTCGTACCGCAGCGCCATTCCTGCGTGTGGGAGGCGGCCTCACGGGCCGCCTCCTCCTCGTCACGGGCGCGGATCGCCTCGATCAGACGGGCATGGTCCATGTGCGACTCGGGATGCAGTTCCTCACCGATGTCGAGGCGCAGGAAGTCGCGCATCACTTCGCCGAGGTCCGCGTAGAGCGCCGTCAGCACGTCGTTGTGCGACGAGTTGAGAACGCCCAGATGGAGCGAGGCGTCGGCCTCGACGAAGCGCTCCGCGTCGCCTGATTCCCATGCCGTCTCACGCCGCTCCAGCAGCGCGTCCAGCTGCACCATGTCCTGCTCGGTGCGCCGCAGCGCCGCCAATCGTGCCCCCGAGGTCTCCAACGCGGCCCGCATCTCGGCGACATGGCGCGGATCGGCGTCGGCGAAGCGGCGATGCATGACCCCGGCCAGCTCGCTCGTCGCGACGACGTACGTCCCGGACCCCTGACGGATGTCCAGCAGCCCGTTGTGCGCGAGCGCGCGCACCGCTTCACGGACGGTGTTGCGTGCCACCCCCAGCTCCTCCACCAGCTCGGGCTCCGTGGGGATCCGGGTTCCCACCGGCCACTCTCCCGAGGTGATCTGCGTACGCAGCGCCGCGATCACCTGGTCGGCGAGGGCGGAACGCTGCGGTGAGGACAGGGTCATCTGAAACTCCCAGGGGCGGAGCCGGCGTTTCGTCGAGCCGGTTCGTCACGGCGGGTTCTCCGGTAGGAGGGGACGCGCTACCGTCTATTCATCCCATGATTCTATGATGGGAGTCATGGTAATGACGGAAGACGGACTGAACCACGCCGACGGAAAGGCGAAGGCCGGGGCATCCCCGGCCTCTTCACGCGGCACCGGCCGCCCAGGACTCCCGGGTACGGTCGCCGCGAGCGCGCCGCGCTGGGCGGTGCGCGTGGTCGCCGTGGGTCTCGTCCTGGCCGCGCTCAATCTCCGTCCCGCCATATCCGCCCTCGGCCCGCTGCTGAAGGAAGTACGCAGTGACCTGGGCATGAGCGGCACCGTGGCCGGGCTGCTGACGTCCGTTCCTGCGCTGTGCTTCGCCGTCTTCGGCAGCCTCGCGCCCCGCCTCGCCCAGCGCCGTGGTCCCGTCCCGGTCGTGCTCGTGGGCATGGTCGCGATCACCGCGGGGCTGGCGCTGCGGCCGCTGGCCGGCGGAACGGTGGCCTTCCTCGCGGCGAGCGCTCTCGCCCTCGCCGGCATCGCGGTGAGCAACGTGCTGATGCCGGTCGTCGTCAAGCGCTGGTTCCCCACCCGGATCGGGGCGATGACCGGCCTGTACTCGATGGGCCTGGCACTCGGCACGGCCTGCGCGGCGGCCGTCACGGTGCCCATGACCGAGGCTCTGGGCGGCAGTTGGCGCGCCGGGCTCGGCGCATGGGCACTGCTCGGGGTGCTGGCCGCCCTGCCGTGGTTGGTGGTGCTCAAGGACCCGGTCAGCCGACGGGCGGAGCCGGACGCGGACGCTGATCCCGGGGCGGACGAGGACGGTCCGGCAGGAGCGGAGTCCTCGTCACCGCGTCCCGCACGCGAGAGCGCACGCATCCGCGTCGGCACTTCGCCCACCGCCTGGGCGCTCGGTGCCTTCTTCGGGCTCCAGGCAACCGCCGCGTACATCATCATGGGCTGGCTCCCGCAGATCTTCCGTGACGCGGGCGTCTCCGCCTCGTCCGCGGGCCTGATGCTCGCCGTCACGATGGGCATGGGCGTACCGCTGGCCTTCGTGGTCCCGCGCCTGGCGACCCGCATGCGGCACCAGGGCCCGCTCGTGGTGGCCCTGGGCCTGTGCGGTCTCACCGGGTACGCGGGGCTGTGGCTCGCTCCGGCCGGGGGCGCCTGGCTGTGGGCGCTGCTGCTGGGGATCGCCAACTGCGCCTTCCCCGTTGCGCTGACGATGATCAGCCTCAGGTCGCGCTCGAGCGCCGGCGTGGTCAAGCTCTCCGCCTTCGCGCAGAGCACGGGCTACCTGCTCTCCATCCCCGGCCCGCTGCTCGTCGGGGCACTCCACGACGCCTTCGGCGGCTGGCACGCACCGCTGCTGCTGATGACCGGGTTGCTGCTCGCGCAGACGGTGACGGGCGTGCTGGCGGGACGGGACCGTGTGATCGAGGACGGCCGGTAGGTGCGAGACTGAACGCATGCCAGTGCTTGAACCCCATCCGGAGAACGGCCAGAAGAAGCTGCTCCTGATTCTCGCCCTGATCTTCGGAATCATGATCCTCATCGGGATCGTCGCCTCCATCGCGGCACCCTGATCCCTGCGGCCGCCCCGGCGGTGGTGGGGCTGACCCCACCACCCTTAGGGGGGCCGAGTCAGGGAGAAGTGGGTGGGTCACCGGATGGGGCGCCCGCTCCCGCTTCCGTAGCGTCGTCTCACACAGCCGACGATCCACGGAACCAGGAGGGCGAGCCCATGACCACGGCCCGTGCCCGCAGCCACCGCTCCGCGTCACATGCGACGTCTGTGCGGCAGCACTCTCCGCCCGCGGCAGGCCGCACACAGCTGCCGTGGTGGGCGGCCGTCCTGCCCGTACTCGCCTTCGCGTTGCTGCTGGCGCTGCTGCTCGGCGGCAGCGAGGCCGGTGCGGCACAGCAGCAGCCGGAAGGCGCCGGGGGAGCGCTGATCGCAGCCGTGCTGGAGCGTGTGGCACAGGCGCTGCTGGGCTGACGAACGGGAGACGTCAGCCCTCCGCGTCCTTCTGAGCACTGTCAACACCCTCCGCCCTGCGCCACGTTTCGTGCGAAGCTGGGAGACATGAGCGTCGATGTGCCCCGCAGTATCGTCCTTCTCCGGCACGCCAAGGCCGACTGGCCTGAGGTGGCCGACCATGAGCGTCCCCTCGCGGACCGCGGCCGCAAGGACGCCCCGATCGTCGGAGAGTGGCTCGCCACGCACGGCATCGCCCCCGGACTGACCCTCTGCTCGACTGCCGTCCGCACCCGTGAGACCTGGAAACTTGCCGCCCACCACCTGCCGCAGCGTCCCAAGACCGTGTACGAGGAGCGTCTGTACGAGGCCTCGCCCGGCGAGATCATCGCGGTGCTGAACGATGTGTCCGAGGAGGTCCAGGACCTGCTCGTCGTCGGGCACAACCCCGGAATCCAGGGCGTCGCCGAGGCCCTGACGGGAGACGCCAAGGGCGACACCCTGGAGCGCATGTCGCGTAACGGCTTCCCGACCTCGACGGTCGCGGTGCTCCGCTTCGACGGCTCCTGGAAGTCCCTCGAGCCCGGCGTCGCCACGCTCACCGACTACTGGGAGCCGCACGAGCCGCCGGAGTAGTCCCCGGCCTCACGCGTACCACGGTGCCCCCGGCCGTCACGGCCGGGGGCACCGTTGGTCCGTCCATGTCCGCTTCGGTGCCGTGGCGGCCGGAGCCCGCGAATTCGAGCTGCGCGGCCGGGCGTTGAGGCGCTGTGGCCGCGGATTCAGTCCTCGCCGGGGGGACGCCCCGCCTCCGCGCTCTCCCGCACCGGGCCGCCGTCCTCGGCGAGCTCGTCCTCGCCGGTGCAGTCGGCGGCCTCGACCTCTTCCCGCGTCACCCCGAGCAGGTACAGCACGGTGTCCAGGAACGGCACGTTGACGGCGGTGTGCGCGGCCTCGCGCACCACGGGCTTGGCGTTGAAGGCGACGCCGAGTCCGGCCGCGTTGAGCATGCCGAGGTCGTTGGCGCCGTCGCCGATCGCGACCGTCTGCGCGAGCGGTACGCCCGCCTCAGAGGCAAAACGGCGCAGCAGCCGGGCCTTGCCCTCGCGGTCCACGATGTCGCCGGTGACGCGGCCGGTGAGCTTGCCGTCCACGACCTCCAGGGTGTTGGCGGCGGCGAAGTCGAGACCCAGCTCGTCCTGGAGTGCGTCGGTCACCTGCGTGAACCCGCCGGAGACGATGCCCACTTGGTAGCCGAGACGCTTGAGGGTGCGCACGAGGGTGCGCGCGCCGGGTGTGAGGCGCACGTCCTTGCGCACCCTGTCCACGACGGAGACGTCCAGCCCTTCGAGCAGCGCCACACGCGCGTGCAGGGACTGCTCGAAGTCCAGCTCGCCGCGCATGGCGCGGGCGGTGACCTCCGCGACCTCGTCCTCACAGCCGGCGTGTGCCGCGAAGAGTTCGATCACCTCGTCCTGGATCAGCGTGGAGTCGACGTCCATGACGACCAGCCGCTGAGCCCTGCGCTGGAGTCCGGAAGCGACCACGGCGATGTCGACGCCGTGCTTGGAGGCCTCCAGCGCGAGCGCGGTGCGCAGCATCGGGGTCTCGGCGCCGGACACGTCGAACTCCACTGCCGTGACCGGGTACTTGGCGAGCCGGAAGATGCGGTCGATGTTCCCGCCGGTGGCGGTGATGCTGGCGGCGATGGTGGCGGTCGAACCGGCGGTGAGCGGCTGACCGAGCACCGTCACATGTGAACGGCCGGTCCCGCGTGGCTCGTTGTCGCCCCTGCCGGAGATGATCTCGGCCTCGAGGCCCATCGACTCGGCCCAGCCGTGCACGGTGGCCCTCAGTTCGCCCTCGCTCGCCGTGCCGTGCGCGGCGCCCGTGTCCTCGGCCGGTCCGGGGGCGGTGACCAGGGCGCACAGCGTGATGCGGCCCCGGGTCACGAGCTGTTCGATGTCGACGACTTCCACGGCGAAGGCGGCGAGGGTCTCGAACAGACCGGCCGTGATGCCGGGCCGGTCCCTTCCGAAGATCTTCACCAGGAGGGTGGGGGTATCGGCGTACGAGGGCGGCGTGCCCGGCGATGTGGTCATGGTGTTTCAACCGTATCGCTGAGGGGCGCGGGACACCCCCGGGGGGCTTCCGGTCGCGGGCGAGCTCTCCGCAAGGGTTCCCCGTGTCCGGTGAGCGCCGTGAGCAGCGCTCTTTCCAGCCCGGTACAGGCGCGTCCCCGGCCTGTCACAGCTGACGTGGGGTTGTGACATGGGGCGACTTCCTGTCCAGGGCCCGGGCCTGAAATAGTTCCCAACGATGTTCGCCATCCCTAGGCTCCCCGCGCAGGGAGTCACTCGGGGGACAACTTTGTGGGGCATGGAGTGCCGGAACTCGTACTGGAATTGAACGGCAGGACCTGGACACTCGAACCGTCCAGACCGTATCGCGTGGGGCGCGATCCGCAGGGGGACGTGGTGATCGACGACGCCAGGGTCTCCTGGCGGCACGCCACCATCAGATGGGGCGGTCACAGCTGGGTCATCGAGGACCAGGGGAGCACCAACGGCTCGTACGTACAAGGGCAGCGCATCCAGCAGACGGAGCTCCGCCCCGGCATGACCGTACGTCTGGGCAACGCCACGGACGGACCGAAGCTCGACCTCTCGGGAAGCGGAGCGGCGCAGGCTCCCGGCGGCGACGCCCAGGGCGCGCGGACGTCCACGCCGGAGCCGCAGCGGCAGGGGGGCGGGCGCCACCCCCAGGCATCGCAGGCCGGCGCCATGCAGGCACCACCTCAGCAGCACCAGCAGGCGCAGCAGCCCCAGCAGCAACCGCAGGCCTGGCAGCAGCAGCCACAGCAGCAGCCGCCACAGCAACAGCCGCAGCAGAACCCGGGCTGGCAGCAGCCCTCTCAGCAGCCGTTCCAGAACCAGCAGGCCGGCGTGCCGCAGCAGGGCTACCAGGGCCAGCAGCCCATGCACCCCCACCCGCAGCAGGGACGCATACCTCAGCAGGGCGCACCCCACCAGAGCTCGCCCCCCTCGGGGCAGGGCGGCGACCGCAGCCCCACCACCTTCCACCAGCTCTCCCTCGGCAGGGTGATGCGGATCGGCCGCGCGCTGGAGAACGAACTAGTCGTCTCCGACCTCCAGGTCTCCCGGCACCACGCCGAGTTCCGCGCCTCGCCGGACCGCCGCTTCGAGATCCACGACCTGGGCTCGCACAACGGCACCTACGTCAACGGCCAGCCACTGCCCAAGTCGGGCTCCACGGTGATCACTCCGCAGGACACCGTCGGCGTCGGCCACTCCACCTTCCGGCTGGTCGGCGACCGGCTCGAGGAGTTCGTGGACACCGGAGAGGTCACCTTCTCCGCCCGCCATCTCACCGTGAAGGTCGACAACGGGAAGGTGATCCTCGACAACGTGACCTTCGGCGTCCCCGAGAAGTCGCTCGTCGGCGTCATCGGCCCGTCCGGCTCCGGCAAGTCGACGCTGCTGCGCGCGCTGACCGGCTACCGCCCCGCCGACGTCGGCGAAGTCCTCTACGACAGCAGGAATCTCTACCAGCACTTCGCCGAACTGCGGCAGCGCATCGGTCTCGTGCCGCAGGACGACATCCTGCACAAGGAGCTGAGGGTCCGCACGGCGCTGCGCTACGCGGCCCGGCTGCGCTTCCCCGGCGACGTCGCGGAGGCCGAGCGCAACGCCCGCGTCGAGGAGGTGCTCGCCGAGCTGAAGCTGGACGTCCACGCGGACAAGAAGGTCACGTCACTCTCCGGCGGCCAGCGCAAGCGCGTCTCCGTCGCCCTGGAGCTGCTGACCAAGCCGTCGCTGATCTTCCTGGACGAACCAACTTCCGGGCTCGACCCGGGCATGGACCGCGACGTGATGCAGCTGCTGCGCGGCCTCGCCGACGACGGCCGCACGGTGCTCGTCGTCACCCACTCCGTGGCCGAACTGGGCCTGTGCGACAAGCTGCTGGTGATGGCCCCCGGCGGAGGCGTCGCCTACTTCGGGCCTCCCGAGGAGGCGCTGAACTTCTTCGGGTACGGCACGTGGGCGGACGTCTTCTCGGCGTTCGAGAACTACCGCGACTACGACTGGATGGGCCGCTGGCACGGTTCGCAGCACTACCAGATGTACGCGGCGGACCTCGACTCCGTCACCCCGCAGCAGGCCTCGCAGGTGCACGCGCCGCCGGCCCGTACGCAGAAACCGCAGAGCTGGGGCTCGCAGTTCTGGACACTGGTGCGCCGCTACGTGTCGGTCATCGCCTCCGACAAGGGCTTCCTCGCACTCACGGTGATCCTGCCAGTCGTCCTCGGCGGGGTCAGCACGCTGATCCCCAGCGACTTCGGCCTGGGCTACGGCCCGTTGAAGAACGGCAGGACGAACCGCGACGCGAGCACGATCATGCTCATCA
Source organism: Streptomyces sp. TAA486 (assembly GCF_000426165.1). Lineage (NCBI taxonomy): Bacteria > Bacillati > Actinomycetota > Actinomycetes > Kitasatosporales > Streptomycetaceae > Streptomyces > Streptomyces sp. TAA486. The sequence continues at coordinate 12,239 of NZ_AUEV01000007.1, read as the reverse complement.
TGGCCGTCGGAATGTGTTTCTCCGGCGCCGCCAACTCGGTACGTGAGCTGATCAAGGAGCGTGTCATCTACGAGCGCGAACGGGCCACCGGCCTCTCGCGGTCCGCGTATCTGATGAGCAAGGTCCTCGTGCTCGGGATCGTCACGGCCCTGCAGGGTGTGATCATCTCCGCCATCGGTTTCGCCCCGCGCGAGCTGCCCGCCGAAGGCGTCATCGGGGAGAACCTCCCCGCCGTCGAGATGACCCTCGCCGTGATCACTCTCGGCTTCACCTCGATGATGTTCGGCCTGATCATCTCCTCCCTGGTGAAGACGGCCGAGAAGACCATGCCGCTCCTGGTCATGTTCGCCATCGTCCAGGTGGTCTTCACCGGCGTGCTCTTCCAGCTCTTCGACACCCCGGGCGTGGGGCAGTTCTCCTGGCTGATGCCTTCGCGCTGGGCCGTGGCCGCTATGGGCGCGACGGCCGACATGAACACGCTGCTGCCGTGGGAGAAGGGCAACCCGGACCCGCTGTGGGAGCACACCGCCGGCACGTACGTGCTGGACATGGCCGTCCTGCTGGGTCTGGGTATCGCCCTGGTCTTCGTCGTGGCGAGGCTGCTGCGCCGCCACGAGCCCGAGGTCATGCGCAAGTAATGACCCGGACCGGGACGGGGACTGGGACGACCGGCTCCGGACCCCGCAACGCGCCAGGAGGCGGCGGCATCACGAGAGGATGCCGCCGCCTCCGGCGTGTGCGCCGCTAGGAACAGGGCCATTGCCCGTGCCGTGCGGCCGCTGCTCAGTACCAGTTGTTGGACTGCCAGAAGGACCACGCGCCGCAGGGGCTGCCGTAGCGGTCCTTCATGTATTTCAGCCCCCACTTGACCTGGGTGGCGGCGTTGTTCCGCCAGTCCGGGCCGGCGGAGGCCATCTTGGAGCCGGGCAGAGCCTGCACCAGCCCGTACGCGCCGCTGGGGTTCTGCGCGTGCACGTTCCAGCCGCTCTCCTTCTCGACGATGTTCGAGAAGCACTGGAACTGTGTCTCGTTGCCGATGATCTGCCGGGCGATCTGCTTCGGCGAACCCGAGGGGGACTTGGCCTTGCTGCGCTCCGCGGAGCGGCTCGCTGCCAGCTCTCGCTCCCGGTCGGCCTTCACGGCGGCTTCGTGCCGGGCCTTCGCGCGGGCTTCGGCCTTCTTGCTCGCCTCGGCCTTGGCGTGTGCGCGTGCGCGGTCGTTCGCGGCAGAGGTCTGAGCGTCGATGCTCGCCTTCTGCTCGGCCGGGCTGTCCGCGGCAGTCTGCAGTGCGACGGGCCTGGCCGCCATCTCCGGTCCGGCAGTCACGCTCCCGCTGCTCTTCTGACCTGGCACGACGGTGAAGGCGAAAGCCGTGACACCGACGGCTGCGGCTCCGGTCGCCGCAGAGATCTTGTGCAGACGGGACAGCCTGCCGTGGCGTTCGGGATTGGGAACGCTCATGGGAGGAAACCTCTTCCAGTTCGCGGACCGCAGCGACGGTGGCCGCTGCGGCGGCAGTCATTCTCAGCTGCCGTCAGTCACCGGGCAAAAATCACCATTACTAACCTTGGTAGTGGATTTGGAGCAGAGCGAATGCCTTGACGTGCCAGCGCTGCACGTCCGGTCAGTGGACAACGTCTACTAAGTACGTTCGTACGTGATCTGGGTCCTATGCGGCGACTCACACCACACACCCGGTTAGTTTTACGCAGTGTGTAGGTGCGATAAACGCAGGGTCACACTGCTGGTCCCAGGTCCTAGGTCTCCGGACCCCCGTCCAGGTCCCGCCCCGGCCCGATCCGAAGGGCTCTCCGCGCCGGTACCGTGACGGCATGCTCCGCAGTTCCGGGCTCGCCGCGGTCAGCGCCGCGATCCTCTCCATGAACAGGCAACTCGAGGTCCGCGACGTCCTGCAGACGATCGTCTCCTCGGCCCGTGACCTGCTGGACGCCGAGTACGCGGCTCTCGGCGTGCCCGACGACCACGGCGGCTTCGCGCAGTTCGTGGTGGACGGTGTGACGGATGAACAGTGGAAGTCCATCGGGCCGCTGCCCCGTCAGCACGGCATCCTCGCCGCGATGCTCCAGGAGGCCACCCCCCAGCGGCTCGCCGATGTACGCAACGACCCGCGCTTCGGCGGCTGGCCCCGCGCGCATCCGGAACTCGCCGACTTCCTCGGGATGCCCGTCGCCGACGGCGAGGAGGTGCTCGGCGCACTCTTCCTCGCGAACAAGAGGTGCGCGCCGTCCGCCGGCGGGGCGCCCGGAGAGCACGGACAGGACACCGACCGCGGGGAATCGGCAACCGGCGGGGGAGCGGCACCGGTGCGCGGCTGCGCCTTCACCGAGGAGGACGAGCAGCTGCTGCGCCTTCTCGCCCAGCACGCCGCCATCGCACTCACCAACGCCAGCCTCTACGAGCGCAGCCGTGAGTTGACCATCGCCGGCGAGCGCGCCCGTATCGGAACCGACCTGCACGACGCCGTCGCCCAGAAGCTCTTCTCCCTGCGCCTCACCGCACAGGCCGCCACGGCGCTGGTCGACCGGGACCCGGCAAGGGCCAAGGACGAACTGCACGAGATCGACCGGCTCGCCGCCGACGCCTCCGAGGAACTCCGCGCTGCCGTCGTCGAACTGCGTCCCGCGGCCCTCGACGAGGACGGTCTCGTGGCCACGCTCCGCACCCAGACGCAGGTGCTCGACCGCGCACACTCCGCCGAGGTCGGATTCGTCGCCGAGGGGACGGTGCGTGCCCTGCCTGCCGCGCAGGAAGAGGCCCTGCTGCGTGTCGCGCAGGAGGCCCTCCACAACGCGCTGCGCCATGCGTCCGCCTCGCGCGTCGGAGTCACCCTCACCTACGCCGCTGCGGGGGCGCGGCTGCGCGTGGCAGACGACGGCCGTGGCTTCGACCCGCAGGCCGTACGCAAGGCCGGACGGCACCTGGGACTGGTCTCGATGCGGGACAGGGCGAGCGGCGTCCGCGGAACCCTGACCGTCGACTCCGAGCCCGGCAAAGGAGCGGTCGTGGAGTTGGAGGTGCCCGGTGGCTGATCCGATCCGAGTCCTGATCGTCGACGATCACCAGGTCGTGCGGCGCGGACTGCGCACCTTCCTGGAGGTCCAGGACGACATCGAGGTGGTCGGCGAGGCCGCCGACGGCGACGAAGGGGTCGCGCGCGCCGAGGAGTTGCGCCCCGACATCGTCCTCATGGACGTGAAGATGCCCGGCACCGACGGCATCGAGGCGTTGAAGGAACTGCGCCGGCTGCAGAACCCCGCCAGGACCCTCGTCGTCACCAGCTTCACCGAGCAGCGCACGGTCGTGCCCGCGCTGCGCGCCGGAGCGGCGGGCTACGTCTACAAGGACGTCGACCCCGACGCACTGGCCGGTGCCATCCGCTCCGTACACGCCGGCCATGTGCTCCTCCAGCCCGAGGTCGCGGGCGCGCTGCTCTCGGACGAGGCCGGAACCGGCGGAGGCGCCGGGCGGGGTTCCGTCCTCACCGAGCGGGAGCGCGAGGTGCTGGAGCTGATCGCTGACGGGCGTTCGAACCGGGAGATCGCCCGTGTGCTGGTGCTCTCGGAGAAGACGGTCAAGACGCACGTGTCGAACATCCTGATGAAGCTCGACCTCGCCGACCGCACGCAGGCGGCCTTGTGGGCGGTGCGACACGGGCTGACGAGCTGACGGGCCGAGGGGCAGCCGGCCGGGCGGTTGGACGGCGGAAGGGTGCGCCTGCAGCGTCACCACACGGTGCCGAGGCGGTGCGGCCTCACGACTCCCATGACCTCTTCCGTTCGAGCTCCTCCGCGTACGCGTTGTACGCGGCGACCTGCGCACGCCTGGCGGTTCGCTCCACCGGCCGCAGAGCCTCAGCGCGTGCCGCGATCTGCGAGGCGCTCACCGCACCGCCGTGCTCACGGCCGTCACCGCCCTCGCCGCCGCCCCCGCGCCCGGTCCCGTCCTCCTCTCCGTACGCGATGGCGACGAGCGCGCGCACGCGCTGCGCCAGTTCCAGCACCCTCACCGCACGGGGCGGATACCCGGGTGCCAGGAGCTGCCTCCCGGCCTCCATGCGCGCCCGGTACGTCTCCAGCGCCGCGGCCGCCACCGGCCCGGAGCCCGCCACGTCCAGCTCCGTGAGCACCTCGGTCGCGTCGCGCATCGCCTCGGCCAGTTCGCGCTCGGCCTCGCTCAGCGAGGGCACGTCGGCGGGCGGCGCCTCCCGTACGGACAGGCAGTGCCAGGTGACCTCCGAGTGCACGTCCCCCTCCGGCCCGGCCTCGTACAGCTCGGGCACCAGCCCCACGCCCGCGCCCTGCGCGATCACGGCCTCACCGGCGTCCAGCGCCCGGGAGTTGAACTCCGGCGGTCCGCTCAGCCCCAGCGGATGCCCCGGCACGGGCAGCGCGACCCGCAGCCCCCGCGCCCCCATCGACCGCAGACGACCGAGGGCGAGAGTCAGTCCGACAGGCTCCGGCTCGGAATCCGCGTACGGACCCGGCGAGGCGGGAAGCCCCACAACGCGGTGCACCACGTCGTCGCCGGCGATCCGCTGCGCGGCATCGTCCGGAGAGATGAGTGCGGCGAACAGAGCGTTTCCCCAAGCGGCCAGGCGCCCCGAACGAGGTTCATCGAGCATGACCCCAGCCTAGGGAACGGACCCTCGAACGCGTGGCGTAGGTTTGGCTGGGGACTCTGCTCACAAGGCATGAGTAACGGCGACTGCATTTGGGAGACAACGCGCTCATGAGCGAAGTACTGGAGCTGGTGGACGTATCAGTGGTCCGCGACGGCCACGCTCTGCTGGACGATGTCTCCTGGTCGGTCAAGGAAGGCGAACGGTGGGTCATCCTCGGCCCCAACGGTGCCGGCAAAACCACCCTGCTCAACCTCGCCTCCAGCTACCTCTTCCCCAGCAAGGGCACGGCCACCGTCCTCGGCGACAGGCTCGGCGGCGTCGACGTCTTCGAACTCCGACCGCGCATCGGCATGGCCGGCATCGCCATGGCGGACAAGCTGCCCCGCTCCCAGTCGGTGCTGCGGACGGTCCTCACAGCCGCGTACGGAATGACGGCGCACTGGCAGGAGGAGTACGAGGACGTGGACGAGGATCGCGCACGTGCCTTCCTCGACCGGCTCGGCATGACCGAGTACCTCGACCGCAAGTTCGGCACCCTGTCCGAGGGCGAACGCAAGCGCACCCTCATCGCGCGGGCCATGATGACCGACCCCGAGCTGCTCCTCCTGGACGAGCCCGCGGCAGGACTCGACCTCGGCGGGCGCGAGGACCTCGTGCGCAGACTGGGCAGGCTGGCACGCGACCCCTACGCGCCGTCGATGCTGATGGTCACTCACCATGTCGAGGAGATCGCCCCGGGGTTCACGCACGTCCTGATGATCCGTCAGGGACAGGTGCTGGCCGCCGGGCCGCTCGAGACGGAGCTGACCTCACGTAATCTCTCGCGCTGCTTCGGGCTGCCGCTCGTCGTCGAGAACCGCGGGGGCGAGCGCTGGACCGCTCAGGGTCTGCCCCTCAGCTGATCGCGCGCCTAACATGGTCGTGTGGATGCATGGATCTGGTGGCTGATAGCCGCCGTTGGGCTGGGAATCCCACTCGTACTCACCGCGATGCCCGAATTCGGGATGCTCGCGGTGGGCGGCGTCGCCGGATCGATCACGGCCGGGCTGGGCGGCGGGATGGTGGCGCAGGTCCTCGTCTTCGCCGTGGTCTCGTCGGCCCTGATCGTCGTCGTACAGCCGATGGCACGCCGCTCCCGCAGGCAGCACCCGAAACTCAGCAGCGGCGTCGATGCGCTGCGGGGACGTCAGGCGACGGTGCTGGAGCGCGTCGACGGGCAGGGGGGCAGGATAAAACTCGCCGGCGAGGTCTGGTCGGCACGGGCCCTGGACTCGGGTGAGGCCTACGAGCCGGGCTCTCAGGTCGACGTGGTGGAGATCGACGGAGCCACGGCGGTCGTGATGGGATGACCGGCAGCAGCTAACCTCAACATCCGCGAGCGCACGGCGACTTGCGGTGGGACGATTGTTGTCGTCGGTCCTGGCGACGTCATATCAGAGACAAAGACGCAGGGGGGCGGATGGACGCCATCATCATTGTCCTGATCATCCTGGTGGTGCTGGTCTTCATCGCACTCATCAAGACGATCCAGGTCATTCCGCAGGCGAGCGCCGCCATCGTCGAGCGCTTCGGCCGCTACACCCGCACCCTCAACGCGGGCCTGAACATCGTGGTCCCCTTCATCGACACGGTCCGCAACAGGGTCGACCTGCGCGAACAGGTCGTGCCCTTCCCTCCGCAGCCCGTCATCACCCAGGACAACCTGGTCGTCAACATCGACACGGTGATCTATTACCAGGTCACCGACGCCCGCGCCGCCACGTACGAGGTCGCCAGCTACATCCAGGCGATCGAGCAGCTCACGGTCACCACGCTGCGCAACATCATCGGCGGCATGGACCTGGAGCGGACCCTCACCTCCCGCGAGGAGATCAACGCCGCACTGCGCGGTGTGCTCGACGAGGCCACCGGCAAGTGGGGCATCCGCGTCAACCGCGTCGAGCTGAAGGCCATCGAGCCCCCGACCTCCATCCAGGACTCGATGGAGAAGCAGATGCGCGCCGACCGCGACAAGCGCGCGGCGATTCTCCAGGCCGAGGGTGTGCGGCAGTCGGCGATCCTCACCGCCGAGGGCGAGAAGCAGTCCTCGATCCTGCGCGCGGAAGGTGAAGCCCGCTCCGCCGCGCTGCGCGCCGAAGGTGAGGCGCAGGCCATCCGCACGGTCTTCGAGTCGATCCACGCCGGTGACCCGGACCAGAAGCTGCTCTCGTACCAGTACCTCCAGATGCTCCCGAAGATCGCCGAGGGCGACGCCAACAAGCTCTGGATCGTCCCGAGCGAGATCGGCGACGCCCTCAAGGGGCTCGGCGGTGCCCTCGACGGCTTCCGGCCCGGCGGCGGCAACGGCGGAGCCGCCAGCAGCGGCGGGGGCTCGGCCGCCAGCATGGTGAAGCCGCCGAGGGAGAGTCCGAAGCTCGACTGACCCCCCGGAGACCCACGCAGCGAGCCCCTCCGGCATGATCGGTGTGTACGGCACTGATCTCGAAGGGGCTTCGCGTGACCATCTGGGAGGCGGTGGCGGTCTGCGCGGCGGGCATCGGGGCAGGCGCCCTCAACACCGTCGTGGGCACCGGCACCCTGATCACCTTCCCGGTGCTGCTCGCCGTCGGCCTCCCGCCCGTCACCGCCAACGTCTCGAACGCGCTCGGTCTGGTCCCGGGCTCGGTCAGCGGCGCGATCGGTTACAGACGCGAGCTGCGCGGGCAGCGGCGGCGCGTACTCCTGCTGGGCGGCGTGGCGTTCGCCGGCGCGATGACGGGGGCGGCCCTGCTGGTTGCTCTGCCCTCCAGCGCCTTCGACATGATCGTCCCCGCGCTCATCGGTGTGGCGCTGCTGATGGTGGCCGTCCAGCCGTGGCTGACCCGTCTCGCACAGCGCCGCCGCGAGAAGCGAGGTACGACTGCGCGCACCGACGGCGGTGTCCCGTTGTCGACGGGAATGCTGTTCGCCAGCGCATACGGCGGCTACTTCGGCGCCGCCCAGGGCATCATCTACCTCGCCCTGATGGGGATGTTCCTCGACGAGGACCTGCAGCGGATCAACGCCGTGAAGAACGTCCTCGGCGCGCTCGTCAACGGCACGGCAGCCGCCTTCTTCCTCTTCGTCGCCGACTTCGACTGGACGGCCGTCCTGCTCATCGCCGCGGGCAGCGCGGTCGGCGGTCAGTTCGGCGCCCTCGTGGGGCGCAGACTTCCGCCGGCCGCGCTGCGGGTGATCGTCATCGCGATCGGCACGGTGGCGATCATTCAGCAACTCCTGCGCTGAGAACCGGAGTTCCGCGCTTCTTCCTCTTCTGCGTGCGGCCGTCTGCCGGGCACTTCCGCCACTGTTCGACGTGGGCTCCGCGGGCCCGGCCCGTCAGGCCGTGGCAGGCAGTGCCGGCACGGAGACCGACGCCCCCGGCACCGCGAGCCAGTCCGGCAGGCCGTCCCCGTCCTTGAGGCCCAGGGCGAGCAGCAGCGCGTCGGCCGGAGTCGGCTCGAAGGGCTTCACGGTCAGAGCCATCGCGGCCTGTGCGGGCGTGCGGTCCGCCTTCCGGTGGTTGTCCGCTGCGCAGGCCGCGACCGTGTTGAGCCAGGTGTCGCCCCCGCCCTGAGAACGCGGCACCAGGTGGTCCACCGTGGTCGCCCGGCGCCCGCAGTACGCACACCGGTGCCTGTCCCGTACGAGGACGCCGCGCCGCGACCACGGCGCCCGTTGTCGGAACGGCACCCGCACGTATCTGCAGAGCCTGATCACCTGCGGCACAGGAAGATCGATGTTCGCCGCCCGCACACGGAGGCCGGGGTGGGCGTGCTCCACGACTGCCTTGTCCTGCATGACCAGCACCACGGCCCGGCGCAGCGACACCGTCGACAGCGGCTCGAAGCTGGCATTCAGGATGAGCGTCTCGCGCATCCCCTCCACCTCCCGTTTCCCTCCCGCCCTTGCGGCGGTGGCCCCACTCTGCCGTCGTGGTTATCCCCGGACAACGCAATTTCCACCCGCCGTACGGGAGTCGACGACCAGCCTGCGGTGTGGTGAAAGGGAGAAGAAGAATGCGGCGGGAAGAAATCCGGAGAGCGCGGGGAAATGCGAAACCGGGAAACGCGAGCGCGGGTGGCGTGATCCTGCGAGAGCCGGCTGAAGCCGAAGGGCAGCCGGCGCGGTCGCCGGCCCCGGGCCAGGCTCCGGCGGACGGCAGGCGCAGACACAAGCGCCCCGCCGTCCCCGCACTGCGGTGCCGACTGCCCGCCACCACTGTGCGATCCCGGAACGACGGGGCGCAAAGGATTTTCAGGCCCGCGGCCCGGGCCCAACCCCTGGGGTCAGCCTCCGACTTCCTCGTGCAGACCGATCAACTGGGCCCGCCCGATCGCCTTGAATCGAAGGTTGAAACCGACGAAGGCGGGAGAGGCGTCGCCGTCCGGGCCGAGTTTCTCGTCCTGGACGGCGTAGACCGTAAAGACATAGCGGTGCGGTCCGTCCCCGGGCGGCGGTGCCGCCCCGCCGAAGTCCCGGGTGCTGAAGTCGTTCCGTACGTGAATCGCGCCCTCGGGCATCCCCTTCATGTCACCGCTGCCGGCACCGGCGGGCAGCTCCGTCACGGAGACGGGGATGTCGAAGACGCACCAGTGCCAGAAGCCGCTGCCCGTCGGGGCGTCGGGGTCGAAGCACGTCACGGCGAAGCTCCTGGTCTCCGCGGGGAAGCCGTCCCAGCGCAGATGGGGCGAGGTGTTCCCCTCCGAATAGAGCTGGTCCGGCCGCAGCCGCCCGCCCTCCGACACATCGTCACTCACCACCTCGAACGAGGCGACGGGGGGATGGAAGTCGTGCGGGAGCGGCGGTTGCTTCTGGTCGGTCACGTCGGTACCTCCTCATGGCGCGAATCGCTGCACCGGCCAGCCTAACGAGCCCCTGTGGTGGTCTTTGTCACCATGGACCCACGACGAGACCTCGAAGCGGTGGTGCGACGATGACCAGTCCCGTGGAACTGCCCGAACTGCCTGAACTGCCCGACGGCGGGCTGCCGGGGCTGTTCGACGGCACCGTGCCCCCCGGGGTGTACCGCTGCGACTCCGTCGGCCCGCACGTCCTGATGCAGGCGGACGCCGCGAACTGGACCGGAGCGGTGATCGATCTCAGTGACGTCACCGACAAGGCCGAATTCATGAACCGATGTGCCACCGGCCTCGAACTGCCCGGCTGGTTCGGACACAACTGGGACGCGCTCGCCGACTCCCTCACCGACCTCTCCTGGTGGGGAGAGACGGACGGATACGTGCTGATGACCGCCGGCTGGCCGGGCTTCGAACAGGCCGACCCCAAGGCCGCCGCCACCGCCGTGAACGTCTTCACGGCGGCGGTCGGCTACTGGTCGGTGCGGGACGCACCGCTGTCGGTGCTCCTCGGCTGACCTACGCACGCACCGCCGCCCGGCGGCGGCAGCGGCCCCGGACTCACAGCCAGTTGCGGCGCCCCCCGACCTCCGTGAGCCACTGGTTGATGAACGCCGTCCAGTCCGTCTGGTGGAAGTCGGTCAGATCCACCTGGAAGGCGCGGAACGAGTCGCTGCCGCTGGTGAAGAGGCCCGGCGTCTTGTCCATCTCCATGACGACGTCCATCTGACGGCCGTCCGCCACGAACGACAGCTCGACCTGCGACAGCCCCCGGTACTGCTGCGGCGCCAGGAACTCGATCTCCTGGTAGAAGGGCAGCTGCTGCCGCGTACCCCGGATCCGCCCCTTCTCCATGTCGGCAGTCTTGAAGCGGAAGCCGAGCGTCCCGAACGAGTCCAGGATCGCCTGCTGGGCAGGGAGCGCGTGGACGTTCACGGGGTCGATGTCCGTGGAGTCGACGGCCTGGGCGATCGCGAGCTCCGTCGAGACCCCGATGTGCATGCCCGTGAGCTGCTGCCCCATGAACATCGTGATCGGCGTCTCCCACGGCACGTCCAGCCGGAAGGGAACGGTGTGCCGGGCACCTTCCTTCAGTTCCAGAGCACCCCCGAGCTGCTGCCTGCCGAACTCGATGTTCTGCTTCAGCTCACCGTCGTTGGTCTCCACCTCGACCTTCGCCATGAGCCCGACGGACAGGCTCTGGATCTGCTGGTCGACGGAGCCCGCCTCGATGTGCACTTCCCCCTGTACGACGCCGCCCGGCACCACGTTCGGCTCGTGCAGCACGGTGTCCACCGACGCACTCCCGACCCCCAAGCTCGCGAACAGCTTCTTGAAACCCATCTCTCAAGTCCCTCCCAGGTACTTCCTGTGCGTCTCTTCTGATCACTCGTGATGTGCTCGGCACTTCGCTACGAGGTACGCCCGGCGACGTCCGACGGTTCCAGCATCAGAGCAGGATGATCGACGACCGGCTTGAAGCACAGACCTCCGGCTCGGTTACCCTCTGTCGGCATGATCACCGGCGGAGACCGTACGCGAGAGAACGACGACAGCCACACACCGCTGCCCCGTTCGTTCTTCGACCGCCCCGTCCTCGAGGTCGCGCCCGAACTCCTGGGCCGGTACCTCGTACGCACGGCACCCGACGGGCAGATCGTTCTGCGCATCACGGAGGTGGAGGCGTACGCGGGAGAGGCTGACCCGGGCTCGCACGCCTACAAGGGGCGCACACAGCGCAACGCCTCGATGTTTGGACCTCCCGGGCACGCGTACGTCTACTTCATCTACGGCATGTGGTTCAGCCTCAACCTCGTCTGCGGAGCCGAGGGCCATGCGAGCGGTGTGCTGCTGCGCGCCGGCGAGATCCTCACGGGCGGGGAGCATGCGCGGAAGCGACGTCCGAAGGCGCGGAGGGACGCGGAACTGGCCAAGGGCCCGGCCCGGCTGGCCACGGCCCTGGACGTGGACCGAACGCTGAACGGCACGGATCTCTGCGGCACGGAAGAGCATGCACCGCTCCGCATACTGGCTGGTGAAGTCGCTGCCACCGCACAGCTGCGCAGTGGCCCCCGGACCGGTGTGGGGGGCGCGGGGGCGATGCATCCATGGCGCTACTGGATCGACCAGGACCCCACGGTGAGTCCTTACCGGCCACATCAACCCCGGCGTCGCCAGAGGTCACTTGACTCTGAAGGTAGGAAGAACTAACGTGGACCGAGTCGCTGAAACCGATCGGCAGTAGCCACGGCCTCGAAGCCGAGGAAACCCATCGGATGCGATCAAACACTACCTACGATTTCCCCAACGGGGCTTGTTTTTGGTGCGCCAAAAACTGGCCGCAAGACTCCGATTAGGAGTTGGGCGAGGAAATCCGCTAACGTAGTGACACCGAGAGGGAAGCGCCCGGAGTGGCCCGTGAGGGTTGTGATGGAAGCGTCCGTTCTTTGAGAACTCAACAGCGTGCCAAAAGTCAACGCCAGATATGTTGATACCCCGCATCCCCGGGTTTTTGGGGGTGTGGATTTCTTTGATGACAGCGAGGACGCTGTGCACGACCGGGATTATTCCTCCTGGTTGTGCCGCTCTTTGTGGTCTGTCTTTTTGAAGGCATTCACGGAGAGTTTGATCCTGGCTCAGGACGAACGCTGGCGGCGTGCTTAACACATGCAAGTCGAACGATGAAGCCCTTTCGGGGGTGGATTAGTGGCGAACGGGTG